>CACWPL010000062.1 GCA_902762785.1 uncultured Ruminococcus sp. | reverse complement strand
CTTGAGCATCTGTGTTGCATTGACGAGCATGTTGCCTCCTCTGGTAACAAACCTACTCTTAACGCACGAGTTCATAATACCAAGTGCGGGCATACACTTCTGTAAGTTTTTCGGCTGCGGTCATCATTTCGTGGAATTCGGACGTCCGTCGTCCGGCTGGCTATACTCAGGGTTTCCCTTCGGGTACATCCTTATTGGTGAGAAGAGGAGAAAAACGTGTCCGACGACCAGCGCGAAGAAGAGAAGACGGGCATCCTGAGCAGCGTGTCCCTCACGACGGTGATCGCGAGCGCGCTCGCCGCGGGTACCTCACTCGTACTCTCCTCAAAGATCGGCCTTGCCGGGTCGGTCATCGGCACGGTCGTCGCAGCGGCGGCTTCCTCCTTCGCGACCCAGATCTATCAATCGATCCTCAAGAAGTCTGCCGAGAAGGTCCGCGATGTCACCAACCTGACGGCAGACCTCGGCTCCTCAGAAGAAGACGAGGCCACCAATGGCAAGGTGGCCGACCGGCCCCATGACGGGAAGACCGTCGCCCAGCGGCGCCCAGTGACCCTCTCGGACAAGACAGGGCCCCAAGAGCGCGCCGACACCGGCACCCCCATCGCCCCCGATTCCATCCGCTATGCGGCACATGCACGCGAGAACAAGGCTGCGACCAAACGCGCCCTCGTCGTCGCCGTCGCCGCCGCCCTTGTCGCCCTCGCCGTAACCGCGGGCATTATCACCCTCGCCACCGCGGGTCAGGGCCTCGGCACGACCACCGCCTTCACCCCTGCGACAACGTCGACCGACGACGGCACCGCGGACCAGCAGGCGACCCAGACCGAGCAGACCGATAGCGCAGATGCGGCACAGACGGACCAGCAGACCGATCAGGCGCAGGCCACGGACCAGACGAACACGTCCGGGACAGCCGACGGCACGACTGACAACAGTGGCACGTCATCGGGCACTTCAACCGACGCAGGCACGGGCACAAGTACCGACAGCTCGTCTACCACGGGAGATTCCTCGAATTCCTCGAACGGGACCGGCGGAGCAACGAGCGGCGGCGCCACCAACGGAACGACTTCCGACAGCGGGACCACGGGCGGCGCAGCATCCGGGGACTCCACCTCCGGTACGGGTACAACCGACGCCACCACGACGGCTCAATAAAGATCCCCCACCGGGCACGGGACCCGCAGGCAGGCCGCCGTATGTCTTCCCTACCCTTGAAGCAGCTCGTCGAGCGTCCGGCCGTAGCTGGGGAGGAACTCCCGCATGAAGTCCGCCACCTCGGGCAGCTCCATCGCCATCTCCTCGAGCTTGGCGCGCGTAGATGCCGCCGCCGTGGCGAACTCGCCCGAACCGCTGCCGAGCTCCTCCTCGCACTTGATAAGGGCTGAGAGCTTGTCAGCCGCCTTCACGAGGTGCCAGAGATAAGCCTCGTCTTCGCCCTCCCCTTTGGCAAAAACGCCCGCATAGGCGCCGCGCAAGTCATCAGGCAGCGTCCCGACAAGCTCTGACTCCGCCTGGGTCTCCACGTCGTGGTAGGCATCGCGGATCACCCCATTGCGGTACTTAACCGGGGTGGGCATGTCTCCCGTGATGATCTCGGACGCATCGTGGTAAAGGCCAATCACGGCGGCCCGGTCCGCATCGAGATGGCGCCCGTGGCGCACGTTGCCCAGCGTGCAGAGCAGATGCGCGATCATCGCCACGTCAAGCGAGTGCTCTGCCAGATTTTCTGGCCGTGATCTGCGCATAAGCGCCCAACGCTCGATGTACCTGAGGCGCGACATCAGCGCCATGAAATGGGATTCGTTTTCGCCAGCCATACGTCCTCCTTTGTCCGTCTTGCCCATCTTACAAGACAGGGCGGACACGCTCATGACACCAGTAGGCCCACTATTGTCACGCTCCCTTTACAGAGCGCGACAATGCGTGGAGTATCCTGTATCCAGGGAAAGCCTGAGCCTCAAGGCCCAATACCATTCTTCGGAAGGAGCCGTCATGGATGATTTGGATGCCATCCTGGGCATCGTCGGCACGATGATCATTCTCGTCCTCATCGTTTGTGTGCTGGTCATCGTCGCGCAGTGGAAGGTCTTTACCAAGGCGGGAAAGCCGGGCTGGATGTCGATCATCCCCTTCCTCAGCACCTACGTCCTCGGCGAGATCTCCAACGCCGACAAGCGCCTCACCTGGGGCCTGATCGGTTCGATGGTTGTCAACGCCCTCGCCGTCTTCCTCGCACGCATCACGGGCATCGGCTACGATGCGAGCCTGGCTTCCAGCGCAGCTGATGTCGAAA
>CACWPL010000061.1 GCA_902762785.1 uncultured Ruminococcus sp. | reverse complement strand
CCCCGGCATCTGGGCGGGCGTGGCCGCCCTCGTGATCACGGTATGGATCCACATCAAGCTCGCGCAGCACGATAGGGACCTCGCCGCACAGGAGGAGCGTGAGATGCTGCGGATGCAGATCGCGGCGGACAACGCCGTCCTGGATGCGATGTGGCGCGCCCAGTTGGACAGAGAGCAGTTGTTCCGTGACTACGTCAACAGCGACAAGGTGGTGGGGCTATGACGGTACAAGAGGCCATCGACGCGCGCATCAAGTACCACAGGACCAAGCTCCATCAAGCCGAGGGACGCTACCACAGCAAGGCCGAGGGCATCACCGAGCAGCAGCGACATTCAGCGTTCATCCAGTGCCGCGCCGAGCTCGGCATCCTCATCGAGCTCGAGGCGCTGCGGCGCGAGGTAGCGATGTGTGAGGTGAAGGACCGATGAAGGTATTGATCGCTTGCGAAGAGAGCCAGCGCGTGTGCGCAGCATTTCGTGAACGGGGACACGATGCGTTCTCGTGCGACATCCAGGAGCCGTCCGGCGGACACCCGGAATGGCATATCCTCGGGGACGTCTGCACCATCCTCTCCCCGGATGCCCAGTCAGGCTGCATTCGTTTCTTGACGATGGACGACACCTTGCATGTCTTCGCACGGTGGGACATCATCATCGCTCACCCGCCCTGCACCTACCTCTCAGCAGCGGGCGCGTGCCGCCTTTTCAACCGTTCGCACGAGATCATCGACAAGGCCCGTGAGCGCAAGGGGTGGGAGGCCGTCAGCTTCTTTCAGGCCCTGCTGCACGCCGACTGCGACCGTATCTGTATCGAGAACCCTGTCCCGCTCCACTATTGGGGGCTGCCGCCGTATCAGCAGATCGTCGAACCATTCCACTTCGGCGATCCATGGAAGAAGCGCACCTGTCTCTGGCTCAAAGGACTGCCCCTGCTCCGCCCTGACAGACCGGTCGTCCCGCACGGATGCTGGGTCGACTGTGCAGGTGCGAATAGCCGCACGAAGTTGCGTGATCGGAAGGGCGTCCACACAGCCAAGGAACGCGCCAAGACGTTCCCCGGGATCGCAAGGGCGATGGCAGAGCAATGGGGGGAAGGAAGTGACGACTCATGACCATTGACGACTTCCTGCAAAAGCAGAGCCTCCCCTATCCTGCGAAGGTCGGACATGCGGAGGCGAAGATCACGCAGTTCTATCGCGAGATCATGTCCCGCGGCGCTGATGTGCATGTGAGCGTCGGCGGGCTCGACAGCATCACGCTCCTATGCTTCATCCGTGCGATCGGGCTAAGGCACATCCCCGCGATCTCCGTGTCCTGTCTGGAGGATTGCGGGAACCAAGAGGTACACAAAGCGCTCGGCGTCATCCCGATCAAACCCTATATGTCCCAGACGAAGGTGCTGCGGACGCTCGGGTTCCCCGTCATCAGCAAGGCCAAGGCGAACAAGATCGAGTATCTGCTGACGCCCGATGCCGAAAAGCAGACCTTCATCCACGCCATCATGACCGGCGACATGGGCGAGCAGGGCGGATGGCAGCACTCCGACCGCATCAAGCTCAACGACAAGTGGATCCGTCTGTTCGGCGGGAACTACGCGGACATGCGCCCCGATCTTGCCATCATGCCCCCGCCTCGCTTCAAGGTCTCAGCCAAGTGCTGCTGGTGGATGAAGGAGAAGCCATGCGATGACTGGGCAAAGGAACACAACAGCTATCCCTACCTTGGTCTCATGGCGTCAGAGGGCGGCCAGCGCGAGATGGCACTGATGAAGAACGGATGCAACTATTATGGCAAAGACGTCATCCGTTCGGCACCGTTCGCGATCTTCACGAGGCAGGACCTGCTCCGCCTCGCACGCGACCTGCACGTCCCTGTCCCCCGCGCCTATGGCGAGATCAAGGAGGATGAGGACGGCCGCCTCTACACGACCCGCGCACAGCGGACAGGATGCAGCATGTGTGGCTTCGGCATCCACATCGAGGGGCGGCCGCACCGTTTCGACCGGCTCCGGCAGGATGACCCGCAGGCTTGGGACTACTGGATGAACCGCTGCTGCAAGGACCCGGACGGGAAGCCCTATGGATTGGGGCGTGTCCTCGACTGGATCGGCGTGCCGTGGCGAAACGAGGTCCCGACAGAAGAATATGAACAGCTCACCCTCATTTAGGAAAGGAAGAAATGATATGTCCGTCAAGATCCACACCCTCGAGATCGAGAACGTCAAGCGCATCAAGGCGGTCTCGCTCACGCCCGCAGAGAACGGCCTGACCGTCCTCGGCGGGAACAACGGACAGGGCAAGACCTCTGTCCTCGACGCGATCTGCTGGACGCTCGAACGGCGACTGCGAGCTCATCTTCGATGCCGCGGCCGAACGCTATCTCCTGCGTGGTCTGCCGCATGACGAACAGCTCACCCTCATCTGAAAGGAGCACCCATGACCGAAGTCGAGCTCGCATTGACGGCCGCGCTCCGTGCTGAGGGGATGGTCGGGATCACGGCCCTCCTCGATGGCGGTATCGGATATATCACCGTCTATCTGTATGACATCGGCGGCAAGTATCTGACGAGGTGCCGTATTAACTCAGAGCTGCATCTCCACGATGAAGACGATGTCCGTCTAACGGCACACCGCATCAAGCAGCATCTGCTCGCATGGGCGGCAGAGCACACGAACAGGAGGCTATCATGAACACCAACATCCGCGCCAAGCTGGCCGCCATCCAGCAGGTGCTCAAGGCCCCAAAGG
>CACWPL010000060.1 GCA_902762785.1 uncultured Ruminococcus sp. | reverse complement strand
CGCTCCTCCTGTGCGGCGAGGTCCCTATCGTGCTGCGCGAGCTTGATGTGGATCCATACCGTGATCACGAGGGCGGCCACGCCCGCCCAGATGCCGGGGTCGGTCAAGTAGATCAAAACGGGACACCTCCCATCTCCTTCTCATTGAGCTTGATGAGCGTCCAGACGGCGTGCAGCACCTCGTCAGCGGTCCCTTCGCGGAGCACGATGTCGCACAGTACGTCATAGCACAGCGACTTGCGAATCGCTTCCGGGTCTGGGCGAGGTCGGGCTCTCTCCTCCTCGAGCTTGGCGTGCAGCGCCTCGACCTCGGCCTCGAGCTTGGCGTTCTGCTCGTAGAGCTTACGAACGCGCTCGCCGCTCTCGTTCAGCGCCTTGCGGTGACGCTCCTCCATCTGCCAGATCGCTTCGTTCGCGGCGGCCTGGATGCGCTCCGCGAGGCCGTCCTCGTTGAACTTGTAGGCATTGCAGAACGTGTGCTTGTCCGGCCAGACGTCGTGACCGTCCTCGTCCTGCCGCTCGTACTCGCGCTCGGCCACGCCGTATGTGATGCGGTCGGGGTAGATGCCGGTCAGGTCCTCAAATTCTTTTGGTGTCATGTGTCTCCTCCTCTCCGGTTGAATGGGTCTTCTTCAGCTTCACGGCGTCAGGGTCGAGCGCTACCTCCGCAGCAGACAGCACAAGCATCCGTGCCACCTCTTCCGGTATGTCGTAGGTCTGTCGAACAGCGCGTGCAACAGACTGCGTGACCTGTGAATACAGTATCAGCAGGGCCTTGACGGTGCCCTCTCCGCTGATCTCTATTGATTCGCGCGAGGCTTTGATCTCAAACATGTGCCTCCTCCTTCGTCTCCCTGTCGAGCATCCACGCCATCTGTCGGTTCTCCCGGAGCAGGGCGCGGAGCTGGTCGTTCTCGGCCTTGGCGGCGATCACGCGCGCCCGGGCCTCCTTCTTGGCCTTACGGACGGCCTGCCGTGTCCGGCGCTTGCTGGCCGCCTTCTGCTGCCGGTGGACGTCCTCACGGCAGACCGGGCAGTATTTCACCCGGATGTACTTGTACCAGTCTGTCTCCCCCTCGCGGGCGATCGGCACGCCGCAGATGGCACAGCGCTTGATCTCTTCCATCGTTTTGTCCCCCTCCCCCGGTCGCGCCGGGCATCGTTTTGTCGACCTTTTGTCGACCTTTTGTCGCCGTTCTGTCGTCATGTGCAGACGTTTTGTCGTCACCGACGATCAGACGGCGGCGCCGTTCTGTCGTCGTTCTGTCGCCGTTTTGTCCCCCTCCCCTACTGTGAAGCGGGCGTGACGGGAGAGCCTTTTGTCTCCGTTTTGTCGCCAACGTACCTTCACGAGCCCGTCGATCTGGCTGAGCAGGGAAGTGACCAGCGCGGCACGTTCGTCCGCCGCCATTTTGAGCAGATGGTCGGCGTTCATATCCTCGCCGGTCGTCCAGAACTCATAGCGGCTGTTCTCCTCGCCCGAACTCCAGCTGCACGAGAAGTTCCTGTGCAGCATCTCCGGCTCGCACATGGTCACGTCTGTGATCATGCGGTCGAGCGTGTCGATGCGCTGGGCGGTCTGCTCGAGGCGATGGATGCGGGCGGTGATGGTGATGATGTCGAGCGTTCGCGGGTCGGGCGGACGGCGCGGCGGGTCGGGCTTGAAGAGCAGGAAGCCGGCGAGCAGCGTCACGAGGATGTGTCCGATCATGATGCTCACCTCAGTCCTGCGGCCATCCGTAGATGGCGGCGTAGCAGCGCGGGTGATAGGCGAAGCCGTAGCCCTTGTAGACGATGCCGACGATCGGCTGCCCGCACTTCGAGCAGACGTAGACCTTCGGCGGGGGAGCGGTGAGATGGTGGTGCAGCATATCCATCCCTCCTTAGCGTTCCAGCAGCTTCTCCGGCTCGACGGCGAGAAGGGCACATACACGGTCCATCTCCTCGATCGTGAGCAGGTGCTTGCGCTTGCGGTCTGCGAGGTCCTTGACACCGATGACGGCCGCGATCTCGCTGTCGTTCACGCCCCGCACGATCGCCCACTTGACGATGTTCGCCCAGACGATGACGGGGATGCTCGGTGCCTTCGTGCTGTTCATTGGTCTTGCCATGGTATTCCCTCCTTGTGTGTGTTCAGCGCTCCCGCAGGTGCCCAGTCGCGATCAGGTGCATGATGAGCGCCTCGAACTGATGGCGCTGACCGTCGCTCATGATCGGGGTGCCGAGCTTCCGAAGATAGCGGTCGTAGAGCGGACGGATCTGCGGGTGCGAGATGTTGATCTTGTAGCCGTAGGGGTTCGTCTCGGTGAAGAACCCCTCGTGCTGTGGTGTGCCCTCACGGCGGGCGAGCTGCTGGCCGATGTCAAGCGGCAGCTTACGTCCCATCGGCATCGCCTCCCTTCTGCTGTGCGTCGATGAGGTCGTGCAGCATCTGGAGCGCCATCCAGAGGCCGCCGGCGCATCCGCAGCGATAGTGCCAGGCAGCACGCTCCCTGCGATAGGCGCGGGCGGCGATGACGTTCTGGTCACGGATGGCCTGCTCGAGCTGCGCTTCATACTCGACCAGGAAGTTGATCTCGGGGATGGTCATGGGTCAGTCCTCCTTATCGACCGGCGTGACCTTGTGGATGCCGTGCTTGGGGGCGTCCGCCTCCATACCGAGCTCGGCGGCGGCGTGCAGCATCTTGCACGCGACATTCTCTGAGTAGGTCTTTGTGAGCACTTCCTTGCAAACGTTCGTGACGCGGGCGTAGATGGACAGGATATCCTCCAGGCTCCCTTGTCCGTTCAGCATGACGGCATCGTCTTGGACGAGTAGTGTCAGCATATGTCATCCCTCCTTCTCTGC
>CACWPL010000059.1 GCA_902762785.1 uncultured Ruminococcus sp. | reverse complement strand
AGTTCGGCGTGCGCGTGGAGGACTTTGGCATCGTGACAGAGAATGGCTACGAGGTCTTCACGCAGTCGCCGCACGAGCTGGTGTGCATCCCCTGCTAGCGAGGGCTGTTCTCGCCCGTGCCCACGAGCCCCTCCGGCGTCATTCCGGTGCCGGAGGGGCTCTTTTGTGCGTGATAGCTGCAATAACGTGCCCTCCGGCGTCATTTTCTCGCCGGAAGGCGCTTCTCGTACGGGATTCCGTCCGAAGTCCCGGCATCGGCGTCAATTCCTCGCCGGAGGGCGCGTCTCGTACGTAATCCCGTCCGAAGTCCCGGCATCGGCGTCAATTCCTCGCCGGAGGGCGTGTCTCGTACGTAATCCCGTCCGAAGTCCCGGCATCGGCGTCAATTCCTCGCCGGAGGGTGCGTCTCGTACGTAATCCTGTCGAGAACCCCGGCTCCGGCGTCAATTCCTCGCCGGAGGGGCTTTCTTGTCCGTGACTGCCGCGACAACGCATGCTTCGGCGTCATTTAGGCGCCGGAAGGCCCGTCTCGTACGTAATCCCGTAGAGAACCCCGGCTCCGGCGTCACTTTCTCGCCGCAGGGCGTATTTCCGCAGTAGGAGAGGACGAAGCCCCTCTCCCGGCGTCATTCCGGTGCCAGAGGGTTCTCTTTGGAATAAAACCCTGCGATAACTGCGCTTCGGCTCCTGCCGAAAAGACGCCGAAGTAAGAATCTCTGACACGACGAGGGCTTCCATCGGCCCTCGGGCAAACGTACTCGGCGGTCTTCTCGCCAGCCGTATGCAATAGCGTCGGAGAACTCCTTACTCCATTCGCTTGTTGTTGCAACTAATCGGTGAACGGCGTTAGGGCAAACAGATGCCTTGAGCTTGGCTTTATTTGCTCCTCTCGACGAGAATTCCCGGCAGAGCTACCGTTCGCAAACTTGTCTGAACGAATATTTACGGCTCGCTTTAGCATTTGTGCAGCTAGTTGTCCTTGCAGTGGTGAATGAGTGACCAAGTACCGCTTTCCAAACATCGATTTCACGCATATTAGAAAGTCGGTTGTGTCCTATAATGTGAAGCCGATGTGAATGAGGCATGAAGGATGGGAGAAAAAAGCGTGTACGCCTCTCCACATTTGACGCGTTATCTGTTGTCGGTACGGGATATGCGTAAGGAGGAAGAATGGTCAGTATCGTTCTAGCCAGTCACGGCAAGTTCGCCGAGGGGATCATGGAGTCCGGCCAGATGATCTTCGGGTCACAGAAGGACGTCGCAGCCGTGACCCTCACGCCCGACATGGGCCCCGATGACCTCAAGGCGAAGCTGAAGGATGCCGTCGCATCGTTCGACGAACAGGAGCACGTGCTCTTCTTTGTCGACCTTTGGGGCGCCACTCCCTTCAACCAGGTCAACGGCCTGCTTGCGAGTGAGGGCCACGAGGACTGGGTGATGGTGACGGGACTCAACCTGCCCATGCTCATCCAGGCCTACGGGGATCGCTTGAGTGAGGACACCGCGGCTGCCATCGCCAAGGACGTCTTCACCGAGGCAAAGAACGGCATTCGCATCAAGCCCGAGGAGCTCGAGCCCAAGGATGCTGCCCCTGCGGCAGCCGCGGCGCCCGCTGCCGCTCCCACGGGAGCCATTCCTGAGGGAACGGTCATCGGAGACGGGCACATCAAGATCGTGTTCGCGCGCGTCGACACCCGTCTGCTCCACGGCCAGGTCGCAACCACCTGGACGAAGGCGGCCAACCCCGACCGCATCATCGTCTGCTCCGACGGCGTCGCGGAGGACCAGCTCCGCAAGACTATGATCATCCAGGCGGCTCCTCCGGGAGTCCACGTGCACGTGGTCCCCATCAAGAAGATCTGCGAGATCGCGAAGGACCCGCGCTTCGGCAACACGCATGCCATGCTTCTCTTCGAGACCCCGCAGGACGCCCTTCGCGCCATCGAGGGCGGGGTGCCCATCAAGAAGCTCAACCTCGGTTCGATGGCCCACTCCGTGGGCAAGGTCGTCGTGACCAACGCCCTCGCCATGGACCAGGCAGACGTCGACACCCTCGAGAACATCAAGTCCAAGGGCGTCGAGTTCGACATCCGCAAGGTCCCGGCCGACAAGGCGGAGTCCTACGACGCCATCATCAAGAAGGCCGAGGACGAGCTTTCCGCCCAGGCAGCCAGCAAGTAGGGATAAGGAGGGGTTATGTCACCAATTTCAGTCCTGCTCGTCATCATTGTTGCCTTCCTAGCAGGCATGGAGGGCATCCTCGACGAGTGGCAGTTCCACCAGCCTCTGGTCGCGTGCACGCTCATCGGCCTCGTGACCGGTCACCCTTCGGAGGGAATCCTCCTGGGTGGCTCGCTCCAGATGATCGCCCTTGGCTGGGCAAACATCGGCGCCGCCGTCGCTCCTGACGCCGCCCTCGCCTCTGTTGCCTCCGCCATTCTCATGGTCATCGCTATCAACGGCGGCTCCAACCCTGACGAGGCAATGACCACCTCGATCGCCGTCGCCGTACCGCTTTCTGTCGCCGGCCTCTTCCTCACCATGGTCTGCCGCACTATCGCAACGGCTATGGTCCACGGCATGGACAAGTGCGCTGAGAACGACGACATCGCCGGCATCGAGCGCTGGCAGGTCGCTGCCATCTGCATGCAGGGCGCCCGCATCGCCATCCCGGCCGCTGCCCTCTGCTTCATCCCCGGTGACGCCGTGACCGCGGCCCTTAACGCGATGCCCGCCTGGCTCTCCGGCGGCATGGCCGTTGGCGGCGGCATGGTCTGCTGCGTGGGTTACGCCATGGTCATCAACATGATGGCCACCAAGGAGGTCTGGCCCTTCTTCGCGCTGGGCTTCGTCTTCGCTGCCATCTCCCAGCTCACCCTCATCGCCCTCGGCGTCATTGGCCTCTCGCTCGCCTTCATCTACCTGGGGCTCAAGGAGTACGCCAAGCAGAACGGCGGTTCTGGTGCCGTGGGCTCCAGCGACCCGCTGGGCGACATCATCGACAACTACTAGGCTTGCAAGGGAGTGTGATTAGCAATGGCAGAAGAGATTCAGGACAAGGGCGTCCACCTTTCCAAGCAGGACCGTCTCGCGGTGTGCAACCGTCACCAGTTCCTGCAGGGCTCGTGGAACTACGAGCGCATGCAGAACGGCGGCTGGTGCTACTCAATGATTCCGGCGATCAAGAAGCTCTATCCCAACAAGGATGACCAGATCGCTGCCCTCAAGCGCCACCTCGAGTTCTACAACACCCACCCGTACGTCTCCGCACCCGTCATCGGCGTCACCCTCGCCCTCGAGGAGGGCCGTGCCAACGGCGAGCCTATCGACGACGTCACGATTCAGGGCGTCAAGGTCGGTATGATGGGTCCTCTCGCCGGCGTCGGCGACCCCGTCTTCTGGTACACGGTGCGCCCGCTGCTCGGTGCCCTCGGCGCCTCGCTGGCCCTGGGCGGCTCGCCGCTTGGCCCCATCCTGTTCTTCGTGCTCTGGAACGTCATCCGCCTTGCCTTCCTGTGGTACACGCAGGAGGCTGGCTACCGTGCTGGCGCTGACATCTCGAAAGACCTCTCGGGCGGCAAGCTCGGCAAGATTACCGAGGGTGCCTCCATCCTTGGTATGTTCGTCATCGGCGCTCTGGTCGAGCGCTGGGTCACCATCAGCTTCAAGCCGGTTGTCTCCACGATCCAGCAGCAGGCAGGTGCCTACATCGACTGGTCTACCATCACGCCGGACGCCACGGGCATCAAGAGCGCGCTCGCGCAGTACGCCGCTCTTGGCGCAAATGGTCTCGACCAGATGAAGGTCACCACCCTCCAGCAGAACCTCGACTCGCTGATCCCCGGCCTCGCCGCCGTGGCCCTCACGCTGTTCGTGTGCAAGCTGCTGAAG
>CACWPL010000058.1 GCA_902762785.1 uncultured Ruminococcus sp. | reverse complement strand
GCAGGCCCTCCCGTCCGAGCGGGCGGCGCAGCGAGCCCACACCGCCTGCGTCCGCCCCTCCCCCGCCGCTCCCCAATGGCCGCAAGCGCATCATGCGCGGCGACGAGCTCCGGGACAGCTATCTCCGCTGCGTGAACCGCTTCGTGGAGGATGACGATGATGGTGCGGACGAGCAACAAGGGCGGGATACCTGATGAAAAAGCGAGATGCCCTGGCGGCGGGCATCTCGTGTTTTTTGCGCGTGTCACAAAAAATGTGACGAATCGTGTGCTGTATCTATTTGCAAACGGCTATCCTACGTTATTTTGATAGCATGTCATGTGACAAAAAAACGGCGTCCTGTACATTGCTTTTTCCCGGCGGATGTGGTATGATAGTAACTGTAAAGAAGAGGCCCCCGCAGGATGGAAGGAGGTGATCGAGATGCGCAACGACTTCTTCAAGGAGATCGGTGAGATCCTCGACATCATCGTCGAGCTCTGACCGCCCGCCCGCTGCACCTTTGGAAAGGAGGTGATCGCATGAAGCAGTTCGTGTACCGCCCGATCCCGGATCCGATCGACTTGATCGATGATCTCGAGAAGCTCCTCGGCACCATCGTCAAGCGCTGACCGCCCGCCCGCTGCACCTTTGGAAAGGAGGTGATCGCATGAAGCAGTTCGTGAACGGCACGATCCCGGATCCGATCGACGTGCTCGATGAGCTCGATGAGCTCCTCGACACCATCATCGTGTTCTGACCGCCCGCCCGCTGCACCTTTGGAAAGGAGGTGATCGCATGAAGAAGTTCGTGTACGTCCCGTTTCCGGATCCGCGTGATCCCGGCCGTGAGGTCATCCGGGACATCCTTGATGTGCTCCTTGGCCGCTGACGCGTTTCCTTGTTCGTTGTTCCGTTTTTCGACGTTTGGAATGGAGGGATGTTCCATGTTTGAGGTCCTTGCTGCTGTCGCCGGTCTCGCTGCCGAGGTGAGCGGAGCGGCGTTGTCTGCCACGTTGCCTGTCGTGGGTGCTGTGATCGTGGAGGGCGCGAGCGCGGTCGGCTCTGCCGTCGGTGCGGTCGTTGCCGAGGCGGGCGGCTCTGCCGTCGCCGGCTCCATCGCGTCCGGTGCCGCCCGTACCGCCATCCACGGCGCCTCCATCGAGATCGCCAGTGAGCTGGCGGACTGAGGAGGTGTTCCGCATGTGTGACCTGTCCTTGAGCCTGTGCTTTCAGCGTATGGGAGCACAGGCTCCCTTATTTTTTTCAATGGCCTTATCCCGCCGGGCTTGCAGCGCGGTCTCCATCCATAAGAGATGACGTCTCATCACGGTCTCACGCCTTCCCCGTCAGCAGCATCCGCTTGAGGCGGGCAAGGTCGAAGGTGTCCACACGGCCGTTATTGTCCATGTCGGCGGCCTTGGCGTCCTTCAAGGTCGCACTGGGGACGGCATGGAGCCACTTCTGGAGCGCGATGACGTCCGCGACCGCGCATGTCCCGTCTGCATCGACATCACCGGGGGTCGAGACGGGAGCCGTGCCCTCGGCGGGCATGATCTCCTCGAAGACGCCGCGCTCAAAGCAATAGCGCCAGATGCTGCCGTCCGTGCGGAAGCAGTACGCATAGCCCTCGGCGGCGTCCTTGTCGTAGCGGAAGAGCATGGTCTTCTCGACGTGCGTGATCGCGGCGTGCTGGCCGGCGCGGTCGAGGGTGAGGGTGCGGTCGGCGCCGAGGATGTACGTGATCTTGCCGTCGTCGCCGGTCTCGTCGTTTTTATAGGCAGAGAGCGTGGTCGTACTGTAGTTCAGAAAGCCGAAATAGGCCGGGTCGTCCGGGACGGGCGTCATCACCTGATCGTCTCCATAGACGGTGTGATACTGGCCGTCCGCGGCGAGATAGAGGTATTCCTCGGCGTGCCCCCTCTCAGTCGACCAGTAGCCGACCTCCTTGACGCCCTCGGTGACCTTGATAGACTGCAGCTCCCCGTAGCGCAGGGACGTGTGCCAGAGGACGCCGTCCTTGTCGACGAAGAGGTTGTAATGCATCGAGGTGGGGCCCATGATGCCGGTCGGGTAGAGGGTGACGGACGGGACATCGTCCGTGAGCGTGACCGCGTAGCCGATGACCTCGCCGTCCTTGTTGATGTAGAAGTCGTCCTCCGTATAGGAGAAGGCGGCGAAGTCGTCTGCGATCTTCACGGGCGCGATCTCGCGGCCGTTCGGGTAGAGGCCGTAGAGCGCGCCGTCCTTGGTGATGACGCACTCGTTCTGGATGTCCGCGGCGTCGATGCCGGGGACGGGCTCTTTGTTGAGGAGGAGCGTCCCGTCGTTCTTCACGACGGCATCGAAATAGCGATAGATGCCGCGGGTGGACGTGTAGCGATAGCCCGAAGCATAGGCCTTGACGTCCTCCTCCAGGACGGTCGGCGCCTGGCCGGAGAAGCCGTAGAGCTTGCCATCGCGCAGGACGACGGTGCCGCCGTAGTAGTTCGAGCTGTAGCGCTCGGACGTGCAGGTGCCCTCCCCGAGCGGCGGGTCGTAGGGCGAGGCGGGGTCGACAGTGATCGTGCCGGTGTAGACCTCCTGTCCCTCGCTGTCAAGGAGCTGATAGGACGTCGTGCCGGGGGCGACGCCGAAGATGTCAGCGCCGTCGAACATGCTGGCGTGGTGGCCGTTGACGATGCGTGCCACGGAGATGTCGTCGATGACGAGACTGCACTCGAGCGGGTCGCCGAAGATGCCGGACGGCGTGACGCGGTTGATCTCCGAGAAGCCCTGCTCGACGGTCAGGTCAGCGTCCCAATGGGCGATGGCGCGGCGCTGGTCGAGGGAGATCTGGGGCATGTCGATGATGCGGAACTCCTCGAGGTCCATCCCCTCCGCGAAGGAGATGTCCGTCACGGGGACGCTGTACATCTGGAGGGTCTTGAGGGCGGGCATGTCCTTGACGGGCGAATAGTCCGTGATGGTGCCGCCGTGGAGCGAGAGCAGCTTGCAGCTCTCCATGTAGCGGAGCCACGAGAGATCCTGCACGCCGTCCATGTCGATGGTGAGGCGGTCGGTCGCGCGCAGCTCCGCCTCGGTCATGACGCCGTCCATGTTCGGGTCGGCGTACTGGCCGGTGGAGAGGATCCTTTCGTAGACGATGGGGTCGATGTCGGCCGGGACGGGCGCCTCGGCTGCCGCTGCGAGGTCGGCGAGGGACGCGAGCAGCGCGAGGCTGCAGAGCAGGGACAGGATGTGTTTCATTCGTTTGGCCTCCTTGTGTGGGGTGGGTACGGCGCGTGCCGTGTCATGTCTATTATAGCACGTTTCGGGAAAGAGCACAAGAGGACGGGCACAAATGATATGGGCGCTATCATGAGAAAAGCAGATGCTGCGTGTGCGGCATCTGCTTTTTGGCGATATATGGGGGTCTAGCACTTCTTGCGCTGTGGGACGAGGAGCGTCACCAGCAGGAGGAACGCGAACGCGCCGCCGACTCCGAGGCAGACATAGGCGACCGTCTCGTTGGTGAGGTAGGTGTACTGCGGGTCGTGCGGGTCGTACCGGATCTCGAGCACCTGCCCCTCGTGGACACCGGCGGGCGGGCGCGTGAGGAGGTCCGTGTGGCGCTCCCCGTCGATCTCGAAGGCGATGTCGGCGGTGACCTTCTTTTTGTCGCCGCTGTCGGTGTGCTTGTAGCTGACGTTCACATGCTCGACCGTGGCGGTCGCGGTGGGGTAGCTCCGGATGATGTTCAGGTCGCGGAAGCCGAAGAACAGGAACACGGCCGCGGCGAGCAGCAGGAAGACGATCGTGGCGGTCTCTTTTCTCAAACGCGTTCTCTCCTTCTGTCATAAAGTAGATCAGTTACAAAAAAAGCTCCCGATGCCGGAGCATCAGGAGCAGCTTGGCGCGCCTTGCTGGACTCGAACCAGCGGCTTACTGCTTAGAAGGCAGTTACTCTATCCAGCTGAGTTAAAGGCGCATGGGGACGTGTGGCATCTCAGCTCCACAACATCATATATTATATCACGATCCGACCCGTTTGTCAAGGGTTTTTTCAAAAGTTCTGAAAAATGATGGAAAGCCCCTCCCCGTTCGGCGGGAAGGGGCGTCAGTCTGTCAAAAAAGTCGTTTTTCTAGGCGGCTTCTACGGTGCATAAGCGACCGGCCGCGCTCGCAAGCTCGCTGGCCGTCTGCTTATCCCCACCCCC
>CACWPL010000057.1 GCA_902762785.1 uncultured Ruminococcus sp. | reverse complement strand
AAATGGCGGCGCTGCGCGCCGCCGCCGCTTTTTCCGCCGCCTTACGGCGGCGGTATCAACAAGCGTCAAATCGTAAAAGTGAGGTTTTTCGACAAGCTGCGCCATAGTACTTCTGACTTCAGATCAGAAATACTATGGCTTAAAACTTCTATATCAGCACCGCACTTACGGATGCGGGGCATCTCTCATTCGATGACGGCGAGGCACTGGGCCATGTGGGCCTTGGCGAGGTCCTCGGTGGTGCCGTCGGGACGGCGGGCGAGGATGTGGGCGCCGTTGGAGTAGACGAGCGTCCCGTCCTTGGCGGGGCAGTAGTCGAGCACCGCGTGGGCGAGCACCTCCTCCGTCCCGTCGGCCGCACGCCGGATCAGGACACGGCTCCGCGGCAGGATCCCCGGCGCATCGTCCCCGGCCAGCTCGTTCTCACGCTGGTTCTGGGCGGCGTGCAGGAGGTTCTCCTCGAAGAAGATCTCCTTCTCCGAGCGCTGCTTCTGCTTGACGTCGCCGTGCTGCTTGTTCGACCGCAGGGACTGTCCCCCGAACATCACCGAAAAGATGTTCAAAAAGCCGAAGATCGCCTTGACGATCCGCCACGGGAACAGCACCACGTCCTTGAGCGCGCCGAGCAGCGAGGCATCGTCCTCGGTGGGCGCCTTGTAGGGCTCGCGGATGAGGTAGAGGCCGCCGTCCGGGGCGGGACGGGGCGAGCGGTAGTTCAGCTTGGGGTCCTCGAGCAGGGTCTCCGCCTGCCCGGTGTCGTCCCGGTAGACCATGACCGACACGGGCGAATACAGCACACCACGCGCCGACCGTGCGATCCCGCAGGTCGAGAAGTACAGCTCCCGCCCGTCCGCCGACCAGCACGGCGCGCTCTCCCGCGACTCGCCGTCCGTCAGCTCGGTACACCAGGTGTTCGGCAGACGGTAGATCCCCAGATGCTGCTGGCCGTTCTGGTGCAGGAGCTCGGCCGCGAGCTTGCCGCCGCTGACCGCGATCCTCCCCAGATGGACGTCGTTGCCCGAGACGATGTGCCCCTCGGGATGCATCTCCGGCGAGAGGTCGCGGCGGTAGAGCGCCCCGGAGCTGTCGAGCCGCAGGGTGTAGAGGAATCCGTCCTCATAGGGCGCGAGGCCGCCGATGGACGCGCGTCCCTCGTCCGCCTGCTCATGCGCCGCCTGCGCGACGCCCATGAACTGTGCGCCGCGGCCGGTCGTCTTCCACTCCTTGCTCTCGGCGATCTGCCGGAGGGTCTGCTGGTATTGCTGGATGCGGTAGCTCGGGAGGACGGCCGTCTTCCCGTTCTCGAGCAGGCAGAGCTGCCCCTCGCTGATGTATAGGATCTTCATGTCATGGCTCCTGTATCATGTGATGCTGCCGCGCCCGGCGGCAGGCGGGTCAGTCCAACGCGGCGAGCGCGGCGAAGCGGTCGCGGAGGGCAGGATAGATCGTGCGGTAGAGCTGGTAATACTTCTCGTATTCCGGGATATTTTTCTCGGAAGGATCCTGGACGTTCGCCGTGTGGATGACGGCGTCACAGGCCTCCGGGACAGACGGGTAGATCCCGGCGCCGACGGCCGCAAGGATCGCCACGCCGAGGGCGGGGCCCTCCTTCGAGTCCACCGTCTTGACCGGGCAGGCGTAGAGGTCGGCGAGCATCTGGCGCCATACGGGGGACGTGCCGCCGCCGCCGCAGGCCATCATGTCCGACACGCTCACGCCCATCTCGCGGAACACCTCCACACAGTCACGCAGCGAATACGTCACGCCCTCCATCACGGCGCGGAGCATGTCGCGGCGCGTGTGCATGGCGGAGAGGCCGAAGAACACGCCGCGCGCGTTCGGGTCGAGGTGGGGCGTGCGCTCGCCCATGAGGTAGGGCAGGTAGAGCAGACGGTTCGCACCGATGGAACTCTCGAGCGCGGCCTTGTCCATCAGGTAGTACGGGTCGACACCCATCAGCGCGGCGGCGGCCTTCTCGTTCTCGCAGAAATTGTCGCGGAACCACTTGAGGGAGAGCCCCGCGCCCTGCGTCACGCCCATGACGTGCCATGCCCCGGGGACGGCGCAGCAGAACGTGTGGACGCGTCCCTTCGGGTCGATGGTGATGCCCGAGGTGTGGGCGAACACGACGCCGGACGTGCCGATCGTGGTGAACGCGCGCCCGTCACGGACGACGCCGGTGCCGACGGCCGCCGCGGCATTGTCGCCCGCACCGCCGACCACAGGCGTCCCCGCCTTCAGACCGCAGCGTGCGGCCGCGGCGGCAGTGAGCTGGCCGGTGACCTCGGGGGACTCGTAGACCCTCGCGAGGAGGTCGCGGTCGATGTCGAGCTTGGCGAGCACCTCGTCCGACCAGCAGCGGCCGGGGATGTCGAGGAGCTGCATGCCGGACGCGTCGGAGACCTCGGTCGCGAACTCGCCTGTCAGGCAGTAGCGCACATAGTCCTTCGGGAGGAGGATGTGGCGGCAGCGGGCGTAGTTCTCCGGCTCATTGTTGCGGACCCAGAGGATCTTGCCCGCGGTGAAGCCGGTGAGGGCGGGGTTCGCGGTGATCTCGATGAGCCGCGCGGCACCGACCTTCTCGGTGATCTCGGCGCACTCGGCTGCCGTGCGCTGGTCGCACCAGATGATCGAGCGGCGGATGACCTCGCCGTCCTTGTCGAGCATCACGAGGCCGTGCATCTGGCCGGAGAGGCCGATCGCCTTGACGGCGTCCGCGGGGATGCCGGACTTGTCCATGACGGCGCGGATGGTCGCGAACGCGGCCTCGCGCCAGTCGGCGGGATCCTGCTCGGCATAGCCGTTCTTCGGCTGGTACATGGGGTATTCGACGGTATGGGACGCGATCGTCCTGCCCGTCTCGTCGAAGAGCACCGTCTTGGTGCCGCTGGTGCCAAGGTCGACACCGATCACATATGCCATAATAGTCACGCTCCTGTTTCAGATTCGATGCCGCCCGGTGCGGCACCTGTCATCTTTCATTATACATGATACGCGCGGAAAAAGCAAGAGGTATCCCAAAAAGACGCGTCCCGCGTGCCTCCGGGCGCTCTCCCCTGCCGTATCGTCAGCGCAACTGCACAGAAAGCGCCGTCTCCGCCTGCGATGATAGAGACGTCCTCGCCGTCCATCAATAGAATTTACCCGAGGAAAAGGAAAGATTTTTCAAAAATATTTCCGAAAACGCTTGACAAACGGACTCTCATCGTGTATAATGGAGACAACATGATAGAAAGGAGAGGTAAATATGGATTACTCCGAATATGCCTCTAGCTATGCACAAAGCTCCGGCGGGGGTGCCGGCTCGACGATCTTCTCGCTCATCCTATGGGCGGCGCTCGTCCTTGGGGACTGGATCTTGTTTGAAAAGGCCGGCGAGCCCGGGTGGAAGTCCATCGTCCCCGGCCTGAACATCTGGACGATGTTCGACCTGGCCTACGGTGCCGGCTGGAAGTGCCTGCTGCTGCTCGTGCCGCTGTTCAACATCGTGGTATGGTGCGCGTTCTGCATCCGCTTCTGCAAGGCCTTCGGGTGCCACTTCATCTTCGGCATCGCCATGTGGTTCCTGCCGTCGTTCGTCCTGCTGTTCCTGGCGTTCAGCAAGGTGCGCTACGAGGGACCGACCTACAGCTTCCTTTAATTTAAGACGTCAAGTTTGCTCTCCCAAATGAAGATGCCCCTCAGGGAACGTTCCCTGAGGGGCGTCATAGCAAAAGACAGTCAGCGGCCGCGAACGGCGAGCCGGACCGCGCGGTAGGCACCGCTGTAGATGCCGACGCTGTCCGCCGCCTCGATGGCCGTACACATCTGGTCGAGGATGCTGCCGTCCTTCTGGAGGAGCGAGAGCATCGCCGCGGTCTCGCGGGGCGTGGTGCATTCGTAGGTGCCGTCCCCGATCTCGGCCGCGCGGATCGCGCCCCACGCCTCATGCCCGCCCACGCGGCGGATCATCAGCTTAGGGACGGGGTAATAGCTCAGCTCCCCGGGCTTCGTGATGAGGTAGTCGCAGCAGCGCAGGAGCAGGTTCGTCGAGTAGACGGCCGCGAAGATGTCGCTGTGGCAGAAGACGTGGATGCCGCGCACCTCGCCGTCATAGGCGGCCTCGCAGAAGCGGGACGTCTCGGCGAAGTCGTTGAAATGCGTCTTGGTGAGCGGCCGGATCTCCGGCATCGCCGTGAGCAGCTCGTTCCAGACGGTGCGGTGGTCGCCGACATTGATGAAGAGCGCCGCCTTGCCCCCCCGGATCTGCGGGAGCAGGCGGGCGATGACCTCCAGGAAGATCTCCTTCTGCGCCCCCGCGCCGCCTACAGACATGAGCCAGCGCCGCGGCGCCCCGCGCTCCGCCCGCGCACGGCGGCGGGCACAGTCCTCCTTGATGCCGGCCACGAGCTCGTGGTCGATGAAGTGGCCCGTGCAGATGACAGAGCCGCGCGGCATCGGCGTGAGGTCGCGCTTTTTGTCCATCCCGCGGAGCACGCGGTAGCCAAGGTACGCCCCCGGCGTCTGCACGGCGTGGACGGCGCCCTCGGCCAGATGGAGCGCCATCGGCCAATTGTCCGGCACGGCGTTGACGACATGGGTCATCCCGGCGTGGATCGCGGCCTGTGCCGGCCAGGCATGTGCCGCCACGAAGGGGATGTCCTTCGGCAGCGACTGATAGACCGGGACCATCAGCTCGGCGGTCTTCTGGTCGCAGGCGTTGTAGCTGAGCTTGCGGAATCCCTCGGAGTTGAGCGGCTCCCAGACGAATCTGTTGAAGAGCGCCGACTTCTGCGAGAGGCGCGAGCCGAGGGAATAGAGGTCGTTCTGCGCGGCGATGACCTTGGCGCAGGTGCTCCCCTCGAGGGCGCAGAGGTCGAACCAGTAGGGCGTGTAGCCCAGGGCATGGGCGGCGGAGGCGAGGGCCATCGAGATGCGGTAGTGTCCGAAGCCCATGCGGATGTTGCCGATGACGATGCTGTGCGCGTCGAACTGCACCGGCGCCTCCCTCCCGACCGTGAGGCACTGCACGCCGAGCGTCTGCCCGATGGCGGGCGCGGGACGGGCGGTCAGCGGATAGGCACGGCCGCTGTCATCGCCGAAGCGGCGGAGATACTTCTCCTTGGTCGCGGCGGCCTTGCGGATGACGCGTGTCGGCATGTCGTTGCCGAAGATGCTGGATGAACGGTCTTTCATATCGTTTCCTCGTATAATAGATTTTAGGGTAGTTTCAAGAGTACCCCAATGAACCTCTGCCACGCTCAGTTGAGAGAGGCAGCATTGAAATCGAAATGAGCGTAG
>CACWPL010000056.1 GCA_902762785.1 uncultured Ruminococcus sp. | reverse complement strand
GCCCCCAGGGGCGGGGGGAGAAAATGGCGGCCCTGCGGGCCGCCGCCGCTTTTTCCGCCGCCTTACGGCGGCGGTATCAAAAAGCACCAAATGATAAAAGTGAGGTTTTTCGACAAGCTTAGGAGGGGACAGCGTCCCCTCCTAAGCCGTCGCAACGCGACGGCAAAACGCTACCCCGCGACCCTCCGCACCGCCTGATGCACCGCCTCCCCCCACGTCATCCGCGGGACGGGGTCGGCGGCGAGGAGGGGGGTCTCGCCGAGGAGGGCGCCGTCGTGGTAGAAATAGACGGTCCCGACGCGCTGTCCGGCCGTGACGGGCGCGGTCAGGTACTGCGGCAGGACGACCGTGCAGTCGAGACGCGCGTCCCCCGGGACGGCCAGCAGCGGCATCCGTGCCGGACGGATCCCCACTGCCGCGGCCGTCCCGCCGCGCACCGGCAGCGGCCGCAGGAACTCCTCCGCGAACGCCGGCGCCGTCACCTGCCAACCCGCAAAGCCCTCGCGAAAGAGCTGCCGCGCGAGCGTGAAGCGCGCGTCCTCGTCCGGGGCGCCCAGGATGACGGCCGTGAGGACCATCCCGTCCCGCGCCGCCGCCGCGGTCAGGCACGCCCCCGCCGCGGGAGAATGTGCCGCTTTCAGGCCAAGACAACCGTCCATCGTCCGCGTGAGGACGTTCTCGTTGACCAGCTCGGCGGGGACGCTGTCCTCCCGGATGACGCGGCGCCAGGTCGTCAGGGATGGCTCTAATCCGTCACATTGGAGGACGGCCGCGGCGAGCCGCGCCATGTCCCGCGCGGTGGAGACGGCCGCGGGATCATCGAAGCCCTGCGGCGAGGTGAACCGCGTCCGGCGCATCCCGAGGTCGAACGCCGCCGCGTTCATGTCCATGACGAATGTCTCGACGTCCCCGGACACGCCCTCCGCGAGGACGAGCGCGGCGTCGTTGGCGTTGCCGATGAGCAGGCCGTCGAGCAGCTCGCCGACCGTCGCCGTGTCCCCCGGCACGAGCCAGATCGACGCCCCCGGCATCCCCCGCACGCCCTCGCCCGCGGTCAGACGCGTGTCGAGGGAGAGGCGTCCGTCCGCGATGGCCTGCGCCGTGACGTAGGCCGTCATCAGCTTGGCGAGCGAGCCGACAGGGCGCGATTCATCGGCATTTTTCTCCATGAGGACCTCCCCGCTCTGCGCCTCCGACAGCACATACGCCTCCGCCTGTGCCCTCACCGCCCCCGCCAGCACCGCCGGGAGCATCACCAGCATCACCATGATGACTGCGATCTGCCGCATCGACATCGCCTCCTTTTTAAATAGTATATGCGCCCCGTGCAGGGATATGCCGTGACGCGAGGATGTGCCATATCGTACCCATAAAAGCACCCAAAAAGCCCCCTGCACCGCAAGATGCAGGGGGCTATCATTTGCCGATATATCGCTATTTCCCGGTATAATACGCCTGGCCGAGGCCGTCGATCTCCTTGAAGAAGGACTGCCACCAGTCGCCGTTCTTGCCGGAGTTGCCGCACTCGACGACGTAGACCTTGCCGCCGAGGTTGACCTCCGTCCAGTAATGCTGCACGCCGGGATTCGTCCACCCGCGCACCATGTAGACATCGAAGCCGTAGTACGCCAGGAACAGCGCCATCGCGCCGTTGTACTGCACGCACTGGCCCTTCTTATGGTTGAAGATGGCGTCCGTGTAGGTCAGGTCGCAGATCTCGTTCCACTTCGGGCCCGCGTAGGCATACTCGTTCTCGTAGTGGATCCACTGATGGATGGTGTAGAGCTTGTCGTAGAGCGTCATATCGTCCGTGAAATGCTCGGCCGCGAAGGCCTCGATGTTCGCGATGTCCTCGTCACGCAGATAGAGCGTGAAATCCAGCGTCATGGGGTCCTTCTGGACATTGTGGACGGGCATGGACATCTTCATCGGCGCACTGTAGGTATTGATCTGGTCCTTGACGCTCATGTTCGAGACCAGGACCTCCGTCTGGAACGCGCCGTCGTCACCGAAGCGATAGATCTTGCCGTCGATCGGCACATCGCCCGTGACCATGACGCCGGTGGAACGGAAGTAATACATCGTCCCGCCGATGTCGGTCCATCCGATGCAGACCTCGCCATCCTGGCCGCAGTAGCGCGTGCCGTCCTCGGACGTCACCCAGCCGGTGGCCATCGCGCCGGTCTCCGGGTCGAAATAGTAGTCACGCCCGTCGACGTTCTGCATCCCGGTGAGCTGTGCCCCGTCGCCGTCGAAGAGGTAGGTGTTCTCGCCGTCGGTCACGAGGCCGGTCTGCATGACGCCGTCCGCGGCAAAATAGCGGACCGTGCCGTCCACGGTGCAAAGGCCCGTGGCCATCGCGCCGGAGGAGGGCAGGAAGTAGAGCTTGCCCTGTGCCATGTTGACCCAGCCCTTGGCCATGCGGTAGCTGTCGTTGAAGAAATAGTAGGTCGCGCCGTCGATCTGCTGGAAGCTGCGGACGAGCGCGCCGTCCTCACGGGCATAATACACGGCATTATCGGCATTGATCCACCCGGTCATGGCCGCGCCGTCGTCACCAAAAATGAACTCGCCCTCGGCCAGGGACTGCCGCCCGGTGAGGGGATGTCCGTCGGCATCGACATAGAAGACGCCGTCATCGAGACGCAGGAGCGCGTTCGTGACCTTGGCGCCGTCCTCACCGTAGTAGACACGGCCGTCGGCATCGTCGACCCAGGTCTCGGTATAGAGCGCGCCGTCGGCATCGGTGAGATAGCTGCTACCGGCATAGGTGAAGGCGCCGGTGGTGACGGTGTAGTCGGCATTGGTATGATAGAGCTTGCCGCTGGTGCTGTCGAGGACGAAGGCGGAGGCATGGAGATAGCCCTGCGAATCGGCACAATAATCGACGGTACCGATCGGGCGGGCATTGCCGACGCCGGTCTCGACGGAATTGACGAGGATATCGGACGCATCGGCGGCATCGACGGAGCCATTGCCGTCGGTATCACCGAAGCGGGCGGCGAGCTCCTCGGGCATATAGACGCCGTCGAAGGCCATACGCCACGCAGTCTCGGCATCGGTGCCGGTACCCATCAGGGTCGACGCGACGAGGACGAGGGAGGCATCGCTGGCATTGACGAGGGAATCGCCGTTGACATCGCCGAGCAGGAAATTGGGCGAGAGGGAGAAGAAGCCGGTGACCTTGCCGTCGCCGTCGTCATAATAGATCGCGCTGCCCTCATGGGTCAGCAGCTCCTCGGGGAGCTTGGTATCGGCGACGTCCACACGGTCATCGGTCACGAGATCGGCGGCTGCGAGGGGCTTTGCCGGGAGGGCGCTGGTCACTGCACAGATCGTGAGGGCCGCAACGGCCGCAGGGAGCGCTCTCCGAAGGGGATGATGGATCATTCTGTTTCCTCCTGTCGATGCGCCGTCTGGCGCGGGAAATGGTCGTATTTGGCAGGATGGCACGGCAGCTCCGTGCTCACAGCTACCATTATACACCATCCCGGTCCGCTTGTCAATACTTTGTAACCTATTTTGGCGTTTTGCCGAAAAACAGTGACGAGAGATTACAGAGCAGTAACAAACGGTACGATAGATGCCCTCCCCTACTTATATGATAGGCGCGACGTTCGTGCGTCCCCGGTCGCCCCTCACCCCCTGACCCCCTCTCCCCGTCCGGGGAGAGGGGGAAATAGTAGGCGGCCCTGCGGGCCGCCGCCGCTGTTCCGCCGCCTGCCGGCGGCGGTATCAACAAGCGTCAAATAGTAAACGTGAGGTTTTTCGACAAGCTGAGACGCCCCCTCTCCAAGAAGGGGCGTCTGGAACGCTTATCCTTGTCCATCCACATCCACGATGAATCGGAACGACACACGGCGGGAGGCATCCAGATCGACCTCGCCGTCCTCACCGAAGATGGGACGCTCCGCACCGGCGCCGGACGCCTTCAGCATCTGGCCGAGACGTGCCGTCGTCTTGACGTCGATGCCGTTCTCCGGGGAGAGGCAGACCGCACGCACGTTCTCCGCACGCGCCTGCGAGAGCGCCAGATTGTGCTCGGGACTGCCGGTGGGGTCGGTGTGTCCCTCGATCTCGATCTCGGACACGAAGCCGTCATACCGTTCACTGAAGATGACATCCGTATACGTCTGCATGAACCGCGCGATCACGTCCGTACCGGCCTCGGAGACGTTCGCCTCATCGACCCCGAACAGGATGCCCGACGCCAGCGCGATCTCCCCCGTCTCCGGGTCGACCGACGCGTCGATGCCCGCCGCCTCGAGCGCCGACGCAAGGTCCGCATAGAGCGCATCGACCTCGGCATTGAGGGCCTCGATCTGCTGGTCGGTCAGCTCGTCCGCATCACCGGGACGCAGGTTCGCACTGACCTCCTTCTCGTAGAGCTGGTAGGAGCGCTCCGTGTAGAAATACGTCCGCTCGCCGTCCGAGAGGATGACCCCGTCGTCATCGAGATAATAATACACGAGCTGCGCCTTCTTCACGCCCTCGGCATCATGCCAGACCATGCGGAACAGACCATCGTCCCCAAAAGCATAGTCATCCACAGGATAGGTCTCCTCGCCGATGGTGACGGTGGACGTCTCGCCAAGGTCGAGCCTGTCGATGCCCTCGAGACGGGCGGAGCGCGCCTCGGCATTGGCATCCGCGAGCGTGGGCGCGTCAAGGTCCGCGGCACGCAGCGTCACGGACTGGTCCCCATAGGTCAGCGTCACGGTACCCGGGCCGAACGCCACACGGTACTCGAGCGCCTCCTCACTGAGGGCATAATTCAGCAGGTCGGTGGACGCATTGAAATCCATGTACTCCACGGGATGCACCACGAGGCGGTCGCCGCGGACGGAATACGCCCCCTGGACGGTATGCGTCTGCCCGTCCTCCCCGAGGACATAGAGCGCCATCCAGTGATAGCCGGAGAGGTAGTTCAGGGGGGTGATGTTGGAATTGGGGCCGGCCTCGATGCGGAACGGGAGCGCGGTGGCCACGCCGGTGTCGCCCTTGAAGTCGTAGGTATCGGACATGGCGGCGAACTGCTCGTCGCTGCCGGCATCGAGCTTGGTGCCGGTGACGCCCTCCCAGGCGTACTTGCCGTAGAGCATCTCGGTGTGGACGGTCAGGGTGCGGTAGATGCTCTCGGCGTCCTCGACATAGGCGACAGCGGACTCCGCGTCGACGTCCCCGACGTTCTCGGTCGCGATGATGGGCTCCTCGGCCATCAGCTCGCTCATGACCTGTCCCATATCGGCGGTCTGACATCCTGCGGACAGGAGCAGCGTCCCCGCAGCGGCCAGCGCCAGGACAGCGCGCCGCAGCTCTCTCGTATCTCTCATCTTCATCATCTTCACTTTCACAAAATATCTCAAACTATCACGCGGCATCCCACACGGACCGTCCGTGCGCCGCCATGGGGGGCAGGGGGCATCAAGTGATACCGCGTCTCTCATCCCAAAAGGGTATGGCTCATTATAGCATATTTCCAAAGAAAAAGCAACCCACCCCACAAAAATACGCTGTTTCCGCCGTATGCAAGCGGCAGGCAAACCACTTTGGTCAACAATCGGTCAACTCTCA
>CACWPL010000055.1 GCA_902762785.1 uncultured Ruminococcus sp. | reverse complement strand
GGCGGCGGCCCGCAGGGCCGCCATTTTCTCCCCCCGCCCCTGGGGGCGGGGGGCAGGGGGGTGGGGAGAAGCCGCCTAGAAAAACGACTTTTTTGACAGGCTGTGATTTTTTAAAAATTATTTTAAAAAAACTGTAATGATCCGTCAAGTCGTGCGTCTTATAGGCAGAAGGGAGGGAGATCCAGATGATAGAAGCGCTATATCGTCAATATTTCCACGATGTGTTCCTCTACCTCAAGGCCGTCACCAAGAGCGACGACATCGCCGAGGAGCTGACGCAGGAGACGTTCTTCAAGGCCATGAAGTCGCTCGACAGCTTCAAGGGCGGATGTGAGGTCCGCGTGTGGCTCTGCCAGATCGCCAAGAACTGCTGGTATTCCTACTGCCGGAAGCAAAAGCACATCGCCGGAGAGCTCCCCGAGGACCTTCCCGACACGGCACCGCCCCCGACCCTAAACTTCGAGGACAAGGAGACCGTCCTCGAGATCCACCGCATCCTGCACACGCTCGCCGAGCCCTATAAAGAGGTGTTCACGCTGCGTGTGTTCGGCGAGCTGCCCTTCAAGGACATCGCCGGGCTCTTCGGGAAGACCGAGAACTGGGCGGCCGTGACGTTCCACCGTGCCAAGCTAAAGATCATCGACCAAATGGAGGGATCGAAATGAAACGATGTGGACTGGTACAAGACCTGCTGCCGCTGTACGCAGAGGAGATGTGCAGTGAGGAGAGCCGCGCGCTCGTGACGGAGCATCTGGCCGAATGTGCCGAATGCCGCGGCGTGCTGGAGAAGATGGGCAAGAAGCTCACCGTCCGGCCGGACGACGATGTCGTGATGATGAAGCGCATCCGCCGCCGCCTGCTGATCGAGAAGATCGCCGTCACCGCGGTGGTCACGCTCGCGGCGCTCGTGCTCGTCGCGGGGCTCGGCTTCTGGGCGATGAACACGACCGTCGAGATGGGGTATGACCGCTATCACCTGGACGAGTGCGTCTGGGTCGAGGAGGATGCCGACGGAGATCTCTGGCTCTGCAAGCGTGACGCCGCGACGACCGCCGTCCACGTCTTCCCGACCATCCGCGACTCGAACGGGAACCACATGGGCTACGACGAGGGCTTCGACCGCGAGCTGCGCGACGGCTACGGCTTCACCCTCGAACAGCGCCGGATCGACGCGCTCACGCTCATCGACATCCATACGTCCTCCGAGGAGCGCACGCTGCTCTTCCAGAAGGACGAGAAGCCCGCGATCCAGGAGATCTTCTATTACGAACGTGCCACCGGCACAGAGCATACGCTCTGGGAAAGGAGCTAAGTCATGAAGGAGAAGAAGTGCAATATCCCGGCGATCCTTGTCGGTGCGGCGGGCGTGGTGCTGGCGTTCTTCCTGCTGGGCGCCGAGGCGGTCATCGCGGGCGTCATCGGCCTCGTGCTGGCGCTGGCCAAGCGCGAGACGCATCTGACGAAGCTGCCGGTCGTGCTGTCCGTCCTCGCGATCGTGGGCGGCCTGGCCTGGATCGTGTGGCTCATCTACCAGGGCGTCACCGGCATCTCCGCGACGGACTACTGGTTCTACGTCCTGCTCTTCGGCGAGCCTCGCTAACGCAAGAGGAAAGACCGCAGCGTGCGTGCTGCGGTCTTTTTGTGTCATGTGGACGTGCCGGCCTCTGTGACGGCGGCGTCCCTTTTTTGTACCCGGTCTTCTTCGTTTTGTCCACCTTATATTGAGAATCGCGGTTGACTTCCCACGATACAAGGTGTATCATAAATATGAAGTGGTGCTGTTCTGCATCTTATTCAAAAAAAGTTCAAATGGTCATCCATTTGATGCGAAATATCATTGAAAAAAAGGCCGGGATGCGGTAGGATAAAGACGATGCATCTCTGCCCGCACGGCACCAGAACGGACATGATCCTATCAGACAGGAGGTCATCCCTATGAGACATCCCTTTCGCCGCCTGACGGCCCTGATGGCCGCCGCTGCCCTCCTCGGCAGCTCGGGCATCCTGGGCGCGCCGCTCTCCGCGGACGCCGCCTCGATCTCCATCCGCGACGTCGGCCTGACCGACGTCACCATGACCGACGCCTACTGCACCAACGCCTTCGAGAAGGAGATGGACTACCTCCTCGCCTTCGACACCGAGAAGCTCCTCGCCGGATTCCGCGAGAACGCCGGCCTTCCGACCAACGGCGCCACCCGCTACGGCGGATGGGAGAACACCAACATCGGCGGCCACTGCATCGGCCACTACCTCACCGCCCTCGCCCAGGCCTACCAGCATCCCGACCTGACCAGCGAGCAGCGCGATGCCCTCTATTCGCGCATGAAGAAGCTCATCGACGAGATGCGCGTCTGCCAGCTCCATCCGCGCGGCAAGCAGGGATTCCTCTGGGCGGCGCCCGTCCCGTCGGACGGGAATGTCGAGCGGCAGTTCGACCGCGTCGAGCAGGGCAAGGCCAATATCTTCGATGATGCGTGGGTGCCGTGGTACACCATGCACAAGCTCATCGCCGGCATCGTGGACGTCTACAATGCCACCGGCTATGACAACGCCAAGGCCCTCGGCTCGGATCTGGGCGACTGGGTCTACAACAGAGTGAGCAAGTGGTCCCCGCAGACTCAAAATACCGTCCTCTCCATCGAGTACGGCGGCATGAACGACTGCCTCTACGACCTCTACGCCATCACCGGCAAGGACACCCACGCGGTCGCCGCGCACTATTTCGACCAGACCGCGCTCCATGAGCTCGTCCTCAAGGGCGGCGCCAATGTCCTCGACGGCCGCCACGCCAACACCACCATCCCCAAGTTCCTCGGCGCCCTCAAGCGCTATACCGTCCTCGACGGCAAGACCGTGAACGGCGAAAGGGTCGATGCTTCGCGGTATCTCCAGTATGCCGAGGCGTTCTGGGACATGGTCGTCACCCACCACACCTACATCACCGGCGGCAACAGCGAGTGGGAGCATTTCGGCCGCGACGACATCCTCGATGCCGAGCGCACCAACTGCAACTGCGAGACCTGCAACTCCTACAACATGCTCAAGCTCTCCCGCGAGCTCTTCAAGATCACCCACGACGTCAAGTACATGGACTACTACGAGACGACCTACTACAACTCCATCCTCTCCTCCCAGAATCCCGAGACCGGCATGACCACCTATTTCCAGCCGATGGCCACCGGCTATTTCAAGGTCTATTCGACCCGCTGGGACAAGTTCTGGTGCTGCACCGGCAGCGGCATGGAGAGCTTCACGAAGCTCGGCGATACCATCTATATGCAGTCCGATGACGCGCTCTATGTCAACCTGTACCAGTCCTCCAAGGTCGACTGGGAGGCCAAGGGCGTCACGATCACGCAGGAGACCGACATCCCCTGGAGCGACACCGCCACCTTCACCGTGAGCGGCAGCGGCGCGCTCGACCTGCGCTTCCGCATCCCCGACTGGACCGCCGGCACCATGACCGCCGAGGTCAACGGCACGCGGTACAGCTACAAGACCGTCGACGGCTATGCCCAGGTCACGGGCGACTTCCAGTCCGGCGACAAGGTCGTCCTGCACATCCCCGCCGCCGTCAAGGCCTATCCCCTGCCGGATGCGCCGAACGTCTACGGCTTCAAGTACGGCCCCATCGTCCTCAGCGCCGAGCTCGGCAAGGAGGACATGAAGACCGATTCCACCGGCATGTGGGTCACCATCCCGAAGGAGAAGAAGGTCGCCAGCGAGACGATCACCCTCGCCAAGGAGGGGCAGTCCCTGACGTCCTTCATGGCGCAGATCGGCGACCATCTCGTCCGCGAGCCGGGCACCACGCGCTTCATCCTCAATGACACGAGCCAGAAGCTCACCTTCTCGCCCCACTATCAGCAGTACCAGCAGCGCTACGGCATCTACTGGAAGTTCGTCCCGAACGGCACGGTCATCGAGGAGCGCCTCCCCTGCGCCAACACGACCAACACCGACACCGTGCAGCCGGGCTACGGCCAGTATGAGAGCGATAATTTGCACAAGATGGTCGAATATCGCACCACCGGCGTCACCAATGACAGCACCTATCGCTATGCCGAAAAGGACGGATGGTTCACCTACCGCATGGCCGTCGATCCGGACGCGCCGATGCTCGTGCTCGACGTCAAGCTCCGCAAGGCCGACAACGGCAGGTCCCTGCGCGTGCGCGTGGGCGATGCCGTCCTCTATGCGGGGACGCTGGCCTATGAGGGGTCGGACGATGTCTACGACCTCAAGCTCACGATTCCCCAGGACGTGCGCGACCGCTGCACCTACGGCCTCACCGCGGACGGCGTCGACCATCAGGTGCTCGACGTGACGTTCTCCTCGAACGACCCGGACGAGGCGTCCGCGAAGGTCTGCGACTTCCTCTACATGCAGGCCGTGACGCCGCTCTATCAATATGACACGCAGGCGGCCTATTTCGTCGACTGCGGCGACCATAACGCCGACACGCTCTCCGGCCGCGACAAGCTCGGCCTCTACAACAGCGTGACCGAGCAGCTCTACGGTCCCGACGAGGTCACCGGCCGCATGTGGGGCCTGATCGACGACCCGACCGACCAGTACAAGGGCTCTGGCAAGTCCCATGCCCTCTACACCGCCAACACCTGGCCGGACGAGTACCACACCGCCGACGGCCTCGACAAGACCGCGACCTGGCGCTACACCAAGAACCAGTACGAGAATAACATCGCCCGTCATCTGGACTACGCCTTCGAGCTGCCGAACGGGACGTATTCCGTCGAGCTGGCGTTCGCCGACCCGTGGGGATGCTCGAAGTCCCCGACCGCTTACGCGAATCTCGGCAAGGCATCTGAGTCCGTCATCGTGAAGGACGCCCCGACCGACGGCTATGCGGTCCGCGGCGAGGCCAAGGTCACGGATGGGAAGCTGACCATCAACGTCCGCTCCGCCGATAAGGCGATCAACCTCTGCTACATCCTGATAAAGCCCGTCGACGTGCAGGCGCCCTCGACCATTGGCCGCAAGGGCGACATCAACATCGACGGCAGGGTCGACGTCCTCGATGCCGTGCTCCTGCAAAAGCACCTCCACGGCATGGCCCCCTTCAACGGCGAGCAGGCCTACGCCGCCGACATGATGAGCGACGCCGCGGCCGATGCGTTCGATCTGGCGATGCTCAAGCGCACGCTGCTGTCCTGAACCCGATGCCCCGCCCCGTCCGTGCCTGGACGGGGCGCGGGTGCATTGCGGACGTGACAGCCGTTCTGCGATATGTGTACAAAATATGAAAAAATTTTCGAAAAGCTATTGCTTTTTTGCGTCACCTATCGTATAATGAAGATAAGAGGATGACGCGGCTCGCTGCCGCATCCGACTGGAAACAGAGAAACACATTGGAGGGAATCGACATGAAACTGATGAAACGCCTTGCCTGCGTGCTGACGGCGGCGGCGACCTTGCTGCCCGGGCTCGCGCAGGGACTCGCGGCCGATGCCGCCCAGACCGTCACGATCTCGCCGGACGCCACCTATGCCATCAATGACGGCGTGTTCGAGGGGTGGGGCACCTCGCTGTGCTGGTGGGCGAACCGCCTCGGCTATTCCGACTCGCTCGCCCAGCAGGCCGCCGATGCCTTCTATGGCGACAACGGCCTGCGGCTCAACATCGCCCGCTTCAACATCGGCGGCGGCGACGACCCGTCCCACCGGCATATCACCCGCACGGATTCCAATATGCCCGGCTATACCGTCTACAAGAACGGCGCTGTGACGTATGATTGGAGCGCCGACTACAACCAGCGCAATGTCCTCCAGCGCGCCATCAAGGCCGCCGGGGACGACATGATCGTCGAGATGTTCTCGAACTCCCCGCCGTACTACATGTGCAAGTCCGGATGCTCCTCCGGCTCTGTGGACGGCGGCTCCAACAACCTCAAGGACGACCAGTACGACGATTTCGCGCGCTATCTCGCCGAGGTCTGCTATCACTATGAGACCGAGTGGGGCGTCGACATCCAGTCCATCGACGCGATGAACGAGCCCTACACCAATTTCTGGAGGGTCTGCTTCTCGCACACTTTACGACTTCATAAAAATACCTATTTTACGGCATATTCAAATGCCGAATCTGATCTCAATGTCCTCGCTGTGATGTGAGATG
>CACWPL010000054.1 GCA_902762785.1 uncultured Ruminococcus sp. | reverse complement strand
CATCTCACATCACAGCGAGGACATTGAGATCAGATTCGGCATTTGAATATGCCGTAAAATAGGTATTTTTATGAAGTCGTAAAGTGTGCGAGAAGCAGAAGCGGCGGCCAAGGGGCTCTGCCCCTTGGATCCCCGCAAACTTTTTTTGCGAAAAAAAGTTTGATCAAAAAAACGGTCGCGGGGGATCCGCCAGTGCAAAGGCGTCGGGGTGCAGGGGATCACATCCCCTACTGTGTATAAGCGACCGGCCGCGCTTGCAAGCTCGCTGGCCGTCTGCTTATGCCGAGGGTGGTTTAGGAGGGGTGAGGAGCCCCTCCTAGGCCGGCAATAGCCGGCAAAACGCAACCTAAGCCGTCACCTCACCGCTCCGTCGGCGCGTAGCGGATGCGGATGGTCGGGAGCTTCTCGACGGTCGTGTAGCTGTTGAAGAGGCCGTCCTCGACCGTGAGGTCGTTCTCGCCGGACGCGGGCGGCGCGAAGATCCGCAGCGTCAGGTCGGTCGGGCCGTCCAGATGCTTCGTAAAGAACGCGCTCATCAGGTCGATGGTCTTGGCCTTGGGAGAGCGCCAGTACCAGCGTCCGTTCAGCTCGATCATGTAATTGTTCTCGTCCTCGAAGGTCAGCTCGCAGAAGACCGGGTCGCCCTCAAAATGCAGCGGGATCGCCAGTCCCTCCGCGTCCTCCGAGCCGCCCCAGCGGAGCGTCACGGGGAGCTGGAGCGCCGCGCCGGTCTCCATCGTCGGCAGGAAGCGCGGGGAGTGGATGATCCGCTTGTACGTCTCCATGACGGGCTGCGCAATCCCGACGTTCGCATTGTTGGGATCCTCGATCTCGAGGCCGAGGCGCCCGCGGTCGCGGAACTGATAGAACGTGAAGCCCGTGAACCAGTCGGCCTGCTCCTCCTCGAGCATGTCGCAGAACGCCTGCACCATCGCGGCCTGGTCGTAGGGGCCGGTGACGTCGCCGTCGGCATTGAACTCGCTCATGATCATGGGCTTGGCCACGCCGCCGTTCAGCTCCTTGTAGCGCTCGAAGCTGAGGCGGGTCATCTCGAAGATGTCGCGCACCTTGCTGCGGCTGTGGCTCTTGCCGCCCGGCTCGGCCACGTCATACGGCCATCCCCAGTGCAGTGCCATATACTTGTCGACCGACCAGATGTCCGCAGCGGGGATGGTCTGGGCGAACTCGTCCTCACGCTCCATGCGGCCGGTCTCGGGATGCTCGACGCCGCCGATGCAGATGACCGTGCGGACGTTCGGGGCGTTCTCCTTGATGATGCGGGACGCGCGGACGAAGAAGTCCGCGACCTCCTGATAGCTGCACCGGCGGTTGAAGGAGAACCAGTTGCCGGTCGCCTCGTGGTTGATGCGGAGGATGAGGCGGCCGAACGGGCGCAGGTCCTGGCCGATCGCGGCGAGGTGCTCGTCGGAGACGTGGGGGTCGATGGTGAGGGTGAGGGTGACGTCCTGGCCGTGGCGGCGGATGTCGCGCATATAGGTGAACGGCTCGTCGTCGGTGGTGCCGCCGAGGCCGCCCTTGTAGGTGAAGTAGTCGTCATACGGGAAATCCCACGCGAACGCCACATCCGGCGACGCATGGACGACGCTCGCGCGTCCCGGCCATCCCTCGTCGAGGGGGTAGTAGCAGTACATGAGGGAGATGCTGCGGTGCGGACGGCCGAGGGTGTGGAGGATGTAGTCCTGGTCGACGTACTCGCCGCGCTCGCTGCCGTCACCGAGGTCGACGGCGCACTTCGCAGGGCCCATGTGGAGGGAATAGATCTGTTCCATAGCTTCTGTTTCCTTGCTTTTTGGATTTGGGGACTTGCCCCAGTTAGTTCTATTATACAGGATGGCGCGGCGGGATGTCAATTGCATATCGTGCCGGATCTGTGGGGAAAAAGGGATGCCCCCGCGGGTGGGCGGGGGGTAGAAAATGGCGGCGCTGCGCGCCGCCGCTTTTTCCGCCGCCTTACGGCGTCGGTGAGGTTTTTCGACAAGCTGCCGCGTCCCCCTGCCAAAACACAGGGGGACGCGCCGTCTTTATGCGGGATGCACGGTCTCGAGGGTGAACTGTCCGCCCTCGTACCCCACGCGGAGCGTATCGCCGGGGGCGGGGTCGTGGGCGATGATCTCGCGCGCGATCAGCGTCTCGAGCTTCTGCTGGAGATAGCGCCGGATCGGGCGTGCGCCGTAGCTGATGTCGTAGCTGTTGTCCACGACCGCACGCTTGGCGTCGTCCGTCACCTCGAGCGTGAGCTGGCGGCCTGCCATGCGGCGGCGCAGGTCGGCGAGCAGCAGATCCACGATCGCCATGATCTCGTCCGGCTGCAGCGGCTTGTAGTACACGATCTCGTCGAGACGGTTCAGGAACTCCGGGCGGAACTGCTGGTGCAGCAGGCCGTCCACGCTCGCGCGGACGTCCTCCGTGATCGCCCCATGCTCGCCCACGCTGTCGAGGATGAACTGCGAGCCGAGGTTCGAGGTCAGGATCAGGATGGTGTTCTTGAAGTCCACCGTCCGCCCCTGCGAGTCGGTGATGCGGCCGTCGTCGAGGACCTGGAGCAGCAGGTCGAAGACGTCCGGGTGCGCCTTCTCGACCTCATCGAGCAGGACGACCGAATACGGCCGGCGCCTTACGGCCTCGGTGAGCTGACCGCCCTCCTCATAGCCGACGTATCCGGGAGGCGCTCCGATCAGGCGGCTCACGCTGAATTTCTCCATATATTCGCTCATGTCGATGCGGACCATGGCGTTCTCGTCATCGAAGAGCGCTTGTGCCAGTGCCTTGGCCAGCTCCGTCTTGCCGACGCCCGTGGGGCCTAGGAACAGGAACGACCCGATCGGACGGCCGGGATCCGCGATGCCCGCCCGCGAACGCAGGATGGCCTCGCTGACCTTCGTGACGGCCTCGTCCTGCCCGATCACGCGCTCATGCAAAATGTCCGGCAGACGCAGCAGCTTCTCGCGCTCGCCCTCCATCAGCTTCGCGACCGGGATGCCCGTCCAGCGGCCGACGATCTTCGCGATCTCCTCGGCCGTGACCTCGCTGCGCAGGATGGATGCCCCCTGCGGCGCGGCCTCGGCGGCCTCGAGCTGCTTTTTCAGCTCCGGCAGACGGCCGTATTTCAGCATCGCGGCGGTGTTCAGATCGTAGTCGCGCTCGGCGGTGGCGATCTTCTCGTTGACCTGCTCGATCTCCTCACGCAGCTTCTGCACCTCGCCGATGCCCTTGCGCTCGTTCTCCCACTGCGCCTTCATCGCGGCAAAGCGGTCGCGCAGCTCGGCCAGCTCCTTCTGGGTCTCGGCCAGATGCTCCTGCGAGAGCTTGTCGGTCTCCTTTTTCAGGGCCGTCTCCTCGATCTCCAGGCGGATCATCTGGCGGGAGATGTCGTCAAGCTCCTGCGGCATGGAGTCCATCTCCGTGCGGATGACGGCGCATGCCTCGTCCACCAGGTCGATGGCCTTATCCGGCAGGAATCGGTCGGAGATATAGCGGTCGGACAGCGTCGCGGCGGCCAGCAGCGCGGCGTCGTGGATCTTGACGCCGTGGTAGACCTCGTAGCGCTCCTTCAATCCGCGCAGGATGGACACGGTGTCCTCCACGCTCGGCTCGCCGACCATGACCGGCTGGAACCGCCGCTCGAGCGCCTGGTCCTTCTCGATATACTGACGATATTCGTTCAGCGTGGTCGCGCCGATGCAGTGCAGCTCACCGCGGGCGAGCATGGGCTTGAGGAGGTTGCCGGCGTCCATCGCGCCGTCGGTCTTGCCCGCGCCGACGATGGTGTGCAGCTCGTCGATGAAGAGGATGATGCGTCCCTCACTCTTCTTGATCTCCTGGAGGACGGCCTTCAGACGCTCCTCGAACTCGCCGCGGTACTTCGCGCCCGCGATCAGGGCACCGAGGTCGAGCGAGAAGATCCGGCGCTCTTTCAGGCCGTCCGGCACGTCCCCATGGACGATACGCTGTGCCAGTCCCTCGGCGATGGCGGTCTTGCCGACGCCCGGCTCACCGATCAGGACGGGGTTGTTCTTGGACTTGCGCGAGAGGATGCGGATGACGTTGCGGATCTCGGAGTCGCGTCCGATCACGGGGTCGAGCTTGTTCTGCTTGGCCATGTCCGTGAGGTCGGCGCCGTATTTCTTGAGGACGTCATACGTCTCCTCGGGGTCCTCGCCGGTGACGCGGGCGCTGCCGCGTACCTCCGCCAAAGTCCGCAGGAACGCGTCCTTCTGGATGCCGAACTGCCGGATGATCTTTTGCAGATCCTGGTCCGGCTTATCCAGCATACCCAGCATCAGATGCTCGACGGAGACATACTCGTCCTTCATCCGGGACGCCTCGTCCTGCGCGGCCGCGAGCGCCTCGTCCACCGGGCGGGAGATATACACCTGCCCCGGCTGCCGCCCCGACCCTGTCACGGCCGGCAGTCCCCGGATGACGCTGCGCAGCGCCGTCTCGAGCTGACGGACGTCCTTGCCCATCTTCTGCATGAGCTGGCCGATCAGACCGTTCTCCTGCGTCAAAAGTGCCGTGAACAGGTGTACCTGCTCGATCTGCTGGTGCGACGCCTCGACCGCGAGACGCTGCGCCTCCTGCAAGGCCTCCGTCGACCTGCGCGTAAAGTTCTGTGCATTCATGATGATACCTCCTTTAGAGTATTTCTAGAGTATTTCGGCTCGTAAAACGGTCGTTTCATAATTATGGGGGATGCGACTAGATCCATTCATCCTCCGCGTGCTCGCGGAACGACGCCTCGATGGCCGCCGCCGCGCCGGACACGTCCCCCGTCGGGAGCGCCGCCGTCCACTGCCGCAGTGCGCTGTCGAAGAAACGGATGTACCCGCCGATGCGCTCGCCGAACACGTCCTCCTTCGCGCCGCCGCTGCGGATGGAGCGTTCTAAACGCCCCGGCGCGATCCGGTACACCGTCCCCGCCGCCGCCGGCACCCAGCGCTCCTCGAGCGCCATCCAGAGCCGTAAGAAGCGGTCGAGCGCCGCGATCAGCGCCTGGTTCTGCGTTCGGAGCGTCACGCGCAATCGCCCGTCCTCGCCCTCCCGCGGCGTCCGGTACAGCTCCACGCTGTAGAGGACGGTCGGGCGGTACTTGTAGTCGAGCTGCGTCTGGAGCGACCGCGCGTGCGCCGAGGTCTGCTCGAGCACACGGAACTGCCGCACCTTCTGCTCCATCCGCGCGAACACCGCCTGCATCCGCATCTCCGGCGTCACGCACGAGAGCTGCTCGGCGAGGATGCGGTCGATCAGGGCGCTGCGGCTCGTGTGCAGCTCGTAGGCGAGCCGGTCGGCCGCCTCCACCACATCGTCGGACAGCACCAAGCTGTAGATGCTCTTGCTCATGTCATCACCTGCGTTTCTGTCATCATAATTTGTTTGCTTGATTATTATTTCTGCTTACGAGTTCATTATACCACGTCCCGGGAAATTTGTCAAGGGGTATTATTAAATTTTTTTGCAAGTTTTTTCTGACGACACGTTACAGCGCCCCGTCCTCCCGAGGCCGCACTGCCCGTCCGCGGCATCCCCCGCGCCCGTCCCCGCCGCAGGCTCCCCCGGACATGCCGTCCGCGGCCGGACCCGCGCGTGCTGTGATCGTGAAAAAATTATGGAAAGAGTCACGACGCGCCCCTCCGCGGCCGCGCGTCCCCGCCAGACCGCGTCCCCACGCGCTCGAACGTCCCTGCGTCCCCCTAACGACGGCAGTTCTCCACAATTGTGGATACTTTTCAAGCAGTCGTGAAATGAACGAAATGTGTATAAAATACAGTTTACCACGTTTTAATAGTTTGTTCATGAAATACAGGTCCAGATGGGCAAAAAATCCAAAAAACGCCCAATATAATGATACAATAATTTATAAAGAGATACTAAAATGTATTGTAATACGTTCCGAAATCGAGTAAAATTATGAAAACAGCAGATACAAAGCTGCCTGGATCTGAGGACTTAGAGCTTCCCCTCTCAACTGCTCTGAGCGCCGGGCCCGCCGTGAGGCGCGCACAGATGTGGGGCGTGTGTTTCGGTCTGCTGCGGAAAAACTGATCCAATAACTTTAGCGCAGTGGGACCGGCGACGGGACCAGTTATCGGATCGTCAGTTTTTCAAGAATGCTGCAGCTTGCAGTGCAGATGGACGAGATCGTATCAGATCCAAAATAAGCTGTGCATTTTTTACCTTCCTCTTTATGAAAACATCCGACGCAACGTCGGGTGTTTTTCGTTTTTTCCGGGGCGCGAGGGGGAGGCCCCCACCCCCCTGCCAGGCAGATTATAATAGTAAGTGCAACAGCGAAAAAAAGAAGTGGACTTCACGGCGAGAATAGTGTACAATGGAAGTAGCAACACAAAACATTGACAC
>CACWPL010000053.1 GCA_902762785.1 uncultured Ruminococcus sp. | reverse complement strand
CGGTGATGTGTTCAGCCTCGTGAAGTAAGACCGGCCATACCTCGATATGAAAAAGGCACGTCCCGCGCGGGCGTGCCTTTTGTGATCGTAAACTTTCTGTGAACACGGCGAACTTTAACGAAACACTAACATTTCTTTGCTATGATAGTGGAAAAGGAGACGAGCGCACATGTTCAAGATCTTAGTGGTAGAGGACGACCGCGACCTGAACCACACCGTCTGCACCTACCTGAACAAGAACGGCTATGAGGCCGTTGGCTGTCTGCGGGCGGCGGATGCCTATGATGCGATGTATGGGGACCGCTTCGACCTCATCATCTCCGACATCATGATGCCGGGGATCGACGGCTTCGAGTTTGCGGAGACCGTCCGCGGACTCGACCAGGACATCCCCATGCTGTTCATGACGGCACGGGACGACTTTTCCTCGAAGCAGCGCGGCTATCGGATCGGCATCGACGATTATCTGGTCAAGCCCGTCGCGCTCGAGGAGCTGCTCCTCAAGATCGGGGCGCTCCTGCGGCGGGCGCGGATCAGCAACGCCCACCGTCTCACCGTCGGCAAGCTGACGATGGATGCCGACGAGCGCACCGCCATCCTCGACGGCGAGGAGATCGCGCTGACCGTGCGGGAGTTCGATCTGCTCTTCAAGCTGCTGTCGTACCCGAAAAAGACCTTCACGCGCTCGGCGCTGATGGACGAGTTCTGGGACATCGAGAGCACGTCCGGCCTGCGCACGGTGGACGTCTACATGCGCAAGCTTCGGGAGAAATTCGCGCGCTGTGACGACTTCGAGATCGTCACCGTGCATGGCCTCGGCTATAAGGCGGTGATCAAATGAGGCGGGGGAAAAAGCGGCTGGCAGGGCTGTATAAGTTCGTGGTGTTCTTCTTGCTGATCGCGTTCGTGGTGAGCTGTTCGTTCATCCTCTTCCTGCAATTTTTGCATTTCTCGAAGGACGAGATCCACGCGGCGGCGCCTGTCACCTTCGGGAACGTGATCTTCATCACGCTGCTGTTCTGGGTCCTGGACACGATCCGGACGTATGTGTTCCAGGAGCGTCCCATCCGCCGCATCACAGAGGGGCTCGCACGTCTGACGAAGGGCGACTTCCGCACGCGCATCGAGCCCCTGCCCGTCATGGCCGGGATGGAGGACTATAACGAGATCATCCGCCACATCAACACCATGGCACAGGAGCTCTCCGGCGTGGAGACGCTGCGGACGGACTTCGTCTCGAACGTCTCCCACGAGATGAAGACGCCGCTCGCCGTCATGCAGAATTACGCGGAGCTGCTGCAATATCCCGACATCACCGATGCCGAGCGCCTCGAATACGCCGCCGCGATCTCCGAGAGCTGCAAGCGGCTGACGGCGCTCATCACGAACGTCCTCAAGCTGAATAAGCTCGAGAACCAGCAGATCTTCCCGGAGGCCACGCGCTATGACCTCTCCGAGCAGCTCTGCGGCTGTATGCTCGACTTCGAGAGCGAGTGGGAGCGCAAGCACATCGAGATCGAGGCGGATCTCGACGAGGCGGTGAACGTCACGGCAGACCCGGATCTTTTGTGTCTCGTGTGGCACAACCTGATCTCCAACGCGCTCAAGTTCACCGAGGAAGGCGGCACGGTCGGCATCTCGCTGCACAGTGAGGGCGGATGTGCAGTCGTGTCTGTGCGTGACACGGGATGCGGCATCCCGCCGGAGACGGGGCGGCATATCTTCGAGAAGTTCTACCAGGGCGACACCTCCCACGCGGCCAAGGGCAACGGCCTGGGACTGGCGCTCGTCAAGCGTATCATCGACATCACAGGCGCCGAGATCGCGGTGGAGAGCGAGGTCGGCAAGGGCAGCACGTTCACTGTGCGCATCAAGGAGGACAAGGACCATGGATGAGAAGTTCCGCTACACCTATTCGGCGAAGACCCACGACGAGGTCGCGCAGATCCGCGAGAAATACGAGATGCCCGCCCCCGCCGGCAAGCTCGATCAGCTCCGCGCGCTCGACAAGAGCTGCGAGCGCCCCGGCACGATCGCGGCCGTGATCGTCGGCGTGATCGGCACGCTGATGATGGGCGGCGGCATGGCGCTCATCATGGAGACGAGCCTCTTCGTCCCGGGGATCGTCCTCGGCGTGATCGGGCTGGGGATCATGGCCGCCGCGCTGCCGGTGTTCCGCATGGTCACGGCGCGCCGCCGCCGCGAGATCGCCCCGGAGATCCTGCGGCTGAGCCGTGAGATCGAGGACGAGCACGCAGTTTAACATCTCACAAACATTTCTCCAACATTTCGCAAACAGGCCTCCTGTATGATAAGGATGTACTTCAGACATCTATCGTACAGGAGGTCTTTATTATGAGAAAAAACATCAACAAGGAGCTCGCAGGCTTTGTCGGGATGCTGCTGGCCATCGGCGCTGTCACCGTCCCGCTCACGCAGGTGCCGCGCACGAGCGCCGCAGCGCCGGAGGTGCCCGCCGAGTCCCCCATCTCGGACGACTATGCCGACGCAGGACTGTTCGACGACACGATCGTCCACACGATCAATGTCCTGATCGACAAGAAGGACTGGCGCTGGATGACGACCCACGCCACCGAGGAGCAGTACGTCACCTGCGACGTGGAGATCGACGGCGAGCGCTTCGAGAACGTCGGGATCCGGCCGAAGGGCAATTCCTCGCTCTCCTCGATCAGTCAGCAGGGCAGCACGCATTTCAGCTACAAGCTCGAGTTCGACCACTACGACCCGGCCGTCACCTATCACGGGCTCGACAAGCTCTGCCTCAATAACCTCGGACAGGATCCGTCCTGCATGAAGGACTTCATGGCCTACCACCTGATGAACGATGCCGGGGTCGCCGCGCCGCTCTCGAGCTATGCGGTCATGCAGGTGAACGGGCAGGATCTGGAGCTCTGCCTGGCCGTCGAGGCGGTGGAGGACAGCTTCTGCGTCCGCAATTACGGCGCGGACGGGGGGCAGCTCTACAAGCCCGACAGCTTCTCGATCGACACGCTCGACACCAGCGCCATGCTCGACTACCACGAGGGCTCGTCCCTCTGGGTCAATGAGCAGATCATGGACGGGACTTATTTTGCGGACGCCCAGGCCGGCGACCGCGCGGACATCCTCGGCACGATGCTCGGCTCCGTGTTCACGCCGGAGCAGACGGCTGTCGCGTCCCTGCGCTATGTCGGCGGCCACACGGACGACTATGCCGACCTCTGGGACAGCGCCGTGTTCGACCCGAGCAAGGCCGACAAGGTCCGTCTCGTGGAGTCTATCGAGCGTCTCAATGGCGAGACGGACCGGCAGTCCGTGCTCGATGTGGACGCGCTCCTGCGGTACTTCGCCGCCCACAGCTTCGTCAACAACTATGACGGCTACACGAGCCTTTTCGTCCACAATTTCTACCTCCACGAGCAGGACGGGATCCTCTCGCTCGTGCCGTGGGACTACAACCTCGCGTTCGGCTCCTTCACCTATGAGGGTGCGGCGACGAGCGTCCTCGCGGGCAGCGGCTTCGACCCCATCCCGGAGACGGGCGAGGCCATGGACATCACCGCGAGCATGATCAACTACCCCATCGACACGCCGGTCTACAGCGTGGACATGGCCGACCGTCCGCTCCTCGATGCCCTCCTCTCCGACCCGGCCACGCTCGCGCGCTATCACGAGATCTACGATGCACTCCTCACAGAGTGCTTCGAGAACGGCCGTTATGCGGCGCTCTTCGACCAGACCTGCGCCCTCCTCCGTCCCTATGTGCAGGACGGCCTGACGTTCTACGAGACGGCGCAGTTCGAGCGCGGCGCCGAGACGATGGGGCAGTACCTGGGGTACCGTGCCGAGAGCGTCCGTGCGCAGCTCGACGGCACGCTCCCCGCGACCTTGGATGGACAGCGTGAGGATCCCTCCGACCTGATCGACCCGGTCGGCATGGACATCACAGCGCTCTCGGACTTCGCGTCCTTGATGCCGCTGCTCGATGCAGAGCTGATCCCCGGCGTGCTGCGCGTGTTCCTACAGGATCGCTATGCGTACACGACCAAGGGCGCGGTCGCCGCGATCCACGGCTATCTCGACGATCCGCTCTCGCTCCTCGGACGGATCCCGGCGCTCCTGGAGATCCGCGCGGTCCGGGCGATGGTCTGGGAGAAGGCCGCGCCGGTGGTGGTGATCGTGGTGCTCATGACCATCCTGCTCGTGCTCGTGCGGACGCATCGTAGACGGGAGCTGCGCCGTGCTGCGAACGCCGTCCCCGGCTCCGTGGCGCTCGACCCGTTCTTCGTATGATCTATGACAAACAGGAGGCTGCGCGGTCCTAGATGGCCGCGCAGCCTTGCTTCTCCTATCACACACGTTTCAGATCCGATCATTACGGCAGGAACTTGCCCGAAGCCAGATAGAGCACATACCAGTCGTGATGCGAGAGCTGCACCTTGGCGGCCTCGCAGATGTCCCGGATGTGGGCGGGATCCATCGTGCCGATGATGGCCTGCATCTTGGCCGGGTGCCGCAGGATCCACGCGATCGCGACCGCGGCCTTCGACACGCCCTCACGCTCTCCGATCGCGGCGAGCGCCTCGTTGAGCGCCGCATGCTCCGGGTGGTCGATGAACGTGCCGCCGAACATCCCGATCTGCAGGGGCGACCACGCCTGGATCGTGATGTCGTGCAGACGGCAATAGTCGAGCGCGGAGCCGTCACGCATGACGGAGCGCTCGGTCGTCTTGTTGTTCATATAGAGCGCCTGGTCGATGAGCTGGGACTGCTCCAGCGAGAGCTGCACCTGATCGAAGAGGAGCGGCTGCCGGACGTACTTCTTCAGCAGCTCGATCTGCATCGGCATGAGGTTGCTGACGCCGAAATAGCGGACCTTCCCGGCCTGCTCGAGCGTGTCGAACGCAGCCGCGACCTCCTCGGGGTCGAACAGCAGGTCCGGACGGTGCAGCAGGAGCGCATCGAGATGGTCGGTCTGCAAGCGGCGGAGACTGTCGTCGACGCTCGTGAGGATGTTCTCGCGAGTCCAGTCGAATTCGTTCCGGTCGAAGCAGAGCCCGCATTTGCTCTGGAGGAACACGTCCTCACGGCGGAGCCCCGTCAGTGGGAAGGCCTCTGCGAAGCGCACCTCCGCCTCGCCGTCCCCATAGCAGGTGGCGTGGTCGAAGAAGTTGATGCCGCAGTCGTAGGCCGTGCGGATGACGTTGGCGGCGTCCTCCTTGGTGAGCGCAGGCATCCGCATGCACCCCTGCACGATCGCCGAGACGTTCTGCGGACCGTTCACGATGTCGATCATTTTCATGAGCCGTGACCTCCTTTGTATATCACATCCTGTCTGGATGTCCAATGATCAAGGGGGATGATCTGATGGAGCTGCCCTGCCGGGGAGGGGGTAGCGAGACAGCTCCACCCGATCAGCGATATCGTCCCACCTATCATTATACACGAATCTCGCGATCATATCTATCAAAACCATTGACTTTTTATCAAAAATATGATATGCTTGCAGAAAGGGGGCGATCCTATGGACACGAACAAGGAGCTCAACTATCGACTCTTCATCCAGATCGAGGAGGGATTCGAGCGGACGGAGATCCGCAGCGAGTTCTCCCGCTATGACGACATCAAGAACGGCGATGTGGAGAAGGTACGCGCCAATTTTGCCTACATCCGGGCGCATTATTACGAGGGCAAGGGACAGCTCTCCGACTCGCCGCTGCGGAACGTGCAGTATCATTTCGCGATCGGGACAGGGATCATCGCGCGCACCTGCATCGACGGCGGCATGGCGCACAACATCGCCTATACCCTCAGCGACATCTACATCCGCCGCTGTGACCGCTGCCAGCGGCCGGAGGCCGTCATCGACCTGACGGGCGAGATGATGCTCGACTTCGCCGCGCGGATGCGCGAGGTGCGCAAGGCCAGCAGCATCTCGCTCCACGTCCGGCGGACGGTGGACTACATCTACCGCAACCTCGGCACGCATCTCACGCTGAAGATGGCCGCCGAACATGAGGGGCTAGACCCGAGCTATCTCTCACGCCTGTTCGCACGGGAGATGAACATGCCGTTCAAGGCCTACATCCTGAGAGCCAAGATCAGCACTGCACAGAACATCCTCCTCTTCTCGGATCACCCGCTCGCGAAGATCGCAGCGGCGCTCGGCTTCTCCTCGCAGAGCGCGTTCTCTGCGGCGTTCCGCAGGCAGACCGGCATGACCCCCACCCAGTATCGCAGCAGCGCGGCGGCCGTCCACATGCGCCTTTCCGACGGCCCAGAGTCATGACTCCCTCGCAGCCAAGCACACAGACCAGGGAATGCCGAGAAAAGAAGACAGTTTTGTATGGGGATGCTGCAAAAGCTGCATATCGTTACCGAACTGTTGTGCAGTCTGTCAAAAAAGTCGTTTTTCTAGGCGGCTTCTACGGTGCATAAGCGACCGGCCGCGCTCGCAAGCTTGCTGGCCGTCTGCTTATCCCCACCCCCCTGCCCCCCGCCCCCAGGGGGGCAGATTATAATAGTAAGTGCAACAGCGAAAAAAAGAAGTGGACTTCACGGCGAGAATAGTGTACAATGGAAGTAGCAACACAAAACATTGACACAG
>CACWPL010000052.1 GCA_902762785.1 uncultured Ruminococcus sp. | reverse complement strand
CCACGACCACGACCTCCACCACCAAGCCCACGACCACGACCTCCACCACCAAGGCCACGACCTCCACCACCAAGGCGACCACGACCACCGAGCCGACCACGACCGTGCCGGTCACGAATGACGCAGGCAAGGGCGACGCGGGCGGGAACGGCACGCTGGACATCCGGGACGTGATCCTGCTCCAGCGCTGGCTCCTGGGAGATCGCGTGCCCCTCGTAGATCCTGCGGCAGCCGACATGAACGAGGACGGCAGGCTCGACATCTTCGACCTTGCGCTCCTCAAGCGTGCGCTCCTGAAAAAATAAGCATATCCCCCTGCGCTTACCGCTGGACCTTTTCAGATACAAAGAGAAGACCCTCGTCAGAGGCCCCTCCCAAGTCACGAAATAGGAAGGTCCAGGTCGGTCGACATGTACCTCAAAAAATCCCGCCCTCCATGCTGCTTGATGGAGGGCGGGCTTTTTGTCCTATGGGCGTATGGGAGAAGTTTTTCGACAAGCCGGCTTGACATTGCACCCAATGTCAAGTGTTTTGGATCCTATGCAGGGCACAGTGATAGGAGATGCGCCCCTTCCGTCTTGACCTGGTCGCATAAGACCATTTTTGAGAGAAAGATGCAAGCGGCCGCCCATCCCGAAAAAACACTTGCCATATGGCATCATTTATGCTATAATAAGTATGATGTACCATCCTATCGCATAGGATGTATCACATCACGCGCCCGCCCGATGGCAGCGGCGCGATCGAACAAGATAGAGGTGTATCACTTATGATCGAGATCAAAGCATACCGCGGACACATCCGCAACTGGGAGGCGCTCTGTGAGGAGCTCGGGCTCGCCAAGGACTTGAGCCGTGAGGACCGCGAGGCCGCCATCCTTGTCAAGGCCTACGAGACCTGGGGCACCGACATGGCCGACCACATGTACGGCATGTTCGCCTTCGCACTCTACGACACAGAGACCGACGTCCTCTTCTGCCTGCGCGACCAGTTCGGCACCAAGCCTTTCTATTACTACCAGACCGCAGACGGCCGCCTGCTCTATGGCACCATGATCCGCGACATCCTGGGGCAGGAGGGCTTCGTCAAGGAGCTCAACGAGAAGATGCTCCAGATCTACATGACCCTGACCTATGTCGCCGGTGAGGAGACGTTCTTCAAGGGCCTCAAGAAGCTGATGCCCGGCCACTGGCTCCGCTTCCAGAACGGCCAGCTCGAGCTGCACCGCTACTGGACGCCCACCTTCGCCCCGGACGAGACCAAGACTCTCGACGAGTGGGCCGACGAGATCCACACCACCCTCCAGCAGATGATGCGCGAGGTCAAGACCCCGGACGAGACGGCCGAGTCCTTCCTCTCCGGCGGCGTGGATTCGTCCTACGTCCTCGCGATGAGCGATGCCAAGCGCGCGGATTCCTGCGGCTATGACGAGGAGCGCTTCGACGAGAGCCGCATCGCCGCCAAGACGGCGGAGCTGCTGGGCGTGGAGCATTCCGTCGCCAAGATCACGCCGGATCAGTTCTTCGGCGTCGTGCCGTTCGTGATGTACAACATGGAGCAGCCGCTCGGCGACGCCTCCGCGATCGTGTTCACCCTCGGCTGCCAGGCGACCGCCCAGCACACCAAGCTCTGCTACTCCGGCGAGGGCGCTGACGAGTTCTTCGGCGGCTACAACATGTACCGCAATGCCGAGCGCTATGGCGAGAATCTGAAGACCTTCTACGTCGGCAATACCAATATCATGAAGGAGGACGAGAAGCAGCGCATCCTCAAGCACTACGATCCCTCCTTCCTCCCGATCGATCTCGTCAAGTACATCTACGACGAGACCGAGGGCCTCGACCCGCTCACGAAGATGTCTGATGTCGACATCCAGATCTGGCTCGAGGGCGACATCTACCTGAACGTCGACAAGATGAGCACTGCCGCCGGTCTCGAGATCCGGATGCCGCTGACCGACCGCCGCATCTTCGACATCGCCTCCCGGATGCCCTCGCGCTTCAAGGTCAATGAGGAGCAGAACAAGGTCGCCTTCCGCACGGCCGCCAGCAAGGTGCTGCCGGAGGAGATCGCGTTCCGCAAGAAGCTGGGCTTCATCGTGCCGGTGCGCATCTGGCTCGCCGATGAGCGCTACAACGGCGAGGTGCGCCGCCTGTTCGCGAGCGACATCGCTGCGAGGTTCTTCGATGTGGACGCCATCCAGGCGATCTACCAGGAGTATGTCGGCGGCAACTCCGACAACTGGCGCAAGGTCTGGACGATCTACACCTTCCTTGTTTGGTACGAGGAGTATTTCGTGAAGAGATGACGAGACTGCGCCCTCTGCCGTAACAGCAGAGGGCGCTTTCGGTCAATGGGACCGTTCCAGCGCACGGTCGGCCTGTCCGGCGGCCGCACAGAGACATCCCACCGTCAGACCGATCACACCGCCCGCCATCAGGCCGAGCAAAACACCGATCATCTGCATCACCTCCCGGGGATAGTATGCCCCAAAATGCGGCGGATGTGCAAAAAAGCCCCGATGCACGCAGCATCGGGGCTTTTCCATATCTCGATCAGAAGCGGAAGTCGCGGCTGCCGGTCTTGATGGCAGCGAGGTTCTCGATGGTCTTGGCGCGCACCTTCTCGTTGGGGATGTTGTCCAGCTCGCGCTCGATCAGCTTCTCGCCGACGGCCTTGGTCTCGGGGGACGCATAATCCTCGAGGTACTCCTGGAGGGTCATGAGGGCGTTCGGGTGGCAGCAGTTGAGGATCTGACGGGACTTGCAGAGCGCCATGAAGCGGTCGCCCGTGCGGCCGGCGCGGTAGCAGGCGGTGCAGAAGGACGGGATGAAGCCGCCGTCCATGAGCCACTTCACGACCTCGTCGAGCGTTCTCTGGTCGGAGACGTCGAACTGCTCGGTATCGTGCGGACGCTCCTCCTCGGCATAGCCGCCGACGGACGTGCGGGAGCCGCCGGAGATCTGCGAGATGCCCAGACGCAGCGCCATCGCACGCACGGCCTCGGACTCACGCGTGGAGATGATCATGCCGGTGTACGGCACAGAGACGCGGATGCAGGCGATGATCTTTGCGAAGATCTCGTCGGAGATGGAGTTGTCGAAGGCGGTGGGGTCGATGTCGTCGGCGTGCTTGATACGCGGCACGCTGATGGTGTGCGGCCCGACGCCCTGCACGGCCTCGAGGTGCTCGGCGTGCATCAAAAGCCCTGCGAACTCATAGCGGTACATCTCCAGACCGAACAGCACGCCCAGGCCGACATCGTCGATGCCGCCCTCCATGGCGCGGTCCATGGCCTCGGTGTGGTAGGCGTAGTTGTGCTTGGGGCCGGTGGGATGGAGCTGCTCATAGCTCTCCTTGTGGTAGGTCTCCTGGAAGAGGATGTAGGTGCCGATGCCGGCCTCCTTGAGCTTGCGGTAGTTCTCCACCGTGGTGGCGGCGATGTTGACATTGACGCGGCGGATGTCGCCGTTCTTGTGGTGGATGCTGTAGATGGTCTTGATGCAGTCGAGGATGTACTCGATGGGATTGTTCACCGGGTCCTCACCGGCCTCGATGGCCAGACGCTTGTGCCCCATATCCTGGAGCGCGATGACCTCAGCACGCACCTCGTCCTGGGTCAGCTTCTTGCGCGGGATGTGCTTGTTCTTCGCGTGATACGGGCAATATACGCACCCGTTCACACAGTAGTTGGACAGGTACAGCGGCGCGAACATGACGATGCGGTTGCCGTAAAAGTCCTTCTTGATCTGCTCGGCGAGCTGACAGACGCGCTCATTGAGGTCTGCCTCCTCGCACGCGAGCAGGACGGACGCCTCGCGATGGGTCAGGCCCTTGTAGGCGGCGGCCTTCTCGATGATCTGCTCGATGAGGGCGCGGTCGTTCTTGTGGGCGTCGGCATAGGCGAGGGTCTCGAGGATCTCCTCATGGGAGATGAACTCCTCGGCCTTCATAGACTTGGGATCGTACATAAAAAGTCCTCCTGACATGGGATCGTTTCGTATCGCTGCCGACGAACGATCTCGCGCAGGAGGACGCCTTGTGTCATGAGGGTAGCACGAATCGCCCGCCAGAGCTGGCAGGGGAGAGCCGTGCGGCATGATCGTGGCTTCCACCGCATCACGAGGGATCGGGTGTCAGGCAGCGAAGGGATGAGATGCTCTTGCCGTCAGCACAGCTTTCGGCTCGAGCTTGCTACTATTATAACATATTTTATCGCGATCGTCAAGATGAATGATAGACCATTTCTCACTTTTGCTCTGCCAGATAGATCTCCGCACGCGCCTGGATCGCAGCCGCGGCCTCCTCGGCAGTGCAGGCGCCGTCGAAGAGCTTGCCGGCCTCCTCCTCCACGATCGCGTCGAGCTTGGGGTCGCGCAGGATGCAGACGTGCAGACGGTCGAGATAGGCGGTCAGCATCTCCAGCTCGTCCTGGGTCGCCGCGCCATACTCGATCTCGACGCCGTCCATCGTCACGGCAGCGCGGTCGTGCTCGCCATGCGGGACGGTGCTCGCCGCGAGCATCTCCGCAAGAGCAGCGCGTTCGACCGGGAACCCGCTGGCGTGTCCCGTGGGACTGTACTGCTGCTCCTTCTGCAAATTGAACTTGATAAATTCCCATGCTGCGCCCTTATCCTGACAGACCGACGTCACAGCCGTGCAGCAGATCGGCCAGACCGCCCCCTCGCACCCGATGCCGCAGAGCGTGATGTCCTCGTTCCCGAACACGACCTCGTGCTCCCGATGCAGATCGTCGAGCCGCGCGAGCCCGACATCGTCGAGCAGGACTCGATCGTCCCGGTAGCACCAGTCGCCCTCGGGGAGCTTGCCGTCGGGGATCGTGTCCGCGAGACGGAGCAGGTCGCAGAATGACGCCGAATCGAACCGGCACGTCCCCGCCGCGTAGTCCACGAACTGCCCCGCCGCCCTGTGGAGCAGGCCGCGGCACGCCTCGGCCTTGCCAAGTCCGCTGTACAGATAGGCCATGTCCGCCGGCAGATCCATCGCGAGCAGATCGCCAGCCTCGAGCTGCGCTGCATCGCCGATGTACGACGTCTTGGCCAGATCGCACTCGACCGCGAAGCGGAACGGGATCCGCTCGAGCCGCCCCCGATAGCTGCACGCCTCGAGGACGTTCATCAGATACGCCTCCTCATGAAAGTCGGGATCGGCCTCCATCCATGGCCGCAGATCCTCGAAGAGCCCCTTGTTCGCGAGGACCTGATAGCTCTCATCGATCAGCACGATGTCCGGGACGTTCCCAGCGAGCAGGTCCTCAAAATATGCCTGCTGCGCGGCCTCGTAGGACTGCTTTGTGTCGTGCGGGTCGAGCCAGCTCTTGAGGACGAGGCGCACGCCGTCCGACTGCCTGTTGAAGCGCGCGATCCGCGACTGCATCTCCTGGTCGAACTGCAGCGCCCCGACCGTCAGCGTGCGGATGGCGGCGACCTCCTCCTCCGTGCGCGGCGTCAGGAGCAGGAGTTGGGTGGCCAAGTCGAAATAGTCAAACGACCGCACCGCGAACCGTCCGTCCGGCAGCGCTGCGATGCCGCTCGCCTCCACAAGATCGGAGTCCGAAAAGCGCACGAGCTCGGACTTTTTGCCCGTTTCGGGGGAGAGGCCGTAGATCGCTGTATCGTCCGTGCAGAGCAGCGCATAGTCCCCGATGCCGTCATAGTAGCCGCCATTGTTGTAGTGCGACTTGGGGAGATCGTCCATCCCGATCGGCACGAGCGCCATCGTCTCAGGGTCGAGGTACTGCGGATGCCCGCCGTCCGCCGTGATCCAGAGCGTCCCGTCCGGCGAGAGCGCGAGGTCGCCGGAGCTGTCCGTGATCTTTTGGATGCCGTCCGTGTCATAGAGATAGGTGCCGTCCGTCCGCGAAAAGACCTCGGTCCCATCGGGCAGGACACGCCAGTCGAGCGTCGCCTGCATGGCGTCCCACCCGGGGTCCGCGGAGCGCTCCTCCACGAGCGAGAGCGTGTCGTCATAGACGAGATAGCCCATCGTATAGCCGGAAAACGTCTCACGCCCACTCGACGCCGTCAGGACAGTCAGGGTGCCGTCGCGCCAGTCGAAGCCGCAGATCTCGAGGGACCCGTCTGTCTCCGGGAGCGTGGTCTTGACGATCTCGCCGGACGCGGTGTCATAGAGCCCGAGCACCCGCGCCCAGTCATCGTCATAGCCCGTGAGCACGAGCCTGTCCCCGCGCACGCCGAAGCGCCCGCCGGTGAGCGCGGGGTCGTCCGTGAGCGGTGCGGCCTTGCAGGAGCAGGTCAGCGGCACGGACACGGGCGGGGCGGGGGAGGGGGCGGTCGCGCATCCCGTCAGGCAGACGAGGGCGGTCATCGTGCAGAAAAGTCGTTTCATAGTCAGTTCCTCCTGATCTGGCATGTGCCGTTTTAAAAGGTACACTTCAGCAGGGGAGATGCTGACGATCTGCCGGGATCTTTGGATGATCGCACAGATCAGGCACATACATTTTAGCCATAGTGACGAGACACACGGCACGGCACCGCCCTGCCGGAGCAGATCCTCTATATAAAAAGAGAGGTGCGGTATCTCCATGAAAAATTGAAAAAATGTAAGTTTGTCAATCATCTTGGACAGTGTTCATGAAGAAATTCGATAGGCGAAAGCCAGTTGAGAGGGCGCATGGGGAGGTCGTTGGTGCGAC
>CACWPL010000051.1 GCA_902762785.1 uncultured Ruminococcus sp. | reverse complement strand
TCGGTTTCCCTTTTGGCATAAAAATGCCCCCTTTCGTTAGACTTTGATTCGGTATATCTCTATTATACCACATTGTCTAACAAAAGGGGAGCATTTCACCGATGCTCGGGGGAACGTTCCTTTTTATGTGTATTGCGATCAATACGCCAGCTTCTCAGTCAGATAGGCCTCGAGCTCGCCGATGGGCAGACGCACCTGCTCCATGGTATCGCGCTCGCGGACGGTCACGCATCCATCCTCTGCCGACTCGAAGTCGTAGGTGATACAGAACGGCGTGCCGATCTCGTCCTGACGACGATAGCGCTTACCGATGGCACCGGCCACATCGTAGTCGATGTTCCACTTCTTGGACAGCTCCGCGAAGAGCGCCTCAGCCGGCTCGGAGAGCTTCTTGGACAGCGGGAGCACCGCAGCCTTGAACGGCGCGAGCACCGGATGCAGGTGCATCACCACGCGGGTGTCGTTCTTCTCGGCATCGAGCACCTCGACATCATAAGCCTCGGTCACGATGGTCAGGAACAGACGCTCCACGCCCAGGGACGGCTCGATGACATAGGGGATGTACTTGGTGTTGTCCTCGGGGTCGAAATACTCCATGGACTTGCCGGAATGGGTCTGGTGCTGGGTGAGGTCGTAGTTGGTGCGGTCGGCGATGCCCCAGAGCTCGCCCCAGCCGAACGGGAAGAGATACTCGAAGTCGGTGGTGGCCTTGGAGTAGAAGCTCAGCTCCTCGGGATCGTGGTCACGCAGACGGAGGTTCTCCTCCTTGATGCCCAGGCCCAGCAGGAAGTCGCGGCAATAGCTGCGCCAATACTGGAACCACTCGAGGTCGGTGTCAGGCTTGCAGAAGAACTCCAGCTCCATCTGCTCGAACTCGCGGACGCGGAAGATGAAGTTGCCGGGGGTGATCTCGTTGCGGAAGGACTTGCCGACCTGTGCCACACCGAACGGTACCTTCTTGCGGGTGGTGCGCTGGATGTTCTGGAAGTTGACGAAGATGCCCTGCGCGGTCTCGGGACGGAGGTAGAGCTCGCTCTTGGTGTCCTCGGTGACGCCCTGGAAGGTCTTGAACATCAGGTTGAACTGGCGGATGTCCGTGAAATCGCACTTGCCGCAGTTCGGGCAGGGGATCTGCTTGTCGCGGATGTAAGCAGTGAGCTGCTCATTGGACCAGCCGGCGGGGTTGGTGCCGTCGAAGTCCTCGATGAGGTTATCGGCTCTGTGACGGGTCTTGCACGCCTTGCAGTCCATGAGCGGGTCGGAGAAGCCGCCGAGGTGGCCGGAGGCGACCCAAGTCTGCGGGTTCATCAGGATCGCGGAGTCGAGGCCGACATTGTAGGGGCACTCCTGGATGAACTTCTTGCGCCATGCGCTCTTGATGTTGTTCTTGAGCTCCACACCGAGCGGGCCGTAGTCCCAGGTGTTGGCCAGACCGCCATAGATCTCGGAGCCGGCATATACAAAGCCCCTGGACTTGCAGAGGTCAACGATCTTGTCCATGCTCTTTTCGGAATTTTTCAGCATTTCGATTTCCTTCTTTCTGTAAGATCGCTGCCGCTGGCGTGCGGCAGACGTCTTTTCTATTATACACTATTTTTGGCGATATGTCAAGAGTCAGCACCAACGAAAGCACAGCGTCTCACCGCAAAAAGAGCGCCCGAGGGGATCGGGCGCTCTCAGCATCATTTGTCACTTGCTCTTGATCGGCAGCTCCACCAGCTTGACGATGGCCTTGAGGAGATTCAGGGCATCCGTCGTGTCGATCGCATCGTTGATGTCGACATCCGAATTGATCTTGCCCTGTGCAGTCAGCTCCGCACCGCCGAGCAGGCTCTTGTTCAGCAGGATGACATCGAGGATGTCCACCTTGCCGTCGCAGTCCGCATCGCCGTACAGCACGGAGGCCTCGACCGGCTGGTCCTTCGGCGGCTCCACTCCGCCGATCAGCTCGCCGTCCGCATAGACGGTGATCTTATCAGTCTTGACCGCGGCATCGTTGTCGTCCGCGAAGGAGATCAGCTCTTGATAGCTATAGTCGTTCGTGGAGTCCCAGGTGGTCGTGTAGGTCTCCTCGTTCATCTTGTTGGTCAGACGGAACTGGAACACGCGGCTGCCGTAGAACAGGCAATCCTGCCAGGTGATCTCGACGTAATACGTCCCGCTGTCGTCATACTTGATCGGCTGGGAGATGGTCGCGTGGCTCTTGCCGGACGTCATCGCGTCCTCGGCATCGTAATCCACCCAGGTCTCGATATAGCTGTCGTCCTCGCCGATCTCATAGAGCTCGCCGATGTTGAAATAGTAACGGCAGGACATGTTGCTGACGAAGCGCGGCGGGTCGATCGTGTTGTTGTGGATCACGACCTTGACCTGGAGGCCGGCGTCGGTCTCCTGGTTCTTCGCGGCGGTCACATAGATCTCAGGATGGCTCTCGCAGGTGCCGCCCTCCTTCGGCTGGGACATGTCCCAATCGGGGATGATGTGGTTCTCCTTCTCGAGCTCCTTGCCCTTGGCGCCGTAGAAGTGGTAAAGACCGGCGAGGTCGCCGCAGAAGCCGGCATTGTAGTCGTCCGTGACCTCGTTGTAGATGTAGTCCTTGGTCTCGTCGTGGTGGAAGTCCTTGAGGTCGGGACCGCCGACGAGGGCGCCGTAGAGGATGTGCTCCTCGCCGATCGGCAGCTCCTGGGACTGGGTCGCAGAGCAGTGGGCGGCACGGTGGTGCGGCAGGCTCGCGTAGCTGTACTCATAGCCGACCTCATAGGCATAGCCCATGGGGTTGTCGCCGAGGATGTACTCCATCTGGCGCTTTGCCCACGGCAGGAAGGTCTCGTCGCCGGTGGTCTTGGCGTAAACGCACGCGCACAGGCCGGCCGCGGTGTTGTAGCGCGCGGAGCCGTACTCGGAGACGACTGCCCATCCATAGGGCGACTTGGCGATGAAGTCCGCGCTGCTCTCGCTCAGCGGCAGATCCGGGATCTGATCGCAGGTCATGGGCGTGTTCCAGAGCTCGTCGTCCAGGCCGAAGCGCTTGTGGCCGTGGACAGGCTCATAGCCCCACTTGGAGCTGTCGATCGTCTCAGAGCATCCCGACCAGAACTCGAGGTTGTAGCGGAAGATGTACCAGTCGCGTGCAAGATCCGTCACTGGCGCGAGCTTCGCGAACACGCCGCCCCAGACGGTATCCCAGCAGTGTACCCAGATGTTCTGCCAGCACTGTCCGGTATCGGAGATGATGCGCTTCATGTAGCCCGTGTACGGGTGGCTGCCCTTGGCAGTGGTCACGGTCTCGTCAACGGCGATGATGTCGTCGATGTAGTCATAGTTCTCGGTGCAGTAGTAGAGCCAAACGGCCGCCCAGGCCAGCTCGTCATAGTCATAGCTGGACGGATAGAAGCCGCCGTCATAGCCGAGGCTCGTGGAGCGGGGCGTGCCGGCATCGGCATCGTCGACCTCGGTGTGGGTCTCCACGGCGAAATCGTAGAGCGCCTTGGCGTATTTCAGGGACTTCTCGGCGTAGGTCTTGTCGGTGTCCTTGAAGTTGAGGTAATTGATCGCCAGCGAGGCGGCTGCGGCAGCACACTGGTCGGACGCCGGGGTCTCGGTCGTGGCGAAATAGGCCGGACGCTTGACGGCGCAGGAGGCCGTGGCGACGATCGTATCGTCCACCTGGAGCTCGGGGGCGCACCAATAGTTGTGGTCATTGTTGCCCTCGCCGACCTGGTAGCAGTAGCCTACGACCTTGCCGTCGTCATCGAGGAAGGTGGCCTTGAGGAAGTAGTCATTGATCCAGCGCAGCTCGTCCTCGACATGGTCCTTGAGGCCCATCTCCTCGTAGTCCTCGCGGAACTCGTAGTAGCCCCAGCCCACGGTCGAGCCGGAATACGCGCCGGGCAGACCGAACTTCACATGGTCACCGGCATCATGCCAGCCGCCGGTCAGGTCGAGCTTGCCGTCGCCATCCGGATCGAGGTAGGCGCGGTTCGCCTCGATGAACTCGGCGCTCATGTTCGTGCCCTCGTAGAGGCCCTCCTGCGCGGAGAGGCCGCCGTCGCCCTTGCCGCTGTCCTCGGAGGCCTTGTCGCCGCCGTTCTCGAGGACCTTCATCGGCTGCAGCGGGATCTCGCCGTCCTTGACATGGCAGTCCTCGCGCCAGGTATAGTACCCGTCCTCGCCGACCTCGTCGCCGCACTTGTTCGCGTCATAGAAGCAGAGCGCGAGCTGGAGCGCCTCGGCGAAATTGTCGTAATTGTTCGTGTGCTCCTCGTCGATGACGGCGGCACTCACGCTCGACAGACCGAACGAAGCCGTCATGGCCGCGCAGGTCGCCAGCGAGACGGCCGCCCGTCTCATCTTTCTCAGATCCATAGTTCGTTACCCTCTTTTCCGATCGCTGCGCCGTCCGCAGGCGGCGCTCTTTTTATGCTTACCTTACTATTATACACGTTTTCGGAGCGCATGTCAATGATAGGATGCACAGAAATTTTCCCGATCCGTCAGGGATCTTCTCTGTCCCATCAAACCTCTAGGCAGGACAGCGAGGACGAAAAACCGCAGAATCACGTCCGTCTTCGGAATCATCTTGATTTTCTCCACCATATCCGCAAAAAAGGGGTTGCTTTACGTTGTGTATATATCGTATAATTTATTTATAGACACCCGCTCGACATTCGTGCAAAATGCAGAGCACGTCGTTCATAAAAATAACACATCTCCGGCGGACAGATCCTATCTCTAGACCGCCGTGACCGAAAGGAGCTTTATCATGAGAAAGAACCGTCTCTTCGCCGCGCTCACTGCCCTCGCCTGCTGCCTCGCCGCCGGTGCGGCAGTACCGTTCACGGCGCTCCCCGCGGAAGCCTCCACCACGATCGCGAACCCCGTCATCTGGTCGGACGTGCCGGATGAGGACGTCATCCGCGTGGGGGATACCTATTATATGGTCAGCACGACCATGTTCTTCTCCCCCGGCGTCCCGATCATGAAGTCGGACGACCTCGTGTCCTGGAAGATCTGCAACTACGTCTACGACACCTATGCCGACGGCGACAAGCAGACCCTGACCGGCGGCCAGCATGACTATGCCCACGGCCAGTGGGCGACGAGCCTGCGCTATAAGGACGGCGTGTTCTACGTCTTCTTCGGCAGCTACGGCTCCGGCAAGTCCTACATCTACAAGACCACCGACATCGAGCATGGGCCGTGGACGCGCAGCGAGATCAACGGCATGTACCACGATGCCTCCATGCTCCTCGACGATGACGGCCGCAACTACCTCGTCTACGGCGGCGGCGGTGAGATCAAGATCAAGGAGCTCAACGCCGAGATGACCGGCTTCAAGCAGGGCGGCGCCGACAAGACCATCTTCAAGACCGGCCTCGACAACCTCGCCGGTGAGGGCTCCCACATCATCAAGATCGGCGACTGGTACTACGTCTTCATCATCGCGTGGCCGAGCCGCTCCGGGCGTATCGAGCTTTGCTACCGCTCCCGCGACATCCTCGGCAGCTACGAGGGCAAGACCATCCTCAACTCCGGCCTCGGCACCTATGGCAGCGGCGTCGCACAGGGCGGCATCGTGGACACGCCCACCGGCGAATGGTACGGCATGCTCTTCCAGGATCACGGAAGCGTGGGACGTATCCCCGTGCTCGTCCCTGTTACCTGGCAGGACGGGTGGCCGATGATGGGCGTGAACGGCAAGGCGCCCGTCACCCTGACCGTCGGGGATGATTACCGCGGCACCGCGCTCGCGGTCGATGACGATTTCTCCTATTCGAGCAATAAGCTCGCCCTCGAGTGGCAGTGGAACCACAATCCCGACAACAACGCCTGGTCCGTCACCGAGCGCGAGGGGTGGCTCCGTCTGCACAATGCCCGCACGGCCAAGTGCATCATGGATGCCCGCAACACCCTGACCATGCGCACCGAGGGTCCGGCTTGCTCGTCCGTGATCCGCCTCGATGCGTCCGGGATGAAGGCCGGGGACTATGCCGGTCTGTCTGCGTTCCAGTTCAATTACGGCAATGTCGGCGTGCGTGTGGACGACAACGGCGGACGCTATGTCTACATGTCCAAGAACGGATGCTACGGCAATGGGAACCCCGCCGTCACCGACAGCTACGACAAGATCATCGAGCAGGTGCCGATGCAGGGCGATACCGTCTACCTCAAGGTCGACTTCAAGTTCAACGACGTGGACGGGAGCTTCAACGTCGGCAACAACATCGACAAGGCCAATTTCTTCTATTCCTATGACGGGTCGAATTGGACGAAGATCGGCGACACGCTCGGCATGACCTACGACCTCAAGCTCTTCACCGGCTACCGCAGCGGCATCTACAGCTACGCGACCAAGACGACCGGGGGCTTCGCGGACATCGACTTCTTCGACTATGAGCGCGCGGACTGGAACGTCCCCGCCGTGATCGAGCCGGATGCGGAGGGACGCTGGTTCCACGCCACGTTCGAGGGCACCACGGACGGCTGGACCGGGCGCGGCCCCGCGAAGGTCCAGACCAGCGGCCGCACGGCGCTCGACGGCAGCGAGGCGCTGCTCGTCTCCGAACGCACCTCCGCCTGGAACGGCGCAGCGAAGACCCTCGGCGCGCCCTTCAAGGCCGGCGAGACCTACAGCTTCGGCGCGAACGTCATGTTCCTTGACGGCGGCTTCACGGATACTTTCTACATGAAGCTCCAGTACAAGGGTGCGGACGGCGAGGTCTACTATGACAGCATCGCCGAGGGCACCGCGCAGCGCGGCGAGTGGATGGGTCTGCGCAACGACAGCTACACCATCCCCGAGGGCGCGACCGAGCTCGTCCTCTACCTCGAGACCGCCGGCAGCACCAACAGCTTCTACATCGACGAGATCGCCGGTGCCGTCGAGGGCACGGAGATCGCCGGCGCGGCGACGCGGCCTGTCCGCTCCGTCATCCTCGGCGACGTCAACGATGACGGCGTGGTCGATGTGTTCGACCTGGCGATGGCCAAGCGCGGCCTGACCGGCAGCTTCCGCGATCTCTTCGCCGAGGAGGCCGCCGATGTCGACAAGAGCGGCGAGGCCGAGGTCGTGGACATCGTCTCCCTCCAGCGCTTCCTGCTCGGCACGATCGACACGTTCCCTGCGGCGACCCCTGCGGAGGAGTGAGCGGTCTTCCCAAAAACAAAAGGAGCCATGCCCCGCGGCATGGCTCCTTTTTTGGCGATATGATGTCACTTCTTCATGAGACCGGCACCGGCGTTCCATGCCTGCCCGACCTTCTCGCCGACAGCATAGTAGCCGTTGCGGTACTGGTCGAAGATCAGGGCATCGACCTTGGTGGGGTCGATCTTGTCCTTGTCGCCCACCACGGTCTCGTCCGCGCTGACGTTGACGATCTTGCCGACGATGGCATGCAGGTTCGGCGTCTCGACCTCCTCGGCCAGCTCGCACTCGATCGCGACCGGGTAGTCCGTCAGGATCGGCGCATTTACAAACGCGCTCTTGACCGCCGCACAGCCGCTGCGGGCGAACTTCTCGGGCATCTTATTGCCCGTGGCGATGCCGAAGAAATCCGCCGTCTCCATGTTCGCGCGATTCGCGATGTTGACGGTGAAGGCCTTGGTCTCCATGATGTTCTTGGTGGTCTTGTGGTCGGCGTCGATGAAGAGCGCGATCTTGTCCATGTCGCAGATCTGCGCCCATGCCGCGTTCATCGCGCAGATCGTCCCATCCGCGCCATAGGCCGCGATGATGACGACCGGCATCGGGAACAGTGCCGGCTGTACGCCCAGGTCTTTTCTCATAATAGTTACCTCCGTATCGTTCATGTGCGGGCGGATGCCCTGTCTATATTATACCGATCTTTGGCACGATCGTCAAGACGTGTCAGCGAATCGAGAAGCCGTAGCCGCCCTGGGTGGGGATCATCTCGCTCTCGACGTCGGTGACGTCAGCCCAGCGCTGCTGCCGGAGTGCTTGGATGAGGCAGTCGATGTCGCGGGGCGTGCCCTCGGCCTCCATCTCGACCGTGCCGTCATAGCAATTCCTGACCCATCCGCTCACGCCGTAGCGGTCGGCGATGGTGCGTGCGCTCCAGCGAAACCCCACGCCCTGCACGTCCCCATGGAACCGCAGGTGCCGTCTGATCTTGTCCATATCTGCTCCTTTCGGGAGGATGCGTCCTCCGTGTACTGCTCTCATTATACCACATCACGGCGGGCAAGTAAATAGGAGACGACTTTTTTCTCTCCTCCCCTTGACAAATGGGTCGGCATGTGCTATAATAACAATTGAACAGTTATTCAAACGTTCAAATATAAAACTGATCCTCATTCTTAGTTTTTCCCGCTAAGCGGGATGGGAGGTATTTATGGATACGATCAAAAAGATCTACACCTTCGAGAACATCGACTGCCCCAACTGTGCCGCCAAGATCGAGGCCGCGATCGCCAAGGCGGACGGCATCGAGGAGGCCTCGCTGAACTATGCTGCCGGGACGCTGCACGTCAAGGCATCCTCTGCGGAGGGTCTGCTCGACAAGATCCAGGCCGCGGCGGACAGTGTCGAGGAGAGGGCGGTGTTCCGTGAGAAGGGACATCATCACGTCAAAAAGGTCTACACCTTCGAGAACATCGACTGTCCCAACTGCGCCGCCAAGATCGAGGCGGCCATCGCCAAGGCCGACGGCATCGAGGAGGCCTCGCTGAACTATGCCGCCGGGACGCTGCACGTCAAGGCGTCCTCTGCGGAGGGTCTGCTCGACAAGATCCAGGCCGCGGCGGACAGT
>CACWPL010000050.1 GCA_902762785.1 uncultured Ruminococcus sp. | reverse complement strand
CGGATCGGGCGGGTCAAGCGCATCATACGCTGCCTGCGTCATCACCCGCAGCGTCGAGACGTCGACGCTGTGGACGGCATCCGGGTCGGTGCCGCCGCCGCCCCCGGAGATCTCGACCGTGCCAAGATAGATCTTGACTGTTCCATCCGTCTGCTGTACGAGGTAGATCACCGATGCGGACGGCGTCAAGGCATCGTACTCTGTCGCGGTGAGCACAGCGATCTCCGTGACGCCGTCACCATGGACGGCAGTGGGGTCGATGCCTCCGGTGCCGGTCGACAGCCGCATCTGCACCGTCTCCCCCAAACGAAATGTCATCATACGCCACCTCCACACGGCAGCACCGTGAGCGCCCCGGCAAGCTTGCGATAGTGCGCCCCGGACGTATCCGTCAAGTCGAACGTCAGGAGATACGTCCCCAGGAGCGAGGCCGTGTCTGTGGTCGTGAGCCGGACGGCGAAATAGGGGATGCCCGTCTCGGTCTCAGCCGCCGTGCAGGTCTTGGTGAGCGCGGCGGTCTGCGGATAGCGCTCCTCCGTGAGGATGAGCTGCATCGTGTACCCAGTCAGATCCTCCACGCCCTCCACCATGACCTCGAATGTCGGGAGCGTGTCTCCCGCAAAGCACTCCATCGGCCTCAAAATGTCATAAAATCGTTCTTTTTCCATGTTATGCTCCCATCTCCCGCTGTAGGGCGTTGCAGCGGTTCCGCGCCTCCTGGAGCGCCTTGTCGCCCTTGGAGGCGCGCACGGCGTCCGCCATCACGCGGCTGTCCTCGCCGCCGCAGGAGAGTGCCGTGCCGCCGCGGAACGTCCAGCGGATGCCGGTGATCGTGCTTTGGTAGACGGTCTCAGACGTCTCACCGCGCCCCCTCCAGTGGATCTCGATCTTTTGCCCGAGGTGGTACCGCGCGGCCTTGTGGACGGTGCAGCGGAACGGCCGGACGACCACGCCGCCGCCATACTCTGTGAACGACCGCCAAAGGCTATGCGCGATCGTCCAGACGCTCGGGACGGTCTGTTCATGATAGATGTACCACTCCACGAAGCCGTCCAGGAACGGGTCGTCCGCGATCTGGTAACGCATCGTGACGCGGTGGGCGTAGTCCGGGGAGGTATAGATCTCCATGCTCGCGCCGCGTGTGGCATCGAGCTGCGACTGTACGGTCACGCGCAGGAGCTGGAGGGTATAGTCGGCGATGTCACAGGTGTCGAGCTCGATCTCGTTCGTATGGATGACGGCCGTCCCGAATTCCGGCTGCGCGAACTGTCCGAGCGTCAGCTCCCCGGTCGGGAGCGCGTGGACGAACCCGCCCGCTAGGGTCGCGAGCCAAATATAGAAGTCCCGCGGGCAGTCACTGTCAGACGCGCCGCTGCCGGGATAGCACGCGAACATGGCCGGGTAGATCGTCTCATAGATGTGTTCATCGTCCCGCGCCCATATCATCTGATTGCAGTACCGTTCGTTATCGTTCGCGGCTAAGTCATAGTCCTTCCAGGTGAGCATGTTCGGGATGCCGGTCTGACATTCCACGAGATCCACGACCTTCGCCGTGACTGTCTTCATCCATGCCTCCGGCGTCTGCGAGCATCCAAGATCAACGAGATACTTCCCGATCCCGCCTGTCACGGAGCTCCCCGATGCGTTGTAGGACGAGGTGTCCGTCCAGCCGACCGCATCCTGTGCATCGAGCGTGAAGATGTCGCCCACGCGCGAGGCGTTCGTCACCCAGAAGACGCCGATCTGCTGAGGGGATGCCTCGCCGTTGTACTGCGAAAACAGCGTGATCCTCGCCCCGCGGACTTGGAAAAGCCCCATCCCGGGCAGACGGCACACGAGCGAGAGCGTCCCGGCAAAGACACCGCCGATGGCGAACGCTCCATCCGGGCAGCATTGCCGCACGGTAGATGCCGAGATGACGTTGCTGTCCGAGAGGATGACGACGTCCGTCCAGCGCTGTGCCTCGTAGTCGTAGCGCGAGACGGTGCCGGAGATGTGTTCGGTCAAATACACGGTATCACCCCATTCTGTAGACCGGGAGGCGGATATAAGTGTTTTTCGCCAGGGCAGCACCGAGCGAGCTGTACATCCGCACAGAGACGATGTTCTCACGCAGTCTGAGCGGGACGGTCACGGTGCAGTTGCCGCCGGTCGCTGTTCCGGCAGATATGCCGTCCACACTGACGTCCATCGTGGCCGTCGAGAGCTCGCCGAAGCCATGCGTGTCCAAGTAGCACTGCACCGTCATCGAGGCGGAGGATGTGACATAAGCAGACGTCCGCTCAACGATGCCGCCCGGGCGCAGCCGATAGGGCCCGGATAGGACCCGATCCACGTTCCCGTCGAGGAAGAGCCATCTCGTGCTGTACTCGAAGGGCGGCCCCACCATCGGGACGCCCACGTCGCCATCCTCGATCTGTACCGGCAGCTCCACGCGGATGACCCCGCGCATCGCCTCCGTGAAGGTGCAGGCGCCCGTGATGTGGATGACCTGTCCATGGTATTGATTGAGGAACGGCGCGACATCTTCTGCACTCTGCGAGTCAGAGAACGACGGGAGACCTGCTGCGACCAGTACGCCATAATGCACCGCGCCTGCCAGACTATTCGCCTGGGACGCCGTACATTCGAGCGTGATGAGGCGCAGATGCGTGTCTTTGTCGGCGGCATAGGTCAGCGGGGCGCCGTTTGCCAGCGTGTAGCGCTGCGCGACCGGCTCGCGTGTCAGCTCGAGCGTGCCGGTCTGGATGCAGTTCATGGCGACGGGAACGAGCTGTGTCCCGTCATACCGATAAAAGTCGGCGAACTTCATAGTGTGTGACCTCCGCTCCTTGCATTGGCGATCTGCACCGCCTTGACGACGACCGTCTCGAGCTGCTGTACGATCTCGGACGTCGCAGCCGCGTCCGCCGCCGGTGCAGGCAGCCGCAGACCGCGCAGGATGTCGAGCGCGCCGGGGTCGATGTCCGGCCATCGCTCCGGCATCTCCGGCAGATCGGGCATCTCCGGCCATTCAGACAGAGACGGAGCTTCCGGCCATTCCGGCTGCACAGGCAGCTCCGGGAAGTCCGGCCATTCCGGCGACACAGGATAGTCCGGGAACTCGGGGACATCCGGCCATTCCGGCGGCACAGGGTAGTCCGGGAACTCGGGGACATCCGGCCATTCCGGCGGCATAGGATAGTCCGGCATCTCGGGGACTTCGGGCCAGTCCGGCAGCACGGGATAGTCCGGCCGATCCGCCGGCTCCGGGAAGTCCGATGCGGGGATGTCCGGCGGTGCAGCATCGCCATACACGACACCGACCTCCACCGGCGGGAGCGGGACGGTCAGAGCGTCCGCCGCCTCGTCCACGATCTCGGAGAAGTTCGGCATCGCGTCCGTGAAGCCCGCCTCCACGCCCTGTGCGAGCGGGATGCCGATGGCGTCGCGCATGACCCGCGAGGGCGAATGGATGCCGAAGATGTCCTTGAGGCCGGTGACGAAGTTGTCACCGAAATCCCCGAAGAAGCTCCCGTCGACGCCGGTCAGACCGGCGATGATGCCGTCCAGGATGGAGATGCCGAGCGCGGCCCAGTCTACCGAATCGAGCTCCTCCTTGATCTCACGCTGCATCTCGACGGCAAAGCCGATCAGGCTCCCGCCGATTTGGAGCACGCCCTTGACGATGCCGGCGAGCAGCTTCGTGCCAGTCTCGACGAGCTTCTGGATATTATCCGGCTCGAGCAGCTCCTCTATGAGATAGCGCACGATCTCCTGCACGGCGAGGAGGAGCGTGTCGATGTTATCCACGAGCGCATCCGTGAGCGCGAGCAGGATGTCCGCCGCTGCATCCACGAGGCGCAGGAGCATGTCCGGCTCGGTCAGCGCACGCACGAGGTACACGATCAGCTCGACTGCCGTTTCCGTGAGCTGCGGCAGCGCGTCCACGAGCGCCCCCGCGAGCGTGGTCAGGATCTGGATGGCCGTCTCGGTGAGACTTGCCAGCGCATCGGGCGACGCCAGCGCAGTGACGAGCGCCGTGAGGACGGCCGCGCCGGCCTCGAGCAGGAGTGGAAGGGCATCCAGGATCGAGGTCAGCAGGATCGTCAGGAGCTGCGTGCCGGCTGCCGTGAGACGCTGCAAGGTGTCGCCCTCTGTCAGCGCCGAAACGAGTGCGAGGACGACCGTCTGTGCCGCCGACACGAGCGTGCCGACATTGTCTGCAAGCGCAGTCGTCAGCACGAGGAGAAGACGCACACCGAGCGCTGCAAGATCGGAGACAGTCTCCGGCGTGAGGAGCGCGGTCACGAGCGTCTCCATGAGCGAGGCCGCCGTCTCTGTCAGGAGTGGCAGCATCCCGGCGAGGGTCCTTGCAAGGACGGTCACGAGCTGCTGTGCCGTCTCTGCGATGGATGCGATGTTCTCCGGCGTGATGAGGTCGCTGAGCGTTTTCGCGAGCGATGCGGCGATGGCCTCGCCCGCAGACAGTACGTCCGGGAGGCGGTCAAGGAGCGCATTTCCGAGCGCTCCCACGATCTCCGCGCCCGCCGCCAGGACATCCGGCAAACGGTCGAGGAGCATCCGCACGAGCGCCGCCGCGAGCTGTGTGCCCGCTGCCGCGACCTGCGGGGTGTTCTCCAGGATGATGCTCCCCAGCGCCTCCACGATGGAGAGCCCCGCCTCGAGCATCTGCGGCAGGTCACGCACGACGGCCTCTGCAAGACCGCTCACGACCTCCCGCGCGATCCTGCGGATCCGTGGGAGCCGCTCCTCGATGCCGCCTGCGAGGGACGTCAGGAGCGATGCGCCCAGGTCCCACATGTCCGCCGCCGCTGTGCCGAGGCCCTGCACGAGCGTCAGAGCGGCCTCGAGCGCGGTGCGGGCGATGTCCGGCGCATGATCGGCAAGCCCCTGTGCGAGCGCTGTGAGGAGCGATGTGCCGAGCTCTGTCAGCATCGGGACATAGCCCGCGAGGGTCGTGACCGCATCCCCGAGGACGTCTCCGACCTCTGCCGCAAGGCCGTCCAGACCGCCCTCCTCGAAGGCGTCAGTCAGCGCGGAGACGTACTCCCCGCCGAGCTGCACCAGCTCCCGCAGCGGCGCGTTCAGTCCGTCATAAATGGCGATGCCGAACGCCTCCGCCTTCGATCCGAGGGACTTCATGTCTCCCTCGAGCGTGTCGTTCATGGTCTTGGCCATCTGGGACATCGCGCCGTCACAGTCGTGCAGCGCCGTCTCCAGGCTTCTCAGCTCGTCCCCGCTGCCGGCCATGAGCGCCTGTGCAGCGGCGAGGTCGGTCTTGTTGAAGATGTCACTGAGGACAGACGCCGTGTCCCCATCGCTCATGCCATCCATCGCCGACTGTAGATCGGTGAAGACGTCGTTCAGCGGGCGCATGTTCCCGTCGGCATCCAGGGCAGAGACGCCGAGCGCATCGAGCGCGGCCTTTGCTGTATCGGTCGGCGCGGACAGGGAGAGGAGCATGTTCCGCAGGTGCGTGCCGCCCTCTGCGCCCTTGATGCCGCGGTTCGCGAGCACGCCAAGCGCTGCGTCCAGCTCCTCCGTCCCGCCCGCGAGGATCTTTGCCGTGCCGCCAACGGTCAGGATCGCCTCGCCGAGCTGGGAGACGTTCGTGTTCGCAAGGGACGCGGTCTTGGCCATACGGTCGCCGAACGCGGTCAGACTGTCCTTGCTCGCCTCGATACCGAGTGCGGCCATCGCATCGGTCGCGAGGTCGGACGCATCCGCGAGCGCCATCCCGCCTGCCGCCGCCAGGTCGAGCACGGCGGGCAGTGCCTCGGAGGCCTGTGCGGCAGAATAGCCCGCGAGCGCGAGATAGTTCAGCGCATCCGCCGCCTCCGAGGCGGAGAACGTAGTGGCCTCGCCCGCTGCTGCCGCAGCATCCCGCAGCAGCTCGTAGCTGTTGACACCGTCCTGGACGGTGTCCTTGGTGATGCCCATGGTCGCAACGACCTGCGCCATGCTGCTCTCGAAGCCCTCACCGACCTTGACGGCATAGCCGCCGAGCGCCGTGACCGCACCGGTCGCCGCGCCGACAGCCGCCGTGACGGCGGTCATGCCGGCCTTGGCGATGCTGCCGAGGCCGTCCAGTCCTGCCTTGAAACCGCTCTGGTCGATGGCGGTATCGAACTTTAGTGTCCCGTCGAATGGCACACAGATCCCTCCTATCTGTTGGATCCGTGCGGCTCATCGGCGCAATGCACTTGTCTCCCTTTCTCGATCTTCACTTCGATCTCACGCCCGCATCCGCGCGTGCATTTCACATACACGCCGCGGCAGTCGGCGGTGTTGTCATACAAAATGGTCTTGGCGCCGCAGTAGGGACAGCGGAGCCAAAAGCGCTCTGTCGGCGGCAGTGTCACATCGCGTCCCATAGCATCGCCCCGATCATCTCGTCTGTGTAGGTGAACGGCAGAGCGAAGCGCCGCTGGAGCCGTGCCACGCGCCGCCGTTCGGCCTCGTTCGGTATCTGCGAGAGGTCCGCGCCGCGGTAGGCGACGCGCCGCATGATCTGTGCATCGTCCGGCAGCGCCTCCAGCAGCGCCCGGAACTCCCACCAGTGCAGATGCTCCACCCGCAGAAGGTCGAGCCCATAGCACCGCCGGAAGTCGCCGAGGATGTACTTGGCGTCGATGCTCCAGTCGAGCACAGGAGGACGCGGAAGTCCGTCGTCCTCCTCGTGCTCATCATGGTCCTGCGCGAGCGCATCCGCACGATAGAACGCCACGAGCGCGGAGAACGCCTCCGCCGTGAAGCGTGCAGGCGGCTCGACGTACCAGAACGCCGCCGCTCGCAGCTTGTCCTCGTTCGGCAGGTCGCTCCCCATGAGGTCGGAAAAGCGGATCCAGTCGCGATAGTCGGTCAGGATCTCACGCTCTTCACCGTCCGCCGTCACCGTCTCCGGCAGCGGCTCATAGAGCAGCGAGATCACTTCTTTTTCCGGCTGCGGTCGGGCAGGAAGCGCCGAATCTGCGCCGCACGTTCCTCTTTCTGCTTAGTGATGGCAGCGGTCTGCGCGGTGATGAACTGGAGGAACGCCCCATAGACCTCGTCATAGCGGTCGGTGTTGTCGGGGATGTCTTGAAAGAGGACGTCTGCCGTCCCCTCACCGAAGAGCCGGTCGAAGAGGCGGCGATACATCGCACAGTACGCCCGTATCCTTGCGGAGGCGCGGCCGTCCTTGGGGAGCGCCGCGGCCTCCTTGGCGAGCTGGTCGAACGCGTCCTCATAGCGCTCGACCGTTGCAGCATCCGCCATGTCGAGCGTCAGAGAGACCTCACCATACGTCCAGATCTTGTCCATAGTGCCTCCTTACGGCGTGGCCGTGAAGGTCGCGGTCGCCCAGTCGTCCGTGCTCGCGGCGGTACCCTTGATCTTCGGGCCGTGCGCCTTCATGGAGCCGGAATGCGTGTAGACGTAGGCATCGTCTCCCTCCTGTCCAGGGATCACGGCGTAGTCGCGCTGATATGCCTCGTTCGTGTCCGTGTCCACGATGATGAGCGTGCGGACGGCATCGTCCCCGATCAGCTCCTCATTGGTGATCTTCAGGATGTCGGTCAGCACAGGGTCGCTGTCTACACGGTCGAAGCCGTAGTCATACTGCGGCTTGTATGCGGACACGTCGATGCGGTCGCTCTCCTCGTCGACATACTTGCGGGAATACTCCTGCGCGTTCTTCGAGTGCGAGAGCTGGGTGAAATACTTCATGCGCGTGAACGTCACGCCCGTGCCGCTCGTTGCGGGGACGCCGTAGAACGCAAGGATATGGTCGCGCTTCTTCATCAGTTTACCTCCTCAAGATAGGTCAGGCGCACCTGCATCTGGTACCGTGCGGCGCTGCTGTCCGCATCGAGCACATACCCGGAGGTCAGCACCTCGATGCCGCAAGCCTCGCGGCCGTCCAGAACGGGCAGGATGCCCCTGTCGTCATTGGTGCGGAGCCATCGCTCCAGCGCCTCGTAAAATGCCATGTTGGCGGTGTTCTCGGTCACGTCTGCGCCGTAGGTCTCCCGTGACGCGAACACGAAAAGAAACTGCTTCATCGCGCTCCCGTCCGTATACTGCCGCAGCACCGGGTCGCAGGGCATGGCCTCGACGGTGTAGCCGGTCGGCTCGCTGCCGAGGTAGTCCACGCCGAATAGCCCGTCCCGCAGACCAGGGAAGCCGCAGAGATACGTCCGCACATCCTCGATGATCGGTCTCATTTCTCTGCCACCTCCCGCAGCTCGCGCTTGTGGTCAGCCTTCATCCGCTCGAACCAGAGCCTGCCGCGCACGCCGACCGTCCCGCGCACGGCATGGAGCCCGCCGTTCCCGTGGCCTGCGTTCGTGTAGTATTCGCGGCGGGCGCGCGGCTCGGTGTTGATGATGACGCCAGGGCGCTCGATGACGTGCGACCGGCTCATCCTGCCGTGGTTCCTGTACTTCTCCTCCGCGACCGGGACATAGGGCGCCATCGTGCGGATGACGGCCTCATCGAGCCGCCGCTGCTTGCTCTTGAACACCTCCGGGAGCCCCGCATCGAGGGCGCCGGAGAGCTGCATCCCCTTGAAACGGATCATTCTGCCTCCACCTCGATATGCTGTACGGCATCGCTGCCGAACAGGAAGTCCTTGACGTTCACGACCGTGAGCGCATCCGCAGGCGGGCGGTCTGTTTCCACCGTCCCAGGAAGGATGCGGTCGTCCGGCTTCGGGACATAGAGGCCGATGCTGTCTCTGTGGACGATGCACAGCGCCCGGTCCTCCGGACGGCGCTCCGCCCCGGCGAGACGCTGTGCGTCACATCCCTGCCAGTAGACCGCGCCAGTCACATGCCGCACCCACGCGGGAGAGCGGTCGATGACGGTCTGCTCCCAGATCGTACAGCTCGGCCTATTCGTGAACATCTGCGCCACCTCCATAGATGTCGAGCATCCCGAACGTCTGCCGCAGGAGGCCAAGATCGCGCAGCTCGTTACGCAGGAAATAGAGCTGCTGTCCGGCGTTCGCGAAGGTGTACGTCAGACTGTACGCGCCGATGCTCTCGGTGTTCTGCGTCGCCGTGGCCGACTGCCCGAGCGCCGAGAGCGCCCGGAACACCGCCGCCACGACGACGGACTTCACGGCCTGTGCATAGTCCTCCCCGGTGGTCTCGTCCGCGATCCTCGCGTCGATGTCTGCCCGGTAGCGCTGCGCCGTGAGGCGGAGCTTGGCGGATGCCTGCGGCAGCAGCACCGCCGCAGCCTCCTTCTCCTGCGCCGTCAGGGAACGGAGCGTCCGCAGATCATCGACGGTCGCGTAGACGGTGGACATCAGGGCCCGATGGCAGCGGCCGTCACGGTGACATAGCCCACCGCCGCGACCTTGCCATCTACCAAGTTCACGATCTCGAGGATATCTCCCTCGGCGACCGTGATCTTGGTCGTGCCGGAGGTCAGGGACGTGCCGGCATAGTCCGCAGTCGCGGTGCCGAAGACCGCGCGGGATGCGGGGTTTTTCTTGTAGGCGTAGGTGGTGCCGGAGCCGCCTGCGGTCACGGTCGCGACCGTCTTGCCGGCATCGGAGGCGGCGAGCGTCACGGTCAGAGAGCCGGGCGCATAGACCGCACGGATCGCCGCCGAACGCAGCACCTTGTGGCCGTAGACACGGCGCCCCTGCACCGCGCACGCGCCGATGTACTGCCCGGACTGTGCCAGATCCTGCACATGCACGCCCACGCTCCACTCTGCCGCTCGGGTCGCATAGCGCGGATGGCCTGCGATCATCGCAAGGCCGGTCGTCTGGTCGTTCCACTCCTTGACCTTGAAGCCGGCGATCTTGCCGATCACGCCGTTCTCGACCGTGGCATCACCGAGGGCAGTCGCGCGGACGAACTCCGGGCACTTGAGCAGGAGCGCCGTGACATCCGGCACGACCAGCAGATAGCGCTTGCCGTCATCCGGGATGTTGGCCTTGGACATGTCCGTGCGGATGTCAACGATCGTGCTGTAGATGTTGTCCTTCGTGAGCACGGCAACGTTCTTGACGGTCGCTCCAGCGAGCAGCGTGGTCGCGCCGTCCGTATCGACCTGACGTGCCAGCGAATAGCCCGCCGAATCCAGTCGGTCGGCGACCAGGTCATCCGGGACGGACGCCTCATCGTAGCCGTCGATCAGCTCGTTGACGGCCTTGTCCTTGTCGATGACGAGGGTCGTGTAGGTCGTCGAGCCGGTCGTGAGCTGGATGCCGTTGGCCTTGTCGTAGTCGGAGACGGCGACCTCGGCGTCACGCACCGGGATCTTGACCGCGCCCGCGGTCGGGTCGCCCTCGTAGTCGTTGTTGAACACGAAGCCGTCCGCGAGCACGAGCTCAGCGCGCAGCTTCGCGAGTACGAGGTCGGAATAACGGGTCTGTGCCTCATGTGCCATGTGTCAGTTCTCCTTTCTAGCCAGCTTGGGGTTCTTCTTGTAGAACGCAGCGGACACGCCGTCCGCCTCGCCGTTCTCAGCCGAAAAATGATAGCTACCGTGTGCGCTCTTGGTGAGGGCGGCCAGCTTCTCGGCATCCTTGCAGAGCGCCTCCTCGGTCTCGCCGGTGAGACGGTCGGCCAGCTCCACAGGGAGCCCAGCCTGCATCGCCGCCTTCGTCCGCAGCGCCGCGAGGAGCGTGGTCTTGTGTGCGGCCGCCTGCTCATCGAGCGCCTTCTGGTGTGCCTCCGGCGAGAGATAGCCCTCGTACTGCTTGACCGCCTCCGTAACGGCCGCCTCGATCAGCGGCTGCGCCGCCGCCGTGAACGCCTCCTGTGTGGTGATGGGCGTAAAGTCCTCCATCGTGGTACCTCCTTTGTACTGCTTCATGACACCGGCCCCGACCTGTGCCGGGACGGCGACAAAGCTCCATTCATAGGCATCGGTGATGCCGCTCAGCACGGTGTGACAATGCTTTCCATCGTACACCTCGCCCTTGACATGCCCGCAAGCCATGTCCGCGGCTCCGCAGACCGAGCACGTCCGTCTGGATGCGCTGCACGAGACGCTGACCTCCTTGAGGATCCCGCCGTCGATGAGCGTGATCGTGTCGGCGTTCTCTGCTGTGCGTACCATGTAGGCGTAGCCCTTCAGATACTGATACGGCGTCCCGAGCTTCGTCGTGCGGCTATCATCCGTGACGACCTCGGTGTCATAGATCCGCGCCATCTGGTTCACCGCAGAGGGCGCGTGGTCGAAGATGCCTGTCTTGCCGATGAACAGCTCCGCCATCTCTGCGAGTGCCTCCTCCGAGAACCGTTCGCCGTCCCGGTCGATGTCGTTATGACATAGCGTGACGGGGAAGGTGTAGATCTCGTCCTCGTCGAAGTCGCGCCGCGTCAGCCTGCCGATCTTCTCTTTCGTTTCCTTGTCCGTAAGTCTCACCCTTTCATGTGTGGTCAGTAGCCGATGACCTGCACCGACTTCTTCTCCTTTGCCGATGCACAGAGCCAGTGCGCGAGCGACACGGCTTCCAGCAGCGCCGCCTCTGCTCCCTCGAGGATGGACACATAACCGAAGCCCCCGTCGGACCCGATGGCGCGATGATCGCAGTTGACTGCGATCTGTGCGAGTGCCGGCTGTCCCGCGTGGCAGATCTGTCCGGCAAAGAGCTGCTGCTCAAAGAGCGTGTTCGCCGCGATGATGTCCCGAACCGTCGGCAGGACGGGCTTACAGCGCACACCGGCATCCTTCATCTCGCTGGTGAGGAGGGTCTGTCCGGCGGCACCGTCCACCGCGACCCGCTCCGCCCCCGGCGCTGACAGGTACGCGATGATCCATGCGTTCCCCTCGCGCCGTGTCCGACAGTCGATCGCTTCCACGAAAATGCGCCCGTCGGCCGTCCTGACAGCGACCGCGAGCGCCACATTCTCTGTGTTCTTGGCAAATTTCACCCCGAGATAGAGCCGCGCACCGGGACGAAGTGCGGGCTTGCCGTCCACGCGGCACGCATCCCACTCCTGCTTACCGATCGCGGACTTTTGCGAATACGTCAGCCAGAGCCCGAGGCGCTGGATGTTGTCGTCCACCTTGTCCTCGCCCAGCTCCGAGCGGATGGCACGCTCCGTCAGGAACGG
>CACWPL010000049.1 GCA_902762785.1 uncultured Ruminococcus sp. | reverse complement strand
TTATCAACGATCGCCCCAGAAAGTGCCTTGGCTATCTTTCTCCTCTTGAATTCCTTTCTAAAAAGTGTTGCACTTGACTTGACGATCTGCCGCCGACCGGGTACGACCCCGGGTCTGCCTTATGAGAAAGGAGAACACTATGACACCAGCTCAGCTCGGCATCCTCAAAGGCCTGCTCACACAGGAGACAGGCGCGGCCGCCATCCTCGATGCCGCATGGCGCCCCGTCTGGCAGAACACGAAGAACGCTCCCGACTGGAACGAGGCCCTGCATCTGCCCGAGGACCATTGGGAGAACGGCATCTATCCCGTCGTCTGGGAGGAGCGGCTCTGGGACTGTGCCCTCTCCTGCGACAAGGCCAGCGGCGTCCGCACGGCCGTCCTGCGGGAGAATGCGGTCCCGGACGAGAGCGTGACTGCTGCGGCCGTTGAGACGCTCCGGCTCTCTGCCGGCGGTCTGCGCGAGGTCCTCCACGAGCACGAGCTCCTCACGGAGGAGACGCGCGGCCTGTTCGCCGGCATCAGCGTGAGCGCGGTCAAGCTCTACCTCCCCCAGTTCTGCCGCCGCGCCACCATCGGGATGCTGCGCCGCCAGGACGACGGCTCGATCCAGCTCCCGACGTTCCTCGAGACGGTGGATGAGCTGCTCGAGTCCGCGCTGCGGCAGGTCGCCCGCACGTCCATCCGCATGACCCATAAGGGCCTTTGGGCGAACGACACGTCCGTGGGCGCGCTCCTCACGGCCATCCTCTGCGGCGTCGTGCTGACCTGCCCGGAGTCGGAGCGTCCGCACGACATCGCGCTCGACTTCTCCTGTGAGGACGGCATCGGCACGCTGACCATCGAGAGCCGTGCCCTCCCCGAGCCTAGTCAGTCCCCCCACGCCTCCACGTTCGGTGCGCCCACGCAGGAGGCGGCGCTGCTCGCGCTCTACTGCCGCCACCACGGCGCATCGTGGACGTGCGCGGAGGAGGAGGGCGCCTGGGTGGGACGCCTGTCCTTCCCGGTCACGGACTATCCGCTCGGGCGGATGCTGCTCTACAGCGGCGGCGACCTGCGCGACCGTCCGTTCTTCAACCAGTACGAGCTCCTGCTCGCAAGGCTCATCTACCGAGCCTATGCGGGATAAGGCGGCCGAATGCCCTTGACATCGCCGCAGCAGTGTGTTATAATAAGAACATCATCAAAGGAAAGGCAGGGTCGCCGCAATGGGATTTCTCCTTATCATACCGATCATCATCCTGATCAAGAAGCTCAACGACGCCAACCAGCAGATCGCGAGGATGGGCGGGCAGCCGCAGCCGCAGCCGATGCCGTTCATCCGCAGTGTGTCTGTCCCCGCGAAGATGACGCCCATGGAGCTCGAGCGTGAGGCAGAGAACCTGCGCCACGCCGCCGAGGCCGCGCTGCGCACCCAGGCCGAGACGCTCCTCCCGCGCTATGAGAAGTCCGAGCTCGTGCGCGATGTGGTCAAGCTGATCGGGGAATGTACGAAATACGGCGTCATTTGGGACATCGACATCAACGATACCGCCATCGACGTGACCACCATGACCGACATGATGGAGGGCCGTATGGTCTACATGAAGGAGCACTATGACTTCACGTCCATGGGCTTCCAGGACCCCGAGAAGGAGAGCGACCATCGCCTCGCCTTCGCCCTCGCGCTCCAAAAGCGCCTCGGCATGGAGTACGGCATCGAGTACCAGTTCCGCTTCGACCCCCTCAAGGGCGTCCACGTCCTCTCCGGCCTGCGCATCGCCTACCGCAAAAAGGAAGTCCAGGACACCGCCGACCCCGGCCTCCGCGCGCCTATCTGAGGCGGGGAGCCCCCGCTGGCGATTCCCATTCGGAAGGCACGACGCACTTTGCTTTACACCGCTTGCCCCCAATGGCCTGACGGCCAAAGGGGGCAATGCTGTTTTTTCTGGACCTGCTGCCTCCGGCGGCCCGGGGGACACTGTCCCCCGGGTCACGGACTGCCCCAATGGACGCGCCGCCATCCCCCAAAAGCGGTCGCTGTCCGCGCCAGCGGACAGACCGCCCGCCCCGCCGCCGATAGGCGGCGGAAAAAGCGGCGGCGGCCCGCAGGGCCGCCTAAAAAACTCCCCCTCTCCCCGGACGGGGAGAGGGGGTCAGGGGGTGAGGGGCGACCGGGGACGCACGAACGTCGTGCCTTTGAGAAAAGTGGTGGAGGCAAACATCCCTCGCGGGCCCGCGCCCTATCTGAAAGCCGTGCCGCTGAGGGACGAGAGATGCGCTGCTCCCGGCTCCGCCGGGAGGAGGCAGCGCGGAGCGACGCCCCCTTTGGCCGCAAGGCCATTGGGGGCGTGCGTTCGTTCACAAAGTGCGATGTGTTACCCGTATGGGAATCGCCAGCGGGGGCACCCCGCACCGGACGGGGAGAGGGGGTCAGGGGGTGAGGGGCGACCGGGGACGCACGAACGTCGTGCCATTCATAAAAGTGGGGGAGGCAAACGTCCTTCACACGCCCGTCACGAAAAATCATCTTGATTTTTTTCGACAAATCATATATAATAGAGAAGTGAACATAAGTGACGCGCGAAGATGCCGCACGCGGGGCGTGACGGTGTCGGAAAGGATGATGTAAATGAGTTCCGGTAAGATCGGCTTCGACAACGAAAAATACCTCCAGCTCCAGTCCGCCCATATCCGCGAGCGCATCGCCCATTTCGGCGATAAGCTCTATCTCGAGTTCGGCGGCAAGCTCTTCGATGACCACCACGCCTCCCGCGTGCTGCCCGGCTTCAAGCCCGACAGCAAGCTCCAGATGCTCCTCCAGCTCAAGGACGATGCCGAGATCGTCATCGTCATCAATGCGGCGGACATCGAGAAGAACAAGGTCCGCGGCGACCTCGGCATCACCTATGATGTCGACGTCGTGCGTCTGTATAACGTCTTCACCAAGATCGGCCTCTACGTCTCCAGCGTCGTCCTCACGCGCTATGACGCACAGCCCACCGCCGTCGCCTTCCAGAGCCGCCTCGAGGCCCTCGGCGTCCGCGTCTACCACCACTACGCCATCCAGGGCTACCCCTCCAACATCCCCCTCATCATGTCCGACGAGGGCTACGGCCGCAATGACTACATCGAGACGTCCCGCCGCCTCGTCGTCGTGACCGCGCCCGGTCCCGGCTCCGGCAAGATGGCCACCTGCCTCTCCCAGCTCTACCATGAGCACCGCCGCGGCGTCAATGCCGGGTATGCCAAGTTCGAGACCTTCCCCATCTGGAACCTCCCGCTGCGTCATCCTGTGAACCTGGCTTACGAGGCCGCGACCAGTGACCTCAACGACGTCAACATGATCGACCCCTTCCACCTCGAGGCCTACGGCAAGACCACCGTCAACTATAACCGCGACGTCGAGATCTTCCCCGTCCTCAGCACCATGTTCGAGAAGATCCTCGGCACGTCGCCCTATAAGTCCCCCACGGACATGGGCGTCAATATGGCCGGTCTCTGCATCGTCGATGACGAGGTCGTCTGCCAGGCCGCACGCGATGAGATCATCCGCCGCTATTACACCGCCCTCGCCGGACGCCGCAAGGGCACGTCCACCGAGGACGAGGTCTACAAGCTCGAGCTGCTCATGAAGCAGGCCGGCGTCGGCGTCGAGGACCGGCGCGTCGTCGCCCCCGCGCTCGCCAAGGAGGCCGAGACCGGCGCCCCCGCTGCCGCCATGGAGCTCCAGGACGGCACCATCCTCACCGGCCGCACCTCCGACCTGCTCGGCGCCTGCTCCGCCCTCCTGCTCAATGCCCTCAAGCATTTCGCCGGTCTGCCGGACGAGGTGCTGCTGATGTCGCCCCACGTCATCGAGCCGATCCAGAACCTCAAGGTGCAGCACCTCGGCAACATCAACCCCCGTCTCCACACCGACGAGACCCTCTACGCCCTCGCCATCTGCGCGAGCACCGACGAGAACGCCGCGCGCGCCATGGCACAGCTCGACCGTCTCCGCGGGTGTGAGGTCCATTCGACCGTCATCCTCTCCGCGGTCGATGAGCGCATCTTCAAGCGTCTCGGCGTCGACCTGACCTGCGAGCCGAAGTTCGACTGACATCCGCCATGCAGAGAAAGCCTGATATGCCGTCCAAATACGACGGTGCCAAGACCGACCGCAGCTTCTTCGTCCTCCTGGCCGTCATGCTCGTGCTGGTGGTCATCCTCGTGTTCCTGATACGGTCGATGTGGCTCGGCCTGGACCGCCGACGGGATGCCCGGGAGGAGGCCGTGCCCGTCACCGAGACGGTCGTCATGGAGACGGAGACCATGGAGACCGTCCCCGTCGTCATGCCGGAGACCGTCCCGACCGTCATCCCGGAGACGATGCCGGAGGACATCCTCTTAGAGACTGCCTCTGATGACACTGTTTCGAGCGGCACCCTCCAGGACGCCCCAGACGCCTCGGAGACGGCCGCACCGACCGAGCCGCTGTCCGTACCCGATGGCGTCGACCCTGCCCTTGTCGAGGCGCTGGCGGTCTATGAGGACTATTACGACACCTACATCGCCTACGAGCAGCGTGCCGCCGAGTCCGACAAGCCCTATCTCATGCTCCCGGAATACACCGAGGCGCTGACGAAGTACACCCGCGCCGTGACGACCGTCTTCCAGATCTCCCAGCGCGGCATGACCATCGACGAGCAGATCTACTACGAAAAGGTCATGGACCGCATCCATCGCAAGCTCTATGAAGCCGGTCTGCGCGACACGCTCTCCTGACCCCGAAGCCCCTCCCACGCGGAGGGGCATTATTCGTCATCGTCCAGGTGGAGGCTCCTGTTTACGCACGCTAGATAGGCCTCCTTGCTGCGGTCGATGCGGCGTCTGCCGTTCGCGGTCATGCTCCCGGGCTTTGGCTTGGGCGGCTCGCTGCGGCCGGCCGCGGGCTTTCTGGGGAACCGCCGCTCCTCCCATAGGCCCATCGCATAGGCCCAATGGTCTCTGCGGTCGTGGAGCGTATTATAGGAGAGGAACTTCTCGGCCTCGAGGGCGTCCCAGTCGTAGCCCATCGACCTCGCTGCCGACAGGATCTCGTCTGCGGTCGGGATGCGTCCCAAGGCTTCGAGGTCGGATGCGGAGAGCGCCGCTCCTTCTTCATCCACTTCCCCTTCCGCGTCAGCGGAGGGGGTGTTGTTGTTGTTGTTGTTTAAAAAAGAATCTTGATTCGTGTGTGTGGTGTGTGTGTCTGTGTGTGTGTCTGTGTGTGTGTTGTTGTTTAAAAAAGAATCTTGCTTTGTGTGTGTGGTGTGTGTGTCTGTTTGTGTGTCTGTTTCCTGCTGCAAGGCTTTTAGTCTGGCCGCTTCCTTGGCCTCGTGCTCCTTGATGAGGGAGGCAAGAAAGGCCTCGGGATCGTGGCGCTTGGGGGAGGACGAAGGCCTCTCAGGAACAGGCACAGGCACAGGCTCACTCTCACTCTCACACACACGCACACACTCACTATCAGAATCAGATTCACGAACAGGAACAGGAACACTTTCAGGAACAGGTACAGGTACAGGCTCACTATCAGCTTCATTTGCCAAAATTTTTTTAGCAAAACTAGCAATTGCTTCATTTGCTACATCGGCGTCAGCAATGCTGGCCCTTGCTTCGGCATTGGCCTTCTTGGCCTGTGCGCCCTTGCGTCCGGCGGCGGCACGGCGCTCGCAAACGGCCTGATAGCGCGCTGTATTGCGGTCGACGGTCTGGCGGAGAAAGCTGAACATCATCATCGCCCCGACATCCTGGCTCTCCAGGACGCGGCCCTCCGCCACATATTCCAGGAGCGCGGTGATGACGATGCCGCGCTGCTCGAGCGTGAGGAGGCGGAACTGCGGGAGGATGTCGGCGTAGAGCAAAAAGCTGTTCTTCTCATCCATGGTGTTCTCCTTTCTGGGAAGGGGCGTTCGTTCACGCATGGAGGGGAAACAAAAAAATGGAGACGTCCGTGTCTCCATCCAGCAAACCTAGCAAATGCTTATTTTGCCAAACGCCCGCTGGCATTGCTAAAAAGAAAAAAACAAGCGCCCCTCGGGCGCCACGCCAGAGGGGTGTTGTCTTTGCTAGGAACTTCTATCAGTTGAAACGAAATTCGCTATTGTTATCTCTAAAATATCTCTATATCATGCAGTCCGGGGACTGCGTCAGTCTCTCTGTCTCTCTGTCAGGCGCGCGTCAGGAAACGCGGAAGTGGTTCATCTTACCGTCGCCGTAGAAGAACAGGTAGCCCTCGCTGAACTGGGAAGGATCGGACAGGTACAGATCCACGCTCTGCTTGACGAGGTCGGTCACCTTATAGGAGAAGGTGCCGAGGTCCACATAGGTGGAGGAGCCGCTGAACTGATACTTCTGGGTCAGCACACCGTAGACGGTGTTCGGGAATCTGGAGGAGGCGACACGGTTCATGATGACCTCCACGACCTTCGCCTTCTCGGTCACGGGGATGTTGTTCGCGCCGGCCTCATGGGCAACGGCGTTGCACAGCAGGATGTAATCGCTGTCCGACACATACACGGAGCCGGCGCCGACCTGCGTCGCAGGCACGGGGTCTGCCACAGCGGGCGCTTCCTCAACGGGAACGGCCTCGGTGTATTCCTCGACAGGTGCGGGGGCGGGGGCGGGGGTGGACTCCTGCGTCGGCGGCTCGGTGATGACAGCGCAGGTCTCAACGACGGTCTGCGTCTGCGTGGTGGCCGGAGCCGGGGTGGTGGCAGGTGCCACGGATGCGATCTTATCGGTATTCACGACAGCGGGTGCTGCGGTGGGTGCCTGGGTCTCCATCTCGATCTCGACTGCCATGACCTTGTGCGCCTGGGTCTCGGTGGTCTCCGGGACGGTCTCAGGGGCCTCGGTGGTGTCGGTCGTGGTGGTGGTCTTGGCCGTGGTCGTCGTCACGGATGTGGCCTTGGCCGTGGTCTCGTCCTCCGTCAGGACAGTGGTGGTGGTGGTCGTCGTTTTTGTGGCGCGGGTCGTTTCGATAGAAGTTACTGTTGTAGCTATGGTCTCTTCGGCTTCGGGCTCGTAGGTGTCGACATAGTCGACCATCTCGGTAGAGCTCTCGTCGAGCTTCACGGTAGCTGCTTCTACAACAGCGAAACCACCGATCAAGCACGAGGCGATCATGCCGCACACGATAGCTACGACTTTGGCTTTTCTCATCAACTCATCCTTTCTGAGCGGCATGACAGCGGGCGACTGGACAGCGGTGCCGCCCGGATGCGAGGCATCATCGTCATACCGATTTTTGGCCGCGGGAACGTCTTCCCAACGACTGGACTTATCATAGCATATTTTCAGCTAAAAGGCAATGTTTTTCAAGGTATTTCCATTATATCCACAGATCGTCAGGGTGATACGGCGCGCGGAGTCGTCATTTTGCACATAAAAATTGGTCTCAAAATGAGAAGATGTTGAAAACGTTCTGTAACCTTCCCCGCATTTTGCGCCCCGAAAATAACAAAACAGTAACAGAAAAAGACTTCTCCGCCGCCCGATCTGGTCAGATGGCATAGCTCTCCCCTGTGAAATTTGTGACATTTTCCCAAGAGCTTTGTCGTCCGAACGGGACGGCGGTCGGAAAAGCGATCCGGGCAGCTTGACAAGTTGCACAAATATCTGTTATAATAGGAGAGATGAGACTTTCCGGGTGCGTCTGTACCGCACCGGGGTGCGCGCGGCGCTGCCGGATCTGCGTATACCGTCCCATCAAAGAGCCGATGAGCGACCTCACCAGTCCCCCATCACCACGGCCGATGCTGTCCGCCGGGGCAGTATCGGAGCTCTATTTTGAAGATGCGCCGCTCCACCGCACGCATCACGGAGGCATTTTGCCATTATTTCAAGGACTGTCCTCTGCCGCAGCACTCCCCTCTCACCGCTGCGGCGCGTGCCGCCGGCCTTGCCGGGGCGCAGATACCGCCGCACCGCGAGCCTGGCCGGATCTCATGATGTCCCGCCTCGCCGCCAGGACGGCTCAAGCGCGCTGCCGCCGTCGGCGCGTCGTGAGGGCAGGACGAAACCATCGCCCGTCGGACGTTCGTCCGGCGCGGCGTCCTCATACACATCCACACATGCATGAGACTGACCACGCTGCCGGTCGGGCAGCGAGCAAGGAGGGTATCTATGAAGATCACAGTCAACGAGACAGAGCGCGGGTTTTTGTTCAAGAAGGGGCGATTCGAGCGGATGCTGATGCCGGGCGTGTACTATGTGTTCGGCGGATCGGCGGTGCGCAAGACGTCGCTCGCGGAGCCGCTGCACAAGGTCTTCGACGCGCCGACGCTGACGGCGTTCAAGAAGGACGCGGCGTTCGTCGAACAGACCGTGACGCAGACGGTGGACGACGGACACATCGCGCTGTGCTACCTCGACGGGCGGCTCGGCGGCGAGGTGCTCGTGCCGGGGCGGTATGTCTACTGGAAAAACGGCCAGGATCTGCGGTTTGAGGTCTACGAGACGGTCGACGGCGAGCCGGTGCCGGAGGGCATCGGGGCGCAGGGATGGAAGCTCCTGGAGCTGGCGCGCCTCGCGCAGATCGAGACGGTCGCGGCGTCCCAGGCGGGCATCCTTACGGTCGGCGGCAAGCTGGTGCGCGTGCTGACGCCGGGGACGTATGCCTTCTGGACGGGCGTCAAGCCGGTGCATGTCGAGCGGATGGACCTGCGGCGGCAGGAGCTGGCGCTGAACGGCCAGGAGATCCTGACGAAGGACAAGGTCGGCGTGCGGGTGAACGTGGTGTGCAGCTACCGCATCGCGGACGCGCGCAAGGCCTACGAGACGTCCCAGGATGCGGCGGCCGAATTTTACACACAGGTGCAGCTCGCGATCCGTGCGCATCTCTCCGGCATGACCCTCGACGAGCTCCTGCTCGAGCGTGACCAGATCGGCGAGAAGCTCGTGGCCGTGCTGCGGCCGAAGGCGGAGGCGCTGCATCTGGAGGTCTTCGAGGCGGGCGTGCGCGACATCGTCCTTCCCGGGGACGTGCGCGACATCCTGAACACCGTCCTGCTCGCCGAGAAGAAGGCGCAGGCGAACGTCATCACGCGCCGCGAGGAGGTCGCCTCGACGCGCTCTCTCCTGAACACCGCCAAGCTCATGGACGAGAACAAGACCCTCTACAAGCTCAAGGAGCTGGAGTATCTCGAGCGCATCTGCCAGAACGTCGGCGACCTCTCCGTCTCCGGCGGTGATCTGCTCGGACAGCTCAGGGAGCTGCTGCGGGGGAGCGCGAAGTAAGGACGGTCTTTGGGAACATAGCAGTGAAGGGCTCCCGCGCAAAGCAGGAGCCCTTTCGTCAGTATCAATTACAGAAAGTCAGAACGCATTGACCGTCCCGATGAAGAGCGGGATGTCGTTTTCGGTGTCCACGATCATGTAGACATACGGCCGGTCGAGGATGACGGTGCGGACCTCGCCGACCATGGCGGCCTCATCGGTCATCTCGACCACGGTCGCGGCGGCGGCGCGGGTGCCGTCCTCATTGACGTCGATCGCCGTCTTGTGCAGCACCTGGCCGATGTAGAGGGATCCGCTGGATGTCTTGGCCATCGCGGAGAAGTCCGCGGCCTCCGTGAAGGCGAGCCCCATCCCCATGTCGCACAGCGGCGCATTCAGCTCCATGCTGCTCTCCGTGTGGAGCTTCGGCATCGCGGCGTTGACAAGGTACGGCATCGTTTCCTGGTACTCCTCGTTCCAGACCCTCGGCTGCGGCGTCAGGATGCCGCGCAGGCCGTCGGCATCCAGTCCGGCCAGGTACGCCTCGGGCGTGAGCCCATCCTCCGGCAGGATCGCCGCGAAGGCATAGCGGCCGTCGTCGTAATACTTCAAAAAGCCCGTCGCATGGGCATCCTCGAGG
>CACWPL010000048.1:1102-12740 GCA_902762785.1 uncultured Ruminococcus sp. | reverse complement strand
CGGATCGGGCGGGTCAAGCGCATCATACGCTGCCTGCGTCATCACCCGCAGCGTCGAGACGTCGACGCTGTGGACGGCATCCGGGTCGGTGCCGCCGCCTCCGCCCCCGGAGAGGGGGACGGTGCCGAGGTAGAGCGAGAACGTCCCGCCCGTCTCCAGAACGATATAGAGCGTCCCCTCGTCCTTCTGCGTGAGGGCGTCGTAGTTGTCGCGCGTGATGTAGCGCAGGCCGGAGAGCCCGGAATTATACGCCATCAGTTTGCCTCCTTTACTGCGATCTTGTCGCCGTTCGCGAGCACGATGGGCGTGCCGTCGGCAGTCGTGAGCGCGTGGTATACCGGCAGGTAGGTCTGCTCTGAACAGTGCGCGAACGTCACCGTTACCGGCGCCAGACCGTTCGGCAGCGGCGTGCCGCGCGTGACGACGCAGATCGCCGGATCCACCGTGAACCGCGCCCCATGCATCCGCACAGCGGTGACGACCGAGCCGGACAGATCGGGCGGCTCATCGTCCAGCAGGAACCGCGGCCACGGCGTGACGTTGATATGAACGATCTTGGCGGACGCGTAGTCCACCGGCTCGGTCGTCCAGTCCGTCCCGTCCGGCGTAGACAAGGCAGCCCGCAGCGCGGGAAACTGCCCTACCTCCTGCGATAGGACCTGCACATCCAGCGCTGCACCGCTCCTCGTGACGGCCGTCACGCAGTCGCCCACGCGCAGCAGCGGGCTCGCACCGCGCAGCAGATCCGCTGCGAACGGCAGATGCCCCGCGGGCGAGAACCGCGCCACGATCGTCCGCCAGACGTTCTCCAACGCCGCCGCATCCGTGAGCGGTGCGAGGGTGAGTTCGTCCGTGCTCGTCTCGATGACGTTCTCGCTGGCTTCGTTGTAGAGCCCCGCGATGCCGGTCGCGGGCGCGAGCCGCTCCGTTTCGACCCGCAGACGTCCCAGCACCTCCTCGGAGATGACCAGAGATGGCTCCGTCTCGCACCACCCGAGGCGGAGCTTGCCGTCCCGGTCGATGCGTGCGTTCCCGCCCTCGAGCAGGGCGAACTCCCGGAGGAGCTGCCCCGCTGTGAGGCCCGTGTCGTCGAAGGTCGTCCAGTCGGGGACGACGACCGGGAGCGCCGCGAGATCCGCGAGCGTCTGCTCGGCGGCCGTGAGCGAGATACCGTGCTCCTGCCGGAGGTAGTAAAGGAAGCTGCTGTACAGGTCGGCCATCGTCGCCGCGCCCCGGAGATACGTCCGCAGGAAGCCGCTCGTGCCGCCGATGTGCAGCGCGGTGAGCTTGTGGAGGATGCCGTGGCAGACGGCCTCCGTGGTCTCCTCGTCAGTGGCGCTGCTCTCGGTCAGTGTGATCTCACCGTAGGACGACGGTTCGTAAATGATGCACTGGCCACCGAACGCCGTCCGGCAGAGCGCCCCATCTACATAGACGGCCGACGACTGCACGACGGTCTCCGTGATCCGCTCGCCGAAAGGTGTCCCCAAGTGGCAGAGCGTCGAGCGTGTCATCCCGATCCGCGCCGTCGCTGCATCCGCGAGGACGGCCGCCTGGAGCGGGTCAGCGTCGGTCTCCTCGTGCTCCTCGCCGTCGATGCGGAAGCCTGTATAGACGTTGTCTACGCCGCCAAAGGAGCCTTGGAAGGCCGCCCACGTCTGGTGGGGCGCGTCCGTGTGCAGCAGGATCACCCGGCCGTAGTTGTTCCTTACGAGGCCGTCGCTGCTTATGTCCACGCGCGTCTCGTCGAGCCAGATGGCCGCGATGTCCCGCGATGCGATCAGCACGAGGTCGAGATGCATCGCCCCGTTCGCGTCCTGCCAGCAGCTATAAAGGCGCCTGCCATCCGCAGCGAACCAGCACCCGTTGGAGCCCTGGCAGATCGCGAGCGACCGGCTCCCCGTCTGCCGCTGGATGCGCTGCACGGCGGCGCTGATGTCCATGCGGGACTGTTCGAGCAGGACGTCGAGCGTGCCGGGCTGGCCGCGCTGTGCTGCGAGGTCGATGTGCGAGAACGTCAGCGTCAGCTCCGGCACGACGAGCTCCCCGATGGCGATGTTCGGCGAGTCAGACATGCACTCGGCGAACGACACGTCGAGCAGGCCGGAGAAGCTGTCGTAGATCGTGACGCCAGGGAACGCGATGCGGAGCCGCCGCGCCCGCGTGACGTCCAGGAACTCGTGCGCCGTCATTTCGCCACCAGTGTGAACGTGACGTTCTGGATGAGCCCCTCGCCGTCAAGGCTCGTGAGGTCGCCGCCGATGTCGTTGCAGTAGACGGCGATCGTGTTCCGCGTGCCGATGGTCGGATCGTAGAACGTGAAGTCGATGTACTCCGACTGCTGCATGAAGAGCGCGTACATCTCCCGGAACTCCGCGAGCGTCATGGCCGAATAGCGCACGTTCTGGAAGGACGGCACGCCATAGCGCACCGTATCCTTCACAGTGTAGCCGTTGAGCGCGCGCCCCGCGCTGCCCTGTAGATGCCCGAACGCGAACGGGAACGGCGCGTCCGGCGTGTAGATGGCCGTCCCATTGACGGCGAAGATCTCGGATCGTTTCAGCATCATATCCCCCTCATTTTCTGGAACTGCCGCCGCCCGCGCTCGGACGCGGCATAGATGTCCTTATCGCCCAGACGCACGCACGGGTCGATCGCGCCGACCAGCGCGCACAGGCGCTCGAGCAGACGGATCACGGCGTCGAGCTTGGCAGCGGACAGCGTGTCTCCCTCGGGGAGCATGTCGCGCAGCTTCGAGAGCGGCGACACGACCTCGGGGTCGGTCGATGCGCCGGGGTTATCGCCCACGAGCGCGAGCGTCGGCGCGGATACGAGACCACCCTTCGCAAGGCGCGGCAGCGTCGGCATCTCGAAGGACGGCAGCCACTCGAACGGGTACCAGTCGCCCGTCCACGGGAGCCAGATGCTCCACTCGCGGATGAGCCGCAGCGCCTCGCTGATGCTCCAGAATGGGTCGATGAGGACGCCGTTGATGCCGTCGATGAGGCCGTTGACGACGTTTCGGAACGTCTCGTCGATGCCGCTCTGGATGCCCTGGAACACCTCGCCGCCGGGACTGAACACTCCCTTGACGCGCTCCCACGCGCCGGCGAACTTGTCCTCGAACCAGTCGCCGATCTTCTCGAACGGCGCCTTGACACGGGAGGACACGTCGTCCCACTTCTCTCCCGCGCGGTCGCGCAGGTCGTCGAAGCCGGTACGCCAGTCGGCGCGGAAGGCCCCGAGGCGTTCGCGGATTTCATCGACACCGGTCGTCCAGACGGACTTGAACCCGTCCCACTTGTCACCGAGGCCGCCGATGCGCTCACGGACGTCTGCCGCGCCGGTCATCCAGTTGGACTTAAAGTCGTTCCACTTCTCACGGACGGTCTGCGCCCCGGTCGCCCAGGTGGACTTGAAGCCGTCCCACTTCTCGCCGACCTTGCCGATGCCGTCACGGAGCGACTGTGCGCCGGTCAGCCAGTTGGACTTGAATCCGTCCCACTTCTCACCGATGGTCTGCGCGCCGGAGACCCAGTTGTCCTTGAGCCCGTCCCACTTCTCACGGATGGTCTGCGTCCCGGAGACCCAGTTGTCCTTCAGATCGCCGAACTTGTCGCGGATGGTCTGTGCGCCGCTCGTCCAGTTGGACTTGAATCCGCCCCACTTCTCGCCGAGCACGTCTGCGCCGACGCCCCAGGTGTCCCAGAACTCGTCCCACCCGGCCTTGATGTCGGCCGCGCCGACGCCCCAGGTGTCCCAGAACTCGTCCCATCCGGCCTTGATGTCCGCGACGCCGACGCCCCAGCTATCCCAGAACTCGTCCCACCCAGACTTGATGTCGGCAGCACCGACGCCCCAGGTGTCCCAGAACTCGTCCCAGGCGCCCTTGATGATGCCCGCACCGACGCCCCAGCTATCCCAGAACTCGTCCCATCCGGCTTTGAGATCTGCGGCACCGATGCCCCAGTTCTCCTTGAACTCGTCCCACTTGCCCTTGATGTCGTTCCAACCGAGGAGCCACGTCTCCGCGAAGCCCTTCACCTTCTCCCGCAGCGTGTCCACACTGTCAGACGCCTCGCCTGCGCTGGATGCGATGCCGGTATAGTCGCCGGTCACGGCAGCGGCCACGGGCGCCTGTACGTCCGGAACGGCGGTCTCCGCGGACTCTGTCTCCTGCCCGCCGATGACGTTGAAGTTGTCGAAGCTCGCGGCCTTGAGCGCGTCCTGCGCGGCCTTCGCAGCGGTGAGCGAGGTCGTCAGTGCGTCGGTCTGCTCGGTGGCCTGCTCCATGCCGGACGCGATCGACGCGCCGACCGTCTGCCCGTAGTCCCGGGACGTGATCCCGAGCGCGTCACCGATGGTCTGGAGGAAGATGGTCGCCGCGCGGACGGCCGTGTTGAGCCCCGACACGAGCGGCAGCACGGCCACGCGCAGGAAGTCGCCCACGACAGCCTTGCACTGCGTCAGATTCGCGGTGAGCTGCGACACCTGCCCCGAGAACGTCCCTGCGACCTTGGCGGCGTCGCCGGTCTGGAAGCGCGTCTCGGTGAGGATGCCGTTGACCTCGGCCTGGATCTTCTGCTGCTGCGTCAGGCTCGCGGACGTGGTGCCGAGGGAGCGGGCGTAGTCGTCCCACATCTTCGCGACGTTCTTCGTCACACCGGCATTGTCCACGAGGACGCTGTTCTCGCTTTTCAGACCCTCGGTCGCGGACATGACCGCGTCGCCGAGGGTGTAGCTCGCCTGTCGTCCGTAGGCAGCGCTGTCCTTGAGCGCGGTCATGACGGCGCGGATCTGCGTGTCGTCATAGCCGCGGGCGGCGAGGTTCTTGTAGGACGCGACGGCGTTCGACAGCGGCACGAGGCCGTCGGCTACATAGTCCTGCAACCACCCCTGCGCCGCCGCAAAGTCGCGCCCCTGCCCCGCAAGGATGGACGAGAGCCCCCGAAATGCATTCTCCGTCTCCGTGGATGCCGAGACACACGCACGCCCCCATGCGATGACACGCGTCACCGCGAACAGGCTCGTGAGCGTCTGGAGGAGCGACCGTCCCGTGCCGCCGAGCACACTGAACGATCTGTTGACCTGTTCGCCGGAACGGCGTCCCTGCGTCCCGAACTGCCGCGCGCGGTCGGTCAGCGACACGAACCATCCACGGAGCCGCGTCAGGAGCGAGCCCTGCCGTGTGAGCGGCCGTTCGACTTGCGAGATGGCGCGCTCGGTCTGGGCGGCGCTGCGCTGTGCCTCTGCGGAGAGACTGCCGACTGCGGCCTGTGCGGCGGACGTATCTGCTGTGACGACATAGATGTCCGGCGGCACTGTCAGCGCGTCTACAGCGACCTGTGCCGCAGATGTATCAGCGTCCACACGCAGCACCTCGGGCGGGACTGTCAGCGCGTCCACAGCGGCCTGTGCCGCAGATGTATCAGCGTCTACACGCAGTACCTCGGGCGGCACTGTCAGCGCATCCACGGCAGTCTGTGCCGCAGTCGTGTCCGCATCTACACGCAGTACCTCCGGCGGCACTGTCAGCGCGTCTACAGCGGCCTGTGCCGCAGACGTGTCCGCGTCCACCTTGACGGTCATATCATCGCGGGACTTCTCGAGCGTGTCGAGCTGCCGTTCTGCCTCCTTCGTCTCAAGGACGAGCTGCATCACGACCCGCGCCTGTGCCTCATCTGCCACTGTCTGCACCTCCCATCCGGCGGAACATCTGCTCGATGCTCGCCATCGCTGCCTGATAGGCCGCCTCGTCCGTCACCATCGTGATGCCGCGGCCTGCCCATGCGTCATAGATCCTGCGCTGCGCCAGTGTGAACGCGGCGATCCGCTTCGGGTCGCGCTCGGAGCGGATGCGGACGGTCTGCCCGAGGGGCGTCTCCGGGGAGATGCCCGACAGGAGCGCCGCGAACTCGCCCCACGTCATGTCCGGCTCGCGGCGCAGCCGGATGCCGTACTGCTCCGCGAAGCTCGCCTCGATCAGCGCCCAGTCCTCGCGGATGTCGTACCACTGCCGCTCAGACTGCGGCCGTCCCCTTCTGAAATCGCTCCTCCACGGCCTCGTAGCTGTCCTCGGTCGCGAGGGCGACGCAGGCCATGAACACGCGCTGCCAGTTCTTCCACGAGAGCCCCATCGCGCCGAGCGCCCCTGCGGCTTCCTCACCGAGGAAGAGCGCGACGCCCTGGTCGATGAGCGCGGCGCCGTCGAGCTTGTCGGCCATCTCCTGGAAGCGCAGCACGGTGTCCTTCGTATTATCGACTTCATACTCCTTCCCGAGGACCGCCAGCACGGGGCGCTCCTGCACGGTGAGCTTGTCGGTCAGTTCAAATCGCATCTTCATCGTCCTCCTGTTCGATCATATCATCGTCATCAGCATCATCCAGCTCCGGCGAAGGCGCTGCGAGGGGCGCCGCCGATGTCAGCGGCACGCCCAGAGCGCCTGGCCTTCATGTCGGGTCGGTGATGGTGGGCTTGCCGTTGGACTGGAGATCGGCCTCCAGTGCGCCGACGTTGGTCGTGTCGCCGCCGCCGTCGTTCTTGACGTTGACGACCATCTGCTGCTCGATCTGCGTCCCGCCGGGCATCGTCCAGCGGAAATCGGCGTAGGCGTCCTGCCCCATCGCGAACTTCTTGGCCGCGATGGCGTCGTTGCCCGCATCGCCGACATTGCGCTTGCCCTTGAGGGAGATGCCCCACTTCATGCCGGTCTTGAGCGCGGACGCCCAGCCGCCGTTCTCCATGGAATACCACTCCTCGACGGTGCCGTCGAACGTGATAGAAAAGCCCTCGAGATCCGCGATCTCCTTGTACTCGTTCCCGACCTTGATCTCGAACTTATTCTCGTGGACGGGGAACACACCAGTCGTAAATGCCATAACTATGCCTCCTTGTTGTAATAGATGACCGCCTCGATGACCTGCTCATAGACCGGCGACTCCGGCCGTGTACAGTCCACCGGGGCGGTGCTCGTCAGTGCGATCAGCGGGACCTCATGCCCGCCGATGACGGGACGGCGCACGGCACGGAGCCGGTCGTAGAGCGTCTGCGCGGCCGCCTGCGTCTCCCGGGCGTCTGCCGTCCAGTAGACGAGGACGGACACCGGCAGCACGTCATAGCTCTGCGGTCCCAGCGCCCGAACGGCCGGCCTCGCCTGTCCGTCATAGACGCCGATGCACCGCTCCTGCGCGGCGTCGATGCGCCCCACATAGGCGCGCGCCGCCTCCGGGAACAGGCCTCGGAGCCAGTCCCGCACGTCTGCTAGCTGCATCATTTACCTCCATACTTCTTCGCCCAGAGCGCCGCGTAGATCTGCGCCGCGCGGCCGCCCTCCTTCCCGCCGGGGACCCAGTCCTCGAACCACTGCCCCTTGGCGTTCCTGTTCTCTCCCTGCCGGAAGTCGTACTCCGGGTGCATGTAGAGCCGCCGCGCGTAGGGCGCCGCAGCATTGATGTCCGCCCGCCGCTCCTCCGGGTGGGTCGCGACATGATGGGAATGCTCGAGCGTGCCCACGGCCTTGGGGATGACCTGCGCGTCGGTGATCTCACCGAGCAGCAGCTGCGCCGTCGTATCGAGCAGCGCCTGGTCATACAGGACACCGGGCGGCAGTACGATCTTCATTCACGCCACCTCCAGTCGAATGTAGTTCACCGTCCCGTCGGGATCGCGTGCCTTCTTCCCGGACACGATGCGGCGCCGTACCCCATCGAGCACGACCTCGCCCTCCGGGATCTCCGGGAAGTCCGGGCAAAAGTCCGCGCAGAAATAGAGCACCGCCGTCAGCGTGACCTCGGCGTGCCTGCGGTCATACGTCCGCTTGGACGACGACCGCCTGTGACAGTACAGCGACATTGAAGACGCCCGCGCAGGCGCCCCGTCCTCCGTCAGCCCCTCCGTAAAGATCGTGACGGTGACGGGCGTCGTGCAGTCCTGCGAGCGGACGAGCTTGGGGTACTTCATGCGATCACCTCAGTTCTCGGCAGCAGAGGTCCGTCTGACGGAGCAGCGCCAGCACCTCCGCAGGCGCCGTGACGCCGGACTGCTGCACGACCTTCGCCCCGTCCCACGCCATCGACACATCGCCGATGCCGTAGGACGCAAGGGGCGTGTCTGCCATGTCGCCGTAGTCCGTGAGGAACGCCGCCTGCCGCGCGGTCGCCGCCTTGACGAGATCCTGCTGCATCTCTGTGAGCGCCTCGAAGCCGACGGCGCGGATGCGCTGGAACGTCAGGACGTCCACCTGTGCGGACGCCCGGTCGAGGAGCGCTGCCGTGCCGTCCCCGGCCTCGCGCCCGGTCAGCGCCGCGTACTCCCCCGGCGTGAGGTAGGCGCTCACTTCTTCTTGCCGCGCAGCGCCTCGACCTCGGCGAGCAGCGCCGCGTACTGCGCATAGGGCACGGTCTTGGCGGGACTGTGCTGCACGATCTTGCCCGCCTCGTCCGCGATGTCGTAGCCGCGCTCGAGGAACGCGCTCTGCTGCGCCTTGTCGTCCCCGACGGCGTAGCACTTATTGTCCTTGACTGCGAACAGCATGTGTCTCACCCCCTCTTACGAATCCGCGTTGATCGCGATGCCGGGCGCCTTCTGCTGGAGCAGGAAGGTGTCCGTGAAGTAACGGTTCTGGTAGAGATACTTGTCCGCCGTGCGGCTGTCGTGGCCGGGCGTGAACACCTGGATATAGCTGTACTTATCGCGTGATACGACGCAGGACGGATGCACGAGCATCGTGTTCATCTGCTTGGCGGTCGTTGCCGGGACGCAGCCGTCCGTGAAGGTGTACAGCGTCTTGAAGCGTGCAGACGGCACGGTGCGGAGCGTCACGTCGTCGATGCTGTGGACGGTGCGGTCGATGACGCCGGCTGCGCCGACGGACAGCGTGCGGGTGATGCCCTGCGCGTTCTTCAGCAGCTTACGGGCGGCGGCGGTCAGATACAGGATGCGCCCCTCCTCGGGCACGCCCGCGTCGTCCATATTGGCCATCGCGGTGTCGAACCACGAGAGGATGTTGGTCGCATCGAGGGCGGTGTGGTCGATGGCAGCGCCGTTCGCGGCGTAGGCCGTCGCCTGCGCGTAGAGCTTGGAGAAGCGGTAGCTGTCCTTCTCGGGGATGGCCTGCTGCTCCTCGAACTGGTTGGTGATGTTGGCGATGGAGAGCGCGAGGTTCGTCTCATCCACATCCATCGGATCGACGGCGAACTCGATGTCGCGGTCGTGCTCGAGCTTCTTCGGCTCCCAGCTATTGGCGAGCGTGCCGGCGTTGAAGCCGGTGCCCTGCCTGTTGTGGTCCTTGTAGCCGGACAGGGTGATAACGGGCAGCTTGATGGTCTGCGCGTTCAGGAACTGCACCTGCGGATTGGACTGCGTCAGCTCGTAGCTCACGAGCTCGCGGGAATACTTCTGCACGAGCTGCTGCGAGAAGCTGTCTGCGTAGTTGTAAACGGCCATATGATTACTCCTTTCTACTTGGGGGATCGTGCGGCAGAAGGTACCTCGGGGCTACACCTCCCTCCGCTTCGCTGCGTTCGGTCACGCCCCGAGCCGCCGCCCGATCCCCCAAACCCCCTGTTCTCAGGTGGTCTTGGGCTTATTACCGAACGCGCGGGCGAGCGCGTCATCGGTCTGGGCGTTCTCGGGGGCCTTCGCCCCGATGCGGATGCCGCTCTGCGCGGCGGACGGTGCGGCGGACTTGAACGCCGGCACGTCGTCGAGCACCTTCTGGACGGCGGCGGCGATGTCCTCGGCCTTCCCGCTCTTCGGCAGCTCGACGAGCCGCAGCACATACGGGATCTGCTTCGCGTCCACGCCGAGCTTCACTGCCTCGATGGCCGCTGTGCGCTCTCCTGTGGCGCGCGCGAGCTGTGCGCGCAGATCTGCCAGCTCATCCGCTGCGGACGCTCCTGCGGCGTCCTGCGGGCTCTCGGGGGCATCCTGCGGCGCAGGCGCGGGAGCCGGAGCCGGCTCGGGAGCGGCCGCTGGTGCCGGAGCGGGTGCGGGCGTATCCTGCGGGGCAGGCTCGGCGGGCTTGGGCTCGGCGGGCGGGTCTGCCGCACCGGGCTTGGTGTTCTTCTCGTCTTCGTTCATGGTATCGCTCCTTTCGGGGAATGGGTATAAAAATAGCACCCCGGATGGGATGCTGTTCTTGCGGTCTACTTCTGCTCTGTGCCGAGCACCTGGCGCTCGATGCGATCCTCGACGCGGCGATTCAGCCACATGAGCGCCTCCTCGATGTGGGTCAGCGCACAGGCGTTCTCGCGGCAGGAGAACGCGCCGGACTGGAAGCCGCGCAGCCGGTCACGGACGATCTCGAGCAGGTCGGTGTCGATCACACCGGGGATGCTGCCGTTCTCGTTCCGCGCGCCCTTCTGGAACTGGATCACGACCAGCGGCTCGGCGTCCTCACCGTAGCCTTGCGTGGCGTAGATGTCGTACTCGTGGCACGCATTCCCCACGCTCGGCTCATCCGATGCAAAGACGCGGTTCAGCTTTTCGCGCTTTTGGATGGTGGATAACTCTCTCATAATCAAACCTCCCGTAAAAATAGTATTGACAAAAGCCGCTTTGTCTGCTATAATATAAACAGGGAGAACTTCTCCCTGAAATGAGGGAACCTCCGCTTTTTTGGTGGGGGAACTCCCTCATTTTTTATATCTGATGACCCTCATTAGCCTACCGGCTTGCACGATCATTATATCTATCGTTATATTCTTATACCATTTCATCTTATCATGGATCTCTTTTTCAAGAAGATCCATCGAGATCTCGTGTTCTGCGTAATTTAGTATAACACCGCCCGGGTCCATCTTGATTTGTTTATGACCGGATCTGATAGCGTCCTTCGCGGCTTTTTCGGTCGTCACCGTTTTAAGATCCCACAGCTTTCCGTTCCATAAGTAATCCGGGCATTTTACACCCGTGTGCTCCTGGTAGATGTGTATACGTCCGCCAAGAGTAGCCAGGAGCCAGTCTGCGAACGCTATCTCATCGGCGTGCGTCTTTTCAAATAAGTCAACATCTCTTGTGATAACGCCCTCCCCTGGAGTGGCGTTTTTTATATATTCATCAAGAACGTCATAGTAGCCCTTATTTGGCGCCTCAGCAACAGCGATGTTATCTATGGTCACGGGACGATCACTCTGCGAATGGCCATCCGGTGCCGGGATCGTGATAACTTCCTGCTCTGGCATCTCGGCGCGGGCGTCTCCAAAAGTCTCGCTCTGTCCTGGTCTGTCTGCGAACGTCCTGCTCTGTCCCGGTCTGTCTGCGAACGTCCTGCTCTGTCCCTCCCGGTCTGTCTGCGAACGTCCTGCTCTGTCCCGGTCTTACTCGCTCCCCCGCCTTCTCCCCTGGCTCCTCCGCCTTCTCGATCACCTCCGGCACGATGGGCTTATCCGGAAGGTCATAGAGCTTCTCCCGCTCATAGTCCCGCCGGAGAATGCCCGGGTTCTCATCACAGAGCGACTTGTTGGCCTGCTGCCACGAGCGGCGGCGGGCGGCGGCCTTCTCGCGTGTGCGGGCGTCGGGGGCGTCACGTTCGATGGCCTTCCACTTGCGGATCTGGCGCTCGTTGTAGCGCTGTCTCTGCGTCAGGTCGTACCGACGAACGGCCTCGTCTCTGTCGTCGTCCGTGACCTCGGGCAT
>CACWPL010000048.1:0-1073 GCA_902762785.1 uncultured Ruminococcus sp. | reverse complement strand
GCCTCCTGCGCCGTCCCGGAGCAGTACACATCATCCACCAGCACGCGCCCCATCCACGGCGCGCACCTCCGGCACGCGATCCCGGACGGCGGCACGAGCACCGTATGGATACCGGCCTTGTCACGCGCCCTGCCCTCGCCCGCCATCCGCGCCCGGACGTTCGCCGTCCGCAGCGCCATGCGAGCGTAGGACGACGCCTCGACCTGCGCGCCGTTCCGATACATCACCGCGCGGATGCCCTTGGCGCGCATGTCCTCGACCGCCATCTCGACCGCGTCCTTCATCGTCCCGGCGCCGCTCTGGAGGTAGACGTTCGCGTCGAACACCGCCTTGCGGTAGACGTCGTCGGCCTTGCGGAGAAGCGCGTGCTCGGCGGTCGAGAGGTCCTGCCGGGTCGCGATCAGGAGCGCGTCGAGCTTGGCGTCCGGGATGTCGAAGAACTCGTCCGCCTTCTGGATGCCCGTCTGCAAGAGCGTCTGCTCGGCCTGCGTCTCGGCGGAGACGGCAGACTGCTGCAAGAGCGAGATCGCGGCGTTGTTGATGCGCGTGAAGTCCTTGGCGTGGCGCTGGAGGTTCGCCGCGCTCCATCGCCGGATGGACGCGAGCTGCTCGGTCTGCCACATCGTCCAGTCGAAGCCCTCGCGCCGCTCCTCACCGACATGCCGGAGCATGTTCCGGCGGATGGATCCGAGCAGGATGTTCTCGATACGTTTCAGCGCATCCCCGATGTCATACGGCATTTAGAACACCTCGTCCCCGGCCGGCGCCATCCCATCCGCGGCCTCGAGCCTGCCCAGCTCCTCGGCCTTCCACTGCGCCGTCTTGGTATCGCCCCAGAGCTCGTCCACGAGCGCCTCGTTCGAGATGATGCCGGTCGTCTTGGCACGGCCGAGCGTCTCGACCTGCGCCTCGAAGGACGGGTTCGCGTACTCGCCGAACGGCACCGTGATCTCCGGCACCTCGACCGCCTCCCCGCGCACCGCGCCGTCGAGCCAGAGCATCGCGGCGAAGAGCTGCGGTAGCACCTTCTGGAGCACCTGCACGATCCGGGCGCGGGAGTAGAGCGTGGTCTT
>CACWPL010000047.1 GCA_902762785.1 uncultured Ruminococcus sp. | reverse complement strand
ATGGGAATTACCTTCCGACCCCACGTTCCATTGATCTCCCTCCTTGACGGCATCCGATGTCTCGTGCATCGGGTGTCGCTTTTTGTGGAAAATGGCGTGTTTTCAACATTTTCGAGATGTTGAAAACTTTTTGAGATGGGGGGAGGGGGACCCCATTTGACTTTTCAACGCACTTCAGGCGTCATTGCTCATTTTTCCGCGCAAAAATACCCCGGGGCGGCATCGCCCCACGAAAGGAGCGCCTCGATGGACTACGGACCGTCCTATCTGCGGCGCAAGCTCGCAGAAAAAAAGAACCGTGTCGATATGCGCTACCGCTACTATGAGATGAAGAACGGCGTGGAGGACGCCTCTGCGCTCATCCCGGACGGCTACCGCTGGCTCGCGCATGCGCTCGGATGGTGCGCCAAGGCTGTGGACAGTCTCGCGGACCGCATCGTGTTCGATGGCTTCGCGGACGACCCGTTCCGCCTCGGCGAGATCTATCGGCTCAACAATGCCGACATCCTGCCCGGGAGTGCGGTGCTCTCGGCGCTCATCTCCTCGTGCAGCTTCCTCTACCTCCGCCCCAGTGCGGACGGCTATCCCGTCATCGAGTGCATCGACGGCGGCAGTGCGACCGGCATCATCGACCCGTCCACACAGCTCCTCACCGAGGGCTATGCCGTGCTCGAGCGGGACAAGCACCACCGCCCCACCCTCGAGGCATACTTCCAGCCGGGCGTGACCTGGTATTTCCGCAGCGGGCGTCTCGACGAGACACTCACCGTGCGGCATCCTGCCCCCTATCCCCTGCTTGTGCCGGCCGTGCATCGGCCGGATGCGCGGCGGCCGTTCGGTCATTCAAGGATCTCGCGGGCTTGCATCTCCGTGATGCAGTCCACGCTCCGCACGCTGCGCAGGTCGGAGATCTCGGCGGAGTTCTACTCCATCCCGCAGAAGTACGCCCTCGGCATCGAGCCGAACGCGAAGTTCGACCGAGAGAAGGCGACCTACTCCTCCTTCCTCGTGCTCGGACGTGACCGCAATGGCAACGCCCCGCAGGTCGGGCAGTTCCAGCAGCAGAGCATGACGCCGTTCATCGAACAGATGCGGATGCTCGCCTCGCTGTTCGCCGCGGAGACCGGCCTCACGCTCGACGACCTCGGCTTCTCGACCGATAACCCGTCGAGCTATGACGCGATCCGTGCCAGTCACGAGAGCCTTCGCCTGTCTGCACGGCGGGCGCAGCAGACGTTCGGGACGGGGCTCCTCAACGCGGGCTATCTCGCGGCCTGTCTGCGGGACGAGTTCGCATTTGACCGCAAGGCATTCGCACAGACGGAGGTGCTCTGGGCGCCGCTGTTCGAGCCGGACGGCGCCGCGCTCGGTGCGCTCGGTGATGCCGTGCTCAAGCTCGACCAGGCGTCCGAGGGCTTCATCGGCGCGGAGAACCTGCGCCGCCTGACCGGTCTTAGGAGCGATGCAGGATGACGCTGACGGAGCGCCTACAGGCGCAGCTCACGGCGAGAGCGGCGAACGATCCGCGGATGCGAGCCATCCTGCGGCGCATCCGGGCGGGGACGGCATCGTTCTCGGACACGGCGCTTTACACGCGGTATCTCGGGGAGATGCTCGGCGGCATCCTCGCCGATGCGCTGCCGGATGCGGCGCCGGAGGAGATCGCAGAGGCCGCCCGCGTGCTCCTGCGTGAGGCACATGCCGATGTGATCGCACAGGCCGCGATCGTCCAGGAGATCCAAGACCGGCAGCTCGGTGCCTCGCTCGCGGCCAAGCGCCCCAAATATCCGGCGGGGCGTGTAGAGAAGGTCGCGAGCTCGCTCACAGACCAGACCGTCCCGGTCGAGACACGGCAGCGGCGGGCACGGAACGCCTCGGCGAATGTCGTGGCATCGTATCACGACGAATTCATCAAGGAGAACGCGCGGATCCGTTCGGATGCGGGGTTCTCCTGCAAGACCGTCCGGCTCGGGACGCAGTGCTGTCCGTGGTGTGCGAAGCTCACCGGCTCCTATCCGGCAGGCAGCGAGCCGCGCGACCTCTTCCGCCGCCACGACAACTGCACCTGCACGATCATCTACGAGACGCGCCGCACCCGGCAGACCCTCCGCGGCCAGGGCAAGTCCTGGAACGTCGTGGAGGAGGTCGAGCGGAAGGCGCCGGTGAGGTTCTCCCGCGACGAGGCGAAGGCCTTGCAGGAGGCGGAGATGGGGCGGTATCGGGGGTTGACAAATGGGGCGGGAAGTGGTATGATTGAAAATGAAAGAATGGTCAGCTCGACTGCTTATGCTGTCCCAAAAGGGATGACTGATGGTCGTGCGTTTCGTTCAAAGTTTAATGAAATGACTGACGACCCTATTCTTCAGCGTGAGTATTATCAAGCCGTGAAGGAAATGCTACACCACCGTTCTGGAAACAATGGTGAGGATCTTTATTTTTACAACATCCACACTGGCAAATGGACAAAGTCTACCTCTGGAACAGAAGCGGGTAGACCGGAATATACATCAGAGATCATTCACGAGATCAACACCTCACGTCGAGGTGAGATCGTCGCGTTTCATAATCACCCAGCAGGGATGCCGCCTAGTGCCGGTGACCTTAACGCCGCCCTTCGGAACGGATATAGGATCGGGTATACGATCGGGCATAATGGACGCATTTTTGAATATTCCGCTCCTGAAAGTTTGATACCTGAAAGCATATACCTTAACCGCATAGCAAGTTATAAGAGTAAGCAATACAGTGAATACGAAGCGCAAATTAGAGCTCTTGATGATCTTAAAGTGCTTTACGGATTTCATTACAGGGAGGTGATCGGCAATGGATGAGTATGAAATTCGTGAAAAGGATGTCGATATGTCTAAAGTAGATAAGATCTGTCGAGATCATACATCCGCTGAACTCGATGCAGAATGGGAAGAGTTCAAGCGCCTCCTCCTTAGCCAAACGGATAGACCCGCCCAGCAATGAGCGGGTCTCCCCATCAAAGACGCGGCATGGAGCAAGCCGGGAATGCCGACGGACCGACCCGTTAAGTAGTGAGTTCGACTCTCACCTGCCGCGAACGCGACCGCCTGACCCTGCGTTGGGCGGTCTTCTCATACCCGAACGGAGGAAAACAAATGGACTACGCCGAAAAGCTCGAGATCACATTCAGATCCGGCGACACGATCGTCTATGATAAGGGCGAATGGGACGACTACAGCTATGACGGGGCGGCCGTCTGCGTCAAGCTGAAAGGCGTCTGGATCGGGATCTATAACTTCGATCATGTGTTCAGTGTCGAGCTGAAATGACCCCGACTTAGAACGAAACCAATAATAAGTGTATGCACTGCCTAACTCATTAAGCGGTGCATTTTTCATGCCCAGAAAGGAGGCCGCCATGCCAAACGGCGCAAGAGCCAGACCCAACCTTCGCCCCGACCACAACGGCACGCAGCGGGCGCAGTTCGAGAGCAACAAGCGCAGGATCTTCGCCACGCAGGAGGTCTGCGGCATCTGCGGGCAGCGCGTGGACTTCAATATCAAGTGGCCGGATCCGATGTCGCCGTGCATCGACCACATCATCCCGGTCGCTAAGGGCGGGCATCCGTCCGACATCGACAATTTGCAGCTCGCCCACATGTGCTGCAACCGGCAGAAGTCCGACAAGCTCACACCGCAGACACGGCCGGAGCTGGCCGCGCCGGAGGCCGTCGATATGCGCGACCTGCCGCAGACGTTCGACTGGAAGAGCCTATGAGAGCAGGGGTGGAGAAGGCCGACCTTTGCGGCGTAGCCGCATTGGGAGGCGAAACGCCAGCGGGGGCTCCCCGCGCAAGGCAAACTCCCACCGCTTCCGTAGTTCTTCCCTACACACGCTCCCGCGGCGCCGAGGCAGTCGCACTGTACGAGCGCTCCGGGCGCACGGCCATGCCGTGGCAGCGGCTCATGATGGAGGACATCATGGCCGTGAACGACGAGGGGCTCTGGGTCCACATGAAGTTCGCTTGGAGCATCCCGCGCCGCAACGGCAAGTCAGAGCTGCTCATCATGTGCAGTCTCTGGGCGCTCACGAACGGCAGGCGCGTGCTCTACACCGCCCACCGCACCACCACCAGCACCAACGCCTGGGAGAAGGTCGTGCGCTGCCTGACCAAGGCGGGCTTCGTCGAGGACGAGGACTTCAAGACGTCCAAGCGCCAAGGCAACGAGCAGATCATCTGGCTCAGCGGCGACGGCATCATCAACTTCCGCACCAGGACGTCCAAAGGCGGCCTCGGTGAAGGCTACGACCTGCTCATCATCGACGAGGCGCAGGAGTACACCGCCGACCAGGAGAGCGCCCTGAAGTACATCGTCACCGACAGCAAGGATCCCCAGACCCTCATGTGCGGCACCCCGCCGACGGCGGTGTCTGCGGGCGATGTGTTCCTCAAATACCGCCGTGACACGCTCGAGGGCAGGAACGAGGACTGCGGATGGGCGGAGTGGAGCGTGCCGGCGCTCTCGGATATGACCGACCGCGCGCTCTGGTACGAGACGAACCCCTCGCTCGGCTATGTCCTTACCGAACGCACCGTGCGGAACGAGCTCGGCAGCGATCGCGTGGACGGCAACATCCAGCGCCTCGGCCTCTGGCTCACCTACTCGCAGAAGTCCGCCATCACAAGGCCGGACTGGATGCGGTGTGCGCTCGAGGAGGCGCCTGTCCTGCCGGCGCATCCCAAGCTCTGGTATGGTGTGAAGTATTCGCAGCACACCGGGAACACGGCGCTCGCGGTCGCTGTCCGACTGGACGACGGCCGCATCTTCGTCGAGGCCATCGACTGCCGTCCCACCAAGGACGGGAACACGTGGATCATCGCCTATCTCAAGGGAGACGCGGCCGAGGGCGCGGTCATCGACGGCGCCGGCGCACAGCGCATCCTCGCAGACGAGATGGTCGATGCAGAGTGCCGGTGTACCTCGCTGCTGCCGCGTGTCGCGGATGTCGTGGAGGCGGCCGCCCTGCTGGAGAAGCAGATCTTCGGCGGGCAGCTCTGCCACATGGCGCAGCCCGCGCTCGTACAGACGGTGACACACTGCACGCACCGTGCCGTCTCCGGGGGCTTCGGCTATGCGTCCTACCTAGAGGGCGCAGACGCGGCACTGGTCGAGGCCGTCATGCTCGCGCACTGGCTCTGCGCCCGCGAGCGAGACAGCTTCGAGCAGTTCATCAGCTACTGAACTACAGGAAAAAAGGAGTTTCACCATGGCAAACGAATTCAAGATCATCGACACGCAGGAGGCGTTCGACGCTGCCGTGAAGGAGCGTCTGGAGCGCCAGAAGAAGGCCGTCACCGCAGAGGTGGAGAAGCGCTACGAGGGCTATCTCTCCCCGGATGACGCCAAGAAGCTGAACGAGGCACTGGACGCCGCAAAGCAGGAGAGCGCACGCCTCACGGCAGAGCGGGACACGCTCCGGCTCGATGCCGTCAAGGTGCGCATCGCAGGCGAGACGGGTCTTCCGCAGGCGCTGGCCGCAAGGCTCACCGGTGACACCGAGGACGCGATCCGCAAGGACGCCGAGGCGCTCGCCGCTGCCGTCAAGCCCGCTGCACCGCAGGCACCGTCATTCCAGGCCGAGACGCCGCCCGGCAGCGCTGTAGAGAGCGCACTGCGCGGCGTCATCCAGTCCCTCAGCAATACCTAAAGGAGGTACATCATGCCCGATAACAGAAATGTCGTTCAGGCCGGGACCATGTTCCCGCCTGAGCTCGTCCGCGATGTGTTCGACAAGGTCAAGGGCCACTCGACCCTCGCACGCCTGTGCGCGGCCAAGCCCATGTCGTTCTCCGGCATCCAGGAGTTCGTGTTCACGATGGAAGGCGAGGCGTCCTTCGTTGCCGAGAGCGGCCAGAAGCCGGCCGGCAAGGCAGCGGTCGCGCCGGTCGTGATCCGTCCGCTCAAGGTCATCTACCAGGCGCGCGTGACGGAGGAGTTCCTCCGCACCACCGAGGAGCGGCAGATCTCCATCCTCACGAACTATTCGGAGGGCTTCACCAAGAAGATCGCCCGCGCGCTGGACATCGGCGCGTTCCACGGTGTCGATCCCGCGACCAAGACCGCGACCGCGCTCATCGGCGACAACTGCTTCGACACGAAAGTGACCGATACCGTCACCTATGACGCCACCGCGCCGGACGACAACATCGACAGCGCCGCACAAGTGCTCCAGACAGCAGAGGCGTCCATCACCGGCATCGCGATGGCACCGGCGTTCGGCGGTGCGCTCGGTGCGATGAAGGCGACCGGCACGGGGCTCGCGATCTACCCGGAGTTCCGCTTCGGTGCCGATCCGGGGAGCTTTGCGAGCATCCCCTCGAACATCAACAGCACGCTCTCGTTCAACAGCTCGCCCGACCGCGCGATCATCGGCGACTTCGCGGGCGCCTTCCGCTGGGGCTACGCGGACCAGATCCGCATGGAGGTCATCCCCTACGGTGATCCGGACGGTCTGGGCGACCTCAAACGCACCAACGAGATCTGTCTGCGTTCCGAGGCGTTCTTCGGATGGGGCATCCTCGACGCCAAGAGCTTCGTGCGTATCGTACAGAGCGCATGATGCACACCTATCGCAACAAGCAGACGGGGGCGGTCGTCAGGATCGCCTCCGCGCTGCTTTCCCCGGACTGGGAGGAGGTGCGTGATGACGACCTACGCAACGACAGACGACCTGCGGGCGCTCGGCGTGACGCTGACAGCGCAGCAGGAGACGGCAGCGACGGTCCTGCTCGAGCAGGCAAGCGCAAAGCTGCGCCTCGCGGCTCGTGAGCACGGGGCCGACATCGACGAGAGGATCGCAGACGAGACGACCGGCGAGGACTATGCCCTTGCCGTGAAGTCCGTGGTCGTGCAGGCGGTGACGCGGGCGCTCGGGACGGTCAGCTCGACCGCGCCGGCCGTAGCGTCGGCTTCGCAGGCGGGGCTCGGCTATTCCGCGACGGTCAGCTATGCCAATGCCGGCCAGTCGCTGTACTTTCTGCGGGCGGAGCTCGCAGATCTTGGCCTGCTCGTGCAGCAGGTCGGTGTGATGGAGGTGTATCGCCATGCAGCTCCTACAGGGGACTGATGTCGTACTGAACGGCGAGACCGTCGGGAACGTCCTCGTAGGAGAGCCGTCTAATGCGGCGGCGCCCTTCGGCGCGGGGACAGTGCCCGGCTATGTCCTCGGCATCCCCAAGGCCGACGCCCACGACTGGACAGGCATCGTCGAGGTGTTCGGGCGGACGTTCCGCACCGTCGGCATCCCGGAGGAGGGCATCGCTGCGAACATCCCGACCCCGTGGCACAAGCGCGTCCACATCGGGCAGTCTACACCTGATGCACAAAAACAGGACAGGGAGAGCGTTCTCCTTGTCCTGTTGCATTATTTTTGGTCTACTCGTCCAGTCCGGCGATAAACGCTCGCATAGCCGCAGCGATCTCATCAGGCTTTTCCTCCGTGACCATATGACCGCAGTTGAGCGCTATCACCTGTGCATCTGTAAGACCATCCGCGTAGTCGTACATCGCGTCTATCCACATCTGACCGCCGGTCTCCCTGCCGTCGGACAAGAACAACAGGGTCGGGATGTCGGGCTTGTCGGCGGAGTTGATCTCCTCGATGGCATCTGCAAGATGTGTGATCTCATCTTCAACGTTTTTGTTGGCAAACCTTCTGAATGTTAAAGCCTTGTAGATCTCCTTTTCGTGCTGGTCAAAGTGCTCCGGGAACGTACTGTCGGTCAGCACGAGCCGTCCAAGTCCAGATCCTCTGAGAAATGTATAGAGTGCGGTCATCGTCTTTCTGTCATCTGCAAGCTCCTCTTCGGTAAAGCTCTTCGGGGTACACATATCCAGTCCGACGATCGCCTCCACCTCATCAGGGTATTTCTGCGCCCAGAGGATCGCCTCTATCCCCGACATGGAGTGTGGGCAAAGGAGATACGGTGCTTCGATACCTGCCTTCTGAAGTGCTTCATGATCCTGACGGAGGATGGTGTCAAAGTCACGCTCGCCGTCCACCACATCACTGAAGCCATAGCCGAATCTCTCTATCACAGCGATCTGATAGGTATCGCTCAGCTTTCGATACAGCGTACTGTATCCCAGTATCGGTGATACCTCTCCGCCGCCGGACATGATGACGAGCGTGTGGTCGCCCTCGCCCTCTGTGTAGATGCTCATCTGACCTCCGTCTACCTCTACCATCTGTCCGAGAGGGCTCTCAAGGAGCGGCTTTTCCTTGCTCAGCATCACTCTGTGATAAATGAACACGATCAAAAGGAGTACCAATAATAGCAACAGTATCCCGAGCAGGATCTTTCCTGTGATCTTCAGTGCTTTTTTCATTCCCTTTCCTCCTCTATAACGGGTGCGGATATTACGGAAAGGCTCCTGTTTTTTCCATTCTCCTCTGATCTGCTGTACTTATCGACGACTGCCCGAAGCTCCTGAAGGAGATCTGCATAGCTTTCATCGGTCAATGTAAGCATACAGGTGCGAAGGCATAGCATATCAGCGACGGGAGCGCACGCTCCTTTCTCGCTGTATCTCAGGAAGCTGCCATACAGCGCCATAAGGAATCGATATGCACTGTCGGCGATATCGGCATTTTCGGTGAATCTTGCCTCGTTAAGTGTCAAAAGCCTTTCCAATGTCCCACGCACCTTGCGCTCCGACTTGACGATCAATACCTCCTCTTTCAGAAGATGATCGATATGTCGATAAAGCGTAGGCTGCGGAACATCGGACAATTCCTCGCAGATCTGCTTTGTCGTTGCTTCGCCCCTGATCTGGAGGAACTGCATGATCTTCATTCTGATCGGGTTTGTGATAATATCGGATAGTTTCATCGCATCACCGCCTTTCTCAATATATATTATATTCTCATATTTGATAATAGTCAATAGGGTCCACAAAAAATTTACATTTTCCGTGATCTGATACACGAAAGGGATATGCATCCCTCTCGAAAAGCATTTCGATCATTCTCAGCATCGTATAGATGCAGCATATGCAAAAAGGCTTATTGAGTGGGGCATCTCACTGACAAACGAGAGCGTCACACCAAGAGCATCCGATCGCACATCCTGACATTGATGGCGCAATAAAGAAGGCCGCCGCACTTTTACATGCAGCAGCCTATCTCTTTAGATCAGATCGGTGAGCTCGACCTGCTGTCCAACGCCGCGCATCGTCGAGTAGACAAGGATGAGCGAGGCATCGACCGCGTCCATCTCACCGTCGCCGTTGACGTCACCGCGCTTCTCCTGATCGGGGGTCATGCCGGTGTCCTTGCCGACGCCCTTGCGGGTCGCGCCGACCAAGATCAGCGAGGCATCGGTCGCATTGACTTCATTGCTGTCATCCACGTCGCCGAGGGCACCTGTGGGGGCTGTCCCGGTCGGTTCCTTGACGCTGGCGAGCAGATGCTTGTAGCCGCTCTCATACGCGTACCAGGAGCCGCCGGAGGACTTGAACACGTCCATATAGCGCTCCGTGTCCGCGCCGGCAAAGTAGATGAAGGACATGTGGCGCTCCGGCGCGCTGTCCGTCTTCTTCATGAAATAGGGGCCCTCCTCGAGCGTGATCGTGAACGGACGATCGGGCGTATACCCGTTCTCCGGCGCCGCCCCACCGAAATAGCAGTTTTGGAGGACCTTGTTGGCTTCGGTCGCGAACTGCGTCTGGACGAACTGCTTGTCAAAGTTGCTGAACGTCTGGTTCGGTCCGTACACGAATTCGAGCATCTTGTAGGCTTCCTCCGGATCCTTGTCGTAAGCATGGAGCGCAAGGATCGTCGCGGCCATCGGCGCGAACATACCGTAGTCAAAGCCGTTCTCCACGTTGGACTTCAAACTGAACTTTTTCAGCTCCTCCAGTGTCGTGGGGATCGTATCGAAGGTATAGGTGATCTTGGCAAGGGTGACATCCTTGGAGGCCGTCCTTCTGTCCTCGGAGATGGTGTAGCCCATCGCCTCGAGCTCGTCCGCCGTGATCTCCGCGGTGTTGATCTCGAACTCGACATGCTTGTCCACGGTGTCGTGCTGCTCGGTATAATACCGCTCGTCCACGGGGACGTCCTCGACCTCCCAGTCGGGCAGCTCCTCGCTCGGCTCCTTGACGCTGGCGAGCAGATGCTTATAGTTGCCCTCATACGCATACCAGGAGCCGTCAGCGGACTGGCATACATCCATGTAGCGCTCCGTGTCCGCACCGGCAAAGTAGATGAAGGACATGTGGCGCTCCGGGATCCCGTTCTTCTCCTTCAATACATAGGGCCCCTCCTCGAGGGTGATGGTGAACGGCTCATCCGGCGTATACCCGTTCTCCGGCGCCGCACCGCCGAAATAGCAGTCCTGGAGCACCTTGTTGGCCGTGGTGTAGAACTGCGTCTGGACGAACTGCTTGTCGGTATTGCTGAACGTCTGGTCGGGACCGTAGGCATAGTCGAACATCTGATATGCTTCTTCCTTGTCGGTGCCGAAGGCATGGATCGCAAGGATCGTCGCGGCCATCGGCGCGAACATGCCGTAGTCATAGCCATCCTGCACGTCGGATGCCAGACTGAACGCCTCCAGCTCCGCCGCCGTGGTGGGGAGCTTGTCGAACGTGTAGGTGATCTTGGCGAGGGTGGCATCCTTGGAGGCAGTCGTTCTGTCCTCCGAGATGGTGTAGCCCATCTCCTCGAGCTCGTCCGCCGTGATCTCTGCGGTGTTGATCTTGAACTCCACATGCTTGGTCACGGTGCCGCGTTCCACGGAATAGTCGCTCGCTGTGAAGCCGCCGTCAGCGACGCGGACCTCTCCGGCCGCTTCGGTCGCATCTGCCGCAGATGTTGCGAGATAGGGCACTGCGTTCACCGCACACAGCACCGCGAGCGTACACGAGAGCATCCTTTTCACGATCTTTTTCATAAATACCTCCATATACGATGATGTCAAGCGCCAGAGCTGGACTGCCGTCATCCCGTCTCATGGCTCATCTTGATCCAGTTTGATGGTATCACTATACTTATTATAGCTGTAAATGGATCGTGCCGCAATATATATGGTAAAAGATGACCCAAATAGGTCATCCTTGTGCCAAATATTTCTCAATAGATCTGTGAGATATCAACAAAGGACTGACGATCCGCCAGTCCTTTGTCCTTACGGTCCTTCATGATGGATGACAAGTCCGCCGCCCCTTGCCTCGATCGCAAGCTGTAAGCGGCTTTTGAAGCCTGTTTTGGCGAGCATCTCTGCGATGTGCCGTTTCACCGTGCTTTCCGACATATACAGCCGTTTTCCGATCTCCTTGTTGGATGCGCCCGACATCAGCTCACGCAGGACTGACATTTCTGTGTCCGTCAGCTCCGTGCTGACGATACGCCCGAACTGTATCGC
>CACWPL010000046.1 GCA_902762785.1 uncultured Ruminococcus sp. | reverse complement strand
CCTACAATAAATTCCATTTAGCCGTTTACAAGCACCGGCAACAGTTCCCAGACCGCAAGTATCCTCTTGGCCTCGTCGATTTCCTTTAATATGCGCGATCGGACACTCCCGCCGCCGCGCTCGCCTCGACGCACTTCTCCGAGACCGTTGTCAGATCGGCGATCGTCTGTGCGCGAAGATCCATCGCTTCTTCCATGGAATAGAGGATCTCGATGTCCTTGTACGCCTCCGGCACCTTCACGAGGTCGATCGGCTCGCCGGTGTAGCCTGCCTCGATGCTCTCGAGCTCGAGGCTCGCAGGCGCGATCGTGGACTTGACCACGCCGCAGTGGAGCGTCTCGTTGGGAACAGTGAAGTTGTTGGCATCCGCGCCGATGGGCGCAAAGTAGACGGTATAGTCGCCCGCGTCCGTTCCCTGCGGGATGTCAGGCAGGAACTCGACCGTCTTGACCAGCGAGGCCTTGAAGGCATCGAGATCCTCGAGGGAAGCCTTGCCGCCCGGGAGCACGGCATAGAGCTTGTCGAAATAGGGCGCGAAGGTAGGCTGCTGGTCCTCATCTATCTCGTTGTAATACGCCAGGGCCATATTGAGGTTTTCTTTGGCATATTCTAGGTAATTGTCATTACCAGTAGCGGCAATAGAAAGGTAATATGCGGCGTGTGTCAGAGGGTAAAGTATATCCTCAAATTGATCCCAATCTTCGTACAGAACATCTCTATACTCATTCGCGAGATTCCGTAGCTTATTTGACGTCTCCTCCCTGAGATCCTTCGGCTCCTCCAGGGAATAGCCGATCTCGCAGTCCTTCCACTTGTCCGGCACCTTGACGAGGTCATGGGGCTCGCCGTCGTAGGTCTCATCGACGCCATCGAGCGCGAGCATTGCGGGATAGATCGTGGAGTTCACCACATTATAGTTGGCGGCGCGGCCGGCGTAGGTGTACAGGCCATCGGTATCGTCCTGTGCCTTATAATAGATCCTGTAGGTCTTCACATCTCTGCCGGTGGGGATGGTCTCCGACCAGGACGACGCGTCGAACGCCGTGGACGCAGGATCCTCGGTCGTGTAGACCAGCGAGACGCCCTCGGGGAGCGCGCTCTCATCCACGAGCGCCTGCACCGTGGTATCGAACGTCAGCGACTGCACCGGGATGGCCGCCACATCGCCCTTTGCGACCATGACGTCATAATGGGTCGTCTCGATCTCATAGACCGGGATCTCGCCCTCCTTCTCCACGACGCGGCACCATACGCGATACCTGCCGGCCTCCGTCACCTCGGACGTGGACTGCCAGCCTTCCTCCGGCGCCTCCTCCACATCCGTGGACGTCACGGCATACTGGATGTCTACGCTCTTGGGCGCGGCTGGAGCGGCGGTCACGAGCGCCTGCGGCTCGCCGTTGTAGTACAGGATGTCCTTCGCGGTGAACTGGATGCGGCGCTGGAGCGCTTGATTCGGATCGCTCACGCCCTCGCCGTAATACACATTGCCGTCCTCGATCTTGATGGTCGCGATCTGGCAGTCCGGGTAATAGTTGGTACCGTTGGCGGTCCAAAGGTAGACGTAGAGCAGCTTGGGCTCTTCTGTATCGAGCGGGAGCATCTCCGAATCAAAGTCGATCGTATCGTCATACACACCAGGCGAAGCACCGGAGCCTCTCACCGTATAGGAGGGAGAAGACGAATAGTTCACCTCGCCGCCCTCCCACTTGCAGTTCTTGATGCTCTCCTCGAGACTGGACCCGTGGTAGGCATTGATGCTGACGAGCTCGGCATTGTTTGGGTTCGAGAGCTTCTTATCGGTGATGACGATGGCGTTCTGGTAGTTATTCCCATACGGCCACTTGTGCTGCACCGTGGCGTTGGCGACATACGTCTCGTCCTCCGAGATGGTGATGCCCGTGACGCGCGGTGCAAATGCTTCGAGCGTCCCGGCGCTTGCGGTGATGGCGAAGCGGTCGAACAGCGGCACCGTCCCCGCGAGCGGCACATTGCCGAACATGAGCGCGAGCGCGAGGATCCCCGCGATCGTCCGTTTCCAAAATCTAGGTCTCATTTAGACATTCCTCCTTCATCATGCGGCGATAGCAGATTCCATTTCGTACAAACGAGGTCCACCACATGTTATTATTTTAGCACATAATGCATAAAAAGTCAATAGGTCTATGGTTTTTTTCTGTGTCACATGACTCGGACCGCAAACAGATCGTTCTGCGTCGTCTAGGATCAGCAGACCGCGGTCCTGAAACACCCTCCGGCAGGGTCGAACCGTGTCCATCATTGCCTCCCTCTTGCATTTCCCGGGAAAAAGTGGTATACTAGACCTCGGGACTGTCAATATCTGTCCCAATGAACAGAAAAGGAGAAAGGGATATGAAGATCACTCAGCTCACCGCGGCGCTCCTGACGGCCGCGCTCGCACTGGAAACGGCGCTCCCGGTCTGCGCCGCCGACACCACGCCCGCCTACACCTATGGCGACCTCACCTATGTCTATCTGGAGGACGGCACTGTCGCCATCCAGGACTGCCCGCTCGAGGTCACGTCCGTGACCGTCCCGTCAGAGATCGAGGGCAAGCCCGTGACCGCGATCCTCAGCGGCGCCTTCGACTGGTCACAGGCCGAGACCGTCACGCTCCCGGACACCGTGACCTACATCGGCAGCAGCGCCTTTTACAATTGTCAGAACTTGACGTCCATCGACCTCGGTGATGGCCTCCAGTACGTCGACGTTGCCGCCTTCGAGAGCTGCAAGGCGCTCACGTCCGTCACCCTCCCGGACAGCATCACCGTCCTTGCGCACAGCGCTTTCTCGAGCTGTCCCGCCCTGGAGACCGTCACCATCGGGGACGGCATCGAGGTCATCGAGGAATTCGCGTTCGAGAAATGCACGTCCCTGCGTGACATCCAGATCGGCAGCGGCCTTGAAAGGCTCGGCGCCTCGGTGTTCAGCGGATGCACGGCGCTCGAGCGCGTCGTCCTCCCGGAGGGGCTGCGCCATCTCTCCAAGAGCCTCTTCTACAACTGCACGGGCCTGACCTCCGTGACGCTCCCCTCGACCCTGCTCACGGTCGAGAAGGGCGCGTTCCAGGGATGCTCGTCTCTTGCCGCCATCGCCCTGCCGGACGGTCTTACGGAGATCGGGGCGATCGCGTTCTCCGGCGACACGCTCCTCACCGACTGCACCATCCCCGAGAGCGTCATCCGCGTGGGGCGCGACGCCTTCGCGAAAACGCCTTTTACCGCCGAGCCTGCGAACGGTCTGGTCGTCAAGGACGATTGGGCGATCGCGTTCAACGGGCGCACGCAGGGCATTTATGACCTCGTCATCCCGGACGGCGTCCGCGGGATCGCGCAGTACGCGCTCGCTGCGAGCAACGCTGCGACCCTGACCATGCCGGACAGCGTCCTCTTCCTCGGTGCGGAGCAGAACTTGATGAACGTCAAGTCCGTCCGCATGAGCGAGCGCCTCGTCCTCATCGACGACGGCGCCTTCGCGTCGAGCATCGAGCTTGCCGAGCCGCACATCCCGGCGAGCGTGGTCTATGTGGGGCGCTTCCCGTTCTCGAAGAACAGCGAATGGTACCAGTCTCTGCCGGACGGGCCGGTCTATCTGGACGGCTGGTGCCTCGGCTACAAGGGCTATGTCGACCGCCAGATGCCCGAAAATACGTCACTTTCCATCGCGGACGGCACGGTCGGGATCGCGGCTGAGGCGTTCATGCAGCAGTCGGTCGGGTATGACCAGGAGAATCTGGTCGGCGTGACGCTGCCGGATAGCCTGCTCTATATCGGCGACGATGCGTTCCGATATTGCATCAATTTGGACGCCATCGACCTCCCGGAGAGCCTTGTCATGCTCGGCAATGGCGCCTTCGTGAACACGGGCCTGACCGAGCTGACGATCCCGGCGACGCTCCAGTCCATCGGGACGGCGGCGTGCGGGTTTTATGACCGTGACCACGGCTTGGATTCGTTCGTCCCGGTCGAGGGCTTCACGGTCAAGGGCTACGAGGGGACGCTCGCGGAGGAGTATGCCGACGTCCTCGGGCTCACGTTCGAGCCGCTGGGCGAGGTCGACCCCGGCATCCTTGGCGACGTGGACGGCAGCGGGACGGTCGACGTGCTGGACGTGGTCCTGCTGCAAAAGCACCTGCTCGGGATGCAGCCGCTGACGCTGATGCAGGCCATCCGCGCGAACGTCTACGATGACGAGACCATCGACATCTTCGACCTCGGCGCGCTCAAGCGGATGCTGGTCGGGTAAGACGCTTCACGGCCTTTCCACGAGCGCCCTTGCGTCCGTGCGCCACGCTCCTCTCGTGGCGGTCGTCATAGTAAACGGTCATGTGGCCTCCTTCCCTGCCTCGTCGCGGTAGAGCGGCAGGTCGATGTCGAAGCGGAGCTCCAGGAGGACGTGGATCAGCTCGCCGTCCTCGAAGAAAAACCAGTACAGGTCCTCGCCGGTCTCGCGGTCGTCGTAGCGCATGGCGTCCTCGGAGCGGTAGTCCGGCTCGCCGAGGGCGGCGGCGACGTCGTCCATCGTGTCGTACATCTGGACGCCGTTGATGACGAACGGCTCGATCTCCGTGACCTCGCAGATCTGGGGCGTCAGCACGAAGGTGTAGAGCATCGTCTCCTTCTTCGGGCGCACGACCGTGACGTTCGCGAGCGGCGTCCCCCGGTAGCAGAGCTGCCCCGGGACGAGCCGCGAGCGCGAGAGGAAACGGCTATATCCCGTGACCTCGAACGCGTCCCCGAGGCCCTCCACGGACTGCGGCCACGTCAGGCGCTGCCCACAGAGGTAGGTCATGCTCATGAGCTCCCGGGTCGTCCAGCCGTCCTCCGGCGGCGCGGCGGTCGCGTAGTCGACGTGATCGGGGACCGGGGGGTACTCCTTCGGGCCGATAGCGCAGGCGGTGAGGAGGAGGAGGGGGAGGCAGAGCGGGAGAAGGCGTTTCATGGGCAGTCGTCCTTTCGTAGTGTGGTATCTTTATGATACACGAAGCGTCCCTATTTGTCAAGCATCAGAAACGCCCGCCCACGTTCTCTCGTGGGCGGGCGCAGTCTTTTCATGACCATCACGGTCTTAGGGTCGTGCGGGCAGAGCCGTCACTCCATCGTTTTGAGCGCGAGGACCTTGGGGATGCGGCCGATGCGCAGGAAGTCCAGCACGGTGATGATGAGATACGCTGCGAACACCATGACGAACTCCTTGATGAAGCCGCCGACGGACATCTTGAACGCGAACCATCCGCCCATCGACATCATCATCACCTTCCAAAAGACGTTCATCAGCAGATAGCCCAGCCAGATGGCGAGGAACTCCGAGAGGAACACGATCACGCCCGTCGGGATGAGGTAGAGCGACGCGATCTCGCCGTTCTCGTAGCCGAGGATCTTCGCCATCGAGATGGAGCGCTCGTTCTTTTCGATGATCATCTTCGTCAGCAGGTAGAGGATCACCGCCGCCACGATCACGCACACATACTGGAAATACACCATGTAGGAGCCCATGGAGTGGTCGAGCTGCTTGGCCATCTTGGCCATGTCGTCCACGGTGATCTCCTGGGCGATGTCGTCCTTGTCGATGTCCTCGATCATGTTGTCGGAGAGGTAGCCGCTGAACGCGTCGGGGTCGTTGTCGAAGACCTCGTTGAACTGCGCGTTCGGCAGGAAGACCGAGATCCCCATCGTGTCCGGGACGATGCCCGCCACGCGCCAGGTGTAGTCCTTGTTCTCGAACTTCTCCGAGAGGACGATGCTGTCCCCTGCTGCGACGCCGTACTTCTCTGCATACGCGTCCGAGATCAGGACCGCGCCGTCCTTCGCTGCGGATAGGTCCACATAGCGGCTCTCCGGCGCGAGGCCGTAGACGGAGACCTCTTCATTATAGGTGTCCGAGCGGCGCTGGAGGGCGTAGATCGAGAAGCGCTCGGCACCCTCGGTGGAGGTGGTGATCGTGTTTCCGTCGTCGTCCTCCGTGCGGCTCAGGATGATCTGGTCCTGCGCGAACATCATCTCCGGCATGCGAGCCTTGTAATAGTCGAGCGTCTCGGGCATCCCGACCGCCATCGACAGGAGCAGCATCACGAACGTGATACCGATGAACAGGCTCAGGTAGTTCGGGATGTTTTGCAGCATCACGCGCAGACGGAAGCGCTTGAAAAAGCTCCAGCGCGGCAGGCGGATGGCCTTGGCACGGCGGGTGCGCTTGAGGTCGTGGCGCAAAAAGCGCAGCGGCGAGAGCTTGAGCGTCCGCGTGATGACGACCAAGTTGATGATCAGCATGAGGACGATCGGGACGATGGTCGTGCGGAGGAAGGCGTCCGGCGTCCAGAGGGTGGTGCAGCGCGGGAGGCTGTAGCTGTTGTGGTACATGGCGAGGACGACGTTCTTGAAGACCGTGTAGCCCAGGACATTGCCCACGACGGCCGCGATCAGCACGACGACGATCGGGGCGGTCATGTAGTAGCGCAGGAGCTCCCCGCGCGTGTAGCCCAGGGCGCGGAGCGTGCCGATGACGGACGCCTCCTTCTCGAGCGTGGTGGAGATGGTGACGGCGAAGATGAACGCCAGCACCGCCGTCAGGATGTAGAGCAGCACGCCGCCCATGGCCTTGTCGCTGCCCATGTCATCGGGCGCGAAGAGGACGGCATTGTTCGCATAGCCGGGAACGAAGTCCTTGATGTCGACGTTCTTCTCGGACACGGCCACCTGCGTGATCAGCGCCTTCAGGAAGCGGTCGTTCATGTCTTTCTCCATGATGGAGTCGGCGGGGGCGGTGTCGAAGGTGTAAGCGTAGTTGGCGCGGGTGTTGCTGTGGATGCGCGTGAAGCCCTCGTCCGTCACCATCGCGACATTGAAGGTCAGGGCATCGAACATGGTGTCGGTGTTCTTCTCGTAGAGGGTCGTGTAGTCCACGAAGGCGCCGTAGCCGACCACGGTGAACGCCGTATCGCCGGCGTAGATCGTGTCACCGACCGCGATGCCGGCATTGTCGGCGTGCATGCGGTCGATCATGATCTCGCTGTCCGTCTCGGGCGCGCGGCCCTCGAGGATGTCGTAGAGGTCGACGCCGCGGCGCTCGCTGTAGACACGCACGGTGCCGGCAGGGGCGCCGCCCTGCGTCAGGATCTCGTCGACGTCCTTATAGAACAGCTCGTAGAGCGTCACGGGGACGGGGTCGAAGGTCTCGTCGAGGCCGTAGCGGTCGGCGAGGTCCTCGTAGGCATCGTCGATCTCCTTGTCGATCTCCTCCTTGGCCTCGTCCATGGCGTCGGCGAAGGCGTCCTTGTAGTCTTCGGACTTCTTCGCCTCGTCGAGCGCATCGGAGACGGCGTCCTCATAGCGCTCCTCCATCGCCTGCGCGACGGCCTCGTCACGCATTTTCTGCGCCTCCTCCTCGGGGACGGGCGCGCCCATCTGGGCAGCGAGGGCGAGCTGTTCGTCGACGGCGGCCGTCACCTGTGCGGTGATCGCGTCCTTGACCTGCGTGCGGACCTCGTCCTCGACGGCCTCGTCGACGGCCTTGCGGACCTCCTCCTCGGCCTCCTCGTAGGCGCGCTCGCGGAGCACTGCCGGCACGTCCGCTGCCGCGCCGGACGCGATCGCGTCGAGCAGGGCCTCGTCCGGGCGGGTGGACAGCAGGAAATGGCCGTCCTCACGGTGATACTTCGTCACGCCCTCGTCGAGCGCGGTGAGCATGCTGTTGTTGCTGACGTACATGCCCGAGACGAACCCGATCGTCGCCACGAGCATCGCGAAGATCATCAGATAGCGCTTCCAGTCGCGCAAAATGTCCTTCCAGACGCGCCCCGCGAGCGGGTCGCGCGGACGCTTGCCGTGCGGGATGTTGATCGTTCCCATGGTGCGCCCCCTTACCAGTCGAGGTCGGCGGCGGCGACCTTCTGGGTGTTGCGGTCATCATGACGGATCACGCCGTCGCGCAGCTTGATGACGTGGTCGGCCATCTGGCGGATCGCCTCATTGTGCGTGACCATGATGATGGTGTTGCCGTACTTCTGGTTGACCTCCTCGATGAGCTGGAGGATCTCCTTGGAGGTCTTGTAATCGAGCGCGCCGGTCGGCTCGTCGCAGAGCAAGATGTCCGGGTCCTTGACGATGGCGCGGCCGATGGACACGCGCTGCTGCTGGCCGCCGGAGAGCTGGTTCGGCAGCTTGTAGCGATGCTCGAAGAGGCCGAGGATCTTCAGCAGCTCGTCGATGTCGAGGGGCGAGTCGGAGAGGTAGGCGCCCATCTCGATGTTCTCCTTCACGTTGAGGTCGGGGATGAGGTTGTAGCTCTGGAAGACGTAGCCCAGGTGCTTGCGGCGGTAGCGCGTGAGGTGCTTCTCGTCCATCTCGGCGAGCTTGTCGCCGTCGATGAAGATGTCGCCCGCGTCGGCGGTGTCGATGCCGCCGAGGATGTTCAGCAGCGTGGACTTGCCCGAGCCGGACGGCCCCAGCAGCACGCAGAACTCCCCCTTCGCCACGGTCATGTCCAGACCGCGGAGCACGTCCTGACGGGTGTCGCCCGTGCCGAAGCTCTTCTTGAGACCGCGTACCTCGAGGAACGCCTTTTCTTGTTCGCTCATAGTATCCTCCTTATCATGCCTTCATCGCAGAACGCCGCCGATGCGGCGTATCGTGTATCGGATAGATAGTTAGCTGGCGCTGACTACAATGTCATTATAGCACGTTTCTCTGACAGTTGTCAAGGATTATCCTGCACAGTATCTGTCAAGGTGGCCGCGGCGGGAATGTGGAACATCCACAGATCGCGCATATCTCGCGCGCCGCCGCATACACTATACCAAACACACGAAAGGAAGGCATATCTATGAAGCATCGGATCACAGACGCCCTGATCTGGGTCGTGGGGACGGAGCTGGTGGGGGCGGCATCGGCGATCGTGGCGGGCGGGGGCTTCTCCGCGTACTATGCGAGCCTCGTTCGACCGCCGCTCTCGCCGCCGGGGTGGCTCTTCCCTGTCGCGTGGGCGATCCTCTACGCGCTCATGGGGCTCTCCGCCCACCTCGTCCATCGGAGCGGATCGGACGGGACGCGCGCAGCGCTCGGGCTCTACGCGGCGCAGCTCCTCGCGAACTTCCTCTGGAGCCCGGTGTTCTTCGGGCTAAAGTCCCTCGCGGGGGCGACGGTCGTGGCGTTGGTGCTGCTGGTGCTGGTCATCGCCATGGTCGTGGTCTTCGGGAGGATCGTGCGCAGGGCCGCGCTCCTGAACGTCCCCTATCTGCTCTGGACGATGTACGCCGCCTACCTGACGGTCGGGGTGCTCGTGCTCAATGGATAGACGATAGTCCAGCATAACGGATGCGGCATCGTCCAGACGGATGATGCCGCTCAGTGTGTCAAAAAAGCCCAGTCCCATCGCCAGATCCCCGCATCTAGACGGAGATCGGAGCTTGTCGAAAAACCTCACTTTTACGATTTGACGCTTGTTGATACCGTCGCCTTACGGCGGCGGAAAAAGCGGCGGCGGCGCGCAGCGCCGCCTAAAAACTCCCCCCGCCCCTGGGGGCGGGGGGCAGGGGGGTGGGGATAAGCAGACGGCCAGCGAGCTTGCGAGCGCGGCCGGTCGCTTATGCAACGTATAAGCAGACGGCCAGCGAGCTTGCGAGCGCGGCTGGTCGCTTATGCACCGTAGAAGCCGCCTAGAAAAACGACTTATTTGACAGACTGATGCATAAGCATGCACAATATCTCTTGACAACTTAAAAAACATCTGTTATAATGAATAAAAACGATATAAAATCCCGCACTGATATTACAAGGAGGAGAAGACCTATGCGCATCCTGACAAAAATGCTCGCCTCCGTCACGGCCGCTGTCCTGATGATCGGGGCGGTCGGCATCCCGCAGCAGGGGAGGACGGCCGCCTATGACGCGGACGTCACGTTCTCGCAGCTCCCGGCGTCCGTCAACGGCGGGGAGCCGATCCGCGGCGTGGACGTGTCCTCGATCCTGTCCATCGAGGAGGCCGGTGTGCGGTTCTACGATGCGGACGGCACCGAGGACGACCTGTTCGCCATCCTCGCTGACCACGGCGTGAACTACATCCGCGTGCGCGTCTGGAACGAGCCGAACGACGGCGAGGGCCACAGCTACGGCGGCGGCAACAACGACGTCGATACCGCCTGCGCGATCGGACGCCGTGCCGCAAGGTATGGCCTGAAGCTCCTCGTGGACATCCAGTATTCCGATTTCTGGGCGGACCCCGCCAAGCAGCAGCGCCCGAAATACTGGGCCTCCCACGACCACGACACCCTCACCGGCGAGATCTACAAGTGGACGACCTGGGTCCTCACCGCCATCACCGAGGCGGGCGGCGACATCGGCATGGTGCAGGTCGGCAACGAGACGAACTGCCATTTCTGCGGCGAGACCGACATGTACCAGATCTGCGACCTCTTCGCGAGCGGCGACAAGGCCGTCCGCGACTTCGACCCCGGCATCCTGATCGCGCACCATTTCGCCGACCCGTCCCATGTCGATGACTATTATTGGTATGCCAAGGTACTGAACGAACGTCAAGTCGATTATGACGTGTTCGCCACGAGCTATTACCCCTATTGGCACGGCACGACGGACAATTTGACGACCGTTTTGAAGACCATCGGCGATACTTATGGCAAGTATGTCATGGTCGCCGAGACCGCCTATCCTTATACGAACGACGACGGCGACAACTTCGGGAACGTGGTCTCCGCCGGCTCGTCCGATGCGACGTTCCGCTACGACATCTCCGTCGACGGCCAGGCACAGTGCCTCACGGACGTGTTCCGCGCGGTGGCGGCATGCGGCGACAAGGGCCTCGGCGTGTTCTACTGGGAGCCGGCGTGGCTCGGCGTCCCGGACATCTCCTGGGCGGAGCAGCGCGAGCACTGGCGCGGCCAGGGCTCCGGCTGGGCGACCGACTACGCCGCGGCCTATGACCCGGACGTGACCGAGGCGGGCGGTTCATCATATGACAACCAGGCGCTGTTCGACATGCACGGGCGGCCGCTCTCGTCGCTGGACGTCTTCCTGCACGTCTACCCGCAGGCCGCGCGACCAGAGCCGACGGAGGCCACGACCTTGCCCATGGAGGAAAAGACCGTGTATTTCGGTGATCTGGACGACGATGCCGCGCTGACCGTCTTCGACCTGGCGCTCTTAAAGCGTGCGGCGGCGGACCCCGAGGCCCTCGACCGTGACGCCCGCACGACCGCGGACCTGAACGCCGACGGCCGCATCGACGCCGCCGACGTCGTCCTCCTGCAAGACTATCTCCACGGCAGCCGCGCCCCGTTCCCGGCCGGCCGCGACCGTCAGATCCAGGTCCCGCGCCGCGATGAGCCTAGGATGTGAGACACGCCCCTTCCCGCCGAACGGGGAGGGGCTTCAGCTTGTCGAAAAACCTCATTTTTATCATTTGGTGCTTTTTGATACCGCCGCCGTAAGGCGGCGGAAAAAGCGGCGGCGGCGCGCAGCGCCGCCTAAAAACTCCCCCCGCCCCTGGGGGCGGGGGGGCAGGGGGGTGGGGATAAGCAGACGGCCA
>CACWPL010000045.1 GCA_902762785.1 uncultured Ruminococcus sp. | reverse complement strand
TGTAAGAAAAGAAATAATCACATTCTTGTCCGTTCTTCGTATTATCTCTGCAACAGATAGACCATTCATTTCGGGCATTTCCACATCTAAAATGATAATCTCAAATTTTCCTGCAACAGTATTGTTTAGCAAATCCCTTCCGCTTGTAAATTCATGTATATGGCAGTCAGGTATCTTCATCTCACTGATTTTTCTATGAAGATGTCTTATAAAAACCGTTTCATCATCACAGATAGCAATATTCATAGCAATTACCTCACGATTGTTAAGCCTTATGTATCAGTTATCATTATAACACATCGGAGAGATTATTTCAAGAGAAAAATTGGCTATGCCTCCAATTACTGATTGCGGAGACATAGCCTTATAATGTGTTATTATACATTCATCGAATATGGTTAATTGCCTGATTTTACAGTGGGTGTCCTTTTAAGTGCTTCACGGATGTAGAGAGGGACGTCCTCGCGATCCATGGCATATGCCGGGCCGTCCGCCTCTTTGGCGGCGACATAGCGCTCCTCGATGAGATCGATCAGATCCTCACGGTCGGGACACTGGGGGATCTGCTCCGTGCGGAAATACGATCGCCCGAGCAGCGCCCCATCCGTCGTCACATATTCGATACAGGGCGTGATCGACATGGGGGCGGACACATCGTCCTTCCAGCGGCCGCTCAGTCCGCGATCGGGGAGCAGCGCCCGGTCATCGCCGATGACACGATAGGCGAGCTCGACCGCCGGACGCACGTCCCCCAGATCCTCGATCGTGAGGCGAAAGCCCGCATGACTGGGGTCCTCCCCCGTTCCCAGATCGTTGAAATACGACACCGTAAGACCCGACTCCATAAGGGCGGCATAGGTCTCCGGCTGCGCCATGAGCCATTGGACAGCATAGTCATCCGTGACCATCCATACCGAGCCGAACATCCCATAGCGGAGGACATGATAGACATGGAACGTGGTCCCCGCGTCATCCACATAGACCTCGGCACAGTCATCGTCGTTCAAGTCCTCCCGCGTCTCGAGCGTCTCCGTGATCCTCTCGTCGAGATACTGCCGGCTGCCGCGCGGCACCTGCACGGCGGAGACCTGCGTGAAAGTGCCGTCATACCGTGCCTCGAGATACTGCGTCACCTCGCGCGCATCCAAGTCGCCGCCCGCGCATCCCGTGAGGAGCACACAGACTGCGGCCGCTGCCCCTACCATGTACCGATGCTGCTCCATACTGCCGCCTCCCCCCTGCTCTGTGTGGCCATCGGCGCCACATCCGATACCACTATTATAGCATGATCGCGCGGGCGTGTCCAGTCCCTGTGCGATCGGGAAGAGGGCATGTCTGCCGGAGGTCTGACGGTCGTTCGTCCCAGGGTAAAGAAAAAATCAATTGCTATATATCTACTTTACATATTTGACAAATAGGATATACAGGTGTATAATAAGACCATACCCCAAAGGAAAAGACATACCAAGGGGGACATAAAAACAGAGAGGATATGATCTATGATGAACAAGAAGAGGATCTACGCAGGTCTGATCGCCGCGATTCTGCTGGCATCTCTGACCGGATGCGGTACGGCCGCCGAGCAGGCCGGGCAGACGGCACCGGCCGCACAGGCAGAGACCCCTGCCGTCACGGCAGCGCTCGACGAGCCCGCAGACTGCTGCGGCGACGGCGAGACCAAGGATTGCTGCGAGGACAAAGAGCCCAATGACTGCTGCAGCGATGAGGCCGCCGCAAGCTCCACTGAGCTGGAAAAGACCACCTTCGAGATCGGGCACCTGAACTCCACGGCACATCTGCTGGTGTTCGTTGCCAAGGAGGAGGGCTACTTCGAGGAGGAGGGGCTGACTGCCAACTTGACGCTGTTCTCGAGCGCCGGCGAGCTGGTGACCGGTCTGGAGTCCGGCAAGCTCGATGTGGCACTGATCGGTTCCGTCCCGACGCTGACCTTCCTGAGCCAGGGACATGACCTGACGGTCTTCGGCGGCGCGATGACGAACGGTCATGGCTACGTCATCAAGAAGGAGTTCACCGAGGGCACCGATGCCAAGGGCGTCGAGCTGCTCAAGGGCAGGAACGTCGCCTCTGTCAAGAACAGCGTCCAGGACGCCGAGCTCCAGATCCTGCTGAAAAACGCAGGCATCGAGATCGGCGAGGGCGAGGACCAGGTGAACATCGTCTACTTCGACAGCCAGAAGGACGCCTATGCGGCGCTGGCCAATGCGAGCATCGACGCCGCTTCGGTGTATTCTCCCTATGCGTCCCTCGCACAGTCGCAGGGCTATGAGATCGTGTACCGTTGCTCCGAGGAGGAGGCGCTGCAAAATCAGCCGTGCTGCCGTCAGGTCGCACCGGCCGCAGATCTGGCCGCGAATCCGAATGCGTACACGGCCTTTGAGCGCGCGCTCCTGAAGGCATACAAGTTCACGCAGGAGAACGAGGACAAGACCATCCAGGACGTCAAGCAGTATATCGACATCGAGGAGGATCTGATCCGCACCGAGGTCTACGGCGGCTACGGCACGTCGAATCCCGACCCCGACAAGCAGGGCACGGCCGCGCTCAAGGACAGCATCGTCGAGCTCGGCTACACGGAGGACTTCGACATCGACAGCAAGTTCAACACGGACATCTACAAGAACGCGCTGGAGAGCCTGATCGAGGAGAATCCCGACGATGCGGTCTATGCGGCACAGAAGAAGCATTTTGATGAATTTGAATAAGTGACCAAAGGAGAGCGTAGAGATATGTCAGCAGCAGTAGCGTTACAGCCATTACCAAAGATCGAGGTCAAGCACCTCACCGTCAATTATGCCGAAAGGAATCGGGAGTTCACCGCGCTGCGCGACGTGAACTTCACGGTAGAGGAGGGCGAATTCGTCAGCGTGATCGGTGCATCCGGCTGCGGCAAGTCTACGCTCCTGAGCGTCCTGGAAGGGCTTTATCAACAGGCCGACGGCACCATCACCATCAGCGGCGAGCCGCTCTCCGGGACCGGCAAGGAGCGCGGCGTGGTGTTCCAGCATTACTCGCTGTTCCCGTGGATGACGACCCGCAAGAACATCGCATTCGGCATCGCACAGGTGCGCAAGGATCTGACCAAGAAGCAGCGCCTGGAGATCGCGGATACGTTCCTGGAGAAGGTCGGGCTCGGCGAGTTCGGTGAGAAATACCCGTCCCAGCTCTCCGGCGGTATGCAGCAGCGTGCGGCGATCGCCAGAGCGCTCGCGATGGACACGGAGATCCTGCTGATGGACGAACCGTTCAGCGCGATCGACGCGAAGAACCGCATCGTCTTGCAGGAGCTTCTCCTGAAGCTCTGGGAGGACGGATGCGGCAGCGATGGTGCCAAGAAGCGCAGATCGGTCGTTTTTGTGACACATGACATCGACGAAGCGATCCTCCTGTCTGACAAGATCGTCGTCCTGACCGCCCATCCGGGCACGGTCGCCGAGATCATCCCCGTCCCGTTCGAGCGTCCGCGCGACCGCAAGACGCTCGTCCAGACACCGGGATACGGACAGTTCCGCAACCGCCTGCTGAGCCTGTTCTACAATGACATCGCCGAGCGAATCGGCGGAGAGGAGGTCGTTCTCTGATGGCTACCGCAGCGATCACCGCGCCTGCCGCAAAAGCCAAAGCACCGGCGATCCCGTTCGCCGGTCGCTTCTTGCGGGTGACGCATTTATTGTTCCTCATCCTGGTCGGGGCGCAGTTCCTCCCCGATCATGCGAGCGTGACCGATGCCCATACACCGTGGCTGATCTGGTCCGCCGTGGGCATCGAGGCTGTCACGATCGTGGCCTCGCTGGCGATCAAGAAGAAAGAGGGACTGGATCTGTTCCTGGACATCGTCGGCTTCATTTACGGCTTCCTGCTCCTCTGGACGCTCCTCACCGCAAAGCTGGCGCTGCTCCCGGCGGCACTGTTCCCGCCGTTCGGCAAGATCCTGGCCCAAGGCGCAGAGGATGCACCGAAGATCCTCATCAACATCAAAAGCTCGGTCGGCATCATCCTGCAGGGCTTCCTCCTTGCCCTCGTGACCGCCGTCCCGCTGGGACTGTTCCTCGGTTGGAACGCGAGACTTGGCAGCGCGGCGACCTATCTGAGCAAATTCTTCAGCTCGATCCCGCCGATCGTCTACATCCCCTACGGCATCGCGCTGCTGCCGAGCTTTCGCAGCGTTTCGGTGTTCGTGATCTTCCTTGCATCGTTCTGGCCGGTCTTTGCCGGCACGATGAGCGGCGTGCTCCATGTGGACAGCCGGATCCTCGACTCCGCGAAGGTCCTCAACGTCAGCAAGCCTACGATGCTTTTGCACATCATCCTCCCGGCTTCGCTCACCCAGATCTTCCTTGGATGCAACCAGGGCCTGTCCGTCAGCTTCATCCTCCTGACCTCCGCCGAGATGATCGGCGCCCGCGATGGTATGGGCTACTATGTGAAATACTACTCGGACTTTGGCGATTATACACGAACGATCGTCGGTCTTCTGGTGATCGGTATCGTGGTCATCGGCGTGACGTTCCTTGTCAATGCATTGCAAAAGTATCTTCTGCGATGGAAAAAGTGAGATACGCGGAAAGGCGGATACCTCTATCATAACAAAAAAGCCTCGCTCTTGCGGGGCTTTTTTCGTGCGGCTCAGTGCACGGACGCTGAGCCGGTGATCGATCTCAAAAAACTGTTTACGATCTTGACGAGATGTGCTATAATATAGCTTGGGATGGGGAGGAGCTGCATCCCAGATCAGTTTTTATCATGTCGTTTTTATCATGGAAAGGAGGATCGTTATGGCGATCGACCATTTTTCGGAGCTGGCGCTGCACGCGCTCGGCGACTGCTATGTCTACGGTCTGATCGACCCGCGCACCGGCAGGTTTTTCTACATCGGAAAGGGAACGGGCGACCGCGTGTTCGCGCATGAGTTCGAGAGCATGAAGGATCCCGACAGTGAAAAGCTCAAGCTCAAAACGATCAAGGAGATCAAGGACGCGGGTCTGGAGATCAAAAAGGTCATCATCAGCTGCGGGATGAAGGCGAATGAGGCGTTCGCGGCAGAGGCGGCACTCATCAATGCTTTCAATTTTGTGGAGAACACCGGCCTGACGAACGCGCAGTCGGGGCATCATTCCGATCGCGCGTATGATGCGGAGGTCTTCGAGCATCTGTTCGGTGCGGAGAAGCTGACAAATGCTGACATCCGGCACCACTTGTTCCTGATCCCCGTGGATCAGCTGTACCGTGTCGGCATGAGCGCGGCGGAGACCTACGAGGTCGTGCGCGGCTGCTGGACCGCGGGCAGGCACCACTTCGATATGAAGCGGCTGAAAAAGGTGGAGTACGTCCTCGGCGTGTATCACGGACTGGTGGTCGCTGTGTACCGTCCCACCTATTGGGCGTATGTGAAGGACGATCCGGACGGCGTGCCAGCACGCGACAAGGGTAAGACGGATATCCTCGAACGGTGCTTCTTCCGTGATGCGGTATTCGAGCAGGGCGGCCCGATGGATGCGGTGCAGGAGTCCTATCTGTACCGTTCGGTCGTCGGCGTCACAAAGCCGCGCTCCAAGCAGCATCCCATGTATCTCGACCCGAAATAAAGCAGCGTCGCAATGCCATTGGAGACAGTGCGCCGTAGGAGCCCCACACCCCAAAAGGCGGATACCTCTGATGGTACCCGCCTTTGCTCGTGTTGGGGCGTCATCCGTCCAGTCCGGCGAGGAACTGCGCGATGCAGGCCGCGCAGGCATCGGGCTTTTGTGCGTAGATCTCGTGATCGCCCGGCAGCAGCACGACCTCGCAGCGCCCGAGCTTTTCGGCATAGGCGGCGAGCGTGCCGTCACGGATCTTTTGGCAGAAGGCGAGGTAGCGGTCGTACAGCGCATCGTCGTCCGTGTCCGGCGGGAGGTGGAAGAAGCGCAGATACGTCTCCCGATCCAGACCGCCATCTGCAAGCAGCTCCTCCTTGGTGCGGTAGCCGAACTGCGCACAGATGTAGCACTTCGGCACCTCGTTCGAGACGAGCATGTCCCATGTGTCGTTCACATTGCGGGACATCATGGCGTCCTCCGCGATGACGGCATGATTCTGGAAGGTCAGCAGGGCGAGCGCGTATTCGGCACGCTGCTCGTCCGGCGTGTAATAGGGATCCTCCGGCAGCATCGTCCGCACGAGCAGGTCGCCGAGCCCGCCCGCGCCCATCCGATCGAGCCGGTAGGCGCGCAGATACGTCGGATCTGGCGCCGTCCGCATCTGCTCCGGCGGGTATGCCCGCAGCTCCGTGGTGTCTAGGAACACGACCCCCTCGATCTCCTCCGGGTACGCGCTCACCCAATAGGACGCGTAGATCCCGCCGATCGAATGGGGCAGCAGAAGATAGGGCGCCTCGATCCCGGCCTGCGCGAGCGCCGCGCGATAGTCGGCCACGATGGCGGCGGCCGTCCGCTCCTGCGCGGTATCGTCACTGAGCCCATAGCCGGCACGATCGACGAAGATGACCTGATCGTCCACCTCCAGCGCGCGGGTCATCCGCCGCCACGAGAGGCACGGGTCGGGATCGCCAAAGCCGGCGATCGCTACGATCCGGTGCGCCCCCGCCTCGTTCCCATAGGTGAGCACGTTCACCGCATGATCGCCGACCGGGACGAGGTGCGCGTAGCCATTCTCCTCCAGGAAAGCCCTGTCCCGTGCCAGCCGGATCCGGCTGCGCAGGAGGATGACGAGCCACAGGACGAGCAGGAGCACGACCGCGATGACGATGCACCTGACTGCTTTTTTGACCTTCACCGTTCTCCCCCCTCGCGCCGATCTTGGATATGTACCCATTATAGCATCCAGTGATCGGGATGTCAATAGGAGCGCAGTTTTTCGCCATTTCCCCTTGCATTTCGATATGGGATATGGTATACTAGAGGTAACGATCGCTCCGGGTCACCGGGGAGAGGAGGATGCAAATGAAAAAGTCCAAGAAGACTGCCATGACGGCCGCGATGTTCGCCATCTCGATGAGCCTGAACGCCTGCGGTCTGTATGGACCGCCCAATCCTATCGACGACCTGCCGTCCACGCAGGTGGACACGACCGTCAGCGATACGCCGCCCACGCAGGTGAGCACGTCCCAGACCGTCGCCGATACGACGGATGTGGACTATTCGCCCGAGGAGGACGAGCCGCAGGATGTCTACGGTCCGCCCGAGATGTTTGAAAAGACCGAGCCGCAGGAGGAGACCGCTCCTGAGACGACCGCGCCCGAGACAGACGCCCCCGTGACGGAGGCATACACGCCTGAGCGCGACCATCCGCAGGTCGTCTATGGGCCGCCCGAGTTCTTCACCGACCCGGAGACGGAGGACGAGACGTTCGCCGAGACGACCGAGGCCTACGACCCCAGCCGCGACCTGCCCGCACCGGTCTACGGCCCGCCCAACTGATCGGAGGCTGCCATGCTGGACGTCACACAAAAAGAACGCCACCAGACCGACCTTGCCCGCTATCGCTACGGGCTCTGGCGCGTACCGCGGCTGCGGCATCTGTTTTTAGAGCTGACGCTGCGCTGCAATGAGAATTGCCTGCACTGTGGGAGCCGCTGCGGCGAGCTGAGGTCCGAGGAGCTGACAGTCGCGCAGTATCGCCGTTTTCTCGACGAGATCAAGGCCGATCTCGGCACGCAGGACAAGATGCTCTGCATCACCGGCGGCGAGCCGCTGCTCCGGCAGGACTTTTCCGAGATCATGGGCTATGCGCACGAGCTGGGGTTCCATTGGGGCATGACGAGCAACGCCACCCTCATCGACGACGCCTGCGCGCAGATGCTCAAGCGCTGCGGGATGAACACCATCTCCGTCAGTCTCGACGGACTGCCGGCGCATCATGACGCCTTCCGCCGCTCCCCCGGCGGGTGGGAGCGCGCGATGCGGGGGATCGAGGCGCTGCTGCGGGTGGGCTTCGATGCCGTGCAGGTCACGACCGTCGTGACGCATCAGAACATCGGCGATCTCGACGCCATGTTCGCCATCCTTGACAAGATGGATCTCGACTCGTGGCGCCTCATCAACATCGAGCCGATGGGGCGTGCCCTCGACCATCCCGAGCTGCTGCTCTCAAAGGAGGAGTATCGCTATCTCTTCGACTACATCCGCGATAAGCGCATCGCCGGGGAGCCGGTCTGCTATGGGTGCTCCCACTATCTGGGGCCGGAGTACGAGCGCGAGGTGCGAGACTGGTACTTCCACTGCACCGCCGGGACATACATCGCCAGCATCACGGCCAATGGCGACATCACCGCCTGTCTCGACATCGAGCGCCGCCCCGAGTTCATCCAGGGGAACATCCTCCGCGACCGCTTCAAGGACGTCTGGGAGAACGGCTTCCAGATCTTCCGCCGCGACCTCGCCGACGACTGCGCCAAGTGCCGCGAATGTCCCGACAAGCGCTTCTGCCACGGCGACTCCTTCCATAGCTGGGATCACGACAAGCACGAGCCTCTGCTGTGCATGAAAGGGATCCTGTTTGAATGACAGCAAAGGAGGATCATATTGACATCAAAAATGACCTATTTGGATCGGCTCAAGATCGTCGATCGCGACCTGCTGAAATGGATCGCGCTGTTTTTCATGGGGATCGGGCATTTTCTCCTCTATACCTCTGATGAGTTCCATATGTTCGGACTGCCGGGTCCGCTCCTGCGTTTTTTCATCATGATGGAATACATCGCGCCGCCGATCTTTTTCTTTTTCATCGCTGAGGGATACCGTTACACACGTTCCAAAAAGAACTATTTTCTCCGGCTCCTCGTGATGACGCTCGTCACCCAGATCCCCTATGTTCTATTCCATTCCTTTTCGCCGGAGCATCCGGTCACATTCGACCCAGTGATGTTCCTGACCAACTGGAACGTGATCGCCACGCTCCTGCTCGGGCTTGCCGCCATCGCTATTTGGGACAGTGCGAAGCATCCTGTGCTGAAGGCGGCGGGCATCCTTCTTTGCTGCGGCGCGGGATGGTACACGGAATGGGGCTTTTTCGGCGTCCTCTTCATACTGTCGTTCTATCTTTTCAGGGAGCGCCCATGGATCCGTTTTGCCGCCTATGAGCTGCTGCTGCTGCTCTATCTCCTCTGCATGGGCGGCTTCAATTGGCCATTGTTCCTGGTGTTCAGTCTGCCGAACGTCATCATCGTGCTGTTCTACAATGGGAAAAAAGGACGGTTCCCGACGTTTTCAAAGTATTTCTTTTACTGCTTCTACCCCGCCCACCTGTTCCTGGTCTATCTCGTGAAGCTCGCGTATCACGCATGACCCGCAGGCACCTGTTTGGATGATACTGCCCCGGAGGATCGCCCTCCGGGGCAGTTTTGTCTGACGAGATAATGGCGGCAGCTTCGCCGTCTGCGGCCGCTCCGCAGCGCACAAAGAGGGCGCGGCGCTGTCATGTCCTCCGAAACGATCTTCCCAAGTCTAAGCCAAGCATCACGAACGCGGCTCGCCGCTCCGCGGCGAGGGGAGGGGAAAGCCGTGTGGTACCGGCGCTGTCGTGCCCTCCGGATGGAATTTAAAAAAGGGGAATGTCCCCCGTGCTGCACTGCGCGGGGGACACATGCGCTATTTACCATTCGTCAAGGGGAACTTGATCGAAACAGCAAGCTTTTGGGGTGGGGGGACTTACTGCTTGTTGTAGGTCACCCACTGATAGTGAGCAGACAGCGGGGTCTTGCCGTTGAACGGCTGGAGCCACTCGTCTACCGTGATGCCAGGCCAGGTGTTCATCATGATCTTGCCGGGGGTCACAGGCATGTCACCATACATGGTGTGAACGGCCTTGCCATCGACATACCAGGTGATGTGGTCGGCCTGCCAGTCAAAGCCATAGGTGTGGTAGCCCTCAGAGGCGTCGAAGCCGAGGTCATACATGAACTCGTGGCGGCCCTGACCGTTCTTGTAGTAGTTGAGCTGTACCTTGGTGGTATCCTTGCCCAGGATCTCGATGTCGACCTCGTCCCACGGGTTGTTGTCGGAGGGGCCGGTGTAGGTGAAGAAGGAGGAAACGACGCCGGGGTTCTTGATGGCCTGCATGGAGGTCTCATAGTAACCGAAGCCATAGAAATCGTTGGTGCGGTACTCGGCGCCGGAGTACATGCCCTTGCCTGCGCGGTCCTGGTCGATCGTCAGGGTCAGGCAGCCGTTGTCGAGGGAGGTGTTCTCCCTGTACCACCAGCAGTTGAAGCAGTCGCCGTTGGTCCAGCCATCGGAGGCGATGAACATAGAGGAGCTGCCGTCACGGAAGTCCTCGACAGAGGTGGCATTCGCGTTCATGGCAGTGCCGTAGTCCTTGATGCCGGAGGGCGTATCCTGATGATTCGGCGCCTGGGTGGGTGCCTCGGTCGGCGCCTGCGTGGGCTGCTCGACCGGCTGCTGCGGTGCATCACCGACAGGCAGCGTCACCAGCTTGACAACGGCCTTGAGGATGTTCAGAGCATCGGTGGTGTCGATGGCGGTGTTGCGGTCAACGTCTGCATTGGTCTTGCCCTGTGCGCTGAGCGACAGGCTGCCGAGCAGGCTCTTGTTGATCGCGATGACGTCCATGATGTCTACATCGCCGTCCACGTCGCAGTCGCCATAGACCACGCCGGTAGGATCCTGGCCCTGGGTCGGTGCCTGGGTCGGAGCCTCGGTAGGCGCCTGGGTGGGTGCCTCAGTGGGCGCCTGGGTCGGAGCCTCAGTGGGCTGCTCGACGGCGGCCTCGGCATCCGTCAGGGTGATCAGGTAGGTCAGCGGAGAGTTCCAGTAGATGGTGATCTCGTTGGTGGAATAGCTCTCGGAGTTGTCGACATAGCACTTGGCCGGAGCGGTATCTCTGAGGTACGCCTTGGCAGCGTCGTCCTCGAGGTTGGAGTTCACGCCGCCGACCAGCATGCCCTTCATCGCCTCGCCGGCGACCATGGAAGGACGATGGTGCGGGTTCTCCGGGGATACGGTGCCGTAGCCGGTCATGAAGCAGGTGCCCAGCGGGTTCTCACCGAGCAGGTAGTGGAGCTGTGCCTCAGCGGCATCGGCATACTTGCTCTCGCCGGTGAGCTGAGAGGCCAGGCCGAGGATGATGCCGGCATTCGCAACGGTCATGTTGCTGCCCCACTCGAACTTGGTCAGTGCCACGCCGTAGGGGGAGCTGTTGGAGTTGCCAAGGAACGTGTCGGCCTGCTTGAGGACGGCGTTCTTCGCGTTCTGGTAAGCCGTGCTGCTCTTGTCGATGGACGGAGCGGTCAGCAGGGCGATGTTGCCGTAGTCGCCGACGGTGGACCAGTCGAGGCCGGTCTTGGCAGAGCTCATGCTGCTCAGATACTTGCTGTTGCCGGTGGTACGATAGAGCTGTGCGGCTGCCCAGTAGCGCTCGTCCGCATCGGTCTTGTCGCCGTACTCGCCGGTGGTGATGTCGCCGGGGTTCTGGAAGATGAAGTTCGGGTTCTGCTCGAGGAAGCTCCAAGCCTTCTCGGCAGCAGCGAGGCACTTGTCTGCGTAGCTCTTGTCATAGCTCTTGTAGACCTCGGCTGCGAGCGCCATAGACGCTGCGAAGTCGGCCGTCGCGGTCGTGGAGATCGGGGTGACGATCAGCTCCTTGGTCTCGGCCTGGGGAGCCACATAGCCCGGGAAGTTCGCGCAGGTGACCTTGTGGTAAACGCCGCCGTTGGAGGCCTGCATCTTCATCATCCAGTCGAGCTCGTACTTGGCCTCATCGAGGATGTCGGCCTTGCCGTTGCCGCTCTCCGGGATGCCGATGTTATCGCCATAGGAGGACGGGGAGCCGAGGTAGGCGTACATCAGGTCGGCAACAGCCTTCGCTGCCGGTACGACGTATCTGCCGTAGTCACCGGCATCGTGCCAGCCGCCGGAAACGTCGATCTTCTGGCCGGTGCCGTAAACGGTCGCCTGGGTGTTGTGGCAGGCCGGGTGGCTGAACTTGCCGCCCTCTACCGCACAGCCGCAGCGCTGGAGATAGAGCATCTTCACGGACTCATCCAGCATGTCGTCATAGACCTTGCTGCCGATGGTGAAGGTGTAGGACTTGTCAAGGTTGCCGCAGGTGATGTAATACTTGCCCTCGGCAGTCACACTGGAGAAGTCGCCGATCTGGTCGCTCTCCTTGGCGCTGTTGTTGTTGATGGCAGCGCCGAGGTCGCCGGTGTAGACGGTCTGGCCACTGGCAGCGTTCACGACGGAGAACTTGGAAGCGCCGTTCGCACCGCGGACAACGACGGTCTTCTTGGCATCCGGGCGATAGCCGACCTGATCGGTCACGATCGGTGCCATATAAGGGCCGGTCGCCTCATAGTTGACCTGCGAATCGTCCACCACCTCGACAACGACATTGTCAAGATAGATGGTGTGCTCCGGGAGCGGGCCGCCGTCGGCCTCCTCGAGACCGCAGTTGAAGACGAGCTTGGCCATGATGTCGGTATCGGCCTTCATGGTGAAGGTCTTGTCGACATGGGTGGCGTTCTGACCGATGGTCAGGCCCTCCCAGTCGTAGGCCTGGTAGGTGCCGCCGTTCTGCTGCAGCATGCACTCAACGTAACGGTTCGTGGTGCAGGAGATGTCGTAGGACAGGCGATACTTGGCGTTCTGATAGAGCGGCACGTTCGCATAGGACATCTGCACGGAGTAGGTCAGTTCGCCGGTGCTGCTGACGTGCAGCGCAAGGCGACCGCTATCGGTACCGAGGGTCGCGGCGCCGCCGGACTCCTTGTACATGCCCCAGCCGGACGAACCCGACTCGAAGGTAGAGTTGCTGACGAGGTTCGCAGCGGATGCCGGGATGGTGGCTGCCGGGATGGCGGCACCGAGCATCACGCAGGCTGCGATCGCAGCAGCGATTCTCTTAAAAGTCTGCTTTTTCATAATGATCTTCCCCTTTCGGTTTGGCTGTACCTCCCTGCGTCCCGCTGCCCCTCTCACAGCGCAGCCGACGCACGGCGGTGCGTTTCGTCGACCGGACTAGCGCTTGCCGGTCTTTGCTTTTTCATTATACTATTTATTATAGATACGATATACAAGAGAAATGATAATTATGGTAGAATCATGACATTGATATGCCGCATATCACCCGATACAGGAACGACCCGCCCAAAGAACGGGCGGGTCGCAGCGATTCAGATGGTCTCCTCCTGGGAGAGGGCGGGGAAGCGGTAGGTGCGGCGGTATTCCTTGGGGGTCATCCCCATCTGCTTTTTGAAGAGCTTGATGAAATAGCTCTGCGAGCTGAAGGCGAAGAGCGAGCTGATCTCGGCATCGGTGTACTCGGAATAGAGCACGAGCTTGGCCGCGCTGTCGATCTTTCGCCGCGTGACATACTCGCTGAAGGTCGTGCCGGTCTCGGACTTGAAAAGACGCGATAGATAGGCCTCGCTGAGCCCCATCGCATCGGCGGCGTCGGCGAGGAGGATGCGGCCGTGGAGGTGCTCGTCGATGTAGCCGATGGTCTTGACGACCGGCTTCGACCAGATCCTGCTGCACCGCACCTGCTGCATCTTTTTGGTGTAACCCTCGAGCATCTCCTTGTGGACGGCGCGCACGCCGGCCTCGTCGCGGCACTCGTCCGCCTGCATGATGTAGAGGTCGCTGAGCTGGTAGGCCGTGTCCGGGGACATGCCGTAGCGGATGCAGTACCGTGCGACCATCGCCGCCGTGACGACCAGGTGATATTTCAGATTGCGGAGCGGATCCCTGCTGAGCGTCCCGCATCCCTCACAGCAGAGCGGTGCCGCAAAAAAACGCATCATCTCGAGGTCTCCCGCCCCGATGCTCTCATAGAAGGCGACCTCCCGGTCGAAGGACGCGCGCTCGAACCCCTCCTCCCGCTGTGCGAACAGCATCTTGGCCAGACTGCGCTCGGTATCATTGTTCATGGCTCCCACCTCCAAGGTGTTCTCTTATCCTCATTATACCAAAACGATGCCCTCCTGTCAAGCGCAGACACGTCCTCACGACGATAAAACGGCCTCCCGTACCTTGCATACAGGAGGCCGTTCACTATATCATGCGAGGGAGCGGTCGGTACATCTACCCCAAGCACCGTCTGCTCCGGGAGCGGCCGTCACAGCAGAGCTGCGCTGCACCGCGAGTTTTAGGGGAATGGGCGCCGGAGACCCAGCGCCCGGATCTGAGTGCCATCTGCAATGGCATCTGTGGATCAGTCTTACTCAAAGCCCCAGCTATCGAACGTCACGTCGCCGCTGAACAGGAAGTAAACGTCCTTGGTGCCGGAGATGTCGTTGCAGGCAACGGTGATGTTCTCCATGCTGCCGCCGGCCGGGATCTGGGCGTAGCCGATGACATCGCCATTGGTGCCGCCTGCCATCACCTTGATGACAGCGCCGTTCGTCGCGGATGCGCGGATGGTCATGGCCTTGGTGCCGTTGAACTTGACGCCGGATACCTTCGTCCAGTCGCCCTTGCCGCCGGTCACGACGGTGTCCATGAGCCCATCCACGCGGATGCCCTTGGACTGGCTGGACATGGTCTCAGCCTGTACGGTGCCGTAGGGGCTCAGGGTCTCGAGCTGGCTCACGCCTGCCTTCGTGCCCTTGCAGTTGAGGGAGCCGTCCGCACCGAGCGTACACTCGTTGATGGAGGGCGAGCGATAGTTCTTGCCAACGCCCATCTGGAGCTCGACGTCTCTGGTGTGATAGAGGACATAATACTTGTTCTTGAAGAAGACGATGGAGTGGTGGTTGTTGCCGCCCTTGTCGAGGCCCATCTCCGCGGTGTTCTTGAATACGATGCCTCTGTAGGTGTACGGGCCGAGGGGCTTATCGGAGGTCATGTAGGCGATCTGTGCATTGGCAAAGCCGTAGGGGTTGCCGCCGGTCTTCCAGTTGGTGCAGTAGGAGTAGTAGTAGGTGTTGCCGATCTTGAGGATAGAGGAGTCCTCGAAGAGGTAGGGCGTATCCATGGTGACAGGGTCGCCAGCGAGAGAGATCATGTCATCGCCGAGCTTCACGCAGCGGCCGGTCTTACCGTGGGCCGGATCGTTCTCCGGGACACCGCCGCCGAAGAACAGATAGCCGGTACCGTCGTCATCGACCATAACGGCCGGATCGAACATCCAAACGACGCCGGAGGTGTTCGGGGTGGAGCGGTTCACGAGCGCATGGCCGAGCGGGTCGGTCCAGGGACCGGTCGGGGAGTCAGCGGTCAGGACGCCGATGCCGCCAGCGGAGTCTGCGAAGTAGAGGAAGAACTTATCCTTGCCGTTGATGGTCTTCCAGCAGGCATCCGGTGCCCAGGAGAAGGTCGCCCACGCAGCAGCGCCGTTCTTGGTGCGGCCGTTGCGGCCTGCGACCGGGATGGCGCCGTGGTCGGTCCAGTTCACGAGGTCAGCGGAGGAGTGGCAGTTGATCGTGCCGACGTCGTAGCTGTTCTCCTTGATCTGGCCGTTGGAGTCGTACTCGAATGCATCGTTGGTGGTGTAGACATAGAGGCGGTCCTTGTAGACCATGAAGCCCGGATCTGCACCGAAGCGCTGGGTGTAGAGGGCGTTGTTCTCGCCGTCACGCTTCCAGCTGCCGGCAGCGGTCACGCCGTTAAAGGACTGCTCCATCTTGGCGAAATCGACCTGCGGATAAACGCGCTCTGCTACAGGGAACTCCTTGATCATCGCGTGGATGTACTTGGTGAGGAGGACGATGTCGCTCACATCTACGATACCGCTCTGGTCCACGTCAGCGGCCTTCTCGGCTGCCTTGGAGCCAAAGCCCTTGACCAGGCCGCGCTTGGCCATGCCGAGGTCTACGATCGTGATACCGCCGTCGGTATCGACGTCGCCGAGTGCAACGGTGGCAGGGTCTACCGGGAGATCCGGCTGGCCGGCGCCCTCGATGGTCGTGCCGGCAACGGCACCGATGGCCTCGTCGATGTAGAAGTTCTCGGTAGAATCGTCAGACGTCTCGACATAGATCTGCATGTTGGTGGCGTCTGCGGGGATGGTGTAGTTCTTGTTGGCGAGCTGTACCCACTCGCCCTTGACGCCGGTCGCGCTGGCGATCTCGTCGTAGTGCGCCTTACCGTCGGAGCCGGTGTACTGGAGGGTAAACTTGAAATCGGTGGTGTCGGCACCGTCGAAGTAGCTCACGTTGACGGAGAAACTGAAGGTCTCGCCGGGCTTGAAGGGGTTCGCGCTCAGCGGACGGGCCGTGCCGTGCCACGCAGCACCGCGATTCTGCACGAGCAGCGCCTCGGAGCCGACATATGCCGTCCTGCCGGACGTCATGACGGTCGCATCGCCGCGGCCGGTCCAGTTCTCGGTGTCGCCCTCGAACGGGCAGTGGAAGTACCAGCCGTACTCATTCGGCTCGAACGGCACGACCTCGCGGCCGGGGATCACGGTGCCATCGCCCCACTCGCTCTGCGGGATCATGGAGGTCAGGGCCGTGTAGGCCTCCTTGGGCTTGTTGTCGCGGTCGTAGAGCAGCGCGTTGGAGCCGGCCTTGAGCCAGGAATTGGCGTCGTTCGGGCCCCAGATGCAGACGGCGGTCACGCGGCCGTCAGAACGCGGATTCGTGTTCCAGTCCATCGCGGCCTGGAAGATGGCCTTGTACTTGTTGGCCTGATCG
>CACWPL010000044.1 GCA_902762785.1 uncultured Ruminococcus sp. | reverse complement strand
CGCATCGATCATTTGTATCTGTCCTTTCGGTTTTATCGCTGTAAAACCAACCGTCCAAACTTTACCAAATAATCGTTGCTAAGGTGTTGCTTACGGCACCCCGATCGCGAATAGTATCGTATTATGGATGGCCTCCCTGATGTTGGCTGCATCGTTCTCCTTCATCACGTTCAGCCCCCTTTCGTAGGAGAGATGTGCGCCTCTCCGGCACGGTTCGATCACCAAGGAGATCTTTCTCTCAGGATCTATGAAAAATAAACAAAAAGCACTTGATTTCCTGTGACAAACGTGGTATAATAAGAGTATCGACTACCGACAGGAGGTCATGATCCATGAAACTGCAATTTATCGGCGCGACCCACGAGGTCACCGGGAGCTGCACCTATCTGGAGGTCGGCGGCAAGCGATTGCTCGTGGACTTCGGCATGGAGCAGGGGCGCGACATCTATGAGAACGCCCGCATCCCCTGTGCGCCCGGCGCCATCGACTATGTACTCTTGACCCATGCACACATCGACCATTCCGGCCTGCTGCCGCTGCTGTGCGCCGGCGGTTTCCGCGGTGAGATCCACACCACCGAGGGCACGGCCTCGCTGTGCAGCATCATGCTCCGCGACAGTGCCCATATCCAGGAATTCGAGGCACAGTGGCGCAACCGCAAGGCGCAGCGCAAGGGCGCGGAGCCCTATGTGCCGCTCTACACCATGCAGGACGCGCTCGACGCCATCGAGCTGCTGCGGCCGCATCCCTATGAGAAGCGCTTCACGCTCTGCGAGGGCGTGGAGGTGCGGTTCATCGACGCCGGTCATCTGCTCGGCTCTGCGAGCATCGAGGTCTGGGCGACCGAGGAGGGCGAGACGCGCAAGCTCGTCTTCTCCGGCGACATCGGCAACACCTCCCAGCCCCTGATCCGCGACCCGCAGTACATCGACAGCGCGGACTATGTCATCATGGAATCCACCTACGGCGACCGCCGACACGACCGTCCCAAGGACTATGCCGCCGCGCTCGCGCAGGTGCTGCAAACGACCTTCGACCGGGGCGGCAGCGTCATCATCCCGTCCTTCGCGGTCGGACGTTCGCAGGAGCTGCTGTATTTCCTGCGCATCATCAAGGAAAATGGCCTCGTCAAGGGACACGACGGATTCCCCGTCTTCATGGACAGTCCCCTGGCGATCGAGGCAACGCATGTCTTCGTCGCCAACCAAAACAGCTGCTTCGACGAGGAGGCGCTCGCCTACATCCGCGACGGCATCGACCCCATCGCCGTGCCCGATCTCCAGCTCGCGGTCACGCCTGAGGAGTCCCGCGCCATCAATTTCGACAAGCGCTGCAAGGTCATCCTCTCCGCCTCCGGCATGTGCGAGGCCGGCCGCATCAAGCACCACCTCAAGCACAACCTCTGGATCGCGGAGAATACGATCCTGTTCGTTGGCTACCAGGCCTACGGCACGCTGGGGCGTTCCCTCGTCGAGGGCGCGACCAACGTCAAGCTCTTCGGTGAGCCGATCCAGGTCGCCGCACAGATCAAGCAGCTCCCCGGTATCTCCGGCCACGCCGATGTAGATGGTCTGACGAGATGGATCTCGCAGATCAAGGACGTCAAGCGTGTGTTCGTCGTCCATGGGGAGAGCGCGGTCGCCGATGCCTTCACGGCACATCTGCAAAATGACCTGAAGCTCCGCGCCTATGCGCCCTACAGCGGCACCGAGTTCGACCCCATCGCCGATGAGATCACGCTCGAGGCCGTGCCGCGTCCCATCGAGAAGAAGCCCGGTGTCAAGGCAAACACCGTCTACCAGCGGCTGCTCACCGCGCTCGACCGCCTCACGGCCGTCATCCGCAGCAGCGAGGGCCGCACGAACAAGGACCTTGCCCGTCTCACCGACCAGATCACCGAGCTGACCAACAAGTTCGAGAAATGAAGCAAGGCCCACGTTATGTTAACAACTGCCGCAAAGGCAGTCGATATAGGAGGAATGACATATGAATTACGAGATCCAAGGCAAACCCTATCCAGTAGCCATCATGAACCTGGAGGCCGGCGAGAGCGTCGTCTGCCAGCGCGGTGCGATGACGTGGATGTCCTCTAACATGGAGATGCAGACCAAGGGCGGCGGCATCGGCAAGATGCTCGGCCGTGCCCTCAGCGGCGATTCCATGTTCCAGAACACCTACACCGCCAAGGGCGGCCCCGGCATGATCGCCTTCGCCTCGACCGTTCCCGGTGAGATCATGGAGATCGAGATGGCCCCCGGCCGCGACATCGTGGCGCAGAAGTCTGCGTTCCTGGCCTCCTCGCCGTCCGTCAGCTTCGAGATGTTCTTCCAGAAGAAGCTCGGCGCCGGTTTCTTCGGCGGTGAGGGCTTCATCATGCAGCGCTTCTCCGGCACCGGCACGCTCCTGCTCGAGATCGACGGCAGCCTCATCAGCTATGAGCTCCAGGCCGGCCAGTCCATGCTCGTGGACACCGGCAACCTCGCAGCGATGGACGCCACCTGCTCCATCGACATCCAGACCGTCAAGGGCATCGGCAACATGCTCCTCGGCGGTGAGGGCCTCTTCAATACGAAGGTCACCGGCCCCGGCCGCGTTTGGATGCAGACCATGCCGCTGAGCAACCTCGCCGGCGCGATCGCACGCTTCATCCCTTCGAAGGACTGATCACCTCCAACAGACTCGAGCCCCCGTTCACCGCGAACGGGGGCTTCCCTGTTCGCAGTGCCTGCCTCGGAGGAACAAAAACGTGCGGTACCAGAGCACCGCACGTTCGTATGTATCATGACCCGATGCGGCCGGCGGCGACGACGATGAAGCCGTCCGTGTTGTTGCCGGACATCACATAATCACCGCTCATCGGCACAGCCACGGTCGTCTTGCCGACGCCCTTTGCTGTGAAGTAGATGCTCCAGACATTGGAGCCGTCATTATAGATATAGGGGTCGCTCACCGGATGCTTGCGAAGTGCCGCGATATAGGCGGTGAGGGTCAGGCCCTGATCATGCATCACCGCCGCATGCTCCTTCCCGACATAGCGAAGATGGTAGGGTGCCGGCGTGATGCCGGTCGCCTCCTGCTCCGCCTCCGTGTAGGGCAGGATGAAGCCGTAATGCCACGCCTGATCAGCGAGCCATGTCGTGTCGCTGCCGATGCGCGAGATCGTGCCGTCCTCATTGAGGATGCACAGATCGACGCAATAGCCTGTCGCACGGTCGGGCAGCGCCTCCGGGTACAGGCTCCCGTTCACGTCATACGGCTCCGTGGTGCTGTAGATCATGAGCTTGCCCTCATGCATGACGGTCTGCCAGTCCTTCGCCATCGCGTTCATGGCCGTAACGACCTCGGACTTGATCGAGAGGGACTTGCTGCGTGCGCAGTAGCAGTCGTTCATCTCGCTCAGATCGGTCAGCGCACCGGTGCTGCCGATGTAGACGTTCTCCGAATCGAGACGCAGGAGCGCACCAGAGTGGATGTCCTTCTGCTCCGGCTCGATCGCGACGCATCCGGCAGGGATATAGGAACGCCCGAAGATCGAGCTGCCCGCATCGACCGCGCCGTCCCCCGGCTCGAGCGGCTCAGACTGAGGGTCCGTGCCGGCCGGGATGGAATCGTCTTTGCTGATGATATAGTCCCCAACAGGCTCGGCATGCTTTGGCGTATCCGCGAAGTCGCCTTCCACGATGATATCCCCCCGCTTCACGAGCTGTGGGAAAGCTGCACGAATCACCTTGTTGATCCCAAAGATCCCACCGACGAATGCTCCGATGATCAGGAACCATCCTGCGAGCGAGATCCGGGAAGTCGGCTTTGGCGGCTTCCTTCTGACGGCAGCCCTGCGCCTTCTTCTCTGTTTCATATGTTTTGCTCTCCTTTGTGCTGCTCCCGCAGCTTTTTCTTCGGTCCTCCATACCGCGCGGTCGAGCCGCTTAGACGCAGGCAGGTGTTCTGTTCTCTTCACCCACCTTATTCGGTCATGCCGCCGTCGCCGGCGCCACGATCTGTAGTATTTGCCCGTCCCGCATCGCCGCTTCTCTCTCCTGCGGTCTATGTCGGTCGGACAGCTTGCGGATGCCTTCGCAGGCATCGTGATATCCTATCTCTTATCTCTATTATATCAATATGAAAGCAGGTGCCTCAGCGGACGTGCTGCACTGTTATTCCTGTGCGGCTGCCTCGCCCTCGGCAGGGGCCTCCTCTGCCGGCGCCTCATCGGTGGGCGCTGCGGACTCCTCCGGGGTCAGCAGGTCGTAGGTGCCGGTGATGATGCCGTAGAGGCGGAACGTATCGAAAATGTTGTGCCACTTGCTCATGCCCTTGGCCGTCACGGTAACGTAGCGATGTTCGCCAGGCGTCTCGGCCCAGTTCGCGAGGCACTGGCCGGCCTCATCGGTATAGCCGGTCTTACCGCCGCAGATGCGGATGCCCTCGACCTCGGTGCCGTACATACGGCTGAACATCGTGCTCTCGAGGAGGATGCCCTCGGGATGCTGCTCGGTCTCGGAGGTCGTATAGGTATACGTCCCCAGGATCTGCTTGCATCGCTCGTTCATGATGGCATAGCGCAGGATCACGGCGATGTCGTTCATCGAGCTGTAGTGATTCTCGTCATGCAGACCGCTGTTATTGGTGAAATGGGTGTTCTCGAGGTGGAGCTTTTCCACCGTTTCGTTCATCCACGCCACAAAGGCCTCCTCAGAGCCGGCAGTCGCCAGGGCAAGGCCCATGGTGCCGTCCGCACCGGAGGGCAGAGCGGCCGCGTAGAGCAGATCGTTCATCGTGACCGTCTCGCCCGGCAGGAAGCCGGCACGGGAGGCCTCGGCCTCCTCGAGGGGGGCGATGATCTCCTCCGTGAACGTAAAGGTATCGGAAAAATCGTCGATATGCTCGATGGCGGTCAGGACGGTCAGGATCTTGGTCATCGAGGCCGGGTAGATCCTCGCATCGGGGTCGCCCTTCACGGCGACGATACGATTCGCCTCGCAGTCGATGAGCAGCGCCATCTCGCTCTGCACCTCACCGTCGAGGATCATCGTGTCATCGTCTGCCTGTGCGACGACGACTGGCGGGGGCGGCTCGGTCGGCGCCTCCGTCGTCGGGATCGTGGGCGGCTCGGTGGCTTCCGCCTCCATGGCCTCCGGCAGACTGTCGAGATTCTTACGATGCGATGACGGCGCTGCGAAGACCAGCACCAGGATCACGATCCCCAGCGTGACCGTCACCAGAAGTAATCCTAACAAGAAAATAATGCCCTGTTTCGACAGGGAACGCGCATTCCCGCGTCCGTTTGACAACACACACACCTCCGTGACACGGGGAAATGTGCACACTGTTGCCAGGCGCATCGTTCTTTATGATCGTCATGATCCACTTTCCCCAGTCTAAATGTTGAACTGTTTTTATTATATACCTTTTCCGAGGGCTTGTCAAGCAGGAAACCCCAGAATCCGACAGGCTTCCGTCAAGTTTTTTCTTTACACTTTTTCAACAGTATAAAAAGCCCATCCCTTGGCGGAACGTGTCCCCGCGTGTTCGTCGATCTGTACAAAATTTGCCAAAAGATCCATTCTTGGGGCGAGAAGGGTTGACTTTTTCCGTGCTATCTGTTATAATGATAGAGTTGTATGGTACTACTGTCAAAGAGTCGTGAGATTCGATCCGGATGGCTCGATGGGCTACCGTCCAATACCTGACGTACCGGTGACATCATGCCGGTGCGAGCAGAGGAATCGCATCATGCAGAACTGAGGTGAACCCGCGATGAAGAAGGACATCCATCCTACCCTGTACAAGACGACCATCACCTGCCACTGCGGCAACGTGATCGAGACTCAGTCTACCAAGCAGGACATCAAGGTGGAAATTTGCTCGAAGTGCCATCCGTTCTATACCGGCAAGCAGAAGCTCGTCGATACCGGCGGACGCGTTGATCGTTTCAAGAGACGCTTCAACCTGGACAAGTGATAGGGCAAACCACACGAGAATCGCGAAAAACGGGCGTTATCCATCACGCCCGTTTTTTCTTGCAGGAGCATCATCATGGACTATACCACCATCAGTGCGCCGGTGCAGACGAGCTTCACCGAAAAGCGCTCCGAGTTTCTGGGCTACCTGACGCCTGTGACCACCAATGACGAGGCCGTGGCCTTCATCAATGCCGTCAAGGCAGACCACCGCAAGGCGCGGCACCACGTCTATGCCTACATCCTCCGCGACCAGAACACCACCCGCTACAGTGACGACGGCGAGCCGCAGGGCACGGCCGGGATGCCGGTGCTCGAGGTGCTGCAAAAGCGCGGCCTCACCGACGTTTGCATCGTGGTGGTGCGGTATTTCGGGGGCATCCTGCTCGGCGGCGGCGGGCTCGTAAGGGCGTATTCCCACAGCGCCGCCATCTCCTGCGACGCTGCCCAGATCTGCCACATGTGCGAGAGCGTCCCGCTGACGCTGCGCATGGACTACGGGCTCTACGGCAAGGTCACGAACATCCTCCCGAAGTACGGCGTGCTCGAAGAGTCGAGCGATTTCGGGACGGACGTCCTCCTGACCCTGCGCGTGCGCTGCGAGGTGCTCCCCGCCCTGACCGATGAACTGACCGAGGTCTCCGCCGGGCGCATCGCCATGGAGAAGGGAACGCCTGGATATGCCGATTTTTCGACTGTTTGATGGATCATGCAGTCGAGAAATGACGGAGAAAAAATTTTTTCAAAAAATTAGAGGGTTTTCCGTTCGTCCATCCGTTATAAATAATAGAGGACGAACGATCGACGGGAGGCGGCTGACATGACGATCCGGGAACAGTTGGAGATCAACGAGGCGCGCTTCCTTTCCCGCCGTGCCGCGCACAGCGATGACACCGGCGCGACCATCCGACTGCGGCCCGAGGAGCCGTGTCCCTATCGGACGGCCTTCCAGCGCGACCGCGACCGCATCCTCCACTGCAACGCCTTCCGGCGGCTCAAGCGGAAGACGCAGGTCTTCCTCTCCCCTGTCGGCGACCACTACCGCACACGCCTGACGCATACCCTCGAGGTCGCGCAGGTGGCGCGGACGATCTCGCGTGCGCTCTTTTTAAATGAGGACCTGACCGAGGCCATCGCGCTCGGGCATGACGTGGGGCATGCGCCCTTCGGCCATGCGGGAGAGTCCGTCCTGAACGCCGTCTGCCCGCATGGGTACAAGCATTATCAGCAGAGCATGCGCGTGGTCGACTGCATCGAGAAGAACGGCGAGGGTCTCAATCTGACCCAGGCCGTGCGCAATGGCATCATCTGTCATACGAACATGATCGCCGACACGCTCGAGGGCAATGTCGTCCGTGTCGCCGACCGCATCGCGTACATCAACCACGACATCGAGGACGCCATCCGCGCCGGGATCCTCACACCGGAGGATCTGCCCGAGGCAGCCGTCTCCGTGCTCGGGCACACCCATACCGAGCGCATCACCACCCTCGTGGATGCCGTCATCGCCCACGGGACGGACACCATCGACATGGCGCCTGACATCCGTGCGGCACACGACCTGCTCCACGCTTTCATGTATGAGCACGTCTACCACGACCTCAACGCCAAGGCCGAGGAGCAGAAGGCCAAGATCCTCCTCGAGGAGCTCTATCGCTATTTTCGCCGTGCGCCGGAGAAGATGCCGGCGCTCTACCAGACGATCGCGCGCAAAACGGACACGGACCGTGCCGTCTGCGACTACATCTCCGGCATGAGCGACGGATATGCGGTGGACCTTTACCAGGAGCTGTTCATCCCGCATTTTTGGAAATGACGTTCCCCCAGAACGGAGCTTGAAAGAGGTGATACGATGGCTCTGCCGGATCCTTTCATCGCCAGTCTGCGGGACGCGGTCGACATCGTGGACCTCTTCCGCATGTACACCGACGTCAAGAAGGCTGGGCGCGGCTATGTCTGCTGCTGTCCCTTCCATTCTGAGAAGACGCCGAGCTGCCATATCTGGGTGGATGACCCGCATTTTTACTGCTTCGGCTGTGGTGTCGGGGGCGACGTCATCACGTTCGTCCGCAAGATGGACAACCTCGGCTATATGGACGCTGTGCGGCTCCTTTGCGAGCGCTATGGCCTCCAGATGCCCCAGCAGGACCCCGCGACCGAGCGCGCCGCCCAGCTCAGACGGCGCTGCTATGAGATGAACCGCGAGGCTGCGCGGTTCTATTTTCAAAACCTCATCAAGGGCAGCGACAAGCGCGGTCTGCGCTACTTCAAGGAGCGCCAGCTCACGCCCGACACCATCAAGAAATACCGCCTCGGCTATGCGCCGGACGACTGGAACGTCCTCCGCGATCATCTGCGGTCACGCGGGTATCACGACGACGAGATGGTCACGGCAGGCCTATGCCGACAGTCTGACAAAGGCAGCGTTTACGACTATTTCCGCGGACGCGTGATGTTCCCCATCATCGACCGCAGCGGTTCGTTCATCGCCTTCGGCGGACGCGTGCTCGACGGCGGCGAGCCGAAATACCTCAACACCAACGACACCCCCATCTACAGCAAGCGCAAGAACCTGTTCTCGCTGAATTTCGCGAAGGATGCGGCCTCCACGACCTTCATCCTCGCCGAGGGGTATATGGACGTCATCGCCATGAACCAGGCCGGCTTCGAGAACGTGGTCGCGACCCTGGGCACGGCCATCACCGAGGACCAGGCGCGGCTCATCGCCAATTACGCCAAGGAGGTCGTGCTGGCCTACGACAGCGACGGTGCCGGCCAGAAGGCCACCCAACGCGCCATCAACCACTTCAGTGCCGTCGGGATCCCCACGCGGATCCTGCGGATGGAGGGCGCCAAGGACCCTGACGAATACATCAAGCGCTTCGGTCCCGACCGGTTCCGTCTGCTGATCGACCAGGCGGGGGATGCGCTGAACTACAAGCTCGACAAGTGCCGCGACGGTATCGACCTCCAGTCGGAGGCGGGAAAGAGCGAGCTGCTGCGCCGCAGCGTCGGTGTGCTCGCGGACATCGAGAACCCGCTCGAGCGCGAGATCTACATCAACCGCACGGCCAAGGAGCTCGACGTCCGCAAGGAGACGCTCTTCCAGCAGGTCGAACGGCTCCAGCGGCATCGCAAGCAAAAGGCCGGTCAGGCGGAGTTCCGCAGCATCGAGCTCAAGACCGCCCAGCGCACGACCCACGTCCCCGAGGCACAGCAGTTCCCGCGCGAGGTGCGGGCAGAGGAGCAGATCATCGCTTACCTGCTGCGTTTCCCCGAGGAGCATGAGGTCGTAGCCGAGCTGATCCCGCCGGAGACCTTCGTCTCGGCGTTCCATCGAGATGTCTATGCCGCCATGATCGAGCTCCTGCCGGAGCATCGTGAGGGTGTGCTGTCGCTCCTAGGCGACCGATTCACGGTCGAGCAGATGAGCGAGATCTGCGGCATCGCCGCGGGGAACGAGGGCATCGCCATCGACCGCGACACCATCCAGGAATATGCTCTGCTCCTGCGGAAGGCACATGATACAGCGCCGCCGCCAGAGGAGCTGACCGATGACGATCTGCTGCGTGCCGTCGCGCGGAAAAAGAACGGCCGCTGATCGAACGCATCGTCGTCAGCGCATATCGACTGTCAGTACACAGTGCAGTCACATGACTGGTACTGAGACGTACATAGAAACAGAGGAGACAAGCCCGTTACCACAAGGAGGGACCAAAATGGACAAGAAGTCTACCATTGAAGCACTGCTCGAGAGAGGCAAGGCGTCCGGCAAGCTGACCACCAAGCAGATCTCTGATGCGCTCGAGGAGATGGATTTTGACGCCGATCAGCTCAATTCCTTCTACGACAGCTGCGAGCAGCTCAACATCGAGATCATCGACAACAACGTGATCGAGGACAACTTCGACCTCGAGCACATCGAGATCAACGAGAACCCCGATGAGGATCTCGATGCCGCACTCTCCACGGAGGGGCTGGCCGTCGACGATCCTGTCAAGATCTACCTCAAGGAGATCGGCCGTGTGCCGCTGCTCTCCGGCGACGAGGAGATCGAGCTCGCACGCATGATGGCCGAGGGCACGCCTCTCGAGGCAAAGCGCGCCAAGCAGCGTCTTTCTGAGGCCAATCTGCGTCTGGTCGTGTCCATCGCGAAGAAGTATGTCGGCCGCGGGATGCAGTTCCTCGACCTCATCCAGGAGGGCAATCTTGGCCTCATCAAGGCCGTCGAGAAGTTCGACTACAACAAGGGCTTCAAGTTCTCCACCTATGCGACCTGGTGGATCCGTCAGGCCATCACCCGTGCCATCGCCGATCAGGCGCGTACCATCCGCATCCCCGTCCACATGGTCGAGACCATCACAAAGGTCAAGAAGGTCTCCAGCCAGCTCCTCCACGAGAACGGCCACGATCCGACGCCCGAGGAGATCGCCGAGCGCCTTGAGCTGCCGGTAGAGCGTGTGCGCGAGATCATGCGGATCGCACAGGATCCCGTCTCCCTCGAGACGCCCATCGGTGAGGAGGAGGATTCCCACCTCGGCGACTTCATCCCCGATGACGACGCCCCCGCCCCTGCGGACGCCGCCTCCCATACGCTCCTCAAGGAGCAGCTCGAGGAGGTGCTCTCCACGCTGACTGACCGCGAGGCGAACGTGCTCCGTCTGCGCTTCGGCCTGACCGACGGCCGCGCCCGCACGCTCGAGGAGGTCGGTGCCCAGTTCAACGTCACCCGTGAGCGCATCCGTCAGATCGAGGCGAAGGCACTGCGTAAGCTCCGTCATCCGAGCCGCAGCAAGAAGGTCAAGGATTTCCTGGACTGACACACATCCGGGGCTGCAGCGATGCAGCCCCTTTTGGGAGGGATCACCATGGAGAACGAGGCATCGCTCATCGCGCGCCTTCCGGAGACCAAGGGGGATGAAAAACGCGAACTGCTGCTGCGGCTCTGTGAGTTCCAGAGCCCGGAGGCAGACGCGTTCTGGTCCGTGCGGATGGCGCGGTCGGTGAAGCATTATCTGCCGTATCTCTGCTTTTCAAGGTGTGATGCGGTCTCGGATATGGCGGCGGATCGTCTGGAGGAGACGGTGCGCCTTTTGCTCGTGCCGGAAACGCAGTATATGACGGAGATGTCCGAGCAGCTTTGGGCCGCGCTCGCGCTCTCCGTGTTCAAGACCTCGCCGCAGATGCTGGACGTGCTGCGTCTCATCGGCGAGAATGCCGATGTCCTCGCGCCCATGACGCTGGACATGCGCGCGCTCGTCAACAGCCACACGCTCCCGCCCTTCCTGCGCCGCATGGCCAGCCTCACCCTCGCGCACGGCTGCGAGACGCGCTTCCTTCCCCTGCTCAACGACCTGCTGATCTGCACGCTCGTGCGCTCGGAGGGCCGTTTCCATGAGACGATCTGCACGCTCGCCAGCGCTTACCCCAAGGCCTACGCGCGCGCGGGCTTTTTCGCGGCGTTCGTCAAGGATACGGCACAGGCATTCGACACCTACGCCGATCCCGCCTATCTTGATGCTGTCCTCCACACGCTCGCCGGTCTCGAGATCCGCAGCGAGACGGGCATCTGCGAGCTCTACACACCGCTCTGGTTCTACGGTGTCCGCAACGCCATATGGCAGCGGAAATATGAGCTCCCCCGCCCCGACCTGCGCTGGATCAGCTTCCTCTCCCAGACCTACCCCTACGCGGATGAGGCTGCGCTGCGGACAGTTTCGGCGTTCCTCTTCCAGTTCACGGAGGTCGAGGGCGCGCTGCGTGACCAGATCCAGGACTACTTTTTCCATACTGCCACCGTGGATACGACCGAGACGAACCTCGTCGGCTTCATGCGCTGCGGCGGCTATGACCGTGCGAATGAGCTGATTCAGGGCATCTGCGAGAACATCTGCGCCGGACGCAACAACTACCACGCGCTGTTCACCGTCTTTGACCTGCTCGACCTCAAGCGGCCCGAGAAGCTGCGGCTCCTTGCGGAGGCGCGCGAGTTCATCGAATCCACCGACCACCGCGAGAGCTGGTACGCCCAGCGCAACCACTTTCTCCACGCTGTCAAGCTCTATCAAAGCGGAAAAGACTTCGACTTCGATTGAAAAAGACACAGAGCCCCGCCGAAAGGTGGGGCTTTTTTGGCGCCATATACATTGAATCATACTGCCCCTCTCCCATGTTGACGGGAGAGGGGCAGCAGCGAGGGGGGGCTATCAAAAAGGGATCACTCCTTGACAGGCAGGGTCACGAGCTTGACAACTGCCTTCAGGACATTGAGGGCATCGGTCGTGTCGACCTGGCCGCTCAGATCGACGTCAGCAGCAGCGCTGCCGGTCTTGCTGAGGGTCGTACCGCCGAGCAGGCTCTTGTTGAGCGTGATGACATCCATGATGTCGACCGCACCGGAGTCGTCTACATCACCATAGAGGATGTCAGAGGGCGTATCCGAAGAGTCCTGGGTAGGCTCGGTCGTCTCCACGGGGTCAGTCGCGTCCGTGGTCTCCTGGCTGCTTTTGACATACGCATCCTTGATCGTCACGGTGCTCTTGTCGAGCTCGTCATCACCGGCGGCCGTGTACCATACCTGGCCCTGGAAGGACTTGGTCTGGCCGAGCGCCTCCTTGACCTGCGCAAGGATGGCCTCGTCGGTGATCTCGACGTTCTCGCCGTCCTCGTTCAGGGTGACGTTCAGGAGCTGGTCAGCGAGCTTGACCTCGACGTCACCGCTCGAATCCTTCACCCACATCACGTTCGCCCAGTAATACTTGCCGTCGATCGGGACGGTGCAGCCCAGGCCGCCGTTGGTGTAGGTCGCATCGGCATCGGTCTCTACGACCAGATAGATCGTGTCGGCTGCCTCGGGCAGATCGATCACAGTGTTGCCCTTGTCATCGATCGAGATGCTGGCGTGACCGGCCTCGGGCTCGGTCGGCTCGGTGTTGTCGGAGGTCGGGTTGGTCGCATCGGGATCGACCTCGATGTCCGTCAGCTTCGGCAGCTCGTCGAGCGTGATGCAGTAGTCACTGGTGTACATGTCGATGAGATCCTGCTCGGTGTTGAACATCGGGTTCGAGAGGAAATTATTGGAATCGGAGCCGCCGTCATACCAAGGCATGAAATACAGCCAGCCGGCCTTCTCCTCCTGGATCTCGCCAACGGTCGAGAAGCTGTCACACTCCATCAGCGCGACCATCTTGGCGGAGTTGTAGCGCTCCATGATGCCGTAGAAGATGTTCGCCTCAGGGCTGGTGTTGTGAACGAGGACAGCGCTGCCGGAGCTCCAGTCGGTGCAGTTGTACTTATCATAGCCGATGATGTCCACATAGTCGTCGCCCGGGTACCAGTTCGCGGAGGTGCTGAAATTGTAGCTGTTCCACTCCCAGATGAGGTTGTGGAGGCCCTTGGTCTCGGTCATGTATTTGTAGGTGTACAGCCAGAGCTGGCGATAGGCCTTCGAGCCCTCGCGGCCCCACCAGAACCAGGAGCTGTTCTCACCGCCATTGCCCTCGGCCTCGTGCAGCGGGCGCCAGAGCACAGTGATGCCCTTGTCCTGGAGCTTGGCGAACTCAGTACAGAGCGTGTCGAGCGCCTGGGTGTAATACTGGTTCTCCTTGGTGCCCTCGGTCGCAGCCTTGGACGGGGAGAAATCGGTCTTCTCGGTGTAGGTAGTCGCGGACCAGTCGATCTTGCTGCCGATGGTGTAGCTCGCGAAATCGGTCGGCACGTTCAGGTGGAAGGATGCGGTCGGGATACCGCCCTTCTCCGCCCAAGCGATCACGCGCTCAGTGGAGCCGTCATCACTGCCGAAAGCCGGACAGCAGAAGTTGCCGTAGTCGAAGCCGCGGATGGCCGGGAGCTTGCCGGTCTTCTCCTGGATGTAGTTGAACTCGGTCTCGATGTCGTGCGGACCATACTTGTAGATCTCCTGCTGGCCGGAGAGGATGTGGCTGCCGTAAACGCTGTTCAGATAAGTAAAGAGCTTCTGGGCGTTCTCGGTCGCATCCGGGTCGCAGAGGACCTTGTTGGTCGCCTTGATCTCCGGACGCTCAGGCGCTACATAGTCGCCAACGGTGATGTAGTCGATGTAGCAATAGCCCCAGGTGCCGTTGATCTTAACGGTGTTCTCGCCAGCCTTGAAGGCGGCCTTACCGAAGCTGACCTCACCGAAGGTATCGCCCTCCTCGAGAACGACATCGCCCTTGTTCTCGCCGTTGATCTCGACGGTCGCATGCTTGGTGCCGAAGGGTGCGAGATAGCCGATGCGGAGCTCGAAATTGCCCGCCTGCTCGAGAGTGACCTTCAGCTCGAGGGACGGGATCGTGGACGCATTGTCATGCAGGTAGACATACCCGTCACCAGAGAAGCCGGCCGTCTCGGTCTTAACGGCCGCATCGTTGGTCAGCGTGCCGGTCTCGGCCTCGACCTTGACCGTCGTGGCCGCAGAGAGCGAGAGCGGTGCGAGCAGCATGGAGTTGCAGGCCATGACGGCTGCGACCGCGCTGCTGATGAAACGTGATCTTTTCATAGTAAGTTCCTCCTCTTTGATGTAGACGCATTTTCGATGTGCAAATATCGCTTTTTCCCCGTAGATCTAGCTTGCATGATCGGCGTGCAGATGCCTTATCCATGCTTTAGCTAAATTCACTTTATTATTATACCATATTTTGCTTAACTATTCAAGCCTGTTTCGATGCTTTTGTGCAGATCGTCTATTATTTTTGTGCATGATGACAGATCTCACACAAAAAAACAGGACGTCCCCGAAGGGACATCCTGTCTTGTTTCTTGAACGTAGTCCGCACCTGCTTTACAGCAGGGAGGACTGCCCAAAGGCGAACTTACTCGTCGATGGAGATAACGACGCCGGAGCCTACCGTTCTGCCGCCCTCACGGATAGCGAAGCGGAGGTTCTGCTCGATCGCGATGGGAGTGATCAGCTCAACGTGCATCTCAACGTTGTCGCCAGGACGGCACATCTCAACGCCCTCAGGCAGAGTGATGGAGCCGGTAACATCGGTCGTTCTGAAGTAGAACTGGGGCTTGTACTTGTTGAAGAACGGGGTGTGACGACCGCCCTCTTCCTTCTTCAGTACGTATACCTGGCCGGTGAACTTGGTGTGCGGATGGATGGAACCGGGCTTGCACAGTACCTGGCCTCTCTCAACGTCCTTTCTCTGAACGCCACGGAGCAGGGCACCTACGTTATCGCCAGCCTCAGCGAAGTCAAGGGTCTTGCGGAACATCTCAAGACCGGTAACAACAGTCTTAGAGGACTCGTCCTTCAGACCTACGATCTCAACTTCCTCACCAACGTTGATCTTTCCGCGCTCTACACGACCGGTAACTACGGTACCACGGCCAGAGATGGTCATGGTGTCCTCGATCGGCATCAGGAACGGCTTCGCATCGTCGCGCTCAGGAGTCGGGATATAGGTGTCAACAGCATCCATCAGGTCGAGGATCGGCTTGTAAGCCGGATCGGACAAATCGTCCGGTGCCTCGAGGGCCTTCAGAGCGGAACCCTTGATGATCGGGATCTCGTCGCCAGGGAAGTCGTAGGAAGACAGCGTATCGCGGATATCCATCTCAACGAGCTCGAGGAGCTCCTCGTCGTCTACCTGGTCAGCCTTGTTCATGAAAACAACGATGGCCGGAACGCCTACCTGACGGGCGAGCAGGATGTGCTCCTTGGTCTGCGCCATCGGGCCGTCGGAAGCAGCTACTACGAGGATGGCACCGTCCATCTGCGCAGCACCGGTGATCATGTTCTTTACATAGTCAGCGTGGCCGGGGCAGTCAACGTGTGCATAGTGACGGGCATCGGTCTCATACTCAACGTGAGCAGTGTTGATCGTGATACCACGCTCTCTCTCCTCAGGAGCCTTATCGATCATGTCGTAAGCCTCGTACTGAGCCTGGCCCTTCATAGCGAGGGTCTTGGTGATAGCTGCGGTCAGAGTGGTCTTGCCGTGGTCAACGTGACCGATGGTACCAATGTTAACGTGCGGCTTGTTACGCTCAAATTTCTGCTTTGCCATTGGAAATTTTCCTCCTTTAAATGTGCTTTGCGGGCAGTCTGCCTGTAGGGCAGCGCTGTCCATTTATCCAGCTGTGGACGAAGCCGCAGCAGATGATAAATATATTATACCATATTCCCCGGAGAATTGCAAGTGTTTTTCAAAAAAATTTCTGATAAAATGCATTTGCATCCTCTTCTTTTTATGAAAAATGCACTGTTCTCCCCCGGGAAGTACGGTGGGATGGGAGCTTAGTCCTTGCTGCGCTTGTTCATGATGTCCTCAGCGATGTTCTTCGGTACCTCCTTGAAGCTGTGAGGCTCCATGGAATACTGGCCACGGCCCTGGGTGTTGGAACGCAGGGTGTTGGAGTAGCCGAACATCTCGGACAGCGGAACGAGTGCATCTACCTGGACGGAACCAGGACGGGTCTCCTGACCGAGGATCTCACCACGGCGGGAGGACAGGTCACCGATAACGTTGCCCAGATAGTCGTCCGGAGCGATGACGGAGACCTTCATGATCGGCTCCATCAGCGCCGGGTTCGCCTTGCGCATAGCCTCCTTGAAGGCCATAGAACCGGCGATCTTGAACGCCATCTCGGAGGAGTCGACCTCGTGGTAAGAACCATCGTAGAGCTCGACCTTGACGTCAACGACCTGATAGCCGGCGAGGATACCAGCCTGCATCGCGCCCTTGATACCGGCGTCGACAGCAGGGATGTACTCCTTCGGGATCGAGCCGCCAACAACGGAGTTGATGAACTCGTAGCCCTTGCCAGGCTCATTCGGGGATACACGGATCTTGACGTGACCGTACTGACCGGAACCACCGGACTGCTTCTTGTACTTGTAGTCCACATCGGCGTTGCCCTTGATGGTCTCCTTGTAGGATACCTGGGGCGCACCAACGTTCGCCTCGACCTTGAACTCGCGGAGCAGACGGTCTACGATGATGTCCAGATGCAGCTCGCCCATGCCGGCGATGATGGTCTGGCCAGTCTCCTCGTCGGTCCAGGTACGGAAGGTCGGATCCTCCTCGGCGAGCTTCGCCAGAGCGATGCCCATCTTCTCCTGACCGGCCTTGGTCTTCGGCTCGATCGCGAGGTTGATAACAGGCTCCGGGAACTCCATGGACTCGAGGATGATAGGATGATTCTCGTCGCAGAGGGTGTCACCGGTGGTGGTCTGCTTCAGGCCGATGGCCGCAGCGATGTCGCCGGAGTATACCTTCTCGAGCTCCTTACGGGCATTGGCGTGCATCTGTACGATACGGCCAATGCGCTCGTGCTTGCCCTTGGTAGAGTTCAGGACGGCAGAGCCCTTGTCCAGAACACCAGAGTAAACGCGGAAGAACGTCAGCTTACCAACGAACGGGTCAGTGGCGATCTTGAACGCGAGCGCTGCGAACGGTGCATCATCCGAAGACGGACGCTCCTCCTCCTCGTCGGTCTCAGGGTTCACGCCCTTGATGGCCGGTACATCGAGCGGAGACGGCATGTAGTCAACGATGGCGTCGAGCAGCTTCTGAACGCCCTTGTTCTTATAAGAGGTACCGCAGGTAACAGGTACCATGGTGTTGGCCAGGGTGGACTTTCTGATGCAGCTCTTGATCTCGTCGATGGTGAGCTCCTCACCTGCGAAATACTTCTCCATCAGCGCCTCGTCCTGCTCAGCGACATGCTCGAGCAGAGACTCGCGGTACTCCTGTGCCTTCTCCTTCATGTCCTCGGGGATCTCCTCTACACGGATGTCCTTGCCGAGGTCATCGTAGTAAACATAGGCCTTCATCTCTACGAGGTCGATGATGCCCTTGAAGGTCTCCTCAGCGCCGATCGGCAGCTGGATCGGAACAGCGTTACACTTCAGACGGTCGATCATCATATCAACGACGCGGTAGAAGTCCGCACCCATGATATCCATCTTGTTGACATACGCCATTCTCGGGACCTGATACTTGTCAGCCTGACGCCATACGGTCTCAGACTGCGGCTCAACGCCGCCCTTTGCGCACAGTACGGTCACAGAACCGTCCAGTACACGCAGCGAACGCTCTACCTCAACGGTAAAGTCAACGTGGCCGGGGGTGTCGATGATGTTGATGCGGTGACCTGCCCAGTAAGCGGTCGTAGCAGCAGAGGTGATGGTGATACCTCTCTCCTGCTCCTGTGCCATCCAGTCCATGGTAGCGGCGCCCTCGTGGGTCTCGCCGATCTTATGGTTTACGCCAGTATAGAACAGGATACGCTCGGTGGTGGTCGTCTTACCGGCATCGATGTGGGCCATGATGCCGATGTTTCTGGTCATTTCCAGGGAACAATCTCTTGCCATTGCGTTTCCTCCTTTACCGCAAGGAACTTACCAGCGGTAGTGAGCAAACGCCTTGTTTGCCTCTGCCATCTTGTGCGTATCCTCGCGCTTCTTGCAAGCACCGCCGGTGCCGTTCAGGGCGTCCAGGATCTCACCGGCCAGT
>CACWPL010000043.1 GCA_902762785.1 uncultured Ruminococcus sp. | reverse complement strand
ATCGACGTGGCACAGGCGCGCGGCGTGCTGATCGTCACGGCGGCCAAGCAGGGGATCCCCGTCTTTGAATACGGCCCCATGCAGGTCAAGATGGCGCTGTGCGGCTACGGACGCGCCACCAAGCAGCAGATGATGGACATGACCCGCCGGATGCTCCATCTCGAACAGATCCCCCGTCCGGACGATGCCGCGGATGCCCTGGCCATCGCGGTCTGCCACGGCCATTGTTCCCACGGGACGCGCATCCCCCTCGACGGGACGCAGAAAGGGACGAACTAATGATCTACAGTGTCGCCGGAAAGCTGATCCACACGGAGCCGTCGCTGGCTGTCGTGGAGTGCGCGGGCGTCGGGTATGCCTGCCGCACCACGCAGACCACCCTCTCCGCATTGACGAAGGGCAGCGATGTCCGGCTCTATACGCACCTCTCCGTCCGGGAGGACGCCGTGGAGCTCTTCGGCTTCGCGACCCGCGACGAGCTCAGGTGCTTCCAGATGCTCATCACGGTCTCTGGCATCGGCCCGAAGGTCGCGCTGGCGATCCTGTCCGACCTGACGCCGAATCGCTTCGCGCTCCTGGTCGCGGCAGGGGACAGCACGTCCCTGACGAAGGTCAAGGGCGTGGGGAAGAAGTCTGCCGAGCGCATCGTCGTCGACCTGAAGGACAAGCTGGTCGGCCGTGACGCCGCCGCGGACGTCCCGGGCGCACCGGGCGGGAACGCCGCACCGGGGGCGGTCTCCGATGCACTGGCCGCGCTCCTCGTGCTGGGGTATCGGCAGGACGAGGTCATGCCCGTCCTTGCCCGCATGGAGGAGGGACTGACCAGCGAGGAGCTGATCCGCCGCACCCTCAGGGAGATGGGCCGGCGCGACCGATAAGCGCCATTCCTATCGTTTTATATAGTTCACAACGATCATAATATAGGAGGAAATGAACATGAACCTGGACGAATTACTGAGAGCTGCCATCAGCGATCCCTCGAAGCGGAGCATCTTCCTGCAAACGCTGATCCGCAGCGACGTCTACGTCATCTGCAAGAACCCGGTCAAGACCGGCGCACGCGGGGAGGGCGTGCAGATGGACCTCATCACCATCCAGAACCCGGAAGGTGATCTGTTCATCCCGTTCTTCACGAGCCACCGCGCGCTCCAGCAGTTCGCCAAGCGCTATGTGGAGTGCTACAAGCTCAACTGTCTGCGATTCTTCGACCTGATCCAGAACGTCTCCGCCGTGCTCAACCCCAATTCCTACGGCAAGGAGTTCACCTCGCAGGAGATCAAGAGCATCCTCATGATCGCGCGCAATCTCCACATCAAGGCCATCTCCTACAACGAGGCCGAGACGATCAGCTACCGTCTCCCGCAGCGCTCGGTGTCGCATATCACCCGCGCGGCCTCCAAGTTCTTCCAGGACCAGCCGAACGTGGACCGCGCCTTCATCCTTGAGATGACGCGCGGCAGCGAGAAGCCGCAGATCCTCATCATCATCGACATGCTCGGCAACACGCGCAAGCTCTTCGTGCCCCTCGCGCGCGAGCTCTCCAAGTCGACCAAGAGCGGCGACCACCTCTGCTTCCTCAGCTATGAGCAGAACATCGCCAAGAAGGCCGCCGAGGGCGTGACGCCCTTCTATGTCCGCAAGAAGCGTTTCTTCGAGAAGTAAACGACGATATATCGGCTAAATGTCGTAAAAAGGAGCACCACCCATGATCGAGACGAGCGATTTTTCCTTTGATGACCGCATCGTGACCACCCAGCACATCGACGAGGATACGGCCATCGAATCCGGACTGCGCCCCACGACGCTCGCGGAATACATCGGACAGGACAAGGTCAAGCAGAACCTTGCCGTCTACATCCAGGCCGCCAAGCAGCGCGAGGGGACGCTCGACCATGTGCTCCTCTACGGCCCGCCCGGACTTGGCAAGACCACGCTCTCCGGCATCATCGCCAAGGAGATGGGCGTGGATCTGCGCATCACCACCGGCCCCGCCATCGAGCGCCCCGGCGACCTCGCCGCGCTCCTGACGAACCTCTCCCCGGGCGACGTCCTCTTCATCGACGAGATCCACCGTCTGAGCCGTGCGGTCGAGGAGATCCTCTACCCCGCGCTCGAGGATCACGCCATCGACATCATCGTGGGGAAGGGCCCCTCTGCGCGGTCGATCCGGGTGGACCTGCCGGAGTTCACGCTCGTCGGCGCCACCACCCGCGCGGGGCAGCTCTCCGCGCCGCTGCGTGACCGCTTCGGCATCGTCCTGCGCCTCGAGCTCTACACGCCCGAGCAGCTTTCTGATATTGTCCGCCGCAGCGCCCAGATCCTGAACATCCCCTGCGCCCTCGACGGCGCCCTCGAGCTGGCCAGACGCTCCCGCGGCACGCCGCGTATCGCCAACCGTCTGCTCAAGCGTGTCCGTGATTTCGCGGACGTGCTCGGCAACGGCGAGATCAACGAGGTCATCGCCCGCACCGCGCTCGACCGCCTCGAGATCGACGAGCTCGGCCTCGACAGCAACGACCGCCGGATGCTCGACATGATCATCCAGGGCTACGGCGGCGGCCCCGTCGGCCTGGAGACGCTCGCCTCCGCACTCGGCGAGGAGGCCGTCACGCTGGAGGACGTCTGCGAGCCGTACCTGATGCAGCTCGGGTTCCTCTCCCGCACGCCCCGCGGCCGCTGCGCCACGCAGCGTGCCTATGCCCATCTCGGCTACACCTGGCCCGGTCAGGGCGGTGACGGCGGCCAGCTCCCGCTGGTCGGCGATCCGTAAGAAAGCAAGGAGGCACTATGGGCAGATTATTTGGTAACGACGGCATCCGCGGGATCGCCGTCAAGGAGCTGACATGTGAGCTGGCCATGCAGGTCGGCCGCGCGCTCGGCTCGCTCCTCCGCGAGCGGACGAAGGGACGTCCCGTCGTGCTCGTCGGCAAGGACACGCGCCTGTCCTCGGACGTGCTCGAGGGGGCGCTCAATGCCGGCATCTGCGCATCCGGGTGCGATGTCCGCACGCTGGGCGTCATCCCCATGCCGGCGGTGGCGTATCTCACCAAGTCCACCACCGCGATGGCCGGTGTCATGATCACGGCCTCGCACAATACGATGGAATTCAACGGCATCATGCTCTTCGGGGCAGACGGCGCCAAGCTCCCTGCCGAGGACGAGGCCGCGCTCGAATCGCGCATCCTCGACCATCCTGAGCTGCTCCGCATCACCGCGGGGACGAGCGTCGGCAGGATCCTGCCGCTCCCGGACGGCGTGGAGCTGTATCTCTCGCATATCGTGAGCCTCGTGCCGGATCGGCTCGACGGGCTCCGTCTCGCGGTCGACTGCGCGAACGGCTGCACCTGCACCACGGCGGCGGCGCTCTTCACGCGCCTCGGCGCACAGGTGACGCTCGTCAATGCCGCGCCGGACGGCTACAACATCAACCAGGACTGCGGCTCGACGCACATCGACCGTCTCATGAACTACGTCGCGCAGGGCGGCTTCGATGCCGGACTTGCCTTCGACGGGGACGGTGACCGCTGCCTTGCCGTGGACGAGACCGGCGAGCTGGTGGACGGTGACAAGCTCATCGCCATCGTCGCCAAGGACTATAAGGACAGCGGCAAGCTGAGCCGTGACGCCGTGGTCGTGACCGTGATGTCCAACCTGGGCTTCACGTCCTTCGCGAAGGAGGCCGGCATCCGCCGCATCACCGCCAACATCGGCGACCGCTACGTCCTCGAGAAGATGATCGACGGCGGCTACAACCTCGGCGGCGAGCAGAGCGGCCACATCTTCTTCCTGGACGACGCCACCACCGGCGACGGCCAGCTCTCCGGCGCCCGCGTCCTCGAGATCATGCATCGGACGGGGAAGCGCCTCAGCGAGCTGGCCTCGATCATGCGGCGGTTCCCGCAGGTCATGATCAATGTCAAGATCCCGGAATACATGCGGGAGAACTGGAAGAACGACGAGGAGATCTGCCGCGTCATCGACCAGTGCGAGGAGCAGCTCGGCGACGCCGGACGCATCCTCGTGCGGGAGAGCGGCGGGGCGCCGTTCATCCGCGTCATGATCGAGGGCAAGGACTTCGACCAGATCAACGCCATCGCCATGCAGATCTCCGACAAGATCCGCGAGCGCATCGCGGAGGCGTAAGACGTATCTATCATAAAGAGTACGCAATATCAAGTATATCACGAATGACCGCCCCTATGGGGCATAAGGAGAGTGGAAAGTGCGAGCAGCAACGAATTGGGAGGCCTACACGGTCGTAGATGCCTCTGACGGCGAGAAGCTGGAGCTTTGGAACGGGGTGAGCCTGATCCGACCGGACCCCCAGGTCCTCTGGAAGACCGACCGTACCGCGCCCCTCTGGCGCACGGCCGATGCGCGGTACCACCGCAGCACCACCGGCGGCGGAAAATGGGAATTCCACAAGAAGCTCCCCGAGGCGTGGGAGCTTCCTTACGGCGATCTGAAGTTCCAGATCCGTCCGACCGGCTTCAAGCACACGGGGCTCTTCCCGGAGCAGGCGGTCAACTGGCAGTTCATGGACGGCCTGATCCGGGGTGCCGGCCGGCCGGTCAGCGTGCTGAACCTCTTCGCCTACACGGGCGGCGCGACGCTGGCCTGCGCGAATGCGGGCGCGAGCGTCTGCCATGTGGACGCCTCGAAGGGCATGGTGCAGTGGGCACGGCAGAACGCCGCCCTCTCCGGCCTCGAGGACAAGCCCATCCGCTGGATCGTGGACGACTGCGAGAAGTTCACCCAGCGGGAGATCCGCCGTGAGCACCGCTACGACGCCGTCATCATGGACCCGCCGAGCTACGGCCGCGGTCCCGGCGGCGAGGTCTGGAAGCTGGAGAACTGCATCTTCGACCTCGTGAAGAGCTGCGCCGACGTCCTCAGCGACCAGCCGCTCTTCTTCCTCATCAACAGCTACACCACCGGCCTGTCGCCGTCCGTGATGGGCTATATCCTGGGCAGTCTGCTGACGAAACGCTTCGGCGGGCATGTCTATTATGACGAGATCGGCCTCCCCGTGCGGGAGAGCGGTCTGTACCTGCCCTGCGGCTCCACGGCCGTTTGGTGCAGCACCGAGGCAGGGGAGGCGTTCCATGGCTGACATGATCGAAGCGTCCCGCCTCTCGTTCCACTATCCCGATGAGGAGGACGAGAAGGGCAACAAGATCTCGTCTCCGCTCATCCTCAAGGACATCTCCCTGACGATCGAGCGCGGCAGCTTCGTGGCCATCTTGGGACACAACGGCTCCGGCAAGTCCACCTTCGCCAAGCACATCAACGCCATCCTCGTCCCCACCGAGGGGACGATGCAGGTCGACGGTCTCGATACGGCGAACGACGATCTGCTCTTCGACATCCGCCAGAAGGCGGGCATGGTCTTCCAGAATCCCGACAACCAGATCGTGGCGACCATCGTCGAGGAGGACGTGGCGTTCGCACCGGAGAATCTGGGCGTGCCGTCCGACGAGATCCGGCGCCGTGTGGACGAGGCGCTCCACGCGGTCGGGATGTATGAGTACCGCCGGCACGCGCCGACGCAGCTCTCCGGCGGCCAGAAGCAGCGCGTCGCCATCGCGGGCGTCATCGCGATGCAGCCGGACTGCATCGTCCTCGACGAGCCGACCGCCATGCTCGACCCCCAGGGGCGCCAGGAGGTCCTGGAGACCATCCACCGCCTCAACCGCGAGCAGGGCATCACCATCGTCCTCATCACCCATTATATGGAGGAGGCCGCCGAGGCCGACCGCGTCGTCGTGATCGACGGCGGACAGGTCGTGCTCGATGACACGCCCGTCAAGGTCTTCTCGCAGGTCGAGCGGATGAAGTCCCTCGGACTGGATGTCCCCCAGGTCACGGAGCTCGTTTGGGAGCTGCGGCAGGCCGGCTGCGACATCCCCGCCGAGATCATCACCGAGGCCGACTGCCTCGCAGCGCTCGAAACGCTGCTGCAAAACGCAAAGATAGATAGCAAACAGGCGTAACGACGCCTTTTTATTAAGGAGTAGGAGCATTGGCGATACTAAAGACAGAGGGTCTGACCTATACCTATAGCGCAGGCACCCCATTTGAAAAAACGGCCGTCGACCATGTGGATCTGACCATCGAGGATCATACGATGGTCGGCGTCATCGGACATACCGGCTCCGGCAAATCGACGCTCATGCAGCATTTCAACGGCCTCCTAAAGCCCACCTCCGGCCGCATCCTGCTCGACGGGCAGGACATCTGGGCGGACAAGGCACGGATGCGCGAGGTCCGCTTCGCGGTCGGGCTCGTGTTCCAGTACCCGGAATACCAGCTCTTCGAGGAGACGGTCTACAAGGACATCGCCTTCGGCCCCAGGAACATGGGGCTCCCGGAGGACGAGATCCGAAGCCGCGTCCTCGAGACGGCCGACGCCCTCGGGCTCTCGCGTGAGCTGCTGGAGCGGTCGCCCTTCGCGCTCTCCGGCGGCCAAAAGCGCCGTGCGGCGATCGCGGGCGTCATGGCCATGCGGCCAAGGGTGCTCATCCTCGATGAGCCGTGCGCGGGTCTCGACCCCAAGGGGCGCGACCTCATGCTCCGCCAGATCCGCGACTACCAGCGCAGCACGCAGAGCACCGTCCTCCTCGTGTCGCACAGCATGGAGGACGTGGCAGAGTTCACCGAAAAGCTCCTCGTCATGTCCAAGGGACGCCTCTTCACCTATGACGACACCGCCGCCGTGTTCCGCCAGGCGGACGCACTGCGGGAGATGGGCCTGCGCGTGCCGCAGATCGCGTCGGTGATGGGACAGCTCCGCGCCAGAGGCTTCGCCCTCCCGCAGGACATCTACACCGTCGAGCAGGCGCGCCGCGCGATGCTCACGCTGCTCGGGAAGGGGGATGCCGCATGCTGAAGGACATCACGCTCGGCCAGTATTTCCCCGTGGACAGTGTGCTCCACCGCATGGATCCGCGCTTCAAGATCATCTTCACGATGCTCTTCATCATCATGCTCTTCGCCGGGCAGAGCGTCTGGACGCTCGTCATCGGCGGGATCTTCGTGGTGATGGCGCAGCTCCTCTCGCGCATCCCCTTGAAGATGAGCTGGAAGAGCCTCAAGCCCATTTTGCCCATCCTCGTCTTCACGGCCGTGCTGAACCTCGTGTTCATCGGCAGCGGGGACGTGCTCTGGGAATGGCGCTTCATCAAGATCACCGAGGGCGGCATCACGACGAGCATCTTCATGATCGTGCGCATCGTGCTGCTGATCGTGGGCTCGTCGCTGCTGACCTACACGACCTCGCCCATTTTGCTGACGGACGCGCTCGAATCGCTCCTCTCGCCCCTGCGAAAGCTCCGGTTCCCGGTGCATGAGATGGCGATGATGATGTCGATCGCGCTCCGCTTCATCCCGACCCTCCTCGAGGAGACGGACAAGATCATGTCCGCCCAGAAGGCCCGCGGCGCCTCGCTCGACAGCGGCAAGCTGACCGAGCGCGTCAAGGCGCTCGTGCCGATCCTGATCCCGCTCTTCGTGTCGGCCTTCCGCCGTGCGGAGGAGCTGGCGACGGCGATGGAGTGCCGCTGCTACCGCGGCGGCGAGGGACGCACCCGCCTGCGTCAGCTCAAGGCGGGCACCCGCGACTATCTCGGACTGGCCGTTTGTCTGCTGTTTTTGGCAGCGTCTCTGGCCGTCAACATCCTACAAAAGAAAGGCTAGGCGATACCCCATGGCGCAAGCGAACATGACCGCACAGGCGCGCAAGAAGGCCGCCTCCGACCGCAAGGTCGACAAGGCGATCCGCAAGGCATCCAAGGCCCAGGGCAGGGGACTGCCGGACCTGGACAAGTACCTCTGGGAGGTGCTCGCGTTTCTCCTGCCGCTCCTGTTCTTCGGCTTCGGCCTCTACCGCAAGGAGATGCACCCCTTCGGCGAGCAGCAGTTCCTCGTGACCGACCTCTGGCATCAGTATTATCCGTTTTTCCAGATATTGCAGGAAAAACTGACGTCCGGCGGCTCGCTCCTCTACTCCTGGCGCACCGGCATCGGCACGAACTTCCTCGCGCTCATGGCCTACTACGCCGCCAGCCCCCTGAATCTGCTCTCCGTCTTCATGCAGCGAGAGGACCTGCGTGACGGACTCCTGCTGATCCTCGCGCTGAAGTTCTCCTTTGCGGGCTTCTTCATGGCGCGTTTCCTCAAATACGCCTTTGGCCGCAATGACGTCACCATCACCATGTTCGGCGTGATGTACGCGCTTTGCAGCTATATGATGGGCTATTACTGGAACATCATCTGGATCGACACGGTCGCGCTCCTGCCGCTCGTCATCCTCGGCCTGACCAAGCTCGTCCGCGAGGGCAAGTACCGCACCTACGTCATCGCGCTCGCCCTCTCGCTCATCTCGAGCTATTACATCGGCTACATGGTCTGCATCTACACGGTGCTCGCGTTCCTGCTGCTCCTGCTCTATGAGAACGTCAGCTTCAAGAAGCTCCCCGGCAAGATCGGGGCGTTCGCGGGCAGCTCGCTGCTCGGCGGCGGCCTGGGCGCGTGGATCCTGCTCCCGGCGCTCTTCGGCCTCATGCTGACCCACAGTGCCAACAACAAGTGGCCGACCGAGATCAAGTGGTACGAGAGCTGGAAGGACATCCTCGCGAACATGCTCTCCTTCACGGAGGTCACATCCAAGGAGGGCCTGCCGAACCTCTACTGCGGCCTGCTGCCGGTGCTGCTGATCGGCGCCTTCCTGCTCGCACGGAAGATCCGCATCCGCGAGAAGATCACGGCCATCCTGATGCTCGTGTTCCTGCTCGTGAGCTGCAACATGAACTACCTCAACTACATCTGGCACGGCCTCCACTTCCCGAACATGCTGCCGTATCGGTTCTCGTTCCTGTTCTCGTTCACGCTGCTCGTGCTGGGCTTCCGCGCCCTGACCGTGCTCCTCGACGAGAAGCTGAGTCTCGTCCAGTGGGCGGGCATGACGGTCGTCGGGGCGGTCTTCATCTGGATCGGCTACCAGTCCGAAAAGGTCGATGAAGCGCACAAATTCGCGCTCTACAGCGCCATCCTCGGCGGCGGCTATCTGGTCATCCTCTTCCTGCGGATGTTCGCGCCCAAGCAGGTGATCCACTACCTGCTCGCCGCGGTCATGATCTATGAGATGGGATGGCAGGGCGTCCACGGCGTCCAGACCGTCGGCAGCTCCGGCTACACCTCCTATCCCTCCAGCAATGCCGAGGTGCAGACCCTCATCGAGACCGCCCGTTCCCAGGAGAACGAGCTCTTCTACCGCTCCGAGCTGACCGCATGGTACACGCTCAACGACCCCTCGCTCTACTATTATGACGGTGTCTCGCAGTTCTCCTCGATGGCCAATGAGTCCGTGACGACCTTCCTGCGTCTGATCGGTCTGCCGGCGTCCGAGGCGGGCAACCGTTACTATTACGCCAACACGTCCCCGCTGACGAACATGCTGCTCGATGTCCAGTACATCATGGCCAAGGACGGCTACAATGCCGACACCCTCACGCAGCACCAGATCGGCGCGTCCGGCTCCTGCACGCTCTATCGCAGCGACTACAGCCTCGGCTTCGGCTTCCTGACCGACCCCGCCGCCGCGCGCTACGACCTCGACACCACGATCAATGCCTTCGACCAGCAGAACATCCTCTTCCGCCGCATGACCGGCCTGGACAAGGATCTGTTCACCTCCATCGACGTCAAGGATGTCGGCCACACGGGCTATCAGGTCGTCCGCAAGGGCTACGGCGACTACTCCTTCACCCGCAACGACGACGCCGCGGGCGAGACCTACCTCAAGTACAATTTCTCCCCCGTCACCGACGCCGAGGTCTATGCCTACATGAAGGTCACCGAGGGCGACAACATGGATGTTTGGTACGACGGCTACAAGGTCCATCGCTACAACATCGCCCGCCAGCCGTATATCACGCCCGTCGGGCAGTATCCGGCCGGCTCCAAGGTGACGCTCCGCTGTGACCTCGACCAGGACGCCCCCACCGGCACCGCCACCGTCTACTTCTACCAGATCAATGAGGACGTCCTCCGCGAGGGCTACGAGATCCTCAAGCAGGGGCAGATGACGCTCACCTCCTTCAAGGACACCCGCGTCGCCGGCACGGTCGACGCCGCCCACGACGGCTCGCTCTACCTCTCGATCCCCTATGAGCCCGGCTGGTCCGCCACCGTCGACGGGGTCCCGACCGAGATCGTGCCGATGTTCGGTGCGATGTGCAGCCTCCCGCTGACGGCCGGTCATCATGAGATCGTGCTGAAGTACGCGCCCAAGGGCTTCGTGCCCGGTATGCTCATCATGGTCGGGTCTCTCGGCATGCTCGTGCTGCTCTTCGTGCTCGAGCGCAGGAAGAAGTCCGCCCAGACCGTGGACAAGACCGCGCCTGCTGACGACACCAAGTCCGATGCCGCAGAGGATGCCGACGCCCCCACCGAGGACGCAGCGTCCGAGTCGCCCGCCGACGTCCCGGCAGACGAGACCGCCCCGCAGGAAGGAAAGGACGAAGCATGAGGAACCTCAAGGTCATGATGGCCTACCGCGGCACCGCCTACCACGGCTTCCAGATCCAGAACAACGCCAACACGATCCAGGCGGTCGTGGAGCGCTGCGTGGGGAAGGTGCTCAATGAGCCGGTGACGATCCAGGGTTGCTCCCGGACGGACGCCGGTGTCCACGCCAGGCAGTATTGCTTCTCCGTGCAGACGGAGAGCCGCATCGCGCCGCTCGGCTTCGTCCGCGGCGTGAACGGCGAGCTGCCCAAGGACATCTCGATCCTCTCCTGCGAGGATGCCGATCCCGATTTCCATGCGCGGTTCTCCTGCGTGGGCAAGCGCTATGTGTACCGCATCCATTGCAGCGAGAGCAAGGACCCCTTCACCACGGACCTCGCGCTGCACTATCGCAGGCCGTTCCGTCCTGACCTCGTGCGGGAGGCGGCGCAGCATTTCGTGGGCGAGCATGACTTCCGTGCATTTTGTTCAAATTGTGCAGAAAACACTAACACTATCCGCCATATTCATAGCTTTGATGTAGAAATTGACGGAGAAGAGGTGAAAATGCTTGTAAAAGGGAATGGATTTCTGTATAATATGGTTAGGATCCTCGTCGGCACGCTCCTCGATGTGAACGAGGGCAGGATCGGCGTGGACGAGCTCGACGGCATCATGGCCGCCGGGAAACGCGTGCTGGCCGGAAGGACGGCACTGCCCCACGGTCTCTACCTCGACCGTGTGTATTATACAGATGAGGAAATGCTGAGCGACTAAGACGAGCGGGACCTCTATCGGACGAGATCCCCCCTACACAGAGAAACAGGACAAGGGAGGGGAGGCAATGGCCAATACCGTAGATGTGGTGCTCCTGCGCAACCGGCGCAAGCGGAGACGGCGCATCATCAAGGTGGTCGTATTTTTACTATTTGCCGCACTTTGCATCTTTATCTATTCCAAGCGTGAGATCTGGTTCTCCCAGCTCGAGGGCATCGGCTCGCGCTACCAGACCGTGACCCATAACGAGGAGGCCGAGGCGGAGGGCGTGTTCGAGCTCACCATCTCCGGCGGCGTGCAGTACCACGCGGACTTCATCAACAGCAATATGTTCATCCTCTATGATAAATACCTCTACATATACGGCACGGACGGCAAGGAGAAGGACCGCCGTCAGCATGCCTACAGCAATGCCGTCATGAAGGTCGCGGGCGATCGCTCGCTGATCTATTCCTCGAACGGCACCAGCTTCCGCGTCGACACGCCGAGCAAGCTGGTCTATGAGGTCCAGAACACGGACCCGATCTGGTTCGCCGTCCTCAGCGAGGAGGGCTATGTGGCCGTCGTCAGCGATTCGGACACCTATGCGTGCCGCCTGACCATCTACGACACGGCCGGAAAGGTCGTCTACACGCGCGAGTGCGTGGAGCGCCTCTCCGACGTCAGCTTCCATGGGAACGGCTGCATCTTCTCGACCATCAGTGCCGCAGACGGCGAGCTGATGACCACCCTGCAATATATCACCTTCGACAGCGATGAGGCACGCTGGGAGACCGAGCCGCTCGACACGCTCTGCCTGAACGTCTATGCGCTCGATGACGGCGGTGCCTTCGTGATCGGAGATACCAAGAGCGCATATTATAGCAGCACGGGCGCGCTCGTCGGCACCTACGATCACAATGGCGTCCTGCTCGACCATGCTTTCAAGGACGGCCGCGGCGCCGTGCTCCTCAAGAACGAGGAGCGCCGCCAGTCCATTTTGATGCTGTTCTCGGATAAGTCCTCCGCTCCGGCGTATGTCTATTTCGACAGCATCATGAAGAACGTCATCGTCGATAACGAGACGGCCTACGTCCTGGGCGGCGGCCATATCGACAGCTACGCGTTCAGCGGCGATCAGGTCGGCACCGTGGAGGTCACGGACGCCTACGACCGGATCCTGCGTTACGGAAAGAGCTTTTATCTGCTCGGCTACGATAAGATCCATCGTACCGAGAGCAACTAGGAGGCGCGATGGGAACACAATTCTGGTGGTTTTTCGACGTATTGATCATCAGCGCAGCAGGTGTCATCCTCTATTCTGCGGCCGCAAAGGGCGTGCGCCGCGGACTGCTGCGCTTCTTCGGGCTCCTCTTCGCCGTCGTGATCGGCTTTTTCGGGAGCCATATGCTCAAGGAGGAGGTCTACAGCCGCCTCTTCTATGACCGGATCCAGTCCGCCTTGGTCTATGTCCTCGACGATGAGGAGTGGGACGTGTTCGAGGCCTCTGCCGAGGTGCTCAGCATGAAGGCCGAGGAGGGAGAGGAGACGCAGGACGCCGCCGCCCTCGCCCGCATCGCCAAACAGCAGTCCGAGGCGCCGGAGCCGGCCTTCGATGAGGCCTACACCGACCTGATCTGCAGCGTCCTGGAGGCACGGGTCTCCCGCGCCCAGGAGCCGCACTCCGCCGAGACGCTCGCCGCGCTCTGCCAAAAGAGCCCGAATACCCTCAAGGCCATCCTCTCTGCGCTCCTCGAGGAGAACTACCCCCTCGCCGCGCAGCAGATCGAGGTCACCCTCTACCGCCCCGGCTATGTGAGCCTCGTGCGGATGGGACTGTTCCTCGGGATCTGTCTGGTCGTGGTCATCCTCTGCGCGATCATCTCCTCGATGACCAAGCACAGCGACGAGAAGGCCAGCGAGCGTGACCAGGTGGCGGCCATCCCCATGGGGATCGTCGAGGCAGCATGCGTGCTGCTGATGATCGTGGTCGCGACGCGATTCCTCGTCACGATCACCGATGGCAAGATGCTCGTCTTCGACCCGGAGACCATCGCGCATACCAAGCTATTCCGGCATCTCTATGATCTCATGTCCTTGACCTGATGCTGGGCTGATATTTCCTGATGCATGGCGCATCTCATGTCCGCCCGGCGGACGATACCACATAAAGAAGGGATGATGTCTACCATGATGTTATGCAGCAACTGTAAGAAGCGGCCCGCGATCGTGTTCGCGCAGTACGTCGAGAACGGCCAGAAGGTGAACAAGGGCTACTGCCTCACCTGTGCAAAGCAGCTCAATATCCCGCAGATCAACGATTTTCTCGATTCCCATCACATCGACACGGAGGCCATCGACGCCCTCTCTGACGAGATGCTCGAGATGTTCAATGGCGACGACGACGAGTCCCCCGAGGACACCGAGGAGGAGGCGCCCGGCGCAGCCCCCGCGATGCCGAACTTCATGCGCAATCTCTTCCAGCATCCCGGCACCTCCGCGAGCAAGCAGCCGTCCGGCAGCAGCGACGACAGCAAGAAGAAGGAGCGTCCCTCGCGCGGTGCCAAGAAAAAGGGCAAGACCGAGGAGGAATACAAGTTCCTCTCGAACTACTGCGTCGACCTGAGCGGCCGCGCCGAGAAGGGCGAGCTCGATGCCATCATCGGGCGTGACCGGGAGCTGTCCCGCGTCATGCAGATCCTCTCGCGCCGTTCCAAGAACAATCCGTGCCTGATCGGTGAGCCCGGCGTCGGCAAGACGGCCATCGCCGAGGGGCTCGCGCAGCGCATCGCGGCAGGGGAGTGTCCCCCGCACCTCCTCGACCGCCGCGTCTTCCTCCTCGACCTGACCGGGCTCGTCGCCGGGACGCAGTACCGCGGCCAGTTCGAGCAGCGCGTGAAGGGCCTCATCAACGACGTCGTCAAGGCCGGGAACGTCATCCTCTTCATCGACGAGGTCCACAACCTGGTCGGTGCCGGTGACTCCGAGGGCTCCCTCAACGCCGCCAACATCCTCAAGCCCGCGCTCTCCCGCGGCGAGATCCAGGTGATCGGCGCCACGACCTTCAAGGAATACCGCAAGTATATCGAGAAGGACTCCGCCCTCGAGCGCCGATTCCAGCCGGTCACGGTCACGGAGCCGAACGTCGAGGAGACGACCGAGGTCCTCAAGGGCATCGCGAAGTATTACAAGGAGTATCACCGTGTCGGCGTCAGCGACAACATCCTGCACCTGTGTGCGGTGCTGTCCGAGCGCTATATCACGAGCCGGTTCCTGCCGGATAAGGCCATCGACCTGCTCGACGAGAGCTGCGCCTTCCGCAGCATCCGCGCCCCCGAACTGGCCGAGCTCGACAAGAACGCCCGCGAGCTCAAGGAGGCATCCGACAGGATGCTCGAGCTCTCCGAGGCGACCGAGCCGGACTATGAGAAGATCGCCGAGGCCAAGGCGGCCGTGAGCCGTCTGGAGGTCATCCAGAAGGACCTCGAGGCCAAGTGCGGCTCCATCGAGGTGGAGGAGAGCGACCTTGCCGCGGTCATCGAGCTCTGGACGGGCATCCCCGCCAACAAGATCGCCGAGACCGAGATGTCCCGCATGAAGGGCCTCGCCGACCGCCTAAAGACCAAGGTCATCGGCCAGGAGGAGGCGGTGGACGCCCTCGCGAAGGCCATCAAGCGCACACGCGTCCAGCTCAGCGAGCGCATCCGTCCGGCGTCGTTCATCTTTGTCGGCCCCACCGGCGTCGGCAAGACCGAGCTGGTCAAGGTACTGGCTGCCGAGCTCTTCGATGCCGCGGACCCGCTGATCCGTCTGGACATGACGGAATTCATGGAGAAGCACTCCGTCGCCCGTCTGATCGGCTCGCCTCCGGGCTATGTCGGCTATGACGAGGCCGGACAGCTCACCGAAAAGGTCCGCCGCAAGCCGTATTCCGTCATCCTCTTCGACGAGATCGAGAAGGCGCACCCCGACGTCATGAACATCCTCATGCAGATCCTGGACGAGGGCCAGATCGAGGACGCGCAGGGCCGCACCGTCAGCTTCGCGCACACGGTCATCTGCATGACCTCGAACGCCGGCTCGACGGATAAGTCCACAGGCGTCGGCTTCAACAAGACCGTCGAGGAGATCAGCAAGGACAAAGCCCTCAAGGCTTTGCGCGACTTCCTGCGGCCGGAGTTCATCAGCCGTATCGACGAGATCATCGTCTTCAAGCCGCTGACCGAGGCGAACTACGCCGACATCGCGGGCCTCATGATCGAGGAGATGCGCGAGCCGCTCGCGGAGAAGGGCATCGGCCTTGGCTACGAGCGTGCGGCGCTCGAGAAGATCGCGGCCGAGGCGTTCGGCAAGCGCTATGGTGCGCGTGAGATCCGGCGCGTGATCCGGGAGCATGTGGAGGACGTGATCGCGTCCGCCATCATCGACGAGGGACGCCGCCTCAAAAAGGTCAGCGTCACCACCGACGAGAACGGCATCAAGATCGACCTGACGTGATACGATACGCCCGCGCTGCCCCTAGGGAGCGGCGCGGGCTTTGTCGATAAAAAATATCCAAAAACCACTTGACAAACGCTTCCGATCGTGGTATAATGATAATGTTGTAAGTCCCGTGATGATGCGGGTGTAGTTCAATGGTAGAATTCCAGCCTTCCAAGCTGGCTACGTGGGTTCGATTCCCATCACCCGCTCCATGCGAGCGGGGCTTGCAGCCGATGCGGATGTAGTTTAGTGGTAGAGCATCAGCTTCCCAAGCTGAGTATGCGGGTTCGATTCCCGTCATCCGCTCCATATCTCATGAAATGGGCATATCGTGTAAAGCACGCGATATGGCCATTTTTGTTATCCTTTTGGCCGGAAAAAGTTTTCGCTATATGGAAAGTGATCTCCGTATTTTGAAGTATTTTTCCATCGGAGTCCTCACGACTGTCCTCACGGACGTTCTCATTTTGAGGCTCTTTTGTTTTATCATTTAACTTATTCAGCCGCAGGAGTGTTCGATCATTTTCTATCTGTATGTATGATATGCTGATCAAATCAATGAGATCATATGAACAGATCCGCTTTCCTTTCGCGTATTGACGGGCCTTATCAGCATTCATGGGAGATACATATAATGCGAAGGCCGTCTTTTTTCTACCAACTTTTCTACCAAGATTGCTCTTTTTCTCGCTATTGATTTTTCAACATTATACTTATAATGTTGATGTTTGCGATCTGCCCGTAGCTGGGGGCGTATCGCTTTTCTATTTTCTACCGCCTGCCCTTTTCAGTGCAGGCTCATCTGTTGTTTTTGCCGTGGACTTCGTACTTGAAGCTTTCTTGTCTGAGGTCTTTTTTGTTGCAGACTTTTTGCTTGTCGACTTCTTCCTCGTTGACTTCTTCGCAGGTGCAGGCTCGACAGTTTCCGCAGGAGCTTTCGTCTGCTCTAATGTCTCGCCGTCAAGCACCCTTACGATCGTCTCCGCAGAAACGACTTTAGCGTTATACTCCAAGTGACTATAAAGGTTCGACGTAGTCCTCGTGCCAAATAGTAACACACTTTCGTATGATGGACGTAAATACGCCTTAAAACAGACTTATCTTGTCCTTGTGTGGTTCATCTAGCAGCTTGTAGTAGATGTCACGGGGCTTTCCCTCCACATAGGCATCAAGCGTGATATCTCGATAAGCTCTAGACACATCTCGCGGGTGAGCCCCTGCAAACGGTATCTGCCCTCTGTGAACTTCTTGGTGTCAACGGAATACTGCTCCTCGTGGTGCTTCGCCTTGCGAGCAAGGAATTCCGCTTTTGCCTTTTCCTCGTCCTCTACAACGAGCTGAGCGAGGCTGCGAGTATCCTCTAGCACGATCGCATCCATATCCTGCATTTTGATGTAATGGATGGGACAATATCGCTTGCCAAACTTCATGTAGAAGGTGCAGTTGTAATTGTGGCGAAGATACTTTCTCGGCTTTTTCTTAATGCCGTTGGTGGTATTGTACCACGCAACCACAGAAAAAGTAAGACGGCACAGAGAGCGCTCTCTGTGCCGTAACAGTGTATCAAAGCGTGATTTGAATTGTCAGCCGACCATTATCATATTCAGCCGTGATCGTCCCACCAAAACGCTTCACAAGCGTCCGGGCGATCGACGACCCCAGTTCTGTTGAGTTTCGGGCGACCTCGACCGTATAGAATGATACTATAGTAGCATTCTGTCACATCGGGCAGCTCGAGCCGTGTCATCGAATCGGTCTCGGAATCGAACGTGTACAGGCGGCTGCCGCGCTGGATGACAAGATGTCCCGCGACATAGGCCACGATCTGGTCTGCGCCGGCGTGCGGACCGGGAGCGGGGGCGTCCGCCGCGGCGCCGATCCGTTCGCCTTGATAGGAATGTGCCATATCGACGGCCAGCGTCGCACCGGACGGGACCTTCTGCTCGGCACATGCCGTGGATGCCAGCACGAGCGCGCACTTATGGCGATCGCGAACTGTTTCATGAATGGACGTCTCATGGATCACCTCTCATGTTATGTGGTGCCTGTCCCTGCATAACGATGGAAGACCAGAAGGCCAAGATCTCCTACAGCGGGACAGACTGTTTTCCAAAAAAAGAAAAGCAAGCCGCCGTGCGCGACTGGCGTGACATCCTCATCAACGCACATATGGGCTTGCTTGTCAGCACCCTGCTGCTCCCGATTGCAGAGATCATGGATGCAGCAGGAGGGCGCGGGAATCACGCCCGCTAGACCTACATTCTATCATAAAGCATCGCTATTTTCAAGTATGAACGATGCTTTGGATCTAGTGGGATCGTTCTTGGTCCGTATCGGGCACGTCAGAGTCATCATCCGGCGCATCACAGGGCATCGAACTCCTGCGTGAGCTTGACGATCTCCTTTAGGATCATGAGCGAGTCGGTCGTGTCGATCGCGCCGTTCTGGTCGACGTCGGCAGGGTACTTCTGCGCCTCCGTCAGGGTCAGATCGCCGAGCAGAGACTTGTTCGCAAGGATCAGATCGAGGATCTCGACCGTATCGTTCGCGTTGATGTCGCCGAGCCGCGGCACACTGCTTCCCAAAGGGTACAGAGCTAACACTTCACGAATAGGATCTGCTGCAAGAGGGACAAGCAGTCCTCACGAATGACATCACAAAGCAAAACGCTCCGTTATAGCGGCCTTGCGCACGATACTGCGGGCCCGGATCCCGTCGGCCGCTCCAGGTCGGCATCTTATCGAGAGCAGTATCCAGACAATTTCAAGAAAAAGAGCCAAGGTCGGCTAACGTAGAATAGCCATTTTCAAGCTGCTTTTTGAGGGCAAAAAACGCGATTTTTGCCTTTTTTGACAGACTGAGATGCCCCGGAAGACCGGGGCATCGTTGTTTTAATGTGGGGAAGCGGTCAGGACTGCTCGTTCTTCGCGATGATCTCCTCCCAATCGGTCGGATGGCCGACGCCTTTCTCGGTCGAATACACGAGGATGCACGAAGCATCGACTGCATCGAGCGCGCCATTGCCGTTGACATCAGCAAGGAAGAAGGCGAAACGCTCCATCAGGTCATCGCCAGCAGGGAACAGGCGTGCCTCGCGGCCGACGCCCTTCTCAGTGGCATAGACGAGGATGTTGGAGGCATCGACGGCGTTGATCTGGCCATTGAGATCTGCATCGCCCTTGCGCGCGATCAGGACATCACCGATCGTCATCGTTTGGATGTCCGTGCCGCCATCCGGGAGCGGCGAAGAGATGGTCGCGGAGATGCCAGTGCGGGTGTACGGGAGATCCTGTGCGTCATAGACGCTCTCAGCGCTCTGGCCCGCGAGATCCACACCAGACAGATCCTCGACATCTGTCCAGTCGCCGGTCGTACCGTCATCGTATACGGCACGGCGGCGGAGCGTGTCGATCAGCTCGTCGATCGCAAACGCGGTATCGTCATGCGAGAAGAAGAAGCCGGTCTTGGGCGTGGCCTCATACTCGTAGCGGGTGACGGTCGGGACGGTCGGCTGCGTCGTGGTGGCCTCCGTTGTCGTGGTGGTCGCCTCGGTCGTTGTAGTGGTGGCCTCCGTTGTCGTGGTGGTCGCCTCGGTCGTTGTAGTGGTGGC
>CACWPL010000042.1 GCA_902762785.1 uncultured Ruminococcus sp. | reverse complement strand
AAGTCCTCGCTGACCTTGACTACCTGATCTATCGCATATTTCAGTTTTGCTTTCCACGAAAGTCCCTGACGGTTCATATCCCATTCCCAATAGCTCTTGCCTTTGGTCTGTTCGGGGTGTTGAATCACAAAAAGATGATGCCGCTTGCATACGCTGTCTGTGATGTTCATGAGTTTCTTGAATGAACGATCTTCTTTCGTTGTTCTGCGGTTTTCATGCGTTTCAAAAGTTCTGCCGTCAATGCAGTTGGTATTATTGAAAACACAATGCAAGTGCGTATGCTCCTTGTCGATATGACAAGCCATGAAATACTGATACTCGCCTTTGAGAAACTGCTCACATATCTCCTGACCGACTTGCAAAGCTCGCTCCGGCAGAATCTCCCCAGGCTTGAAACTGACAATGAAGTCTCCCCAGGCTTGAAACTGACAATGAAGTGCTGTGCAAGAACATAGCTTTTCCCCGTTCCGCATTTCCTGATCTCCTGAAAGTCATGGTGTGCCTGTTCGGGATCAGAGCTACACCCGTCTGTAATAATCAGTCTGCCGTTATCGGTCTTGTCGGGGTTGGCGATATATTTCAGCGATGCAAGCTCATCAACTGAGACTGAAAATATCTTAGTGGTTGCCAGAGCTGATCCACCCCTTTCCTGATCTCGGCAATATCATCGACGTAAACACCGCCGCCGCTGTTTGCACGGACAGCGATCTGATTGATATTGCCTGAGATATTTCTCGCCAGCCGGATAAGCTCTTTCAGCTCAAATTCGCTGAACTTCACAATGTAACCCTGATAGATCATCGCCCTGACGAAATCGCTTCGGGACTTCATTCCGCTTTCCCGAAACTTGCAGTCAATGTAATCAAGTTCTTCCTGATTTACTCTGATCTTCAGGTAAAGATCACGTCTTTTGTTGTTTTCCATTCTGTTCAAATCCTTTCTTTTATTTTTCTGTGCGGGGTTGTAGGGGCGGCAGCCCTCTGCCAAGCGGTGCGAATTGTGGGTTGCCGTAAAGTGCGCCCACGATTTGCCGAGCTTGCGATTTGACATAGTCCCTGCGAGGCTAATTTTCATATGAGCCTGTCGGCTCTGCTGTTTTCCTCACTTCCGTGTGAGGAATTGGAGCATCAGCGACTATATTTCTCTGTATCGCTTATTGCTCGATAGGCTCTCCGCTGATCCCTGAAAACATCATACTGGAAAAATCAAAAATAGTCAAGACAGTCATTTTTCAGCGTCCGTCAAAATGACTACATTCATTTTTCTGCGAAATAGCGTGATTCCGATTTTTGAAAAGTGAAAATTCCCCGGTCTTTTATGAACAAACCGTGAACAAAAGATTGTGCGCAATGCGGATTGTTTTTTCATTGAAGTGCGCGCTATAATTGAATCATAGCAGTAAGGAATTTCAAAAACTGCTTAGAACAAAAATAGAAAAGTCGTGATTGTTGAATGGGCTTTTATACAGAAAAGAGAGATCAGCTCATCGAGAAGATCAAGGTTTTGGAGAAGCGTATCGCCAGTGATACTGCAAAGAAGAAATCGCTGGAGGAGAAGCTGAAAGATGCTACTCGTCTTGCGATGGCAGAGGAATACAACTGCAAGCCCAGGGAGCTTGATGAGATCATCAGCTCGGAGCATCTGCTTTTGCAGAAACTGAGAGCAAGCGGTATGTCCGATGCGGAACTGCTTGAACTCTGCGGAGTGAAAACTTCTGACAGCACGAACAGCAATACTGTTTCCCAAAAGCACGGAAACGATCATCGTAATCCTTACGCTGAAAGTGGGGAGCTTGAGGGACAGATGTCCTTCTACGGCAACAGCGATAAGGATTAAAAATGCTCTTATGGTCAAAGGGCATTTTCCCGTTTGCAAACGGGAAGATTTTTCAGGATACAGACAGCAGGAAGTTTGAAAATGGAACGAGCTGTCGGAAAGGATAGTGTAGAACGAATACTAACACAACTGCCGTAGAAAGAGAGAAGGCAGATACAGCGATCTCCGAAAACAGAAATGGTATTAAGGTGACTGTCACCTACCCTGAGAATGTCCCTGACACGATCCGTCAGGAGAAGATCAACCGTATCTATGATATTCTCGCAAAACATACATCTGAGTAAAACTTTTTTCAGAAAACCACTTGCAATAACAGCCGATATGCGCTATACTTAAAGTACCGCATATCGACTGTACGATTGCAAAGTATATCGGAGGTCGATAATAATGAAAAAACCAACAACGAACAATAATGGTATCACGGCGATCTATGTTCGCCGTTCCGTGAGCGACAAGGATAAGGGCAATAACTCATTGTCCATTTCCGCCCAAAGAGAGGAGTGCATAAAGTTCGTAGGAAACTGCGAATATCAGGTATATTGTGACGATGGCAAATCGGGCAAAGACGTTCAGCACAGACCAGCATTTATGCAGATGATGCAGGATGCCCGTGACGGTCTTATCAGCCGTATCGTAGTGAAGAAGTATGACCGTTTCAGCAGAAACATGAGAGAGTATCTTAACATTACCGATGAGCTTGACCGCTATGGTGTGACCGTCTATTCTCTTTCGGAACCGTTTAATACGGAAACGAAAGAAGGACGTATGATGCGAAACAATCTTCTCAATTTTGCTGAGTTCGAGAGAGAGACAATCGCCGCGCGTGTAGCTGACGCATACAGCACCAGAGCGAGAGAGACCGGCTTCTATCAGGGCGGTAAGGTTTATTACGGATTCACATCTGAGCGAAGAACAATCAACGGAAAAACAGGTTCGGTTCTCGTTCCGACTGAACAGGCTGAATCAATCAGGATTGCTTATGAGCTGTATAAAGAACCGTCCACATCTCTGCGTGATATAATTGAGTATTATAAGGAACATGACATTTACACACTCTCAACTACACGAGTCAACGGTGAGCCGAAAGAGAATATGGATCGCAGCCATGTCAGCCGTATTCTTGAAAGTCCGCTTTATGTAAGAGCTGACAAAGAAGTTTACGCTTTCTTTGTTTCAAAAGGGTATGAAATCCTCGATGATATTGAAGCCTATGACGGTATTCACGGCGTTTTTATTCATCGCACATCAGGAGTCACCTTTGTGAAGATCGGCTATCATGAGGGAATCGTAGATGCTCAGACTTGGCTTGCGGTTCAGGATAAGAAATCGCATAACAAGCGTATCCCGAATAACGGCTCGTCAAATGTTTCATGGCTCGTAGGCTTGCTGAAATGCCGTCACTGCGGTTATCATATTCAGATTGCTTATACTGACAACAAGGCGAGAACAAAGCGTTGGAAGTATCTTATGGATTATGGTGCATACCGCAAGGCAGGCTGTGTAAAGAAATTTCTTACTACCCGTCCTGAAGAAGTTGAAGAAGCTGTTTTGCAGGCTATGCGTGATCGTATCGAACAGCTTACTATTGCAAAGCATAATGCAGAAGTGCCTGATGCCGATCATGAATCGCTGAGGACAGAGATCATCAAGATAGATGAAGAAATCCGCAAGCTCATGGAAAAACTTGCGGACGCTGATACGGTTCTCTTTGATTATATTCAGAACAGGATCAATGAACTGCACGAACAGAAGTCTGCTCTTGAAAGAAAGCTCCAGACAAAAGCCCGTAAGCGGAAAGCGATTGATACCAAACCTTTGGAGAAGCCGATGAGTGTATGGGATAAGCTGTCTATTGAAGAAAAGCACGATTTGGCTATGGCTATGATTGATGTCGTCTATGTCAGCGACGATAACGGCATTGAAGTGAAATTCAGCATTTAAGGAAATGGCGTATTTACGCCGTTTCTTTGAATTGATGGAGTGTTGCAACGGGCGTCCCGATAAGACAGGCAAGCGACGGCAAAACGTGTCCTCAAAAACTCACTGCCTCTCCTTCTTCTCCCCGAACCTCCGCTCGGTACCGTCGCGGAGGCGTTGGATGTTGGAGCGGTGCATGAAGACGATCATGCCGGCCATGACGACCGTGAGGGCGAAATGCACGCCGATCTGTCCGAACGAATACGTCTGCCGCATGGGCAGGAGGTACTGCGCGAGCGCGGTCAGGAACGGGCAGAGGCACGCGGAGATGATGGACGCGAGGCTGACGTATTTCGACACGGCCAGGATCGCCGCAAAGATCACGATCAGCACGCAGAACACGCGCCAGTCCAGCACGAGGAAGATGCTCACCCCGACCAGCACGCCCTTGCCGCCCTTGAACCCGTGGTACAGCGGGAACACATGCCCGATGATCGCGAAGCACCCGGCCACGCATCCGAGCAGGTAGAGATCCGCGGACGGCCCTTGGAGGGCGGTGCCGATGATCTCGCTGAGGAAGACGGCCACCACGCCCTTGGCAAGGTCGCCGATGAGGGTGATGAGCGCGCAGAGCTTGCCGAAGCAGCGCAGCGTGTTGGTCAGGCCCGCGTTGCCGGAGCCGAATTTTCGCACGTCCTCATGCTTGAGCACACGCACGGTCAGGATCGCGGAATTGATGCTGCCCAGCAGATAGCCGAGCGCCGCCGCGATCAGGAGAGACAAAGCCAGCATCCTGATGCCCCCTTATGTGTCGTTCCGGCTGCGCTCACGGATGATGAGCCGCACCGGCGTCCCCTCCAGACCGAAGGTCTGACGGATCTGGTTCTCGATGTAGCGCTGGTAGGAGAAGTGGAAGAGGTCGGCGCGGTTGACGAACAGCACGAACGTCGGCGGCTTGCTCGAGGCCTGCGTCATGTAGTAGATCTTCAGGCGCTTGCCCTTGTCCGAGGGCGGCTGCACGCGCGCGGTCGCGTAGGCCAGCACGTCGTTGAGCATGCCCGTGCTGATGCGCATGGCGTTCATCTCGGCCACGTTCTTGATCATGCCGAAGAGCTTTTCCACGCGCTGCCCCGTCTTCGCGGAGATGAAGATGAACGGCACATAGCTCATGAAGCTGAAGTCGTTCTCGAGCTTTTTGCGGTATTCCTGCATCGTCTTGTCGGTCTTGTCCTCGACGGCGTCCCACTTGTTGACGGCCACGATGCATCCCTTGCCCTGCTCATGGGCATAGCCCGCGACCTTGGAGTCCTGCTCCGTGAAGCCCTCGACCGCGTCGATCATGATGACGCAGACGTCCGCGCGGTCGATCGCCATATAGGCGCGCAGCACGGAATAATGCTCGATCTTCTCCGTGATCTTGGACTTTTTGCGGATACCGGCGGTGTCGATGAAGACGAACCGCCCCTCCTCACGCTCGATGACCGTGTCCGTGGCGTCACGGGTGGTACCGGCGATGTCGGAGACGATGACGCGCTCCTCGCCCGCGATGCGGTTGATGAGGGACGACTTGCCCGCGTTCGGCTTGCCGATGACGGCGACCTTGATGTCGCTCTCGTCATAGTCGTCGGTGTCGTCGGCGGGGAAGTAGTCGATGATCGCGTCGAGCATGTCGCCCGTGCCGTGACCGTGGACGGACGAGATCGGGAACGGGTCGCCGAGGCCGAGGTTGTAGAACTCGTAGACCTCCATCGGCGTGTCCCCGAGCGTGTCGCACTTGTTGACGGCGAGGATGATGGGCTTTCCGCTCTTCTGGAGCATGTCCGCCACGGCGTAGTCGTTCGCCGTGACGCCGCTGCGCACGTCCGTGACGAGCACGATCACGTCCGCATGGGAGATGGCGACCTCCGCCTGCTGGCGCATCAGCGTCAGGAGCTTGTCGTCCTCCTTCGGCTCGATGCCGCCGGTGTCGACGACCATGAACTTCCGGCCGCGCCATTCGCACTTGGAATAGATGCGGTCACGGGTGACGCCGGGCGTGTCCTCCACGATGGAGATCCGCGCCCCGACGAGCTTGTTGAACAGCGTGGACTTGCCGACGTTCGGCCTTCCGACCACGGCTACGACTGGTAATGGCATCTGTGATTCCTCCTTTGGTAGCATTTCGCCGCCTGCGGGCGGCGACCAGGGGCTTTGCCCCTGGACCCCACGAACTTTTTGAAAAAAGTTCGATCAAAAACGTTTCAGTCCGCCCGCGGCGGGGCATCAGAGGGCAGTATCGCGTGTTTTTTTCCACACCCGATACGTCAGATAGATGATCCCGGCTTCGAGGAGCAGGCGCAGGACGGTCGTCTCCGGGACGGTCAGGCCGGACTGGAAATGCAGCGCCGGGACGATGTCCGCCGCGATATGCGTCACGAACGCCGCCGCGAGCCACCGCATGTCCGACCGCCTCACGGCCGTATACACCAGCACCGACCAGCAGCACTGCACCGCGAGCGAGCCCGCGCTCTCGAGCAGCATCAGCACACATCCGACCGCGGACGTCTCCGCGACGCCCTGCACGACCTCGCCGATCGCGGCGTCGTCGAGCCCCTGCATCAGGAGTGCGGGGAGGCCGTCTGCAAAGGCCGCCATCCCGCCGCTGCGGTACGCCATCGCGACGAAAAAGCCATACAGATAGCCCCATCCCTCGCTGACGAGCAGGTGCTCGAGCCCTCCATGGCCGATGCCATAGGAGACGGCCTCGCGCGGGTCGTCCTGGCGGGTCATGATCTTCGTGAAGACGAGCCAGCGCCCGCCCTCCTCAAAGATGCCCGCGAGCAGCGCCTGTGCGAGGTAGTAGCCCCACCCGCCCATGCTGCCGAGGAAGAGCAGACGTGCCACGCCGCGCGCCGCCCCGATGAAGAGATACGCGAGCACGCCGACGCCGAGCGGGAGCCATGCCGCGCCCGTCCGCCGCCGCCACACGATCCACAGGAGGACGGGCAGGAGCGGGATGACGGCGCCGCACACGCCCATCGCAAGCGTCGCAGGCAAGCCGATCTGGATGTCCATGCGCGCCTCCTAATAGACGATGCCGAGCATGGCATCGAGCAGCTCATAGCCGTCACTGGGGACGAGCCGGATGGAGATGCCGAGGCGTTCCTCGACCTGCCCGATCGTCCAGTCGTCGAGGAAGACGTCGCTGTCGCGGCGGATCATGCTCGAGGACAGCAGGAGCTGATCGCCGAGGGGACGGCCCTCGAGCTGGGCGGTGAGGTCCTGCCCGGTGATGAGGCCGGTGACGGTGATCGTCTCACCGAAAAAGTCGTTCCGAATCGGCACGACCTGCACGGTCAGCCCGGGGAACTGCGCCTCGGCCTCCCGCGCGAGGGCGGCGAGAAACTCGTAGGGCGAGCGCCCGGTGGCGATGGTGACGGTGCGGGGCAGATCCTCCGCCTCGGCGCTCTTGAGGGCGTCGTGGAACTCGTCCGCGAGCGACCGCAGCATCCCGACGCCGTTCTCATATTGCGGATATTCCTCATAATAGTCCGCCTCCGGGATCGGCCGCCCGGCGAGCAAAAAGAACTCGTCCGAGGGGAAGACCGCGCGTGTGCCGTGCCGCGCGAGGAACTGCGCCTGGTAGCGCTCGATGGTGTCGATGGCGGCGGCGGCGGTCTCGGCGGTGAAGCCGGTGAGGGGGTAGAGCCCCTCGCGGTACTTGGACAGGCCGACCGGCACGACCGCGACGCTCGTCAGGTGCGGGAGCATCTGCCCAAGGTCGGTCAGCGTGCGCTCGAGGGCGGGGCCGTCGTTGAGGCCGGGACAGAGCACGATCTGGCAATTGAGCTGCACGCCCGCGCGCGCCATCTGCCACAGATAATCGAGCTTTTCCCCCGCGAAGCGGTTGTGCATCATCTTGACGCGCAGCTCGGGGTCGGTGGTGTGGACGGAGACATTGATCCCCAGCTTCATCTGGATGATCCGGTCGACGTCCTCCTGGGTCATGTTCGTGAGGGTGACGTAATTGCCCTGCAAAAAGCTCAGGCGCGCGTCATCGTCCTTGAAATAGAGCGTCTCGCGCATCCCGGGCGGCATCTGGTCGATGAAGCAGAAGACGCACTTGTTGCGGCAGCTCTGCTTCTGATCCATCAGAAAGCTCGCAAAATCGAGCCCGAGGTCGTCGTATTCGTCCTTTTGGATGGACACGCTGCGCTGCGTGCCGTCCCGGTCGATGATGAGCGTCAGATCCGTGTCGGCCGCATAGAACATGTAGTCGAGCACGTCGCGGACGGGGTGCCCCTCGATGGACACGAGCCGTTCGCCCGCGCAGATGCCCGCCCTCGCCGCCGGAGAACCCGGCGTCACGGACTTGATCTCGACCATGTGGGACACCTCCTTTCACGCCAAAACGCCCCCTCAACAAAAAACGGAGAGAAGCCAGACCTCTCTCCGCCATGCGCTTATTCTGCGTCGATCTTCAGAACTTCAACGCCCTTGTAGAAACCGCAGTTCGGGCAGACCTTGTGCGGAGCCTTCAGCGAACCACAGTGGTCACACTTGCTCATCGCCGGCGCGTTCAGCTTCCAAACGGCGCTGCGTCTCTTGTTCTTTCTGGCATGAGATGTTTTTCTCTTCGGTACAGCCATTTTTTTGGCACCTCCTTATCGCCGACTCCCGTCGGTAGTTTATTCGCTCATGTGCCCGCAGTCGACCTCGTTCCGATCGGCACCGCAGACGGGACACAGTCCCTTGCAGTCCTCCCGGCACAGCATCTTGCTGGGCAGCTCTAAGACAAGGTCGCTCACGGCGATCTCGTCCGTGTCGATGCTCTCTGCACGCGCGATGACGTAGTCATCCATATCCGCGTCGTCTTCATCGGCATTGTCCAGATTCCGCACGATCACATGCGACCCCTCATAGCAAAAATCCCGCGTGAACGGCTTCAAACAGCGGTCACACGTCAGCTCGAGGGTACACGCCACCTGCGCCTGGAGCGTCGCGACGCCTGCACGGTTTCGGATCACGCCCTTCAGCGTGAGCGGGCTCACGAAGCGATAGCCATGGATCTGCGTGACCGTTTCCAGCCGCTCGGGACTGACGGCACAGTCCACCGGGACCTCTGTCCCCGGGATGTTCAGCACCGCTTTCACGTTCATCAGCATCTGTCTGCGCGCCTCCTTCACCGACCGCATCCTCTGCGGCTCCGGCAGAGCATCACAAAGATAATTATAACGCGTCGGCGCCGGTTTGTCAAGTGGTTTTGCGGTATTTTTCAGTCAAATGCCCGAAATTTCCGCAGATCCACCAGATCAGCCCCCGGCGCACGGCCGCGTTTCGTACCAAAGCGGATGCTTACAGGTACTTGGTCACAGACTCCGGCAGCTCGGAATTGTCGGCCGATACCGTGAAGGTCACGATGGTGTCCTTGCCGGTCAGGGTGTCGAGCTTCGCGAGCATCGCGCCCAGCTCATCGAGGTCGCGGCCGCCGATGCGCAGGATGCCGTCTACGAAGATCTCCTTGATGTCGTAGTTGCCGGCGAGCATGCCGGCGATGAAGCCATAGAAGGTGTCGTAGCCGGTGATGTCGAACTGCTCGACGCCGACCCAGCGTACCTTATAGCTGATGGAGCGGCGCAGGGTCTCGCCTCTCTCCACGCAAACGAGGCAGCCGTTGGTCTCGGCCACGGCGGTGTTGATCTTGTCGATCAGGTTCTTGGTCTTGCCGGTACCCTTTCTTCCGGTGATAAGTTCGATCATGATCGAGTTCTCCTTTCGGTGATAGCTTTCGGTGATAGCGTTTGGGGATGTCGCACCGGCGCACCGATGCGGTATGTCACGCCCTGCACGCAGCAGGGCGGAGCATGTCATGTGTCAGATGCCGAGCTTGGCCTCGAGGCCGGCCTTGGCCTCCTCATAGCCGGGCTTGCCGAGCAGCGCGAACATGTTGCGCTTGTAGCTCTCCACGCCGGGCTGGTCGAACGGGCAAACGCCCAGTACATAGCCGGAAACGGCGCATGCCTTCTCGAAGAAGTAGATCAGGTAGCCGAGGGAATGCTCGGTGCAGTCGGCCATCTCGAGGATGACCTGCGGCACGCCGCCCTCCGTATGGGCGAGGATGGTGCCCTCCTGTGCCTTGCGGTTCACGACGGACATGTTCTGGCCGCAGAGGAAGTTCAGGCCGTCCAGGTTGGCCTCGTCCTTCTCGAGGAAGAAGTCCTTCTTGGGCTTCTTGATGTCCACGATGGTCTCGAACATGAGGCGGGAGCCCTGCTGGATGAACTGGCCCATGGAGTGCAGGTCGGTGGAGAAGATGCAGGACGTGGGGAGCAGGCCCTTGTTGTCCTTGCCCTCGCTCTCGCCGAAGAGCTGCTTGTACCACTCGTTCATGAGGGCGAACGCCGGGTCGTAGGCGACGAGCATCTCGACCTGCTTGCCCTTTCTGTTGAGGATGTTGCGGATGGCAGCGTACTTGTAGCAGTCGTTCTCGGCGAACGGTGCTGCGAAGTCGCGCTGTGCATCGGCTGCGCCCTGCATGAGGGCGTCGATGTCGCACCCGGCCACGGCGATGGGCAGCAGGCCTACCGCAGTCAGCACGGAGAAGCGGCCGCCGACGTCATCCGGCACGACGAAGGTCTCGTAGCCTTCGGTGTCGCTGAGCTCCTTGAGGGTGCCGCGTGCCTTGTCGGTGGTGGCGAAGATGTGGTCCTTGGCGCCGTCCTTGCCGTAGCGCTCCTCGACCAGGCGCTTGAATACGCGGAAGGCGAGCGCCGGCTCGGTGGTGGTGCCGGACTTGGAGATGACGTTCACGGAGAAGTCTCTGCCCTCGACGAGCGAGATGACCTCATTGAGGTAGGTCGGCTCGATGCAGTTGCCGACATAATAGATGTCGGGCGTGTCCTTCTTGAGGGAGTTGTAGAGCGGGCTCTTGAGGAACTCGATGGCCGCGCGGGCGCCGAGGTAGGAGCCGCCGATGCCGATGACGATCAGGACCTCAGAATTGGACTGGATCTTCTTCGCCGCGGCCTTGATGCGGGCGAACTCGTCCTTGTCGTAGTCGGTGGGGAGCGTGAGCCAGCCGCGGAAATCCGCGCCGAGGCCGGTGCCGTCGTGGAGCGTCTTGGCCGCTGCGGTCACAGCGGGCTCCATCGCGCCGAGCTCATCCTTGCCGATGAAGCTCCCGAGATACTTGGTGTTCAGTGTTACTGCCATTTAAAAATACGCCTCCATTGTTACCTGCCCATGGCAGAGCAGGGTCTACACATGATACACTATCATTTTACTATAAAACGGAGGATTTTGCAAGTACATCCTGCATGATTCCCGCAGATCTGTTAGGTCTTACCAGATCGCGGCTATCAATTTTGGAGATATTGCCGGTCAGAGCGTCATGCCGCTGCCGGCCAGACTGCCGCGGCGCCTTTTCTCATTGACGAGGACGATCCAGCATGCCCTGGCACCTTTCTCCTCGGCCATGGCGAGGAGCGGATCGAGGTCGTCATCGTCGGGCGGGAAGGCGGCGACGGCCTCCGTGAGGGCGGCTTCGTCGCGTTCCTCGAGGAGCCGGCGCAGGAGCGCTCCCCGCTGCGGGGCGATCATGGCGGTGATGGCAGGGGAGCGGTCGCCGCGGCGGTAGACGTTCCACGCGAGCCAGAGCCGCATGCGTGCGTCGAACCAGACGTCCGTGCTGCCGTGGAGGAAGGCGTGGACCCTCTCGAAGAACGGCGGGACATCGTCCGGGGGCATGTCCTCGCCGCGGTCGTAGTGGGAGTAGATGGAGGTCGTGGTGCGGCGGTCGTCGGAGATGTCCCCCTCCGGGATGTCAACGCCGCAGAAGCGGATCGTGCGGCCGGGATCCGTCCGCCGGAAGCGAGACTGCCATCCGTTGCCGCGGAAGCTGTCCGGGAACGTGAGGGTGCGCAGGGACGTGCATCCGTCGAACGCGTGCGGCTCGATCTGCTCGAGACTCTCGGGCAGCGTGAGGGAGGTCAGCATATGACAGCTCTGCAGTGCCTGCGCGGCGATCTGCGTCACGGTATCCGGGAGGACGAGCTCTCGCACGGGGGAGGGGCAGAAGAGGAGCTTGGTCACGGCCTTGTCATAGAGCACGCCGCCGACCGCGGTGAGACAGGCGTTCGCGGGGTCGACGGTGATCGACCCGATGGTGCTGTCCTTGCCAAGGATCTCGGCATCGAACGCGGTCAGGGACGCCGGGAGATGCAGCGTCCGCAGCGCACACCCCTTGAATGCGTCAGTCCCGATGCTTTGCAGACCGTTCGGGAGGACGACCGTCTCTAGGGACATGCACCCCGCGAAGGCGTTCTGCTCGATCGTGCGGAGCGAGGACGGGAGCGTGACGGAGGTGAGCGACACGCAGTCCATGAAGGCGCTGTCTGCGATCGTCTCCACGCCCTCGGGGATGTCGAGCGTCACGGCAGAATGGCCATACATCGCGTTTCGATAGATCTGGCGGACGGTGGGCGGCAGGCCGGTGAAGGGCTTGGCACACGGCCAATAGAGGAGCACCTCATGGGCGTCGTCATAGAGGGCGCCGTCGACCTCCCGGAAGAAGGGCGACAACGGGTGGACATGCACCGCACGCAGCCGACGGCACCGCGCGAACGCCTTGATGCTGATCATCAAACATGAGGGAGGGAGCGTGAGCTCCTCGATCGGGCAGCTGCGGGGGAAGGCGCTGTCATCGATCCCTATGATGCCGTTGGGGAGCGTGACGTGCGTGTCATGGCCGTGGTAGTGGCGGAGCCTGCCTTTGAAGATGTCGAATGGGAGCATGGTACGGTCTCCTTTCTGATGTGATGCATGAGGTCTTGCCGACATCATTATACCACATGACCGCCGAATCGGCAAGAGGCGGGGCCGAAAAAGCCAGTTTCATTGTGCAATACGCACAAAGATAGACTAACTATCATGTTAGATATGGCGAAAATGCCCTGTTGCCATTGCAAAACATTTGCACAAATGGTATAATATTATCGTGTGATCGTCAGGATACATGCTGCGCAATGCCGAAACACCGGCCGCGCAAGTCTCAAATAACGAAGTTCGACACGAATTCGACAAAAAGGAGCGTTACCGACTATGAACCGATTCCATGCAGGCAGCATCAAGAACATCGCCATCACGGGGCACCACAGCTCCGGCAAGACCTCGCTGACCGAGGCACTGCTCTACAAGGCAGGCGCCTCCGACCGCTTCGGCAAGGTCGCCGACGGCACCACCGTCTGCGACTTCGACCCCGAGGAGGTGCGCCGCCAGAGCTCCCTTTCCACCGCCCTTGCGACCTTCACCTATGAGGAGCAGCAGATCGACCTGCTCGATACCCCCGGTATGCTCGACTATGTGGGCGAGCAGCTCTCGGGCATCGCCGCCGCCGACACCGTGCTCATCACCGTATCGGCGAAGTCCGGCGTCCGTGTCGGCACGCGCAAGGCCTATGATGCGGCCGTTTCGCTTGGAAAGTCCACCATGTTCGTCATCACCAAGATCGACGACAAGGATGCCAATTTCTACAATGTCCTCACCGAGCTCAAGACCGTCTTCGGCCCGACCGTTTGCCCGGTCGTCGTCCCGATCCTCGAGAACAGCGAGATCACGGGCTTCATCAACCTGATCGAGATGCAGGCCTACAAGTACGACGCCGCCGGCAAGGCCACCCCGATCGACATGCCCGATGAGGCCACGTCCGACAAGGGCTACCGTCTCGAGGGCCTGAAGGCCGCCATCACCGAGGCCGTCGCCGAGACCGACGACGCGCTCATGGAGAAGTTCTTCGAGGGCGAGGCCTTCACGCAGAAGGAGCTGATCGACGGCATCCACGCCGGTATGAACAAGGGCCTGATCTCCCCGGTCGTCTGCACGTCCGCGGCGACGCTCGCCGGCATCGACATGCTGCTCAAGGAGTTCACGCTCCTCGTCCCTGCGGCCGATGAGGTCGCCCCCACCACCGCCGAGAGCGGCGATGACGTGGTCGAGCTCGCGTGCGATGCGGATGCGCCGCTGGCCGCGCTCGTCTTCAAGACGGTCGCCGACCCGTTCGTCGGCAAGATGAGCTACATCAAGGTGCTCTCCGGCAAGCTCTCCGCCGATGCCGCCGTGGTCAATGCCCGGACCGGCGCGGAGGAGAAGATCGGCAAGCTCTACACGCTCCTCGGCAAGAAGCAGACCGAGATCAAGACTGCGGAGGCAGGCGACATCGTGGCCGCCGTGAAGATCGGCGCCCTCACCGGCGACACGCTCTGCGCGCCCGAGCGCGTGGCGGCCGTGCCGATGCCGGCGTTCCCGCATCCGTGCTACTCGATGGCCGTGCGTGCGAAGAACCAGGGCGACGAGAGCAAGATCTCGGCCGGTATGCAGCGTCTCGTCGAGGAGGACCCGACCCTGACCTACGAGCAGGATCCGCTGACCAAGGAGATGATCCTGAGCGGTCTGGGCGAGCAGCATCTGGAGATCGCGGTGGCGAAGCTGGCCGCGAAGTTCGGTGCCGAGGTGACGCTCTCCGTCCCGGCGGTGGCCTACCGCGAGACGATCCGCAAGAAGGTCGAGGCCGAGGGCAAGCACAAGAAGCAGTCCGGCGGCCACGGCCAGTACGGTCATGTCAAGATCGCGTTCGAGCCGTGCGTGAGCGACGAGCTCGTGTTCGAGGAGAGGGTGTTCGGCGGCTCCGTGCCGAAGAACTACTTCCCGGCGGTCGAGAAGGGCCTCCAGGAGTGCGTCCGCAAGGGCGTGCTGGCGGGGTGCCCGGTGGTCGGCCTGAAGGCGATCCTGCTGGACGGCTCCTATCACCCGGTCGACAGCTCCGAGATGGCGTTCAAGATGGCGGCCTCCATCGCCTATAAGGAGGGCATGAAGGCGGCCGACCCCGTGATGCTCGAGCCGATCAGCACCCTGAACGTCACCGCCCCCGACGACAACACCGGCGACATCATGGGCGAGCTGAACAAGCGCCGCGGCCGTGTGCTGGGCATGGAGCCCGCCGGCAAGGGCACCACGACGATCACCGCCGAGGTCCCGACCCGCGAGATGCACGACTTCGCGCTCTATCTGCGTCAGGTGACGCGCGGCATGGGCAGCTTCACGATGGAGTTCCTGCGCTATGAGCCGCTGCCGTCGAACCTCCTGAGCGAGGTCATCGCAGCCGTCGCGGCCAACTGAGGCGTTCTTTAGATGACACGCGCCGCCCCTCCCGAGGTATGGGAGGGGCGGCGTTTTTGGCTATGATCGGGGACGTTATGGCGCCGCGAAGGCGTCCGGGCTCACGTCGGTGTCGGGGGCATGGACGATGTCGACGGCAGGGTCGCAGCCCTGGAACGCCCAGGCGTGGATGCGGCGCAGACCGGGCGGACAGACCACGCGCCGGAGGGACTTGCAGTCCTTGAAGACGAAGGGCGGGAGCGAGGCGACGCCCTCCGGCAGGACGAGCTCCTCGAGACCGCTGCGGGCGAAGGCGTATTGGAAGATGTCCGTGAGGGCGGAGGGGAGCGTGATGCCGCGCAGGCCGGTGCATCCGTCGAAGACGAAGCCGCCGATGTAGGTCACGCTGTCCGGCAGGACGACGGACGTGATCTCGGGATGTCCTTGGAACACGCCGTCCCCGAGCGCCGTGATCGGTGCCCCGCCGTTCTCCGCGGGGATGACGACGTTCGCCTCGTCGCCGTCATAGCCGGTGATGCAGATCGTGTGGTCGATCAGCTCCTGGAATGAAAATCGCTGCATATCGAGCCTCCTTGTGTTATTTTGGATGATGGGCGAGACGTCACCGCCGCCCCTCTCCGGCGCGGGTGCCGTGGTTGGTGATCCCGGCGGCGTGGTTGGCGAGGAAGTCGCGCCGGACGCCGTCAAGCTCGTAGGAGAGGAGCGTGCGGAGGTTGACGTTCTCGAGACTGCGGAAGATGTTGCGGTCGATGGCGGTGCTCCGCTCACGCAGGCGGGCGAGGAGCGCGGCAGTCGCGGCACGCTGCGCGGGGTCGGGCGTCATACGGGCGGCGGGGACGCAGGGGAGGGCGTTCCGGTCGCGCCAGTCGAGGATGTCGGATGCGCGGACAAGGCAGAGCGGCCGTATGATCTCCACATCGGGGACGGCCTCGCTGCGTCCCTTCGGCAGGATGGAGGCCAGGTGCCCCGCATAGAGCACGCTCCCCAGGACGGTCTCGATGACGTCATCGAAGCAATGCCCGAGCGCGATCGTGTCGCATCCAAGGGACTTGGCGGCGCGCAGGAGCGCGTCCTCAGAGGGGACGCCGGGGAGGACGGTCAGCGCGATGCCGCGCGCGGCAAGGAGCGCCTCGACGTCGTGCCCATCGTCCGAGATATGGACAAAAACGGCCTCGAAGGGCGTGTATCCATAGCGCCGGAGCCGCTGCATACAGAGCGCGAGCATCAGCGACGCCGGCCCCCCGGACACGCAAACGGCGATGCGCTGCCCCTCCCGCAGCATCCGGTATTCACGGAGGGCTTTGTTGAGCTTGTTCCAAACGGCGCGGGGGTAGTCCCGCACGAGGCTCTCTTCCACAGGGTCGGGTCGGGTGGCCATGGTGCTGCTCCTTTCGTGGACGGCGGACCGTCCGTATCGTTGACATCCTTATTATACCATGGGGCGGGGCAGTTGTCAAATGGGACATGTCAGATCGGGAGCGTGCAGTCTGGCCACATCTCACAAACTTGTCCCTTGATCGTTGACAGATCACTGTGAAAGTGGTATAATAGAAAAGGCCGGGACAGTCCCGGCGTATCAAAACACAAGGAGAGACACGAACATGAGATCCCATGGCTTTTTCCAGCGCACCACGGCGCTGATGACGGGGGCGGCCTGTGTGCTGGCGATGCTCCCGGCGGCGATCCCCGCGGTCGCTGCCTACAATGTCAGCTCGGTCATGACGAACGGCCGGACCAGCAGCAATGTCGGCAAGAACGACTACACCTATTCCAATTGGAGCGCCCCCATGACCTCCTACCTCGTGGAGACCGCCCGCGGCTATTCCCGTGTGGAGTTCATCAGCGGCTCCGGCGTCCTCGTGGAGGACTTCACGGCGGACGGCGCCGTCACCGGCTCGCGCATCCTCGCCGCCCCGCTCCCGGACTTCGGCGGATTCTTCGCGGGGTCGGATGGCTATTACCTCGTCTTCGGCAAGGAGGACCCCGACGAGATCCTCGACCAGGAGGTGCTGCGCGTCGTCAAGTATAACAAGAACTGGGGCTTCGTCTCGTCGGTCGGGCTCAATGGCCTGAATTCCGTCAAGAACTTCGATGCCGGCTCGCTGCGCATGGCGGAGACGAACGGCATCCTCTTCCTCCATTCGTCCCACAAGATGTTCACCAACGGCGGCTACCAGCACCAGTCCAACATGACCCTCGGCATCCGCGAGAGCGACATGCAGCTCGTCGATTACCAGACGAACGTCGTCAAGGGCTACGGCTATGTGAGCCACTCCTTCAACCAGTTCGTCTGCACGGAGGGGGCGTACCTCTACCGTGTCGACCAGGGCGATTACTACCCCCGCGCGGTCGTGCTCCAGAAGAACGCCATCACCAGCACCGGGCAGCTCGATACGGCAACGAGCCTGAACATCCTCGAGATCGGCGGCAGCTATGACAGCAATGCCAACTTCACCGGCGTCACCGTCGGCGGCATGGAGCTCTCGCAGTCGAACGTCCTCACGGCGGGCACGTCCATCGACCAGGCGAATTTCCCCGCGAACGTCAATAATCTTTATCAGAACGAGAACGGCGGCCAGCACAACGTCTTCCTGAACATCGCCGACAAGGGCCTCGGCGGCAGCCGCACCATCTGGCTCACGAGCTACGGCTCGAGCGATGACATCGAGGTCGGCACGCCGCAGCTCGTCAAGTGCAAGGAGGACCGCTTCCTCCTGCTGTGGGAGGAGCAGCGCGGGGCCGGCCGTATGACGCGCTCTGTCGCGGTCGACGGCAGCGGCAACATCGTCAGCGAGGTGCATGACGAGCCCGTCCGCCTCTCCGACTGCAAGCCCATCTACACGTCGAAGGGCAAGGTCGTTTGGTACGTCACGGTAGGCACGGCGCCGACCGTCTACACGATGACCCCCGACCTCGGCCTCCCCGAGGAGCCGGAGCAGGACGACACCGTCACCTGCAAGGTCACCTTTGTGGATGAAGTGACCGATGCGCCCGTCCCCGGCGTGACTCTGCGTGTGCATTACACCAACGAGGCCAACACCGATGCGGACATCGTTTCCGGCGATGACGGCACGGTCGAGTTCACCTATGTGACCTACGGCAGCTCCGATCAGGTCGACGGCTCCATCGCGGTCGTTGGCGTGCCGGCCGGGTACGAGTCCAAGCGTTATGACCAGAATCTCCTTGACAAGAACAGCACGTCCTTCACCTACCGTCTGACCCCGTCTGCCGAGACCGTGACCACGACGGAGACGACGACCACGGAGACGACCACGACGATCGAGGCCACGACATCCACCACCGAGGCCACGACCACGACATCCACCACCGAGACGACCACCACGTCCAGCACGACCCTGCTGACCACGACGCAGCCCATCTGGACGACGACGATGACCGAGCCGACCACCACGTCCACGACCGCGACCACCACCGAGACCACGACGTCCTCCACGACGGCCACGACGGCCACCACGCCCACCCAGACGGAGCCGCTGCGCGGTGATTCGGATCAGGACGGCGATGTCGATGCGGCGGATGCGTCCGAGATCCTGGTATATTCGACGCGCAAGGCGCTCTACGGATGGGCGTCGCTGTTCGATGACTGGGCCAAGGATCAGGCCGCCAAGACCAGTGCGGACGTGGATCGCGACAGCGAGATCAACGCTGTCGATGCGTCCATCATCCTCGTCTACTGCACCCAGATGGGTGTCGGCCGCCAGCCCGATTGGGACGCGCTCTGCCAGTGACCGCTCCGCTCCCCAAGATACCAAAAGACGCCCCGCCGGTGTGATACCGGCGGGGCGTCGTGCGTGTGTGGTGGGACGATGCGGTGTCACGTCATCGCGCGGGCCTTTTTGGTCCTACAGTACGCGATGACGACGGCCGGGAAGGGCAGGAGGGACAGCGCGAGCAGCACGAACAGTCCCGCCGTCGGGACAGACGCCGTCGAGACCCCGGTCGAGAGCAGCGTGCAGACCGGGAGGAACGGCGCATCGAGCAGCTTATAGAGGCGGTAGCTGTCATCCGGCAGGATCTCGCAGCGCGCGGCCATGAGCATCCCCCAAAGGAGGAGGTGCGGCAGGACGGCGGTGATCCCGAGCGCGATCGGACGGAGGACGCCCGTCTCCCGGTGCGCCCTGTGGTCAGCGACGGCGGCACTGTGTCCCCCCTGCGCCGTCAGTGACAGCAGGATCCCGACCGTGCAGACCGCGCATACCACGCGCATCACCGCCAGCTCCGACGCCAGCGTCAGGGCGATGAACAGGGACAGGATCTCCGCCGCGACCGTCCATCCCAGCAGCTTGAAGTGGTCTTTCATGATGTACTCCTATTGACGAGTTTTTGCCGCCCCTGCAAGCTTTTTTTACGGAAAAAAGTTTCAGCTTGTCGAAAAACCTCACTTTTACGATTTGACGCTTGTTGATACCGCCGCCGTAAGGCGGCGGAAAAAGCGGCGGCGGCGCGCAGCGCCGCCATT
>CACWPL010000041.1 GCA_902762785.1 uncultured Ruminococcus sp. | reverse complement strand
CAAAGGGTACGAAGGTCTTTATTTCGTATCCGACTGATGTCTCCGATGTGGTAAGACAGGAAAAGATCAACCACATTTATGACATTCTCACTCAGCACAGATCGGAATAATTTGCAAAAACCTATTGCAATGACAGCCGATCTGCGCTATGATATAGATACAGCAATTTCGTCTGTCGATCACATCAAAGCGGAGTTTGAGAGAGAAACGATCGCATGCAGAGTAGCAGATGCGTATGATACAAGAGGTCGTGAAACAGGATTCTATCAGGGCGGGCAGATGAATTTCGGATACTCGCCTGTGCGTATGACCGTGAACGGCAGGAAAGGCTCGGTGCTTGTCCCCTCGGAACAGGCTGATGCACTTCGTCTCTTGGCTCGTCGGATCGCTGAAATGCAAAGAATGTGGATCGTCTGTTATCATTGATATGCAGAAAAAGTCACCGACCAATACCCACAGATACCTCGCTGACAGCGGCTGGCTCACGATCGACAAGTGTGTTGCAAGAAAGTACAGCATCAGAATCGACGATATTGAGGAGAGCGTCTACGCAGCAATGTGTGAGAGATCACAGCAGATCGAGATCGCCCATAAGCAAAAAGAAGCTCCCGATATTGAAACCGAGAGCATCAAGGAACTGCGCTCCAAGAAAGCGGAGCTTGAACGCAAGCTGCAGACCAAGTCTCGTAAGCGCAAAGCGATCAACACGAAGCCGCTGACGGGACCGTTTGCCATGTGAGATACCCTGACGGTGCAGGAAAAACATGATGTTGCCGCTGAGATGATCGAGGTCGTTTACATCTCACATCACAGCGAAGACATCGAGATCGCGGCGTCCGTCATGGACTACACCCTCCACATCGAGGTGCTCGACCACGGGAGCGTCCTCCGGGACGACACCTACCCGATCACCAAGGCCGCCCGCCTCGGCGAGCTGCTCATCATCCGCATCATGGCCAGTCTGCTCGTGGTGGCTGCGGCGGCCGGGAAGAGCGAGGCAGCATGTGAAGAGGCCTATTATGCGGGACTTCTGCACGACGTCGGCATCCCCGAGCTCGCCCGCATCATCGCGGCCCCGGCTACCGGGAGCTTGCCCTCCTCAAGCTGAACGGCGAGAGCACCCCCGGACACGCCGATGCCGAGACGGTCTATGCCGCCCTGACCGGCGACCAGGTCGCCCTTACGGACATCCGTGTCCATTGAAAGGAGCAAATATATGAAGCACATCCCCGAGCAGATCGAGATCCGCGGCGCGCGGGTCCATAATTTGAAGAGCCTCGATGTGGACATCCCCCTGCACGGCATCGTCGGGATCGCCGGCGTGTCCGGGTCGGGGAAGTCGTCCCTCGCGTTGGGCGTGGTCTACGCGGAGGGGTCGCGGCGCTACCTCGAGTCCCTCTCGACCTACACCCGCCGCCGCATGACCGGCGCAGCCAAGGCGCAGGTGGACGACATCCGCTTCGTCCCCGCCGCGCTCGCGCTGCACCAGCGCCCCGGCGTCCCCAGCATCCGCAGCACCTTCGGCACCTCGACCGAGCTGCTGAACAGCGTGCGCCTGATGTTCTCGCGCCTGTCCGTCTATCGCTGCCCGAACGGACATGACGTCCCGCCGACGCTCGACCATGCGGCGGAGCGGCCGGTCGTCTGCCCGGTCTGCGGGGCGGCGGTGACGACGATCGGTGCCGAGCAGCTCGCGTTCAACAGCGAGGGCGCGTGTCCCGCCTGCGAGGGCACGGGCGTCGTGCGGACGGTGGACGAGACGACCCTCGTCCCCGACCCCTCCCTCACCATCGACGAGGGCGCGGTCGCCCCGTGGCAGACCCTGATGTGGTCGCTGATGAAGGACATCGCCCGCGAGCTGGGCGTCCGCACGGACGTCCCCTTCTGCGAGCTGACGGACGCCGAGCGCGAGACCGTCTTCCACGGCGAGGCAAAAAAGGTCCATATCCTCTACAAAAACGAGAAGACCAACACCGCCGGTGAGATGGACTTCACCTACTATAACGCCGTCTACACGGTCGAGAACGCCCTCGCCAAGGTCAAGGACGAGAAGGGCATGAAGCGCGTCGAGCGGTTCCTCAAGCAGGGCGCCTGCCCGCATTGCGGCGGCACGCGGCTCAACGAACGCGCCCGCTCTCTTCGTCTGCACGGGATGACGCTCGACGCCGTCTGCACGCTGCCGCTCAGTGAGCTGATCGTCTGGGTGGACGGGGTGCCGGGGTCGCTGCCGGAGCCGATGCGGCCCATGGCGGAGAGCATCTGCGAGGCGTTCCGGCACACGGCGAAGCGCCTGGTCGACCTGGGACTGTCCTACCTCTCCCTCGACCGCGCGGCCTCGACCCTCTCCACCGGCGAACGCCAGCGCACCCAGCTCGCACGCGCCGTCCGCAACCGCACCACGGGCGTGCTGTATGTCCTCGATGAGCCGTCCATCGGGCTCCATCCCGCGAATCTGGAGGGACTGACCGGCGTCATGGACGACCTCGTCGCGGACGGCAATTCCGTCCTTCTCGTCGACCACGACACCCAGGTCCTCCGCCACGCCGACCACCTGATCGAGATGGGTCCCGCGGCAGGAGCGGGCGGCGGGACGGTCATCGCCCAGGGCACGCCCCAGGCGCTCGCGTCCGACCCGCGCTCGCAGATCGGGCCGTTCCTGTACCACGGCGACCCGGCCGTGCAGACGGGCGCCGACGCCGCGCACCTCTTCGACCTCGGCACGATCGTCCTCGACACGTCCGCCATCCATACGGTGCAGCCGCTGCACGCGGTCTTCCCCAAGGGGCGGATGACCGTGGTGACGGGCGTCTCCGGGTCGGGCAAGACCACGATGGTCCTCGAGAGCCTGATCCCGGCGGTCGAGGCCATGGTCAAGGGGACGCCGCTCCCGGGGCATGTGCGGTCGGTCACGGCGGACGGCATCGCGCGCATCCAGCTCATCGACGCCGCCCCCATCGGCATCAACATCCGCTCGACCGTCGCGACCTATGCGAACGTCCACGACGAGCTCCGCAAGGTCTATGCCCGCACGAAGGACGCCAAGGCGCGCGGCTTCAAGGCCGGGGACTTCTCGTACAACACCGGCCGTCTGCGCTGCCCGGTCTGTGACGGGACGGGGTCGGTCAGTCTGGACGTGCAGTTCCTCCCGGACGTGGACATCCCCTGCCCCGCGTGCGGCGGGTCGCGCTATGCACGCGAGGCGTATGGCGTGCAGCGTGTCCGCAGGGACGGGACTGCCGTCTCGCTCCCCGCGCTGATGGCCAAGAGCGTCGACGAGGCGCTCGCGCTCTGCGATGACCTCAAGACCGTCCAGAGCCGCCTCCAGGTGCTCCACGACCTCGGCCTCGGCTACCTGACGCTCGGCGAGCAGACGCCCGGGCTCTCCGGCGGCGAGGCGCAGCGTCTCAAGCTCGCCAGCGAGATGGGGCGTGGCCAGGCTGACACGATCTTCGTCTTCGACGAGCCGACGATCGGCCTGCATCCGCTCGACGTCCGCACGCTGCTCGGGGTGTTCCGGCACCTGATCGGGCAGGGCGCGACCGTCATCGTCATCGAGCACGACCTCGACGTCATCCGCAGCGCCGACTACCTCCTCGACATGGGGCCCGGCGGCGGCAAGGACGGCGGCCGCATCGTCGCCGCCGGGACGCCCGACGCCGTCCGCGCGTGCAAAGAGAGCGTCACAGGGCGGTATCTGTAAAGGAGGACACCATGGATCTGTTTATCTGCTCGCTCGGCGAGCCGACTGCCCTGCTCACGCTCGGCATCCTCGTGCTGACGGTCGTGCTCGCGGTCGTATCGGCGCGCGCGGAGGGGCGGGGGAGGGTCGTCTTCCGGCTCTGCTGCGCGCTCCCGGTGGTCGGGTGCCTCATCCACGCCGCGTTCCTCGCCCCCCTCGGGCACACCGGGATGCTGACGGCCATCGGCATCGGCGCGGAGGTCTACAAGGTCTACGTCCCCCGTGCCATCCTCCTCTTTGAGGGACTCTATCTCGGGGCGCTCCTCGTGCTGCTGATGATGCTGACGGCAGGGCGCGGATGGTGGCGGCGCGTGCTCGCGGTGGGGGTGTGCCTCGGTGTGGCCGCGTGCGGGACGAAGCAGGTGCTCGAGGACATCAACTGCTATGACCGCCACAACATGACCCATCTCGGGTGGACGGACGCCTTCGCCGCGACGGTCGAGACGATGCGCGAGGGGTACATCCTCCGCGAGTGGAAGGAGACCGACTTCGATGCCCTCCTCGCCGAGCACCTCCCCGCCGTCGAGGCCGCAGAGGCTGCGGGGGACGAGGCCGCCTATGGGGCCGCGCTCCTGGCGTATGCCTATGACTTTTACGACGGGCATGTGTCCCTGATCGTGCCGCACGGGAAGTCCGGCCCGATCCGCGAGCGGCTCGCCGGGAACGACTACGGCCTCTCGCTCTTCACGCTCGATGACGGGCAGACCATCGCCGTCTGCGTCGAGGAGGACACGCCTGCCTACCGCGCGGGGCTTCGCAATGGCACGGTCATCGAGACCTGGGACGGCATCCCGGTCGCGGAGGCGGCCGCGGCGGTCTCCTGCGTTTATCCGGGCTACGGGATGTACTTCCCCGTCAAGGAGAACGAGGCGCGGTATCAGGCCATTTTCCTCGCAGGCAAGGGCGGCGAGACCGTCACCGTGGGCTATCTGGACGAGGACGGCGCGGCGCAGACGGCCGTGCTGGAGGCGGCGGGGTCGTACCGGATGCGACTCGGCGGGGCGCTCTCGTGCTTCGCGCACGACTGGATCGAGGATGACAACTTCTCCACGCGGATGCTCTCGGACACCTGCGGCTATCTCCGGCTCGAAGCCGAGGACGACGGTACGATCACGCAGTATCTGGCCTATCTGCACGACGGCATGTACCCCCAGCTCACGGACAGGGTCTCCGACCAGCTCACCGACCTTGCGGCGCAGGGGATGCGATCCCTCGTGATCGACCTGCGCGGGAACGAGGGCGGTCTCAACGCCATCGGCGCGGCAGTCTCGGCGCTCTTCTCGGACGAGGCGCGCTTCCAGTTCGCCGAGGGCGAGCGCGTGGACGGCGGCTACGAGATCACGCATACCTACCACATCGCAGCGGACGGGCGCTGGAAGGACCTGCCGGTGGCCGTGCTGGTCGATCAGGGGTGCTGTAGTGCCGGAGACGGCGCGGCGCTCTTCCTGTCACAGTGCGAGAACGTCACGCTCATGGGCCTCACCCCCTCGAACGGGGTCAACCAAAACAACGGCGGCGAGTGCTATCTGCCGTGCGGATACCGGATCGTGTATCCCGTGCGGCTCTCGCTCGGGGAGGACGCCAAGCCCCTGATTGACACGGACGCCTCCCGCGAGACGCGCCTCCCGCTGGACGTCCAGATCCCCGTGGACAAGGCCGCCGCCCTGCGGATCTTCGGGGAGGATGAGACGGACGACTATGCGCTGGCGTATGCGGTGCAGTATCTCATGGACAAGGAAGGATGACAAAAGGACCCCCCTGGGGGATAAGTGCTGCGCTGATAAAGAAGTTTTTCGCCATAGCATTTCTGATACAAAGTCAGAAGTACTATGGCGTTTATATTGACAATGCAATGATGTTGTGCTATAATTGTTACAAACATAGATCGGGATCTATAAGGAGCATTCTAATGAAGAAAGCAATAAAGATGACAGGGCGAATATTGCTGATCTTACTGATATTACTTCTGCTGTTCACTCTGGTCACATTCATCATTCATAGAGTTAAGACAGATCAGGAGATGGCACTGCTCAAAGAGAAGGGCTATTACGATCCTGTGTCAGTCGGTAACTATTCGCTGAATGTTGCGAAATTCGGCAGCGAAAACGGCAGGCACACGATCGTGGCGCTTGCAGGGCTTGGTATGGGAGACTATTCCGTAGCCGAACGGCAGATGACTTCTATCCTTGAAAAGGATAATACGGTCGTATTTATTGACCGTGCAGGTTACGGTCTCAGTGATGACACCGATCACGAGATGACAACGGAATATATTGTCGAGGATCACCGCAAGGCTCTTCAAAATGCGGGCATCAAGGCACCGTATATCCTCATGCCGCATTCCATTGGCGGAGCTTATGCGAATTACTGGTCAAGCAAATATCCCGATGAGATCGAAGCAGTCGTTTTTGTTGACGGTACACAGCTCAGTGAAAATGCGTTTGATGACGAGCCTGAAAGTACAGTCAGTCTCAGTGATAAAGCATTGGTATTTCTTGCAAAGCTCGGTTTCAGCAGATATGCGCTCAGACAAAACTATTATCTTCTGCCGGATAATTATTCCGAGGAAGAACAGCGCCTATGTGATGCGCTTGAACTGATGACAGAGGATTCGATCGCGCCGACATCAGAAAGCTGTCTGCTGCCGCAGAACGGTCAGACCGGATGGGACAGCATTATTACAAATGATGTTCCAAAGCTGTATATTTGTGCAAGCTATGGATATCAAACAAAAGAAGAATTTCGTGAATATTTGAACTGGTTCTCTGCTCTGAAAACAAAGAACCATCTGAAAGCTCCTGAAAGTGCAGGAATATCTGATGAAAAAATACAGGAACAGTTAGAACAAACAGAAAAACTGAGACAGGAGATCATCTATCCCTATGCCGAAAAAATGGGGAACTGTGAAGTCGTCCTGCTGGGCGGCGATCATATGATCTATGAGCAGAAGCCGGAAGAATGCGGCGAGGTCATAAAGTCATTTATTGATGGATTAGACAGCTAAATTCTGATTTATCTTAGCAACCGTATAAAAAAGAATGCCCCTAAGCGCTTAAACGCTTGGGGGCAAAACTTCTATATGGGTATCCGTCATATCCCGCAGGGGCGTGTTTTTTCACACCGCCTCATCCTCCTCCGCGGCGCGCTGCTGGAGGCGGCGGAGGTCCTCGGTCATGGCGTTCGCCGTGCGCAGGTCGAGCATCCACCCGATCAAGGTCACGAGACCATAGATCACCACGACGCTCACCGCGACCCCGGCCGCGACCGGCACGTCCTCGCGCCGCACCGGCCGCCCGCCGAACAGGAACGCCAGGATCAGCACGACGAGGAGCATCATATGCACGGCCTCGCGGATCACCGTCTGCCGCACGGTCAGCTCCCGCCGCTCGCGCATGAGGAGGGACGGGACGCATCCGATCGCCCCATAGATCAGCGGATAGATGAAGATCTCGTACCCGAACTGCTGCTCCGGCCGGAACATGCGTCCGAGGATCAGCATGGCCGCGTCGACCAGAGTCACGATGATGAAGAACGTCTGCACGATCTCCTTGAAACGGTCACGCATCACAGACCGCCCCCCTTCTCCCCCCGCAGGATCGCCTTGACCGCGGGGACATATTTGCGCGAGATGATGACGTCCTCGCCGTTGCGGAGCCGGCACAGGAACCGGCCGTTGAGCGCCGGACGGATCGCCGTGACCTTCATCAGGTCCACGATCACCGACTTCGAGATCCGCACGAAGCCGCGCTCCTCCAGCATCGCCTCGAGCTCGTAGAGGCGCTTGCGGGACTCGTAGCAGTCCTTCTCCAGGTAGAGGAAGGTGCGCTCGTCCACGGCCTCGATATAATAGATGTCCGCGATCGCGATCTGGTACTGCCGCTCCTCCCGGAACGCCTCCACGCGTCCCTGCCAGAGCTGGAGCTTGCGCACAAGCTCGTTCACCCGCGCGTCCCGCACATGGCAGCCGATCTCGATGTATTCGGTCTCTTGGTCGCCGATCTGTTCGACTCTGATCTCCATAGTCCCTCGATTCAGTAGCTCTCCGCGACGGTGAACGTGCCGCTGTCCTTGAGGTAGCAGTCGAAGAACTGCACCACCAGGGCGTTCATCTGTGTCATGCAGGCCTCCGTATCGACCGTCCCCTTCCCGAGCATCGACGCGAGCGCCGGCGACAGGAGCGGGAGGTCGGTCAGGTCCATATGGCCGGCACCGCGGAAATAGGTCTCGTAGCCGTCCGCGGCATGGTCGAGGACGACGTTGTTGGCATAGGGCTCGCCGGCCTGACGGGCAGCGGCGGCGTCCTGGTGGTGCGTCTCGTTGTCGATCGCGAGGAGGGGCGTATCGTAGGGGGCCTCGTTGAACAGGAGGGCGCCGTCCTCCACGCCGGTCTCCTCCCCGAGCATGGTGCCGTCGATGTCGATGACGGCGGAGACGTCCTCGCGTCTACCCACGGTCACGGCGGTCGCGCCGCCGAGGGAGTGCCCCATCAGGCCGATCTTCTCCGTGTCGACGAGGCGCAGCGCGGCCAGGAGCGCGGCCTCGTCCGCGTCTGCATAGGACCAGTCGGCGGAGAGCGTGCCGGACTGCGCGGCATCCTCGAGCGTGTCGAGGACGAACGTCATGTCCGCCGTGCGCAGCGCCATCCACTGCGAGGTCGTGTCAAAGACCGCCTCCTCCTTCGCGTCGCCGCTGCCGATCGTGAGGGCGCTCTGGAGGAACGTCGGGTCGACCGTGACCGTCCGGCCGTCGGTGTCCTTCGTGAAAAAGGCGTGGTACGGATGGTCGAGGCTCGCGACCACATAGCCGTGGCTCGCCAGCTCCATGTAGGTGGAGGTGTTGCTCTGGTAGTACCCAAATGCCCCGTGGCTGAAGATGACCAGCGGGAGCGAGCCTGCCTCCAGCGCCGCGGCGTCCTCCGGGTAGTAGAGGTGGACGGGGATCTCGCGGTGAGAGCCGTCCGTCTCGAAGGACTCGAGGCGGTCGGGGTCGGTGAGGATGGCCTGCGTCTGTGCGACGGCATGGCCGCCGGTGAGCGGGAGCCCGTGGTAGTCGCGGAAGAGGAACGCCGGGACGAGGCTCAGCGTCAGGAGGACGATGCTCCCGAGCATCCCCAGGACGATCAAAGGCTTCTTCTTCGGCACGTCATTGCTACGGCAGACGAGCGCGCCGATCGCCGCGGTGACGATCCGCAGGATGAGGACGGCCGCCAGCGCCGTGAAGCGGAACGACAGGTCGATCCCCGGCAGCAGGAGCATGAGCAGAAAGACTGCCAGCTCCGCGCCGCAGACGAGCAGACGGAAACGCGTCCAGTCGCGCTTGGGCGAGGGCTTGGTGAGGGAGAAGACGGTCGTGCCGATCTCGAGGATGAGGAGGATGGTGCATAAAACGAGTGCCATAACGGACACCTGCCTTTCGTGTTGGTGATTCTAGGATACCACAGAAAAGGCGCGGCGTCAATGGCTCTCCCGGTAAGATGCATCGGCGGCCGGTAAGATGCATCCGAGGCGTCAAGATAAGTATACCACACTTTTCAAGCAGATGCAAGCGGCGGGGACATCCGCCATGGGACTCAACTGGCAGTTGCAAAACTGTTCGTTAAAATGATTGACATTCTATACAAGATGTGATATGATTTTAGTAAGGCCGCACGATGCGGTCCGACGAGAAACAGAAACGACATGGAGGGTAACATCATGAGAAAGCAGATCATCGCCGCCCTGACGGCGCTCACGCTGACCGCCGCCTCGCTGCCCGCGCTCCCCGCCGCCGCTGCGGAGGAAGCGTACCTCGTGCGCGACAAATGGGGCTACTGCACGACGGCGAATTACCGCGAATCTGAGCATTTCGTCATCTTCTACGGCAATAACGACACCACCGGCCTGGTCGATGAGGCGTTCCTGCAGCGCAACCTCGAGAGCTACGAGAAGCTCTGGCACTGCTACGGCGAATACCTCGGCATGGAGGACATGAACGTCGACATCTACGGCCGCAGCGCCCAGAAGTACAAGACCAACGTCTACCTCACCTACACCGGCCTCGACCAATACCCCGACGGATGGGCGTTCATGAGCGCGGAGGACGGCTACGGCATCGAGATCATCAGCCCGGAGGCCATGCTCGACGACCTCACCATCGCCCATGAGTTCGGCCATGTCGTGACCATGCAGCAAAAGGCATGGGTCGACCAGAGCATCACCGGCGCCTGGTGGGAGCCGCTGGCCAACTGGTTCCGCGAGATGTACCTCCTCAGCGACTACTACACCGGCAGCACCGCGACTGCCTGGTTCGAGCCCTACATGCGCAACCTCAGCCTCGCCCTCCCCCACGGGCGCGATTATTACGAGGTATGGCCGTTCCTCGTCTACCTGTCGACGAATCCGGACGGTCTCCCCGGCCTCGGGACCGACGCTGTCAAGCGCATCATCTCCGAGGCGCAGCCCGATGAGTACCCCTTCGACACCATCACCCGCCTCTTCGGCACGGACGCGCAGACCGTCTTCGGCCACTACGCCAAGCGCATGGCCACCTTCGACTTCGGCGCCAAGGAGGCCTATCAGGCGAAATGGCGCGAGCAGCTCGCGCAGACGCCGTATTACTGGAATCTCGCCTACACTGTCCTCGAGGACGACGGCACCGGGCATCTGGCCGTGCCGCAGGAGGAGGCCCCCATGCAGGCGGGCATCAACATCGTCCCCCTCACCGTCACGGACGGCCAGATCTCCGTCACCCTCGAGGGCCGCTCCAACGACCCGAACGCCGCCTGGCAGGCCTGCATCGTCACGGTCGATGCGAACGGCCGTGAGACCTATTCCGACCTCTTCGGCGACGGGCAGACCATGACCGCCGACGCGTCCGGCGCCGTCTCCGCCTACCTGACCGTGACCGCGATGCCCAAGACCCTCGTGCGCATCGATGCCTTCCACAAGGACGATGTCGCGCCCTATCTCGACAGTGCCGAGTCCCGGCGCTATCCGTATGCCGTCACGCTGACGGGCGCGGCGGTGCAGCAGTCCGGCGGCTACACGGCCTCCCGCGGCCATGCCCATCCCAACGGCGGCGGCTTCGTGGCCGATACCGCGCGCGTGGCCGAGACGGTCTATGTCGCCCCGGACGCGATGGTCCTGGGCGAGGCCGTGCTCACGGGGAATGCCCGCGTGGAGGACCATGCCATCGTGACCGGCGCGGCCACCGTGCAGGATAACGCCGTGATCTGCGGTCATGCGGTCGTGGCCGGCGGCGGATGGTACTATGACAACGGCTGGAAGCAGGGGCAGGTCATGGTCAGCGGCGATGCCGTGATCGGCGGCAGCGCGGTCGTGACACAGGCCTGCACCATCACGGGCAGCGCGCGCGTCCTCCAGAAGGCCTATCTCACCGGCGCCGTCACCCTCACGGACGATGCCGCCGCCAAGGGCATGGCCTATGCCTACGAGAGCGGCCGCTACTCCGGCTCCGCCATGATCGACGGCGACTACTGCAACACCGAGACGAAGGCCGAGGGCGTCGGCTTCGGCTGGCTCGATGCGTATGGATGGAACAGCAAGCCCGCCGCGCACATCGCGTCCTACACCTTCGATGACGAGTCGCCCTACTGGGCAAGGGACGCCTACACCGCCACCGCTGCACAGAACATCGGCGCCGTCTGGGAGGCCGCGCGCACGTCCGCACAGGGCGTCCTCTCGCTCGACGGCGAGGGCGCATGCGTCCGGCTCGACAGCAGCCTCCTGCGCACGGACGACGTCCAGATCAGTCTGGCGGCGCTCTGGAAGGGCGGCACGGCCGAGCAGGGCCTGCTCCGCATCGGCGATGACACGGCGTATCTGCGCTTCCTCCCGTCCAATGCCGACGGCGTCGCCGAGCTCGTCCTCACGGACGGCCAGAGGACGGAGCATGTGACCGCAAGCGTCCCGCTGCCCAAGGGCGCGTGGCACAAGATCACCCTGCGCATCCTGCACGGCACCGGCACCATCCTCCTCGACGGCCAGACCGTCGGCGAGGCACCGCTGACCATCACGCCCCGGCAGATCCTGAGCGCTGCCCAGACCGACGAGGCCGAGATCGGCCGCAGCTTCAAGGGCGCGCTGGACTATGTGCTGCTGTCCTCCGAGGAGACCGCGGAGCCGGACATCGTCTACTCCGGCACCGAGGACGTGGAGGACACGCCCACAAGGATCCGCGGCGATGTGGATGCCAACGGCGTCTTCGACCTGCGCGACATCGTCCTGATGCAGCGCTGGCTGCTCGCCGTGCCGGAGACCCGTCTGGCCGACTGGGAGGCCGGTGATCTGTATGAGGACACCGTGCTCGACGGGTTCGACCTCGCGCAGATGAAGCACGAATATCTCCAGAAGTGACGAAGGAGGGCGTACTGTGCGCACGCCCCTCCCCTTGAAAATGTGTCAAAGACACGTTTTTGAAAGACTGGCGCCGCTGCCCCGAACAGGCAGCGGCGCTGTGTCGTGTCGTATACAGCATCAATGGCCATCCTTCGCCCTTTTCGTCTGCACATTGACGATGCAGATGCCCGCGCAGACGAGCAGGAGCGAGACCGCGCCGACGATGCCGAACGCGCCCCGCTCATGCAGGAGCAAGCTCGACAGGATCACGCCGCACATCGGGTTGAGAAAGCCGAACACCGTGACGCGCGAGACGGGGTTGTGCTGGAGGAGCATCGCCCAGAGGGAGTATGCCGCCGCCGAGACGAACGCCAGGTACACCAAAATGCCCCATGCCGCCGCGCCCTCGAGCCGGATGCTGCCGCCGCAGACCGCCCCGAAGAGCCACATGACCGCCCCGCCGAACGCGAACTGCCATCCGCTCAGGAGCACGGGGCTCTCGTCGGCGGAAAATCGCTTCATATAGACCTGCGAGAACCCGCTCGCGACCGTGCAGAGGAAGACGCACCCGTCCCCGAGGAGGGAGAACCGCGCCCCGGCGAGGCCCGCGGCGTTGATGAGGACGATGCCCGCGAACCCCACCGCGCAGCCCGCGAGCTTGCGCGCCGTCAGGGCCTCCTGCTTGTAGAGGAGGGACGAGATCAGGATGGCCGTGAAGACGTTCGCGGCGACGATGATCGCGCCCTTGACGCCCGTCGTGTGGGCAAGGCCGATGTAGTAGAAGAAATACTGCGCGATCGTCTGGAAGAAGCTGATGACGCCTATTTTAGGGACGTTTTGGCGCGTCGGCAGGAGAAGACGGCCCCCCGCGATGCTGCCAAAGATGATGACCATGACGCCCGCGAGGAAGAACCGCACGCCCGCAAAGACCATCTGGCTCGCCCAGTCGCCCGCGTCGATGCCGATCGTCTCGTAGCCGATCTTGACGCCCGGGAACGCGCTCCCCCACAGCAGACAGCACACCAGCGCCACCCCCGCCACGACCGGCAGTCGTGTCAAAAAGGGCTTCGTTTCGCGGTCAGTCATAGGGCGCCTCCCTCCCGTCCTCGATGCGCAGGGACGTAAAGCCGAGGTCGGCCTCCGCGCCTGCCGTCTCGCGCAGCGCCGCCCCCGCCCGCCGGATCCGCTCCTCGCCGAGGGCGCTGATGGTCGGGAACGCGCCGTCCCGGATGGGGGCAGCGTCCTGCACCATGATCCAGCGGCGATGCCCGCCGTCGGCTGCGTTCGCCTGCATGACGGCGTGCGCCGTGGTGCCGGAGCCGGAGAAGAAGTCGAGGACGAGGTCGTCCCCGGTCGTCTGGAGGGTGACGAAATGGCGGATCAGCGCGGTCGGCTTGGCAAAGTCGAACCGCATCCCGAGCCGCCGCAGCTCCGCCGCCGCAAGGACGTTCTGGAAGGCGTCGCTGAAATTCTTGGGGTGCAGGCCGTTCTTCTCGCGCTCCTTCAGGTACATCTTCGTGTAGATGTTCCACGCGCTCTGCCGGCCGGTGGCGGGGTCGAGGAGGGGCGTGCGGCGCGAGCGCTTGAACACGATGCGTCCCTCCTCGAGGCCGCGCAGGAGCCGCGCCTCGTTCCATCGCCACGGACGTCCCTCCGGCGGCACGGCCTGCGTCCCGTCGGGGCAGGTGATCGGATAGTGCGACCCGCCGTGCTTGAGGGCGGCCTGGTAGAGGCTCACCTCCTGATAGGGCCCGCGCTGGCGGACGTGCTCGTCGCGCTTGCTGTAGCGGGCGACGATCTCGTCACTGAGGCCGGTCTGGTAGGGCGGCACGCGGCGGGCGTCCTTGGCGTACACAAGGACATAGTCCACACAGGGCGAGAACTGCGTGCCGTTGTTGCCGGAGCGCTTGGTCACGCGGCTGAAGACGGTGATGCGCTCGGCCTCGCCGAAGATCTCGTCACACAGGAGCATGAGCGTGTGCAGCTCCCCCTCGCCGATGCTGATGCAGATGACGCCGTCCTCCCGCAGGAGGTCGCGCGCGATGGTCAGGCGGGGGAGCATCATGCTGAGCCATGCGGCGTGGAATCGGCCCTGCATCGCGGCGGTACCGTCGTCGGCCGGGCCGTTGTCACGGACGTAGGCGCGCTTGCCCTGGGCGTAGCGGTCGTCGTAGACGAAGGACATGCCGGTATTATAGGGCGGGTCGATGTAGATGAGCTTGACCTGTCCGCGGTGCGTCTCGCGGAGCAGGCGCAGGGCATCGAGATTGTCCCCCTCGATGCAAAGATCGTCCGAATCGGTGACACCGCGCGTCCCGTCTCGTCCGACCGAGCGTTCGGGGCAAGTGACGAAGTGCTTGTCGGCGGGGACGTCGGCGAGGGCAGCGGCCTCCTGCTTGCCCGGCCAGACCAGTCCGAAGACGACGCCCTCCGCAGTCTGCTGCGGCGCGGTCATGCGTTCTCCGCGGGATAGGCCACGTCGGGCGTTTTTCCCAGATGATAGGCCAAAAATGCCTTGGCGAGACTGTTCGGACGGATGGCCTCGAGCGCCGCCTCGGGCGTGAACCAGGCGAAGCTGTCGATCTCGTGGTTCGGGGCGATGTGGTCGTCCCGGAGGACGGCGACGAAATTGAGCATGAGCGTGTTCGAGCCGGCGTAATAGCGGCTGTGGGAGAAGCGGAGGGACGCCGTCTGTGCGCCCAGCTCCTCGCGCACCTCCCGCGCAGCGGCGTCCTCGGCGTCCTCGCCCATGTTGACGTAGCCCGCCGTGAGGACGTAGCTGTCCCGCCCGTACTGCTTGATGAGCAGGATCCTCTCCTCGGCCGGGTCCTTGACGATCATGCTGACAGCGACATTGAATCCGGGAAATCGGAACTCCCCGCAGGTCTCGCAAAAGGGGATCATCCCCTCGTGCTCGAGGTATTTTTCGGTCAGACGTGTCCCGCACGCCTTGCAATGGGTCTCCTTCATAAAGGATGCCTCCTAGTACACAAAAAGTCGAGCGCCGCAGCGCCTTGTCTATTATAGCACATTTCAATGATAAACGCAAGCGGGCGCGGATCGCCACCGGGGGCACCCCGCCGCTCTACGCTCCGTAGGTTGACGATCGGCGCAATATCGTGTATCATAGAAGTACCACGAAAGGAGCTGATCGCATGGATCCCAGCAAGACCGGCCGGCTCATCCGGCAGCTTCGCACCAGGCAGGGCCTCACCCAGCGGGCGCTCGCCGAACGCCTCTTCATCACCGACAAGACCGTCTCCAAATGGGAGACCGGCGGCGGATGCCCGGACATCTCGCTGCTGCCCGCCCTGTCCGAGGTGCTCAGCGTGAGCACGGAGACGCTCCTGCGCGGCGAGATCAATGAACAGGAGGACAATGGAACTATGAATAAAACGCGATTCTACGTCTGTCCCACATGCGGCGGCATCCTGACTGCCTCGGCGGAGGCGGACGTGCAGTGCTGCGGGCAGCGCCTCACGCCCATGACGCCCCAGAAGGCCGCCGAGGACGACTGCCTGCGCATGGAGGCGGCCGATGGGGAGTGGTACATCTCCTCCGACCACCCCATGACCAAGACCGACCACATCGCCTTCGTGGCGTTCCTGACCGACAGCACCCTCCTCCTCACCCGCCTCTGGCCGGAATGGGCGCTCTCCGTGCGGATGCCCTACATCCCCCGCGGCCGTCTGCTCTGGTACAGCACCACGCAGGGGCTCTTTTACCGCGAGGTGTTCGTCCGGCGGTGAGTCTGTTTTGTTACCATTTGAGACGGTCCTGTGATCGCTTTTTCCGCGCCGATGTGCTATACTAGTGCATAAGGACGGGACCTGTCCCGGGAACATAGGAGGGAACAGCGCATGAGAAGGACCATGACCGCCGTCATCCTGACTGCCATGCTGACGCTGACGGCCTGCGGCACCGCGCGCGAGGACGTCGGCGCGCCCGTGCAGGAGACGAGCCGCTTGGAGACGACGACTGTCGGCGAGACGAAAACGACGACCGTCGAAGAGGAAGAGACGGCCACCACCGAAGAGGCGAAAACGACTACCGTCGAAAAAGCATCGACGACCACCGTCGAGGAGACCAAAACGACCACCGTCGAGGAGACGACCGCGGAGATGAACGGCGCCCCCAACTCCGACGTCGTCACCATCGCGGGCGACTGGTATGCAGAGGACGAGCCGACCTATACCTTCCTCCACATCGAGCCGGACGCGACGTTCAAGGCGTACCACATGTCCGGCGTCCTGGTGTGCGAGGGGATCATCCTCTATGAGACCGAGACGATCGAGGACACCACGGTCGGCTGGTACCAGTTCTACGACTCGGACGACACGTTCCTCATGGGCATGGTCGACGACGGCACGAGCAAAAAGCAGGATCTCTATGTCGGCAACGGCGCCGATCCGCACTATGTCCGCTTCGGTGAGGGCGGTCTTGCGGACGACGGGCGCGGCCCCGGCGAGGCGTTCGTCGGGACATGGGGCTGCGGCCGTGCGACCCTCGAGATCACGCAGGTGGACGATACGATGTTCGAGGCGCATATCTTCTGGTCGGACAGTGCCGCCGCACATGTGGAGTGGGACTATCTGCTGACCTATGAGGACGGCGCGCTCGTCTGCAATGGCGGCGCGGCCAAGCGCTATGTCGAATACACCTCGCCCGACACCGACCCGACCGTGACGATCGAATACACGAACGGGAGCGGGCGCTTCGAGATGCAGGGAGCCGGCGTCATCTGGTACGACCTGACCGAGCACAGTGCCGATGACATGCTCTTCATCGACGCCCTCCCCACCACAGAGCAGTAACGAGACACATAGACGGCATGCCCGCAAGGGACATGCCGTCTGCTTTTCTATGCCGGGAGCTCCGATCACTTCAGGAGCGCGCGCTTGAGGTGGCCAAGGTCGAGGACGTCGATGACGCCGTTCTTGTCCATGTCCGCAGCGGCGGCGTCCTTCAGGGACGCGTTCGGGACGGCGTGGATCCACCTGAGCAGGGCCACGACGTCAAGGACGGTCAGAGAGCCGTCAGCATCCACATCACCGATGACCGTCTCATCCGGCTCCTCGGTGTGGCTCGTATCGAAGATGTACTTCGCCTTCTGGAGATACTCGGTCTCGTCCTGCACATCGACCTTCTTCCAGGTCTCCTCGCTGCCGTAGAACGTGATCGTGCCCTGGGCGGTGTTCTCGTCGAAGGCCATCGGCTCGATGAGCTGGAGCTTACCGGAGATCTTGACGTCCGTGAGCTTGTTGCAGCCTGCGAACGCGCAGGAGCCGATCGTCTCGACGCCCTTCATCTCTACGGATGCCAGATCCTCACAGTAGAAGAACATGCTGTCGCCGACCTCCTTGACACCGGCCGGGAACACCACGGACGTGACGGAGGAGCCTTGGAACGCGCCGTGCGCCACGTTCTTCACGTTCGACGGGATCTCGACCGCACCGGTGCAGGTCGCGCCGTCGATGAGCGTGTCACCGAGGATGACCAGCGGGTCCTTCTTGCGCTGTGCCTCGAGCCAGGGCGTGTACGCGAAGACGTCCGTCGCGATCGTGACGGTGTGGGACGGGAGCGCGAAGTCCGTCAGGCCGGACATCTCGAAGGCCTTCATCTCGATGCGCTCGATGCTGTCCGGAACGGTGAAGCTCTTCAGATCCGAGCAGAACGAAAAAGCGCCCTCGCCGATGACCGTGACGCTGTCCGGAATCGTGATGCTCGAGAGCTGCGAGCAGCTGAACGCGCCCGTGCCGATCTCCGTGACCGGCACGCCCTCGACGGTGGACGGGATGGTGAAGCTGCTGCTGTCGTTGCTGTAGCCGGTGATGACGACATGGTCGCTGTATTTCGCATAATAGAACGTGCCGTCCGAGCCGTCGGTGAACGCCTCATCGTCCGCGAACGCGAGGAACGAGGCCTGTGCGGGCATCAGCATCCCGGCCGTCAGTGCGGCAGCCGTGAGGCAGGCAGCGAGCTTGTGGGTCTTTTTTGCAAGCTTCATTGAGATGACCTCCTCTTGTCTCCGCCGCTCTGCCGTGCAGTGGCAGGGCCTCTCTGCGGAGGGTATCCTAAAAAATGTTTGATCGTACCAAGGCCGTGCAGTTGGGCCTTGTCCTCATTATACCACATCTTTCTGCAACATGCAAGCACCTTTTCATAAGAATGAGACGAAAGGTGAGATGATGCGGGAGACGGTCGATCCAGATGCGGCCGTCTCCCGCATCCTCCAGCAGATGCTTCAGCATCCTGAGATCCACGGCATGGACTCGATCAGTCTTTTTTGTTGTCCTTCCTCTTGTTCAAGAATCTCCCGAGCTTGTTGAAGACGCCATCGCGCTTCTCTGCCGGCGCCTCCTTCGCTGCTGCGGCTCTGTTCGCTCTCTCCTGTCCGTTGATGCGCCTCAGCATCTCGTTGTCATCGGCGATCACGCTCGGATCGGGGATGCCCACGCCCTTCATCTCTCGATGGCGGCGGTGCGGATCCAGGATGGGCTGCCTCCCGCCATTCTGCTCGACCATACCGGCGAGCTGCTCCAGTCCGGCGATAGAGGCGAAGAGCTCCGGCGTGAGGCCCGCATTGGGCAGATCCCTCGCCGGTGATGCAGGCGCGTTCTGCGCAGGCGGCGTGGAGGTGTTGAAGCGGTAGACCGAAGCACTTTCCGCCGGGACGGGCTCTGCGGCATCCTCCGCCGGGACGGGCTCTGCGGCCTCCTCCGCCGGGACGGGCTCTGCGGTATCGTCCGACGGGACGGGCTCTGCGGCATCGTCCGCCGGGACGGGCTCTGCGGCATCCTCTGCCGGGACAGGCTCTGCGTCATCCTCCGTTGGGACGGGCTCTGCGGCATCCTCCGCCGGGACGGGCTCTGCGGCATCCTCCGCCGGGACGGGCTCTGCGGTCTCGTCCGACGGGACAGGCTCTGCGGGCTCGTCCGACGGGACGGGCTCTGCGGTATCGTCCGCCGGGACGTCTGCGGTCTCGTCTGCCGGGACGGGCTCTGCGGTCTCGTCCGACGGGACGGGCTCTGCGGCATCCTCCGCCGGGACGGGCTCTGCGGTCTCGTCCGACGGGACGGCCTCTGCGGTCTCGTCCG
>CACWPL010000040.1 GCA_902762785.1 uncultured Ruminococcus sp. | reverse complement strand
AAGCTCCTTCACGTCGAAAATACTTGGCTGGCGACGGCCCGGGAAATTAGATAGGTGCCGACACCTTTCCTTCACCTCTCCACTTTGTGGAGGGGTGATTTGTTTTATGCAGATCTGCCAGATCAGAACGAATACGGTCGCGCACGATCTCACTGTTCCTCCAATGGTCCCAAACGTTCCCCTAAATTTTCGTACATCCTGCCTATGTCGATCGCTTGAAAAATATGGTATAATAAATATTAGGGAAACATTGCCAAAAAGGAGGATCTTTATGGAACTCAAGATCGACGACCATGTTGTCTACCGAAGTGTCGGCGTATGTCAAGTGATCGCGCAGGAGAAGCAGCGTCCGGCGGGGCGCGCGCCCATCCTTTACTACAAGCTCCGTCCGCTGGGGGACCAGAATTCCGTCTATTATGTGCCGTGTGCGTCGGCGGATTCCAAGCTGCGTCGGCTCCTGACGCGCGAGGAGGTGCTCGACCTGATCGACACGATGCCCCGACCCGGCGAGGAGGACGAGGCCGTCTGGACGGACGACCGCCGCGAGCGCAAGGAGCGCTATTCGCAGATCATGAAGGGCGATGACTACAAGGCGCTCGTGAACATGATCTCCACGCTCTATTTCCGCAAGCAGGCCTCCGAGGCCCATGGGAAGCGCTTTTCGACCATGGACGAAACGGCCATGAAGAACGCCGAGAACCTGATGCTCGAGGAATTCGGCATGGTGCTCGGGATGGAGCCGGATGCGGTCCGCAGCTTCATCGCGGAGCGCGTCGGCGGTGAGGTCTGACAAACTAGCTCGATACATAGACGAAAGTCCCTTCAGCCACCTGAAGGGACTTCGTGTCATTCACCAGAGGCGAGATAAGCCTCGGGGTCGATATAGCGGTCGCCCTGGCGCACCTCGAAATGGACGTGCGTGGGGAGGGCGCTCTCGCAGTCGGCAGTCTCACCGGCGCAGCCGAGGGGGTCGACGTTGGTGACGGTGTCGCCCTCGGTCACATCAAGACCGGGCGCAAGGCCGCAATAGCGCGTGATGATGCCGTTTTTGTGGTCGACCGTCACGGTCATGCCCCAGAGCGGATCATCCGTCACGGCGGTCACAGTGCCGGGGTCCATCGCGTAGACGGGGTCGCCGGGCGTGCAGGCCAGGTCGACGCCGTTATGCGTCTGCCAAACGCCGGTCGTCTCCGACTTGACGAGCTCCTCATTCGAGAAAGGCTGGATGATCGCCCCCTCGACCGGCCAGCGCGACGGGGTCGCCTGCGAGGGCGGGAGCGTCGTGGTCTCGGTCGTCACGGTCGTGGCGGCTGTCGTGGACGGCGCGTAGATGACGGCGGCAGGCTCCGTCCGCGCGGCGGTCGTCTGGATCGGCGGGGCAGTCGTGTGGCGCGGCGCCGTGGTCGTGCGCGGGATGGCGGTCTCCGGGTGGGCGGCCGGCAGCTCGCGGATGCTCGAAACGGTGCTGTCCATCTCGTGCTGCACAAGGTCAGCGGTCTGTGTGTACGCGAACCAGCAGGCCGCGCCGATCATCGCGGTGCTGACCAGGACCACGCCCCAGTACCGCAGCGCCGTGCGTTTTTGGATACGGTATTCCTTCATAGCAAGTTCACCTCCGCTGTTAGCATGTCCCGCAGCCGCGCGGATATGCGCCCGGCGGCTTTTTTTTGTCATACTTTTGGAGACTTTTTTGTGACGTCTCAGGCTAGATTTGACAGAGCCGCCAGTATCGTGTATAATAAAGAGGACTGCGAACGACACGATCGGAAGGGGGATCATCATGCAGCTTCGCGACTATCGCCCCGCAGACGCGGCCGTCCTCTGCGGTTGGATCACGAACGAGACCACGCTCTACGAGTGGTCGGCCGACCGCTACGGGACCTACCCGCTGACGCCCGCGGCCATCGAGGCCAACTACGCCCCGCTTCGCGGCTCACGCCGTTTCCTCCCGCTGACGGCGGTGGAGGAAAATGGCGATGTTTTGGGACATATCCTGATTCGTTATCCCAATGAGGACGACGACCGCACCGTCCGCTTCGGCTTCGTCATCGTCGACCCCGCGCAGCGTGGGAGGGGACTTGGCAGCACCATGCTCCGCCTCGCGGTGACGTATGCCAGAGACGTGCTCCACGCCGAGTACATCGGCCTCGGCGTCTTCGAGCAGAACACGGCCGCGCGGCGCTGCTACGAGGCGGTCGGATTCGCGGAGACCGGCCGTGAGGCGTACCCGCTGCCGGTCGGCGTTTGGACGTGCATCGAAATGGGACTGTCCCTCTGAACCATATACTGATTAAAAAGGAGCATCATCATGCAGCATCTCCTGCGGTTTCTCAAGCCATACAAAAAAGAGCTATTCCTGGGGCCGTTTTTCAAGCTCCTCGAGGCCGTGTTCGAGCTGTTCGTGCCGGTCGTGATGGCGAAGATCATCGACAACGGCATCGCGAACGGGGACACGGCCTACATCGGCAGGATGTGCGGCCTGATCGTCCTGCTCGGCGTCTGCGGCCTGGGCTTCGCGCTGACGTGCCAATATTTCGCCGCCCGCTGCGCCTACAGCTACGGCCGCGACCTGCGCGACGCCGTGTTCCGCCACATCGGCCGCCTCTCCTGCACGGAGCTCGACCGCCTCGGCACGTCCACGCTCATCACCCGCATCACGACCGACGTCACCGCGTCGCAGCAGGGCGTGAACATGTTCATCCGCCTGGCCTCGCGCGCGCCATTCCTAGTGATGGGTGCGATCGTGATGACGTTCGTCATCGACTGGCAGCTCTCGCTGCTGTTCCTCGCGGTGGCGCCGCTCCTCGGCCTCGTCCTCTGGGTGGTCACGCGGAAAACGATCCCGATGTATGGCCGTAATCAGCAAAAGCTCGACGGCATCTCCCGCCACACGGGCGAGGATCTGGTCGGCGTCCGCGTGATCCGTGCATTCTCGCGGCAGAAGCAGGAGGCGTCTGCCTTTCAAGACGAATGCACCGACCTCGAGCGCAGCATGCTCTCCGCCGGCCGCATCGCCGCGCTTCTTGACCCCATGACCTTCCTGCTGATGGACCTCGGCATCGTGGCGGTGCTCTGGTTCGGCGGCGGCCATGTGGACACGGGACGCCTCTCCCAGGGCGACCTGACGGCGTTCGCCAACTACATGAACCAGATCCTCCTTGCGGGCGTGCAGCTCGCGAACCTCATCCAGATCCTGACGAAGGCGCAGGCCTCGTCCCTCCGCATCGCGCAGGTGCTCGAGACGGAGACCTCGATGCAGGACGGCACGTCTGTCCCCGACCCGTCCGCCCCCGAGGCGATCGCGTTCGAGGACGTCAGCTTCGGCTACGCGGGCTCGGGCGACGCCGCGCTCTCGCACATCAGCTTCACGCTGCAAAAAGGCCAGACCCTGGGCATCATCGGCGGTACGGGCTCCGGCAAATCGACCCTCGTCCGCCTGATCGACCGCAGCTATGACGCCACCGAGGGACGCGTCCGCGTGTTCGGGCAGGACGTCCGGGAGATGCAGGAGCGCCCGCTGCGCCGCCTGATCGGGAGCGTGCCGCAGAAGGCGGTGCTGTTCTCGGGGACGGTGACGGAGAACCTGCGCGTCGCCGACGCGGATGCCTCCGAGGAGACGATGCGCACCGCCCTCGAGATCGCGCAGGCGGCGGAGATCGTGGACCGGCTCCCCTTCGGGATGCAGACGCGCCTGATGCAGGGCGGCCGCGACCTCTCCGGCGGACAAAAGCAGCGCCTGACGATCGCGCGCGCACTGGCCGGCCGCCCCGCCGTCCTCATTTTGGACGACAGCATGAGCGCGCTGGACTACGCGACCGATGCCGCGCTGCGCCGTGCGCTCGAGACGCGGTGTGAGGGGATGACGAAGGTCATCGTCTCCCAGCGCGCGACCTCGCTGATGCACGCCGACCTGATCCTCGTGCTGGACGACGGCGTGTGCGTGGGGCAGGGGACGCATGAGGCGCTCCTCGAGTCCTGCGAGGTCTACCGCGAGATCTACGAGACCCAGATGGCGTAAAGGAGGGACGGTATCATGAAAAAAACGATCGGGAGGATCCTCTCCTATGCCCGCCCCTACTGGCCATTCTTTCTGCTGACGGTCGCGTTCGTGCTGGCGGGGACGCTGCTCGCGCTGCGCGTGCCGGTGTACATCGGGCGTGCCGTGGATGCGGCCGTCTCGCCGGGCCATGTCGACTATGCGGCGCTCCGGCAGACGGCGCTCGAGCTGGCGGGCGTGGTCCTGGCGGCGGCGGTGTTCAAGTATCTGGGCGGCCTGTGCATCAACAAGCTGGCGTTCGGCACCGTGCGCGACCTGCGCGCCGACCTGACGGCCAAGCTCGGCCGGATGCCGCTCTCCTACATCGACCGCACGCCCCACGGCGACCTGATCGCCCGCGTCGTCCCGGACATCGAGATCCTGTCAGACGGCCTGCTGCAGGGCTTCGCACAGCTCTTCACGGGCGTGGTGACGATCCTGGGGACGCTGCGCTTCATGCTGGGGATGAACGTCAAGATCACGCTGATCGTCGTGCTGATGACGCCGCTGTCGATGTTCGCGGCGGCGAAGATCACGGCCCTCTCGCACGGGGCGTATGAACGGCAGTCCCGTCTGCGCGGCGACCTGAGCGCCCTGACGGGAGAGCTCGTCGGCGCCCAGCACATCGTCAAGGCGTTCGCCTATGAATCCCGCGCGGAGGAGCGCTTCACCAAGGTCAGTGCCGACCTGGGCGAGGCGGGACGTCTCGCGACGTTCTACGCCTCGGTCGCCAACCCGCTGACGCGCTTCGTGAACGGCCTGATCTATGCGGCGGTCGGCACGGTCGGCGCGCTCGGTGCCATCGGGGCGCTGCCGTGGATCGGTGCCATGACGGTCGGTGACCTGGCGTCGTTCCTTGCCTACGCGAACCAGTACACCAAGCCCTTCAACGAGATCTCGGGAGTCGTGGCGGAGCTGCAAAACGCGGTATCCTGCGCAAAACGCGTCTTCGAGGTGCTCGATGCCGAGGAGGAGCCGGACGACTCCGCCGCCGCACAGGCCTCCGACATCCGCGGCAGCATCGAGCTGCGGGACGTGTGCTTCTCGTATCTGCCGGACAAGCCGCTGATCGAGCATGTGTCCATGAAGGCGGCACCGGGCGAGCGCATCGCGATCGTGGGTCCGACGGGCTGCGGCAAGTCGACGATCATCAACCTCCTCCTGCGTTTCTACGAGATCCGCAGCGGCCAGATCCTCCTCGACGGCATCGACACGCGCACGCTCTCGCGGGACAGCTTGCGCCGCCAATTCGGCATGGTGCTCCAGGAGACGTGGATCTTCAGCGGCACGGTCGCGGAGAACATCGCCTACGGCAAGCCCGAGGCCACGCGGGACGAGATCGAGGCCGCCGCGCGTGCCGCCCATGCCCACGGCTTCATCAAGCGTCTCCCGCAGGGCTATGATACGCCGATCTCGGAGACGTCCGGGCTCTCGCAGGGGCAGAAGCAGCTCCTGTGCATCGCGCGCATCATGCTGACCGACCCGCCCATGCTGATTCTCGACGAGGCCACCAGCTCCATCGACCTGCGCACGGAGCAGCGCATCCAGCGCGGCTTCCAGAAGCTGATGCAGGGCAAGACGAGCTTCATCATCGCGCACCGCCTCTCGACCATCCGCACGGCTGACCACATCCTCGTGATGCGCGACGGCCACATCCTCGAGCAGGGCACCCACGACAGCCTCATGGCACAGGGCGGCTTCTACGCCGATCTGTACCGGGCGCAGTTCGCGGGGTGACGTCCTCGCCATGATCTTCAAGCGAAGGAAGAACGGCTAGATCCCGATGCCCCTGCGCGCACAGCACAGGGGCATCTCTTTTGTCTATGCGCCCCGCGACGCCGCATCGTCCCGCAAAGCATGAAAACCACTTGCTTTCCGGGGCATAGTTGTGGTATACTGTAACTAGCACACCTGGCGCGCGCCGCCGTGACAGCGCCTAACGAACAGGAGGACCTACTATGCTACAGACCATCGCCAACAAGCTCCGTGCCTCGATCGGCACGGCCATCGTCGGGAAGGACGCCGAGATCGACCGCGTGATCGCCGCGCTCCTCTGCCGCGGACACGTCCTCCTCGACGACATCCCCGGCACCGGCAAGACCACCCTCGCCCGCGCCCTCGCCGCCTCGGTCGGATGCCCCACCGCGCGCATCCAGTTCACCCCGGACCTGCTCCCCTCGGACATCACCGGCATCTATTGGTTCGACCAAAAGCAGCAGGAGTTCGTCTTCCGCCCCGGCGCGGTCTTCACGGGCATCCTCCTCGCCGACGAGATCAACCGCACCACGCCCCGCACCCAGTCCGCCCTCCTCGAGGCCATGGAGGAGCGTCAGGTCACGGTCGACGGCGAGACCTTCCCGCTCTCCGAGCCGTTCTTCGTCATCGCGACCCAGAACCCCGTGGAGAACGCCGGGACGTACCCGCTCCCCGAGGCGCAGCTCGACCGCTTCCTGCTCTGTATGCACCTCGGCTATCCCGACCACGACGCCGAGCGCGCGATCCTGCGCGGCGCGTCCCATCCCGTGACCGCGCCGTGCGTCACGGCCGAGGAGCTGCTGGCCGCACAGGCCGCTGTGGAGGACGTCCAGGTCAGTGACGCGATGACGGAATATCTGCTCGCCATCGCCGAGAAGACCCGCGCCGACCGCACCGTGCAGATCGGATTGTCCACGCGCGGCGTCATGGCGCTCCAGCGCGTCGCGAGGGCGTGGGCGGGGATGCACGGCCGCGGGTACGTCATCCCCGAGGACATCATGGACGTGGCGGCGGACGTCATCGCGCACCGCATCATCATGAAGGGCGGCGACCGGCTCCAGCGCCTGGACTTCCGCCGGGAGGCGGCACTGCGGATGGTCGAGGAGACCCCCGTGCCGACGGAGCACTGCTGACCTTCCTCCTGCTCGTGCTGCTCTTCGTGGGGATGTATGCCGGGCAGGCATTCGTCTATTCGCGGTACGGACTGCGTTCCGTGACGTATTCCTGCCGTTTCTCGTGTGACGAGGTCACGGAGGGCGACCGTCTCGAGCTCATCGAGGAGATCGAGAACAGCGGCTTCCTCCCCCTGCCGTACCTGCGGTCGGAATACGCCGTCTCGCGCTGGCTCGACCTCGCGGACATGCATTCGACCGTGACGGGGCGCACGCGGTTCGTCTCGAGCCTGTTCTACCTGCGCGGGCGTTCGCGGATCACGCGGCGCTGGAAAGTGCAGGCGCTCCAGCGGGGGGAGTACGCCCTGCCGCACGTCCTGCTCGTCTCCTCCGACCTCTTGGGGACGGCCCGCAGCGCCCGCCCCGCCGACCCCTCGGACGGGATCCTGACCGTGCTCCCGCGTCCGGCGGCCGGTGTGACGCTGCCGCAGGCGATCCGGAGCACGAGCTTTGGGGAGCATCCCGTCCGCCGCGGCCTCATCACCGACCCCGCCATGGCCTATGAGCGCCGTCCCTACACGGGACGTGAGCCGATGCACCGCATCGACTGGAAAACGACCGCCCGCACCGGCACGCTGACCGTCCGCCGGGAGGAGCCGGTGCAGGAGCGGCGCCTGTGCGTCTGCTTCACGGCGCAGCAGGGCGAATACGGCCTCCAGCGCGTCAGCGAGGAGGTCAGCGAGCACACGATCCGCGTCCTGGCGGCGGTGTTCGAGGCACTGACGGCGGCGGGGGAGCCGTTCTCCGTGGAGAGCAACTGCCTCGTACACGGGGAGCGGTTCCGTTCCCCGGAGGGCGCGTCGCCGGGACGGTACCACCATCTTTTGCAGGCCCTCGCGGCACTGGACATCGTCCCGCCGCTGACGCTGCGTGAGGCGGTCAGCGTGCCGCCGGGGGCGCGCGTCCTCATCGTGACGCCCTACATCTCCGAGGACATCCGCCGCCTGTACGCCCGGCACCCGGACGCCCAGATCATCCTGACCTTCCCCGGTGACACAGGAGATCTCGCCGTCGTCCCCGCCTACCCGACCGAGGAGGTGACCGATGAAACGGCTTGAGCTCCCCGCCGTCCTCTGCCTGCTCCTGGGCAGCTATCCGGTGTGGTATTGGTTCATCGCTTGGCAGCAGCGCCCTGTCTGGGAGGCTTTCGCGCTCCTGGGCGTCAGTCTCGCGCTGGGATGCCTCGCCGCGCTGCACCGCCGTCTCGACGTGCCGATCGGAAGGCGCTCGCTCCTGCTGGCGGGACTCTTGGCGCGGGGCGTCGCGCTCGTGCTGGCGATGATCGGCTTTTTCGTGATGACGCTCTGGCTCCCGCGGGCGGGGGCGCTCGGCGGGGCGTTCATCCTCTATTTCGTCTATCTGGTCGCGTGGCAGATCCAGCGGCCGGGCAACACCGCGGAGCTGCTGCTCTCGGTATTCGGCTTCATGATGATCTGCACGATGTACTTCCTCGGCGCGCTCTCCTGCCTCTTACAGGGGATGCGGCAGTTCGACGCGAGCTGCTGGCTCATGCTCGCGGGGACGGCCGCTGTTTTTGCCGTCCTGCGCAACCTGCGCATGATCTGCGAGGCCGCACAGGGACGCCGCGGCCTGCCTGCGGGACTTTGGGGACATAACGGCCTTCTCGTGGCGGCGTTCCTGCTCCCGGGCGTGCCGTTCGTGCTCTTCGGACGGCAGCTCGTGAGCGGGGCACGCCTCGTGCTGAAGACGATCTGGCACTTCCTCGTCCGGCTCGTGGAGTGGGTGATCGTGCTGACCGGCGGGTCGGACCTCTTCGAGACGGAGGAGCTCCCGCCCGCCGCCCGCATCTCGTCCGACCCGGGGATGGCGATGCTCACGATGCTGATCCAGCTCCTCGTGATCGGGGGCGTGCTCTTCTTCCTGATCCGCTTTCGGGAGGAGCTGTGGGAATTCGTAAAGACGATCCTCTCCGGCATCTACGACGGGATCCGGCACCTGCTCTCTATGCGGGAGCCGGTCTACCGGGAGATGCCCGAGGCGGGCTACACCGACGCCGTGGAGCTGCTCGAGGCCGGGACGGCGCGGCGAGCGCCCGTGCAAAGGCGCATCCGCTGGCAGCAGAGGATCCGCCGACTCCGCCGCATCCCCGACCCAGCGGAACGCTTCCGCGCGGGCTACGCGCTCTGGATGGAGGCCGTCCAGGGACAGGGCGCCGGACTGACGCCGCAGGACACCCCCCGCGTCATCCTCGAACGCTCCGGCGGCATCCCCGACCCGGACGCGATGGCGCGTATCACGGAGGAATACTACCGCGTCCGCTACGGCGGCGCCGTTCCCGACCCGGAGACAGCCGCCGCGCTCGAGCGCGTGCTGCACGACGCCGCGCGCCTGTTCAAGAGGTGACAGTATGAGATACCAGATCTGGCAGCTCCGCGCGGCCTGTCCCTTTGGAGGATGGGCAGCGCGCGCGGGCGTATCCCTGGCGTTCGGACTGACGGCCGTGACGCATTTCCTGGCGCCGCTGCCGTTTTGGGGATGGCTCCTTGTGACGTGGCTCCCGGTGATCGCCGTCTACGGGATGATCGCCGCGCTGCTGTACCGGCCGCGCCGGGACGAGACGGCCGCCGTGCTCACATGGCGCCCCATCGACCCCGAGACGGCCGACCTCGCCGAGACGGCCACACGCTGTCCGCGCGGCCTGCTCTGGCAGATCCCGGCAGTGATCGCCGCGGTCGGACTGCTGCTGCATCTCGTGGGGATGCCGTGGCCTGCGTGCCTGACATCGGCGCTGCTCGCGCTGACGATGTACGCGGTCTGGGCGGTGCGTGCGCTCCGGCGGGAGCGGACGCTCTCGCGTCTGGACGGCACGGCGGAGGTCTGCGACGTCGACGTCACGGACGCCTATGTCCTGCATCTGCGCGCTGTCACCTGGTCGAAGGACGAGCCCTACAGCGCCGCCGTCCTCCCGGAGGGACGCCTCATCGTCCCGCGCGACATGGCCCTCCACGGCACGAAGCTCCGCCTCCTGCGCTGGCAGGGGACGTGGTGCGTCCTCCCGCCAAAGACCTGAGCATACCGCCCCCGGACGTCTCCTGTCCGGGGGCGGCGCGTGCGTCCGTCCGAAAAAATCCCTCGTCCCCCTCTTGCATTTCCCGCGGCAGTATGCTATAATATATTGTGGATGCGTATACGCGCAGTTAGAAAACAGGGGGACTTCGGTGTCCCCACATCAAAGGAGACTGGATATGGAAAATTCTTTTTACCCCATCCATTTTGGGATGCACATCATCCTGGCACTGCTGGCGCTGCTGGTGTTCGGCCTGCAATTCCTGCGGTTCCGCAAGATCCACCACCTGATCCTGGCCATCGCGCTGCCCTGCACGCTGCTGCCCTATGTGGCGCCGAGCCAGACCTTCTTCTATGGGGTCGGCATCGCGGAGCTGGCCGCGCTGGTCGTGTCCTTCGTGCTCGCGCAGACCGTCGACCGTGATAAGGGCGATGATGAGGAGGACGAGGACGCCGAGACGTCCGGGGACGATACCTCCGACGAGGCCGCGGACGACGCTGCCGATGAGGACGAGGCATGAAGATCGTCATCCCCGACTGGGGGACGATGGCCATGGAGGAGATGGGCTTCTCCGTGTTCGAGCGGTTCGGTGAGGTGGTCTGCTGCGGCTCGACCCGTCCCGAGGACGCCGCACGGAACATCGGTGACGCCGACATCGTCCTCGTCAACAAGACCCCCATCACCGCGGAGGTCATGGATCAGTGCGAAAAATTAAGATACATCGGCCTTTTCGCGACCGGCTATAACAACATCGACATCCCCGCCGCTCGCGCACACGGCATCACCGTCTGCAATGCGGGCGCCTATTCGACGAACGCCGTGATCCAACACACCTTCGCGCTCCTGCTCTCTCTCGCGGGGAACCTGCCGCGCTATGAGCGGGCGGTCGCGGACGGCGAATGGGAGCGCAGCGCGACCTTCTCCTATTTCCCGTACCCCGTCCACGAGATCACCGGCAAGACCATGGCCGTCATCGGCTACGGGAGCATCGGGCAGGGCGTGGCAAGGGTCGCGGCGGCGTTCGGGATGCGCGTGATCGTGTGTACGCGCACCGTCCCGGAGGCGTGCCCCTATGAGCTGGTGACGCAGGAGGAGGCTTTCCGTCAGGCAGACGTGCTGACCATCCACTGCCCGCTCACCGAGAAGACCGCCGGACTGATCTGCCGCGACACGCTCGCGCTGATGAAGCCGACGGCCTATCTCATCAATACGGCCCGCGGCGGCATCGTCGTCGAGCAGGACCTCGCGGACGCCCTGAACGAGGGACGTCTCGCCGGCGCCGGTGTCGACGTGCTCGCTCAGGAGCCGATGCGGCCCGATACGCCCCTGAAAACGTCCAAGAACTGCATCATCACCCCGCACATCGCCTGGTCGGCGCTCGAGACGCGCGCCCGTCTGGTGGACATCGTGGCGGACAATGTGCAGAACTGGCTCGACGGCCATCCCACGAACCAGATCTGCTGATGGGAGGACACATGGAACGGAAGATATTTGGTGCGCTCGCCGCGAGCGATGCCGACATCGAGACGCTTTGCGCGATCCGTGACGAGCTGCTCGTGGAATGGCAGACCGGCGGTCCCGCCTGTCCCGAGCCGCTGGCCGCACGGATCCTGATCGACCTCGCGGAGTCGGCGCTCGACCGCTTTGAGCAGATCTGCCACGCCATGGAGGCGGGCACGATGGAGCTGGATGTGCAGCGCCTGGGCGAGAATAAGGCGCTCCTCGATCCCGCAGCGCAGACATGGGACAGCTACCCGCAGGTCAGTGAGGTCTATCCATCGCTGGCACGCGCTTTCCAGACCTATGTCATCATGCAGACGGCCGTGCTCGTCGACCGTGATTCGGTGGATGCCTCCGAGCAGTCGCTCGCGGCGATGGAGAAGTGCTCCGGTACGGAGCAGCTCTGCACGTCCATCCGCGAGACCATCGAGGCCGGGAAGCGCGCCACCCAAGATGCCACAGGCTATGCCGAGACGTTCAGCAGATGTCTCGAGGAGCAGATCGTCGCCCTCTGGGACATCGCGGGCGATGTGACGCTGTGACGTGCCGCTTTGTATACATAATGAAAAATAAAGATATATAGATAAAAACACCCGAAGGAGCAGGATATGATAGACCTCAGAAGCAAGAAACGCATCGTCATCAAGCTGGGCACCTCGACCCTCGCCCACAAGACCGGCAAGCTGAACATCCGCCGCATGACGAACCTCACCCGCGTCCTCGCCGACCTGCAAAATGCCGGCCATGAGATCATTTTGGTCTCGTCCGGCGCGGTGGGTCTCGGCGTCGGCAAGCTCAATCTGCCGGAGCGTCCGAAGGACACCCCCGGCAAGCAGGCCGCGGCCGCGGTGGGACAGTGCGAGCTCATGCACATCTATGACGAGATGTTCTCGCGCTATTCCGTCACCGTCGCGCAGATCCTGCTGACGAAGAGCATCATCAGCATCCCGGACCGCGTGGACAATGTGCGCAACGCCATCGACGCGCTCACCCGCGTCAACTGCATCCCGATCGTGAACGAGAACGACACGGTCGCCATCGACGAGCTGGAGCTGGAGATCGGTGAGAACGACTCCCTCTCCGCCGTGGTCGCGTCCATCTCGGGCGCGGAGGCGCTCATCATCCTCTCGGACATCGACGGCCTCTATGATGCCGACCCGCGCACGGATCCGAACGCCAAGATCATCCCCGTGGTCGAGGAGATCGACGGCTATATCGAGCAGATCGCCGGCGGCGCCGGGAGCGGACTTGGCTCCGGCGGCATGGCCACCAAGATCAACGCCGCCCGCATCGCGACCGCCGCGGGCGTGGACATGATCATCATGAACGGCAGGGACCCCGAGGCGCTCTACCGTCTCTTCGACGGCGAGCCGCTGGGGACGTATTTCCCTGCCAAGCACTGACATACCAGATAAAAGGGGGAGCTCACGATGAACTATATGGAAACGCTCGGTGCCCGCGCGAAAACGGCGTCCTACAGCTACGCCGGTGCCGGCACGAAGGAGAAGGATGCCGCCCTCGCGGCCATCGCGTCCGCGCTCGAGGCACAGAAAGCACGCATCTTCGAGGCCAATGCCAAGGACATGGCCGCCGCCCAGGAGAACGGCATGAGCGCCTCGATGCAGGACCGTCTGCGCCTGGACGATGCCCGCATCGCCGGTATCGCGGGCGGCGTGCGCCAGGTCATGGCGCTGCCGGATCCGGTCGGCGAGGAGCTGGGCGGATGGCTGCGGCCGAACGGGCTGCGCATCCGTCAGGTGCGCGTGCCGATGGGCGTGGTCGGGATCATCTTCGAGTCCCGTCCGAACGTCACGGTGGACGCCGCGGTGCTCTGCCTGAAGGCCGGGAACGCCGTGATCCTGCGCGGCGGCAAGGAGGCCATCTGGTCGAACACCTGCCTCGTCACGATCATGCGTGAGGCGCTCGCGTCCGTGGGCCTGCCCGAGGACCTGGTGCAGCTCGTGGAGAAGACCGACCGCGAGACGGCCGCCGATATGATGCGCCTCAACGGCTATCTGGACGTCCTGATCCCGCGCGGCGGTGCCGGCCTGATCCAGGCCGTCGTCAAGCAGGCGACCGTCCCGGTCATCGAGACCGGCGCGGGCAATTGCCATGTTTACGTCGATGCTTCGGCCGATCTCGAGATGGCCGTGCGCATCGCGGACAATGCCAAGACCCAGCGTCCCTCCGTGTGCAACGCGATCGAGACGCTGCTCGTCCACAAGGACATCGCCGCGGCGTTCCTGCCGAAGGTCAAGGCCGCGTTCGATGCCCACAGCGTGCTGATCCACGGTGACGAGACCGTGCAGCAGATCCTCGGCAGCGAGGTCGTGCCCGCGACCGAGGCCGACTGGGCGACCGAGTATCTCGGCTACGAGATCGCGATCCGCACCGTCGGCTCCGTGGAGGAGGCCTGCGACCATATCCGCGCCTATTCCACCCACCACAGCGAGGCCATCGTCACCGAGAGCATGGAGAATGCGGAGTATTTCCTGAATCATCTGGATTCGGCTGCCGTCTATGTCAACGCGTCCACGCGCTTCACGGACGGTGAGGAGTTCGGCTTCGGCGCGGAGATCGGCATCTCCACCCAGAAGCTCCACGCGCGCGGCCCGATGGGCCTGCTCGCCCTGACCACGACACAGTACCGCATCACCGGCAACGGCCAGACCCGCTGACGCCGCCAGTTACCTAGAATATCAGAACAAGAGGATGGATACCTATGGATAGAGAACTTGACGAGCTGCTGGCGATCCTGCGCAAGGGAGACGAGCCGGCGACCCCGCCGACGCCGCCCCCCGCGGAGGAGGCACGCCCCGCCAGCGACGAGGCACGGAGCCGCGTCGACGAGATCATGCGCGACGTGGAGAGCACGCCCCGTGAGCCCGCCCCGGCCAAGACGCCCCTGCCGCCGCCGCCCGTGCATGACCCCGTGGTCGTGCCGCCGCCGGTGAGCCATTTCACGGACGAGCCTTCTGCCGATACGGCCGTAAGGATGCGTGACCGCCTCGACGAGACGACGCTCCCGAAGCCCGATGCCGAGCGCCGTCCGACCCAGAATTTCGGGATGCCGCAGCGCGGAGACGTCCGCAAGAAGCGCCGCAGGAAGCGCCCGGCTGTCCAGACGCTCCCGCCGCCGGAGACCGCTCCGAAGAAGTACATCCCCCACATCGAGATCCCGGACGAGCTGCCCGCGGAGGATGCCGCCGAGAAGGCCAATGAGGCGCTGATCCGCGACATCGTGGCGCATCCCGTCGAGACGCCAGCCCCCGCGCCCGCGCCCGTGACCGAGCCCGAGCCGGACCCGGAGCGTCAGGCCGTCGTGCGCTCGAAGGCCGAGCTGATCCGTGAGCAGCTCCGCCGCCGCATGGCTGAGGAGGCCGCCCGTGAGGATGTTGCCGAGGCCGCCGCTGCGCCCGTCCCGGAGACGTCAGCGCCTGCGCCCGTGCAGGAGACGCCCGTCCAGGCGCCGTCTGAGACGGAGGAGGATCCCGCCAGCTACATGCCCGCCCCCGAGGAGGTCTTCCCCGAGGATGCCGAGGAGGCCAGCGGCTATGAGTACGAGGACGAGGAGGAGAAGCCCGCGGCCGCGGTAACGGCGGCATCGGCTGCGGCCGGTGTGCTCTCGTTCTTCCGCAAGGCCAAGGACGCCGTGGCGTCCAAGCTCGCGGAGCTGCGTGCGGATGATGATGAGGACGACGATCTCGAGGACGATGAGGACGACCAGATCTCCTATGACCTCGAGGATGTCGTGGATGATGTCTACGACACGCCGGTCGAGGACGAGGATCTGCTCGACGAGGAGGAGGACACCTCCTTCGAGGACGACGAATGGGGCATCGCCGACATCCCGGACGAGCCGATCGACTATGACGAGGAGCACGCGCCGTCTGAAGAGGCGTCCTACGAGGAGCCCGCGCAGGAGCCGTACTATGAGGAGCCTGCCCAGGAGCCGTCTTACGAGGGACCCGCGCAGGAGCCGTACTACGAGGAGCCCGCGCAGGAGCCGTCCTACGAGGAGCCCGCGCAGGACGCGTATGACGAGCCTGCGCAGGAGCCGTATTACGAGGAGCCCGCGCAGGACGCGTATGACGAGCCCGTGCAGGAGCCGTACTACGAGGAGCCTGCCCAGGAGCCGTACTACGACGAGCCCGCGCAGGAGCCGTACTACGAGGAGCCCGCGCAGGACGACACGCCCGCCGAGGAGGCACCTGCCGAGGCGCCGCGTCTGCGGCATCTGGCGGCCGTCCCGGCGATGGAGGAGAAGAAGCCCTCGCTGCTCGACCGTCTGCGTGGCGCACTGAGCCGTCCTGCCGCAGAGCCGGAGGACATCGAGGACGACGACATCCCCGAGGATCCCGCCGCGGATTGGTCGGAGAGCTATGCTCCCGCGCCGGACGACCTCCTCAGTCACAAGGAGCAGTCGAACTATACCGACCTCTCCGATCCGTCTGTCGCAGACGAGGCCTACCTCGCCTATGCCCAGCCGGAGGACGAGGAGCTGCCCGCCCCGCCGCTCCCTGCGCCGGACGATACGCCCCGCGATCCCGCGACCGGTGAGGTCCGTTCCGCAGACGAGGCGGACGAGGCAGACGATGCGGCCGCCAATCAGGCGCCGTCCGTCGCACCCGTGCAGGTGGCCGTCGAGGACGCGCCCAAGGGCAAGCGCCATTTCACCGGCGAGTATGCAGCCTTCAACCGTGAGGGACCTGCCGTGCAGCCGGCACAGCCGACGTCTGCCCCTGCCGCAAAGCCCGCGCCCAAGCAGCACACCCTCCGCGATGCCTTCGACGAGACCGCCGAGGAGCTCGCCGAGATGCGTGCCGAGCCCGAGACCAGTGACGCCGCCCATGCGGGACATCCGTTCCTCAAGCGCAATTCCTACCTGATCGTGGGCGTGCTGTGCGCGCTGCTGGCCGTGGTCGGTCTGGTGTCGGTCGTCAAGGCGGTCTTCCTCCATATCAAGGACTTTGCCGACGGCAGCTCCATCCGGCAGGAGATCACGGACGTGCTCTATCCGCTCGCCGTGACGGACATGCCCGCCTTCGAGGACACGAGTGACATCTCCGATGAATACTTCCTCTCCGCCGCGATCATGGACATCCTGATGTTCGACGATCTGAGCGCCTATCCAGAGAATTTCGACGTCATCTCCGTGCCGCTCGAGGACGTGCTCCTGCGCGGCCGGCGGATGTTCGGGGCGGAGTACAGTCCCGCGCCCGTGACCATCCACACGGCAGGCGAGACCTTCTTCTATGACGAGCAGAGCCACTGCTTCAACGTCCCCAGCGCGCCGGTCATCTTCTCCTACGCGCCGGAGATCCAGAAGATCTCCCGCAGCGGTGACACCTACACCGTCACCGTCCTCTATCGCAGCGACATCGCCCAGTGGCAGGCACGCTCCAAGAACTTCGCCACGCAGAACGAGAAGACCATGCAGGTCGTCCTTGACAATAAGAACGGTCTCTGGCGCATCGTGCGCATCGCGAACGTACAAAACTGACGGCAGCGCCGCCCCCTCCCGCGCGGGGGAGGCGGCGCCCATTTTTCCAGCATCATCAAGGAGGTATCCCCATGAAGATCCTGATCGCAGGCCTTGGCCTGATCGGCGGTTCGATCTGTAAGGCACTGCACATGTACACCGACCACGGCGTCTACGGATGGAACCGCACCGCCGCGACCGCCGAGCGCGCGCTGTCCGAGCAGGTGATCGACGGCATCGTCACGGACGATTGCAGCGGCTTCGATATGATCATCGTCTGCCTGTACCCGCAGGACGTGCGGACGTGGGTCCGCGACCATGCCGCGACCATGAGCCCCGGCACCATCGTCATCGACGTCAGCGGCGTCAAGACCGACCTGCCCGAGGAGATGGCGGCGGTCTGCGCGCCCTACGGCGTCCACTATCTGAGCTGTCACCCCATGGCGGGCAAGGAGCGTGCGGGCTACGCCGTCTCCGACGAGGACCTCTACCAGGGCGCGAACTTCATCATGACGCCCCTGGCCGACACGCCGGACTTCGTGATCGCGCAGGTCAAGAACGTGGCGCATCAGATCGGCTTCCGCCGCTTCGTCATCACGACCCCCTCCATGCACGACCGCATGATCGCCTACACCTCGCAGCTCGCGCATGTGGTGTCGAGCTCGTATGTGGAGAGCCCGGTGATCGCGCTGGAGAGCGGATTCTCCGGCGGCAGCTTCCACGACATGACCCGCATCGCCACGATGAACGAGGACATGTGGACGGGCCTCTTCCTCGAGAACCGCGAGAGCCTGATCCAGGAGATCGACATCCTCATGGAGAACCTCTCGAAGTACCGCGCCGCCCTTGCGGACGCCAACGAGCCGCGCGTCTATGAGCTGATCCGCGCCGGCCGCCTCCGCAAGGAGAAGAACCTCCAGGACCGCCGCACTGCTCCCTCGACCATCGACCTGCGGGAGAAGAAGGTGTGAACCAGCGCCTGCGCACCGCACTGCCCTTCGTGGCCGGTGCGGTGTTCGTGCTGCTGATGCTCCTCGTGGAGAAGGGATGGCAGCCGGGGTACTGGGGCAAGAGCGCGTGCAAGCTGGCCGTGACGGCGGCGATCCTCGCGGTCGGATGTGCGGCGGAGCACCTGCCGCTGCGGGAGGCCATCTTCCTGCGCCCGCTCCCCAAGGCGGGACGGCTCGCGGCGTTCGTCGCGGCGGCGTTCGTGGGGATATGGGTCGGCTTTTGGCTCCTGCGCGGCCGCTTCGACCTGGACGGCATCCGCATGAGCCTGATGACCAAGGAGCACCTGACGCGGCAGAACTGTCTGTTCGTGTTCAGCTATATCATCGTGGTGAACTCGTTTTTGGAGGAGGCGCTGTTCCGGGGGTATCTCGTCCACGCGGCTGCGCGGGCGGGACATCGGACGGCGGGCATCGTCTACAGCGCACTGGCCTTCGCCGTCTACCACATCGGGATCATGGAGAGCTGGATGCATCCGGCCCTGCTCGTGCTGCTGGTCGCGGGACTGGCCGCCGTCGGCGCCGCGCTGACGTGGGTGAGCCTGCATTTCGGCTCCCTCAAGGCCGGATGGCTCGTCCATGCCGGCGCGAACGTCGCGATCAACAGCATCGGCGCGTGGATGATCTTCACGGGCGGATAAAAAACATCGGCGATCGATCGAACCTTCCCGGACGGCCATGCATCTTGTGGCATCAAATGAAGCAGCAGATCCTTGCAGGACTGCACACATCGAAAGGAAATGGTGATACATATGAAAAGGAACATCGATCTGAGACAGAGCTTTCAGGAGGCCAAGGATGCCCGAGACCGCGGCGACGTCAATGCGGCGCTCGGAAAGATGCGTGCCATCGCGGAGCTCGCCGCAGAGCTCTATGTGGAGACCTGGGATCAGACCAAGACCTATCAGATGCTGCGGGCAAAGCGGGAGAATACAGGGAAGAAGCCGTTCCTGCTCCGCATCTACACGCTGCGCAAGTGTACGCCCTTCCACCAGGACCGGTATCGCCGGGATCTGCTCGTTTTTCTGGACATCGCAAGGAAATACGGGAACGTGGGCGCACATGAGCTCACCCAGGCCGATGCGGTCTTTGCGGACTTCCTGCTCCGCTTCTATGAGGACAACATCCGGAACGTGCTTGAAAGGGACTATATGGCGAACTATCAGGACATGGTGTTCGCTGACGTGACGAAACGCTTCCACGGGAAGACGATCGCGCTCCTGTCCGCGGTCGCCGACCAGTATGCGAGCGCGTATGTAGACCGGGACGACGCGCCGGTGCTGTGTACCGCCTCTGAGCCGAGCGGTTGGGAGGCGTTCCACGTCGAGGTGGACGGTGGCGGATGGGCCTGCCTGCGCGCTTTCAATGACAGGTTCCTGACCGTGCGCATCGACCAGGACGCGGCGATGCCGCCTCTCCGGGCGACGGCCGAGGGCGCCGAGGCATGGGAGCGCTTCAAGATCTTCCAGAACGGCGACCGCTACTGCCTCAAGGCGCAGGCCAACGGCAAGTGGATCACGGCCCGCATCGACATGGACGGCGCACCGCTCTTCGCGTCCTGCGACAAGGTCGACCACTGGGAGACCTTCTCCATCCAGACGCTGTGACGCGTCTCTGCCTCCCTCTCCTGTGAGGGAGGGGGAGGCAGAAAAATAAAAAAATTTGAAAAGACCCCTTGACAAACGTCCTGCGATATGCTATAATATAACAGTCGTATTCTTAAGACAGCCGGTGGCGTGAGCCGTAAGTCCGGCCGAGGAGTGCAGCAGGGTATATCATATCAGATAACTGCGCTCTCTTGCCGTCTTTGGATCGGCAGGGGAGTTTTTGTATTCCCGATACGATAGATCATATCTATGTGGAGGTGAATGTAAATGCCTAGTGCAAGTGTTCTCGAGACCAAGGCAGCCAGAGTGGCGGCACTGGAGGAGAAGCTCAAGGGTGCTGCGTCTTTCGTCCTCGTTGACTACAGAGGCATCACTGTTGCTGACGACACCGTACTGCGCCGCTCTCTCCGTGAGGCGAACGTGGAGTACTTCGTAGAGAAGAACACCATGCTCAAGCGCGCGCTGCACAACATCGGCATGGAGGATTTCGACGACGTGCTCAACGGCACCACCGCGATCGCCATCTCTGTCGATGACCAGACCGCTCCGGCACGCATCCTCGGCGAGTATGCTGAGAAGGCCACTGGTGACTTCAAGCTGAAGGCCGGCTGCGTAGAGGGTGAGTATTTCGACGAGGCCAAGGTCATGGCGCTCTCGAAGATCCCGTCCAAGGACGTTCTGCTCGCACAGCTCGTCGGCTCTCTCCAGGGTCCGATCCAGAAGCTGGCAGCTCTGCTCCAGGCCATCGTCGACAAGAACGGCGAGGCTGCGTAACGCACGTCCTGACCGCTGCATGCATGCAGCATGAGCCGCAAAGGCTCGCATCCATAGCGTGAAAACGCGAACATCTGAGCCGCGACATGCGGCACACTAAAAATTTGTAAAGGAGATCATTATCATGGCATCTGAGAAGACTATGAAGTTCATTGAAGATATCAAGGCTCTCTCCGTACTCGAGCTCGCTGAGCTGGTAGAGGCCATCCAGGAGGAGTTCGGCGTAACGGCTGCCGTTGCTGCTGCTCCCGCTGCCGGCGGTGCTGCTGCTGCCGCTGAGGAGAAGACCGAGTTCGACGTGATCCTCGCTTCCTTTGGCGACAAGAAGATGGGCGTCATCAAGGCTGTCAAGGACATCCTGGGTCTCGGCCTGAAGGAGGCTAAGGAGGCCGTTGAGGCTGCTCCGAAGGCTCTGAAGGAGGGCGTATCCAAGGCTGAGGCTGAGGAGCTCAAGGCTAAGCTCGAGGAGGCTGGCGCTACCATCGAGATCAAGTGATCTTGACCGTAGGCCGTTCCTAATGGACTGAAAAAAGCCGGAGACGTGCAAGCGTCTCCGGCTTTTTTTGCGCCCAAG
>CACWPL010000039.1 GCA_902762785.1 uncultured Ruminococcus sp. | reverse complement strand
TTCCTGCGTAGAATGACATGATAAGCTGTGTCATGGTCGGGTTGCCGTCCGGCTCGTATTTCAGGTATTCGGAGAGATTTGCCTGCGGATCGAAGTCGATGAGAAGCACCTTCTTATCGTGTTTCAGGGCAAGGCAGGCTCCGAGGTTATAGGCTGTGGTCGATTTACCGACACCGCCTTTCTGATTGCTGATCGCGATGATAGTAGTTTCCATTTTCTTATCCTCCTGTGATTTCGGCTCAGAACAGCGGATCGTCCGGTGTTCCTGCGTATGGATCACCGTTGTCGGTCGGTGTGGTGTTTTCCTGCTTCTTTTTACCGCCTGAGAAGTGGATCTCCTCGACCTTGACCTCGATAGAGGAACGCTTCTGACCGTCCTTTTCATAGCGGTTGATGTGGACGGTACCGACGAGTGTCACCATATCGCCCTTACCAAACCGATCGACGATCACATCAGCGTTGCGGTTCCAGGCTGTGCAGGGAAAAAAGTCTGTCTCGGCAGTCTCCTCGCCCTTACGCTTCGGGCGGTCGCAGGCGATCGTGAACTTGCAAAGACGGCTCTCGCCAATGGTCTTGATCTCAGGATCGGCAGTCAGTCTGCCAGCTACTAAGAATTTGTTTAACATAGGATCAACCTTCCTTTCGTGGTTTCGGGTCTCTGTGTTCCTGTTGTGCTTTTATTATACTATGCAATATCCCTATTGTCAAGTATAATTTTGAGAAGTTTTTGAATTTCGGCAATGCGCAGCAAATTATCTGATTTCCCCAGTGCAGCTTCACTAAGTTTTCGATTATACTTGACATATCCCCACTAATGTGATAGAATAGCTGTAATGACCGATCAAGGGGTGATCTGATGTATAAGCACACTTGCCAGATCTGCGGAATGGAGTTTGAATCGCCGTCCGCCAGAGCGAAATACTGTATCTACTGCCGTGACAAGGCTCAGGTCATGCGGAACAGGGCATACAAGGAGAAGAAGCAAGCCGGAGAAGCTGTTGCGATCGGCAGCGAACAGATATGCTCTATCTGCGGAAAGCCTTACAAAGTAACGGCTGGCTCTCAGAAGTATTGTAAGGAGTGTCAGCAGAAGCAGGCTCGTTCTAAGAAAATTTCCTCAAACGCACAGTATGCCAAAGCGAATTACAAAACGCTGAAGCTGTATGTGTCTGCCGAGGAGCGTGATGCGATCAAGGCTTATGCGGAATCGCTCGGTATGAGCGTGAATAAGCTATTACTCACGGCGTTGGAAGAATACAAAAAACATCATTCTTGAAAGGATAATTGTGATATGGGTATATCATTTAGACACTCCGCAGGATTCGGTAAACGAATGGAATACAATTTGGTCGGCAAAATGCTTATGGAAGGACTTGATGTATACTTACCGCTTGTTGATGATCATGGAGTTGATCGTGTGATCAAAAGGGCAGATGGAGCTTTTATCGAAGTTCAAATCAAGGCACGATCCAATGAAGTTGCTGACGGTGATGCCGCTTTATTTGCAGCGATCACCCACGACCTAACGCCTAATTTCTATTTTGTGTTTTACTCCGAGAGACCGATCTGAAGACCTTGCAAAGAAAATGGCACAGATAATCCGATAATACGCACATATTACTAAATGATCACGAGGTCCAGCAATATGATGATCGATGAGATCTACAATAGCCGTATCGGTGCTATCAAAACCTGCCACTGCTCCGATGAATGGGAGCAGACCGCTATCCCATTCGAGGAGTCGCTGACTGAGGAGCAGACGATCTTGTACCTTAAGCTATGCGACTTGCAAAGTGAGACTGCTGCTGAGATGAGAGCTGCGTACAAGGCAGCCTTCAAGGACGGTGTGGCTCTGATGAGAGAGATTCAGGAGTAATAGGATCTTCCTAAGCGATCTTTTTCCATGTTCCCGAAATACCGCTCCAAACCCCTTGACATTTTTGTCATCTTATGGTAGAATTAAATCGAATAGTTGTATTCTTGTTCGTCAAAAGTTTACAACTAATTTCGCAAAAGGGGTTGACAGGCGTATGACGATGCGGTATAATGCGCAAGCAAGCAAGCATAACTGCGCCCTTTTCACAATTTTATACGATCATAGAAGCGTACTCTATGGGATAACTATGTCCCGTGGGGGTGCGCTTTTGTTGTATCTATAAAGGAGGATATGCTTATGAAACATGGCAGACTGTTCGCTGGAGGAATGGCGGTCGCGATGCTGCTCAGCTCCGTAGCAGTGCAATTTCCGCAGATTGGGACTGCAGTGCAGATCACCGCACAGGCGGCAGAGACCTACGGGACGTGCGGCGAAGATCTGACCTGGGAACTGGACAGCAACGGAACTCTGACGATCTCTGGAACGGGGGAGATGGAGTGGGACTCAACCGGTGAATCCCCCTGGTATAAGAATTCATCTGTGAAAAGAGTCGTCATTCAGGATGGAGTGACGAGTATCGGTGGCGATGCATTCCGAGGCTGTACCACCCTGACTTCTGTTACCATCCCGGATAGCGTGACAACTATCGAGTCATGTGCTTTCTTTAGCTGTGAGAGCCTGGTTTCCGTCACTATTCCTGAGAGTGTGACGAGTATTGGGTGGTGTGCTTTTGGTTACTGCACCAGTTTGAAAAAAATCACAGTATCCGATAATAATACCGCCTATTGCTCACTGGACGGTGTTTTGTTCGATAGGGAACGAACCACATTGATCTGCTGCCCCGGCGGAAAAGAGGGCAGTTACACCATCCCGGACAGCGTGACAGATATCGGAGAGTATGCTTTCCATGGCTGCACCAGCCTAACTTCCGTTACCATCCCAGACAGCGTAACGATCATTGAACAGTATGCTTTCGATCACTGCACCAGCCTGATCTCTGTCATCATCCCGGACAGCGTGACGAGTATCGGTAATCATGCATTCCAAGGCTGTGCCAAGCTTCCCTCCATCACCATTCCGGGCAGTGTAACAAGCATCGGACAAGGTGTATTTAACAATTGTTCATCGCTGACGGAGATCAATGTTGACAGAAATACAGCCTTCACCTCTGTAGACGGCGTTTTGTTCACAGCAGACAAGCGTGAACTGATTCGATATCCTGCCGGAAAAAACGCTTCCTCTTATGTGATCCCAGACACTGTAAAGCGCATTGAGGATGAAGCTTTCTCAGGCTGCAAAAGCCTGACCTCCATCACCATCCCGGACAGTGTAACGAGCATCGGGAGTGGGGCGTTTATCAGATGCAAAAAGCTTGCCGCTGTCACCCTTCCGGACAGCGTAACGAGCCTCGGAAGTAATGCATTCTATGATACACAATGGCTTTTGGAAAAACAGAAGAAAGATCCGCTCGTTATTGTTAGCGGGATCCTGATCGATGGATCGAACTGTGAGCGTAAAGCGGCGATTCCGGACAGTGTGAGAATCATCGGTGACGGTGCTTTCACTCGGTGTTCCGGCCTGACCTCCGTCACCATTCCGGACAGCGTGACAAATATCGGAACCGCAGCTTTCGCTCAGTGTTCCGGCCTGAGATCCGTCACCATTCCGGACGGTGTGACGAGTATCGGTAATTCAGCATTTGGCAACTGTACCAGCCTGACCTCCGTCACCATTCCGGACAGTGTGACAAATATCGGAACCGCAGCTTTCGCTCAGTGTTCCAGTCTGAGATCCGTCACCATCCCGGACGGCGTGACGAGCATTGAGTTGATGACGTTTTATAACTGTACCGGCCTGACCTCCGTCACCATTCCGGACAGTGTGACAAGTATTGAGGGAGCTGCTTTCGATGGCTGCGGCAGTTTGAGATCCATTACTATCCCCGATCGTGTGACGAGTATTCAAACCTTTGCTTTCTCTCGCTGCACCAGCCTGACCTCCGTCACCATCCCGAGCAGTGTGACGAGTTTCGGAGAGGCAATTTTCTCTTCTTGTACCGGCCTGACCTCTGTCGCATTCCAGGACGGCATAACAAGTATTGGTAATAGTGCTTTCTATGGATGCACGAACCTTCCCTCTGTCACCATCCCGGACAGCGTGACAAATATCGGTAATGGAGCTTTCCAAAACTGCACAGGTCTGACTTCCGTCAGCATCCCGGACAGCGCGACAAGCATCGGGCGATCCGCTTTCCGAGGCTGCACTAACCTCACCTCCGTCACCGTTCTAAATTCCAACTGCGTGATCGGTGATGAGCTTTATGCAAATGATCTTACACTGGGCGTGCCGAAGGATACTGTCATCCACAGCTATGCTGGCTCCACCGCCCAAGCCTACGCCGAGCAATTCGGCTACACGTTCGTTCCGCTTGACGGTGAAGCGATCATCTCCGGCGACGTTACCGGAAACGGCACATTGAGCGCAGCCGATGTGATCATGCTGACACGGTATATCCACGGTAAGGGGAGACTGACCGCTCCCGAGGCAGCCGACCTGAACGGCGATGACGTGGTGGATGTGTTCGACCTTGGCCTTATGAAGCGTCTGCTCCTAAACAAATAAAATTGTCTCCCCATTGAAATGAAATGCTCCCCTTTTGTTAGACAATGTGGTATAATAGAGATATACCGAATTGAGATCTAACGAAAGGGGGCATTTTTATGCCTAAAGGAAAGCCGAACAAGAGATACACACCGGAGTTCAAGATAATGGTCGTGGAAACGATCTGATATAAAAAGCTCCTCAGCGACCTGTTTTCATACAGGCTCAGTGAGAAGCGATGTGCACTATTCAATTTTTAGGCATAAAAATAGCGGACAGCGCTTCTGTTATGAAACACCGTCCGCTATTTTCCAATATTCAGTTTGCTTTGTCAACAGGCTTTCTACCGTTTGTTTTAGGGTTTCTACCAACTTTCTACCAACCTTGACGGCGGTAGATCTCTACCAGCTTTTCTACCAAAGATCTGCATTTTGATGTTTTTTCAGAAACAGCGCAGTCACGCAGTTTTCCATGTTCTACCCTCAAAAATGCTGATTTTACGGTGATTTGGTAACACTTGGCGATAGATCACGATAATTGGCGATAAAGTGGTGATACTATACCATAAAAGTGGCAAAAATGCAAGATGTTTCTCAAAAAAGATCGCGTCTTGACAGCGCCGTCCGGTCATGTGATGCCGATCCTGTGACCTGGCTGCGCCGTATCCGCAATGGAGAGACGAATCTCGGTGACCTCATCGCGGACTCCTTCCGCGCCGTCTATGGTACGGACATAGGCTTCGTCAACGGCGGCGGCCTCCGTGCCGCGATACCGGCGGGCGACATCACCTACAGCTCCCTGATGACCGTCATGCCCTATAACAATACGGTCCACGCCGCGCGCGTCACGGGGCAGCAGCTCCTCGATCTGCTCGAGTTCTCGTCTGCGGCCTATCCGGGCGAGTCGGGCGCGTTCCTGCATGTCTCCGGCATGACGTATGCGATCGATCCTTCCATCCCATCGAGCGTGACGACCCACGAGTTCGGGGAGTTCACCGGCGTCACGGGCTCCTATCGCGTCAAAAACGTCATGATCGGCGATGGCGTCCCTCGCCGCATTCGCTGTCTCCCGCAAGCGCTGATCCGTCATCGAATACGGACGCCCGCCCCATCGAGCCGATGGAGCGGGCGTTTTTCGGTCTTTCGGAGAAGTCGCGCGGGACCAGCAGATCCGGCGCTCCCGTGTCCTGATGGAGCTCCGGGGTCTTGAGCGAATGGATGCTGACGCCGAGGCCCGCCTCATTGATGCCGTCCATCCCTGACATCATGATACAAAAGTTCAGATGATCGTCGATTCCCTGCGATGTCCGGCATGGACATGCGATCTATGATTGACAGGCTCTGAGGATCGTGCTATAATTAGGAGGAACGGCCGCTGTGCCGCATCAAACAAGGAGGTATCGCCATGAACGATACGTTTCGCCTCCGTCTCCCCGAGGAGCAGGAGGAAAAGCTGATCCGCTACATCAAGGACCGCCGGTTCCCCCAGCTCGTGCTGCTCGGGACGCTCGTGTTCCTGCTGATCCTGTTCTTCGCGCCGATGGCCGGGGACGTCATGATCATCCTGTATTCCGTGAAGCGCGCCGACAGTGCCAGCCTCCCCGTCATCGCCCCCGAGATGCTGACCATGGCGCGGCGCTATCACCGCAGCTTTCCCGGCGAGATGCTGCTCATGTGGCTCGCGATCCTCGTCGCCGTCATCGTGATCTACGTCCGCGGACTTGGCACGCGCTACGGCCCGCGCTCGGACCTGGCTTGCGTCAAGAAAGGGCTCTATGTCTACGGCCCTGTCACCGTCGCCCGCAAGAGCACCCGCACCGAAAAGCCGCCCTTCTACCTCTATGACGATGACGGCAACGCCCACACCTGCCCGGTGTTCCTCGATTTCCGCAATGTCCCCATCGGCGGCACGATGACGGCCATCGTCTTGGACAACGGCCGCCGCTACTGCCTCGTGGAGGATGCGAAGGCCCAGAAGGAGGCACAGGAGGAGGCACAGGATGGATGACGTTCGCATGACGCTGCCGCCGAACCTCGAGAAGGCCGTCGAATACCGCATCAATGGCGAACGGCTCCCCCGGCTGCTCCTGCTCTGGGTGGTGGGCATCGCGACGCTCGCCCTGTTCGCGCTCACGGTCGTGCTCTATGCGGCGATCAATTCCGGGTGGTACTGGCATCCGCGGTATTATCCCCGCCGCTATGCGACCCCGCTCTCGGCGTTCGCATGTGCCGGGGCGGCGTTCCTTGTGCTGTCCTTCCGCTGGAGGAAGGTCCTCTTCGCCAAGGACTCCGACCATCGCTGCCTCAAGGAGGGGCGCTATACGCTGCACACGGTCGTCGTCAAGTCCAAGCACGACTATTCCGACGGCCGTGAGGACCTGATCCGCGACGAGGAGGGGCTCGCGTGGGAATGTGTCCTGCCGGAGGACTTCCGCAAGGTCGGCTTCGACGACCCCATGATCGGCATCATGCTCGGCAACGGCCGCCGATTCGTCCTCCTCGACACGCCCCATCCCGATGTGGACGACCCGCCGGAGTGGGGATGAGATGCCCATGAATCGCCAAAAAGCGCCTCCCATCGTGGGAGGCGCTTCGTTTGCAGGTGCTTAGCGATACTTCTCCAGGAGCTGATGGATCTTCTCGTGAGGATCGATGATGGTGCTGATGGAGACATCGTGGTTGATGGAGGAGATGAAGTAGGCGACATACTTTGTCACGTCTACCTCGTGGAACCACTCGCGGGCGAGCAGCTCCGGGCTGCGATAGGTCAGGTTCGTGCCGAACACGCCGGAGATGTAGCCGTCCTTGTAGGCGGTGTCGAACTTCTCGAGGCCGTTCGTGAAGATGGAGTAGGTCGCATACGCGAAGATGCGCTTCGCACCGCGCTTCTTCAGCTCATAGGCGATGTCGAGCATGGACTCGCCGGAGGAGATGATGTCGTCCGCGATGAACACGTCGCGCCCCTCGACGCTGTTGCCGAGGTACTCGTGTGCCACGATCGGGTTGCGGCCGTTGACGATGCGGGAATAGTCGCGGCGCTTGTAGAACATGCCCATGTCCACGCCCAGCTCAGAGGCGTAGAGCATGTTGCGGCCGAGCGCGCCCTCGTCCGGGGAAACGACCATGAAGGTGTCCTTGGTGGCGTGCAGGTCGTCGATGCTCTCATGCATGGCCTTGAGCACCTGGTAGGACGGGATCACGTTGTCGAAGCCCATCAGCGGCACAGCGTTGCACACGCGCGGGTCGTGGGCATCGAAGGTCACGATGTTGGAGACGCCCATCGCCTGGAGCTCCTGGAGCGCAACGGCGCAGTCGAGGGACTCGCGGTAGTTGCGGCGATGCTGACGGCCGCCGTACAGGATCGGCATGATGATGTTGATACGGTGTGCCTTACCGCTCGCGGCCTGGATGATGCGCTTGAGGTCCTGGAAGTGATCGTCCGGGCTCATGGCGTTCTTGTGGCCGAAGTAGTCATAGGTCATGCTGTAGTTGCCCATGTCGGTGATGATGAACAGGTCCTTGCCGCGGATGGTGGACTTGATCAGGCCCTTGCCGTCACCGGAGGAGAAGCGGGGGCACTCGCTCTCGATCAGGAAGGAATCGGCATCGAAGCCGCCCTTGTGTGCCCACTTCACCAGATAATCATTGATGCGGGCGCCGAGCTCCGAGGCACTTGCCATCGCGATGACGCCGAGCGGCGCCACATTCGTCTTGTGGTCGAACAATACTTCCGTGTTGGTACTCATACGTTCTTGCCCTCCGCGCGCAGCCGCGGAGGATCCCTCCTCCAATTAGATTTTTTATGTCACCAGCAAAGCTGTCATTGATCTGCAAGGATCACTTGCAGAACTTCTCGATGTAGCGGTCGATATCCTCGCGGATGATCTGCTTGGCCGTCTCGAGATCCTCGACCTCGTTGACGGCAGTGGTCTTGTTCTCGAGCTCCTTGTAGACGCGGAAGAAGTGCGTCATCTCGGCGAAGACATGCGCCGGGAGCTCGTCGATCGCGTGGTAGGTGTTGTAGTTCGGATCGTCGAACGGGATGGCGATGATCTTGTCGTCATGCCGCCCATTGTCGATCATGCGGATCACACCGATGGGGTACACATGCACGAGCGTCATCGGCGCGAGCGCCTCCGAGCAGAGCACGAGCACGTCGAGCGGATCCTCATCGTCCGCATAGGTGCGCGGGATGAGGCCATAGTTGGCGGGATAGTGCGTGGAGGTGTGCAGGATGCGGTCGAGCTTCATCAGACCGGTCTCCTTGTCGAGCTCATACTTGATCTTGCTGCCCTTCGGGATCTCGATGACCGCGACGAAGTCCTCGTCACTGATCCGCTTCGGACTGATATTATGCCAAATATTCATGGACGTCCCTCCTATCATGCCCTATCAAGGGCTCCTATAGTTAGTATACCCTATCTGACGGGGTCTTGTCAACCCCCACATTTCGACACGCCGATCTTTTGGCGGTAGTGCCGAAATTGCACATCGTTTTTCAGAGTTTTTTGGCGACTAGGCGGACGGTGCCGGCCATCCCGTGTCGACGAAGACGAGCTGGATGTCCTTCCCCTGCGGCAGGTCGAAGACGGCGTACTCGCCCGCGGTGCGGTACTCATGCATGAGGACGGACGTCTCGCCCCGCGCGCACGTCTTGCGATAGGCGATGTAGATGGTGTGGTCCTCGCTGTGCGGGATGGACGCGAGCGGGTACCAGACGGTCAGGTCCGGGCAGTCGCCGGGGATCTGCCACGCCTGCGTCACCGGGACGCGGGCACCGCCGCTGTCGCCCTCCGCGAGCCACCCGAGCTGACCGGCATCACACGGCGCGACCGTCACGCCGTCCAGACTGCCCATCCCCTGCCAGCGCAGGCCGTACAGCATCCCGTCCGTTTCCCGGAGGTCATACTGCCGGACGGCATCGTTCGCGCTGCCGATGGTGCGATAGGACGCGATATAGGGCGCATAGTCGTCCGCCCCGACTGCGGGCGAGGCCATATAGCCCTCCATCTGCGCGGCATCGGCGAACTGATAGACGGAGATGTCCATTTGCAGCGCCTCGAGGGCCTCTCGCTGCGCGTCCGTGCAGGTCAGTTCCTCGGTCGTGACCATCTCGAGCGAGGCGGTCTCGGGCAGCACGGCGCCGAGGTCCTCCCCATCGAAATAGGGCGCGATGCAGTCGCTGTCATCCGTGCCAAAGTCGAACGACTTGACCGCCGCCCCAGGCCATACCGCCTGCACTCTCGCGGCAGCCGCCTGTGTGATGTCCTCGGCCTGGTAGGTGTCTGCGGCGCCCTCGAGGTCGCCCTCCTTCGCGGAGACGCTGACCTTGAACGTGCGGCCTTCTGCCTCCATCGTCACGAACGCCCAGTCGATCTGCCATCGGTCAAAGAGGGCGCCCTCCTCAGCGATCTCTGTCTCCACGGGCTTGGCCTCGATACCGTATTTCTCGCGCACCCATGCGACCGCGTTCTCCTCGGCACGGTGGACGCGGAGCCTCCAGGTCATGTCCTGCCCCAGCTCGCGCACGGCGATATAGCCGGCCGTGACCAGCACGGCCGCGAACACGACCGCGATCAAGACGAGCCACGCGGGCGTGCGATGCTTTGTTCTCTCGTTCCCCATGGTCCCTCCAACACGGAAGAGGCCTGCGCAGGCAGACCTCTCCCCTCTTGTCACTTGTTCAGATACTTGTCCATGATGCCGCAGAAGTCGAACGTCGCGAAATAGTCCGCGGGCGTCTCGGCGCGGCGGATGAGCTGGACAGTGCCGTCCTCCTTGTACAGGAGCTCGGCGGAGCGCAGCTTGCCGTTGTAGTTGTAGCCCATGGAGAAGCCGTGGGCACCGGTGTCATGGATGTAGATCAGGTCGCCGATCTCGGTGGGCGGGAGCATGCGGTCGATCGCGAACTTGTCGTTGTTCTCGCACAGACCGCCGGTCACATCGCACTTGTAGGTGCAGGGCTCGTGCTCCTTGCCGAGGACGGTGATATGGTGATAGCTGCCGTACATCGCCGGACGCATCAGGTTGGCCGCGCACGCGTCGCAGCCGACATACTCCTTGTAGATGTGCTTCTTGTGCAGCACACGCGTCACGAGCGCACCATACGGCGCGAGCATGAAGCGGCCCATCTCCGTGAAGATGGCGACATCGCCGAGACCGTTCGGGGTCAGGATCTCCTCGTAGACCTTGCGGACGCCCTCACCGATGGCGAGGATGTCGTTGGGGGTCTGGTCGGGACGGTAGGCCACGCCCACGCCGCCGGAGAGGTTGATGAAGCGGATGTCCGCGCCGGTCTCGTTCTTGAGGTCGACGGCGAGCTGGAACATCTGGCGCGCGAGGGTCGGGTAATACTCGTTCGTCACGGTATTAGACGCGAGGAAAGAGTGGATGCCGAACCGCTTGGCGCCCTTCTTCTGGAGCACGCGGAACGCCTCGAACATCTGGTCACGGGTCATGCCGTACTTGGCGTCCTGGGGGGAGTCCATGATGTGCGTGGAGATGGTGAACTTGCCGCCGGCGTTGAAGCGGCAGCAGATGGTCTCCGGGATGCCGGTGAGCTGCTCGAGATAGTCGATGTGCGTGAAGTCATCGAGGTTGATGTAGGCACCGAGCTTGTAGGCGAGGCGGTAGTCCTCGGCGGGGGTCACGTTCGAGGAGAACATGATGTCGCTGCCGGAAAAGCCGCAGGCATCGGACATCTCCAGCTCTGTGAGGCTCGAGCAGTCCACACCGCAGCCCTCCTCCTGCAGGATCTTCAGGATGAACGGGTTCGGGGTCGCCTTGACGGCGAAATACTCGCGAAAGCCCTTGTTCCACGCGAAGGCCTGCTTCACGCGGCGTGCGTTCTCGCGGATGCCGCGCTCGTCATAGATGTGGAAGGGGGTCGGGTAGGTCTTGCAGATCTCCTCGGCCTTTTCCTTGGTGATGAAAGGGATCTTCTCCATGGGGATCACTCCTTGTATCGCAGTCTGATGTGTTCTATCCCTAAAAAGGGTACAGATCCATTTTATCATATTTGACAGCGACTGTCAAGATATGTCGGATGATTTGGAATAATCGAAAGTGCCTGTCAGCCGATCTGCGCCATGATGTCCTCGACATCCACATCGAGATCGTACCACTCGAGGATGTAGAGCACGTCGGCAGCGAGGACGTCCGTGTCCAGCTCGACACCGGCGGACTGGAGGTCGGCGGAGACGGCCTTGGCCTCCGCGACCAGCGGTGCGAACGTCGCACGGACAGCGGCGGCATCGCGCTTCCCCTTTTCGAGGGACTTGACGGCGCGGCGCAGTGCCTTCACGAGGCGGTCGACATCGCGCTTGGGATAGCTGTCGTCATCATACAGATCGGCGAGCAGCTCGTAGGTATCATCGAACGGCATTTGGCTCCTCCTTTCGCGGGGCAAGGATGCGGTCGAGGTCGGCCTCGGTGAGCGAGGCGGTCGGGATGAAGTCGGGCGAGGCGGCATAGTGCATGAGACAGGCCGCGAGCTGCCTGATCTCCGGGCGGTCGGCGGCCTCCATCAGGCGCGCCGTGCAGACGAGCAGCGACCCCCGCCCGACCCTGCACGCGAAGAGCAGGCCGAGCTTGTGGTTCCGCTCGAAATTGTCGATCATCTGGACGATGGGCGTCACGTTCGTCCCATCAAGGATGGCGAGGTCGGCGTGGGTGACGGCGTCATACCACTGCGGGGTCGACCAGCGCTCGCAGCGCGTGCCGCGGACAGCGGGGTGCTTGTGGTCGATGCAGAGGCCGAGCGTCCCCACAGGGACATCGCGTCCCATGCTCTCGGAGATGCTGCGGAACATCGGATAGCACCAGAAGTCCGCACAATAGAAGCCCTCCACGCTGTTCGCGAGGCGCCCGGGGAGGAAGAGCACGCGCCCGCCCTCTGCGAGCTTGGCCTTGGCCTCCGCGAGATCGGACGTGACGCAGACCGTGTCTCTGCTCTCGAGGGACGGCATCTCCTGTGCGGGATACTGCCAGAGGCGGTAGCGGTTGGACGTGTGCGAGAGGGACAGCTCCACGTCGATCCGATGGACGCTCGAGGCGGGCTTGAGGTCGAAGGCGATCTTCCCCAGGTCGAAGAGCCCCTGCCCGTCCACGCGGACGTCGATGGTGCCCTTGGCAGCGACGGTGTGGCCGCGGTGGATCGTGTAGTGGAGGGTCTCCCGGACGGGCGTGGGGGCGTGGTGGCGGAGCTTCACCTGCATCTCAAAACGGTCGGTGATGCAGTACGACGGGAACATGCCGAGGATCACGGAATCCGAGCAGAAGCCGCGCCATGTCTCCGGCTCGACGAGGCCCTTGCTGTCCATGAAGGCGTCGAGGATGCCGACGGTGGCCGTCCCCTGGCCGGGGAAATCCTGGATGTCGAGGATCTGGAATCCGGCGATCAGCTCGGAGCGCATGGCGGCCTCCAGCTCCTCCTTGTAGCACTGCACGGCCAGCTTGCCCGAGCAGAGGAAGAAGTCGCGGGCGCGGTCGGCCATGCCGGCAGCGGTGAGGCGCTCGCGGAAGATCTCGAAATTGCGCGCTTGCAGGACGCCGGTGTACTTGGGAATCTCGTCGAAGTTCGGGTAGGTGACGTACTGCCCGATCTCGTGGGTGACGACGGGCTTGGTCGGGATCAGACCGCCGGCAGCACTGTCGATGCGGACCTTCTTCACGCCCGTTCCGTACTGGATCTCGATCTCCTGCGCACCGCCGTCCGCGGCATCGGCAGGCACGGCAGGACGGATGATCGGGTCGTAGCAATGCATCGTGGACGGTCTCTCAGACTGGACATGTCCCAGCGGCTTGTCGCACGAGCCATACGACCCGCGCAGCAGCTTGCCCTCCCCGAGCCGCACGCCAACGAAGAAGTCGTCCTCCGGCAGGATGCTCGGCCAGAATTGGAAGTTGTTCGATCCCTGCGTGAACAGGATCCTGTGCTCGAACTGCCGGTAGTACCGCAGCACCTCGCCCATGCGCTCCTTGCTCCCCCAAAGCTCGTTGCCAAGGGAGAACAGGCAGAAGGACGGATGATGCCCGAATGTCTCGAGCATCCGGCGCCCCTCCTCGATGAGATAGGTCTGCTCGGCGGCATCGTAACCCTCCTCCCCGGGCGCGTGGAGACTGCCCCAGAAGCAGATCTCCGGCTCCATGAAGATGCCCAGCAGGTCGGCGGCGGTGAAGGCCGCGTCGGGCGGGCAGCAGGTGTGGAAGCGATAGTGGTCGATGCCGTAGCTCTTGGCGGTCTGCATGACGCGCAGCCAGCTCTCCACGTCCGTGGGCGCGGCGCCCGTCAGCGGGAAGGCCATGCCATCGTGCTTGCCGCGGAGCATGACAGGGCGTCCGTGGGACGTGAATCGGTGCCCGTCCGCACGCAGGTCTGCCAGACCGAACGTCACCTCCGTGACGTCCTTGCTGCCGAAAGGCCGCAGCGTCAGATGCCCGACGACCGGCGTATACTCGTCCCAGAGCGGAGCGGCCTTGTCGAGCTGGACGGTCACGGTGCGGGAGCCGTCCTCGGCAGGCTCGGCCGTGAGCACCTGCGGGGCGATGTCGGCGACCTTGCCGTTCAGGGACGTCCATTCGCCCTCTGCCTTGAGCATGTGGATGTCGCCCTCGGTGTACAGGCGGAGCGTCACGCGCCTTGCGGCGGCGTCCGTCTCCACGCGGACACGGCGGATGCAGTTGTCGTCATAGAACCGCAGCGACATCTCACCGGTGATGCCGTTCCAGTTGGTCTGGGTATCGACCGAGGTCATGTGACCGCCGCGGGTGGGGTAGCCGGTGTTGTCCACACAGATGTGCAGCATCAGCTCCGCCGACGACGACCATGCGGAAAGGTCATAGATATGCGGTGCGACGAGGCTGTCCTGCGTGCCCACATAGGCTCCGTTCACCCATAGGCGGGTGATCCGCGTGCGCTCGAGGAAGAGCTCGAGTCGGCGCCCGCGCATGGCCTTGGGGATGTGGACGGTGCGGCGGAACCAGGCCTGTCCGCTGTAGGGATGCACCTCGGTCAGGCAGCCGTCCTCGCGCTTTTCATTCGACCTGCCCTTACCGTTCGTGGCGGTGGTGCCGGGCAGGGTGACGGTGTCGGTGAACAGGCGTCCCTCCGGGAGGAAGCCTGTGTAGTGTTTCTCTTCATCGGCATAAAAATGCCACATTCCGCCGAGCGGGATGGTATGGATCATCTTCTGTCCTCCTGATCTTGCACAGTGATACGGCGCCGCCGTTCACTTGACCGCTGCGAGGTAGCGGTCGAAATAGCTCGATTTTTCAACTTCACTGACGAGCGACACGTTATGGTCCCCGTCATTGGCGGCCACGTCATAGGTGAAGCCCTCCTGATAGAAGAGCACCTGTGCATAGGTCTCCCCGGGCTCCGTGATGCAGCTCCCGTGACACCGGATCGTCTCACGGACGAACGTCGGGTCGAGGACGCACATCATGGCGAGGGCATCGCAGTTCATGACGGAGCCTGCCGAGCCGTTCACGGCATAGAACTCGCGGATCTTCCCGAACGAGGCCGCAACGAAATGGCCGATGTCGCCCGCTTTCTCGAGGCGCTCGATCTGCGCGTCCGTCCACTGCGCCTCGCCGCCGCACATGTCCAGGCCGACGACCGTGATGTCGATGCCGGAATCCAGCATCACCGCATAGGCGCCGGGGTCGCCGTAGACATTGAACTCCGCGACCGGTGACGCATTGCCGGGGCCGAGGCCGGCGGTACCCATCGACCAGATGGTCTTGACCTTCTGCATGGTCTCCGGGTCGCGCTCGATGGCCTTGGCGATGTTGGTGGCAGGGCCGAGGGCCACGAGCTCCACCTCACCGGGATCCGCTGCGACCGTGTCGAGGATAAAGTCGATGGCATCCTCCTCGGCGGCCGTTCCAGTGGGATGGATCAGGTCGGCGTCGCCCATGCCGTCCGTGCCGAATACGCTGAACGCGTCGATCGCCTCGCCGCTCGAATTCTCCGACGCGCCCAGATAGACCGGGGCATCCGAGCCCGCCATCTCCAGCGCCATCAGCGCGTTTTTGGCGCTCTGCTCGAGGCCGACATTGCCCACGAGCACGGTCACGCCGAGGATGTCGACCTGGTCGCTCTTGGCGGCGAGGATGAGTGCGGAGGCATCGTCCGCGCCGGTGTCCGTGTCGATGATGATCTTGCGGCGCTCCGCGGGGGCGGTCGGCGCCGACGGGGCCGCGGTGCCGCAGGCCGTCAGCAAAAGCGCGGCCGACGCGAGCAGCGCGCCCAGGATCCTGTGCTGTCTCTTCATGAGATCCCCTCCAATACAAAGCGGCCGCCCCGGTCGGGGGCGGCCGCCGTGGGTCACTTGGTCGCTTCCATCCAGCGGTCGAGCGCACTGAAGAGCGCAGCGACCGAGGAATCGGTGATGTCCTTGTGGATGCCGACGCCCCAATAGGTCTTGCCGTCCGCCTCGATGCCGACATAGGATACGGCGTCAGACTTCGACGAAACGGTCAGGGCGTGCTCGGTGTAGGTCGTGATGGTGAAGGTCTTGCCGAGGAACTTCTTGACGGCGTTGCTCACCGCGTCGAGACGGCCGTCACCGCCGGACTTGATCGTGTAGCGCTCGCCGTCGCGGGTGAGGGTCACGGTCGCCTGGATGCCGTCCTTCTGGACATAGTGGATCTCAGTATAGGCGAGGGGCGCGGTCTTGTTGACGTAGGTGTCCTTGAAGATGTCGTAGACCTCGTTCGGCATAAGCTCCTTGTGGGCATGGTCGGAGATGCCCTTGACGATGTAGCCGAACTCCTCACGCATGGCCTTGGGCATGTTGATCCCGAACTGCGTCTCGAGCAGATAGCCGATGCCGCCCTTGCCGGACTGGGAATTGATGCGGATGACGTCTGCCTCGTAGACACGGCCGACATCGGTCGGGTCGATCGGCAGATAGGGCACCGTCCAGGTGTCGCACTGCTTCTCCTCGCGCCACTTCATGCCCTTGGCGATGGCATCCTGGTGCGAGCCGCTGAACGCCGCGAACACCAGCTTGCCGCTGTACGGCTGGCGGTCATAGACCTGCATCCGGGTCACACGCTCATAGAGCTGCACGAGGGACGGCAGATCCGTGAAGTCCAGCTCAGGGTCGACGCCCTGGGCGAACATGTTCAGTGCCACGGTCACGATGTCGACATTGCCCGTGCGCTCACCATTGCCGAAGAGCGTGCCCTCGACACGGTCCGCACCGGCCAGCAGGCCCATCTCCGTGTCCGCCACGGCGCAGCCGCGGTCATTGTGGGGATGGAGCGAGATCAGCAGATTCTCTCTATTATTGAGATGGTCGCACATGTACTCGATCTGGTCGGCATAAACGTGCGGCATGGAGTGGGAGACGGTGACGGGCAGGTTGATGATGACCTTGTCCTCCGGCGTCGGCTGCCAGATGTCGATGACGGCATTGCAGATCTCGGCGGCGAACTCCGGCTCCGTGCCCGTGAAGCTCTCCGGGGAATACTCGAAGCGGAAGTTGCCCGGGGTCTTCTCGCGGTACTCCTTGCAGAGCTTGGCACCGAACACGGCGATGTCGATGATCTCCTGCTTGGAGCGGCGGAACACCTGCTCGCGCTGGGCGAGGGAGGTGGAATTATAGAGGTGGACGATGGCGTTCTTGCAGCCGCGCAGCGCCTCATAGGTCTTGGCGATGATGTGCTCGCGGGACTGTGTGAGCACCTGGATGGTCACGTCATCCGGGATGAGGTCGCGCTCGATCAGGGCGCGGCAGAACTCATACTCCGTCTCGGAGGCGGCCGGGAAGCCGACCTCGATCTCCTTGAAGCCGACGCTGACGAGGACCTTGAAGAACTCCAGCTTCTCCTCGAGGCTCATGGGGATGATGAGCGCCTGGTTGCCGTCGCGCAGATCCACGCTGCACCATATGGGCGCCTTCTCGACATAACGCTTCTTGGCCCAGCGCATGGGCGGGTCGGTCACATCGAAATACTGTCTGGTGTACTTTTTGTAGTTTTCCATTTTTCATACCGCCTTTCAGGATGATGGGATGAGAGCGAGATGCGGCGGGGAAATGTGCATAAAAAATGCCCCTTCTACGCCACAAGCATAAAAGAGACGAAGCTGCCGGCTCCGCGGTACCACTCTTTTTGACGCTGGCCCATGCATGGCATGGGGGACACGCCCACTCTGCTGCATCCCGGGGACCGGAATACATCGCCCTGTAACGGGAGCACCCGTATGGGCTTACTGAGCACCTGCACGGATGCAGGACACCGTTCGGCACATCTGCTCGGGGAGGAGTGACGCTCTGACACCGGCACTGTCTCGCAGCGGCCGACAGCTCTCTGAAGCGCGGGACGTCATAGCTTTATTTCCCTTCAACGCATTTGCTATCCTATTAGATATTACTATTATACCCCATCTTGCGGCGGTTGTCAAGGGGTATCGGCGAGTTTTTTTGTGGATGGGCAAGAACTTGCGCGCTATTTCTTGAAGGGGGTTGACATTTGGTCGGCCGTTCTGGTATAATGTCCAAAGAAACTGACCGCAAGGAGGGACCCAACATGGACCGCAGCGCCGCAAAGACCTTCGCCGTGGACGCACGGCGCATCCTGCTCGAGGGCGTGATCCAGCGCGCGTATCTGTTCGGCATCCGCAGGGATGCTGCCCCCGACCGTTCGCTCCCCGGCTTCGGCGGGAAGTCCTTCTCCCCTGCCGTCCGCGAGCAGCGACAGCAGCTCATCGACCACATCGCCGCCGTCGGCTTCGACCGTACCATGGAGGAGGCGGCCTACACCTGGTTCGACCGCTTCATCGCACTGCGCTTCATGGAGCTCCACGGCTATCTCCCCACGCGCGTGCGAGTGTTCTCGAACGAGCAGGGCGACTTCCGTCCCGAGATCCTGCACGAGGCGCGCCAGATCGACCTCCCCGGTCTCGATGCCGACACCGTGACGTCCCTCCTCGATACGGGGGACAGCGAGGCGCTCTATCGCTATCTGCTCACACTGCAATGCGCCGCGCTCCATGACGCGCTCCCGGACGTGTTCGATGCCATGGACGGATGGACGGTGCTCCTCCTCCCGGATGGGCTCCTTCGTGCCGACGGTCTCCTCGCCCGTCTCGTCGGAGACCTTCCCGAGTCCGATTGGCAGGACAGTGTCCAGATCCTCGGGTGGCTCTACCAGTATTATAATACAGAGCCCAAGGACCGCGTGTTCGATGAGCTCAAGGATCAAAAGCGCAAGATCGACGCCTCCCGCATCCCCGCCGCGACCCAGCTCTTCACGCCTGACTGGATCGTCCGCTGGCTCGTGGACAATTCCCTCGGCCGTCTCTGGCTCGAGGCGCATCCCGAGAGCGGGCTGCGCACGTTCCTCACCTGCTATGTCGAGACGCCGGATGTCCCGCCGTCCCGCACGTCCCTGCGGCCGGAGGAGATCCGGTTCCTTGATCCCTGCATGGGCAGCGGACATGTGCTCGTGTATGCGTTCGACGTCCTCATGCAGATCTATCTGGAGTGCGGCTACGTCCCGCGGGATGCCGCAAGACACATCCTCACGGACAACCTCTACGGCCTCGACATCGACTGCCGTGCCACACAGCTCGCGGTCTTCGCCGTGATGATGAAGGCGCGTGCCTACGACCGCCGTCTCTTCAGGGATCCTCCCACGCCGCATCTCGCCTGTCTCGCCGATGCTGCCGGGACGGATCCCGCGATGCTCCCGCAGGCGCTCCGTGCCTTCGGTGCGCAGTTCCTCCATGCGGACACGGTCGGGTCGCTCCTCGAGCCCTCTGTCCCGGTCAAGGAGGAGGACTTTGCGGCCGAGATGGGCTCCGCCGCCGACACCATCCGTGCGATGCGGCGTGTCCATGACATCCTCTGTCAGGCGTATGACTGCGTCGTGACGAACCCGCCCTACATGGCCGCCTCCCATGCGGACGAGATCCTATGCAGCTACCTGCGCGACCACTACCCGGACAGCAAGACCGACCTCTTCGCCTGTTTCATCGAGCGCTGCGGCCGCTTTGCCCGCGAGGACGGCTATTATGCCCTCATCACCCAGCAGGCGTGGATGTTCATTTCCAGCTACGAGCGGCTGCGGCAGAAGCTCCAGTCCCATACGACCGTGACGATGGCGCACCTCGGGACACGCGCCTTCGACGATATCGGCGGCGAGGTCGTCTCTGCGACTGCGTTCGTCAATGTCAAGCGGCAGCTCCCCGACGTCCCCGGCATCTACATCCGTCTGACAGAGCCGGCCGGCGAGGCGGCCAAGGAGGCGGCTTTCCACAGCGGAGAGGGACGTTTCCAAGTCTGCCAGGCGCAGTTCGCCCATATCCCCGGCGGCCCCATCGCCTACTGGGCCGGCAAGGGTCTGCTCGGCATCTTCGACAAGGGCCAAAGCGTGGACGCGCTCTCCGACTTCACCGGCTCCCAGCACATCACCGCCGACAACAAGCGGTTCCTCCGCTTTACCTGGGAGGTCGCGGATGGGGACATCGGCCAGGGAAAGCGCTGGGCAGGCTACGCCAAGGGCGGCGACCTCCGGCGCTGGTACGGGAATCTCGAATACATCGTCGATACGTCCGATACCGCGATGCGCTGGTACCGCAGCACCAAGACAGCCAACTGCCTCGACTCGTCCTACTGGTTCACGGAGGGCATCACCTACTCGGCCGTCACCACGCGCGGGACGAGCTTCCGTCTGCTGCCGCCGATCGGGGCGTTCGACAAGGGCGGTGCTTCGATGGTGCGCGTGGCGCATCTGCCGTATGTGCTCGCCGCGCTTTGCAGCAAGCCGGCCGCGAGCGCGTTCCACCTCATGAACCCGACCATCAACCTCCAGGTCAAGGACGTCAAGGCCTTCCCCATCCTCTTCGATGACGACGCCATGCCGGCCGTGACCGCCGTCGCCGAGGAGAACATCGCCCTTTGCCGCGAGGACTGGGACAGCTTCGAGACGTCCCGCGATTTCCAGCGCCATCCCCTGCTGTGACCGAAACTATAAAGAAAAGCTATGGCAACATATTATAAAAAGTGAGTTGACGATCATTCCGTACTGTGGTATAATAAGTCACATAAGGAGGTATCTGTCATGGGAAAACACAAGAACGACAAGCTCCGCATCCTGACGATGACAGCGATGCTGGCAGCGCTCACCACCGTGGCGACACTGGTCATCCGCATCCCCACGGTCACGAAGGGATATATCAATTTGGGCGACACGATCGTGAGCCTCTCCGCCTGGCTCCTGGGGCCTGCCTACGGCGCCGCGGCAGCGGGCTTCGGCTCCGCGCTCGCGGACATCATCGCCGGCTACACGGTCTATGCCCCCGCCACACTGGTCATCAAGGCACTGATGGCCGTCGCGGCGTGGTACGGCTACGCGGCAGCGTCCAAGCGGCTCCCGAGCATCCCTGCGAGGATCGCGGCGGCGGTGGTCGCCGAGCTGGTGATGGTCGTGGGCTATGCGGCCTTTGAGGGCGTGCTCTATGGCTCCGTAGAGGCGGCTTGGCTCTCCGTCACGGGGAACGTGGTGCAGGGCGTGTTCGGCGCCGGTGCCTCGGTCGCGCTCTATGAGACGGTGCTACGCCGTCTGCCAAGGATCTCGAAATGAACGAAGCGTCCTCCCCATCGTGCGGGAGGACGTTTTGCTGATATATCGTGTATTATCTATATACCGCCATGGCGCCGGAAGGTTTTTTCAAGTTTTTTTGAAAAATGTAAGTTTGTCAATCATCTTGGACAGTGTTCATGAAGAAATTCGATAGGCGAAAGCCAGTTGAGAGGGCGCATGGGGAGGTCGTTGGTGCGAC
>CACWPL010000038.1 GCA_902762785.1 uncultured Ruminococcus sp. | reverse complement strand
AGCGCCAGGTCGAGCGCGGTCATGTACGCGGACAGATAGCCCTCGTAGGCGATGTCCGGCTGCGCGGTCACGATCTGGTCGCGGCCGTTCTCCGCCATGCTCGACCCCACGACGAGGAAGCTGTCCGTGAAGTCGTCCGGCCGCATCGGCGCGCCCGTCTGCGGGTCATAACGTGCAAGGCTCTCCGGGATGTAGGTCTTGGCATGAGACTTGCGGACGGCGTGCATCCACTGGCTCCACGCCTCATCGAGCGCGTCGAAGCTGCCGCGCTTGCGGTCGAAGATGCTCTGCCCGCGCCCCGGCCAGACCGGCGAACGGCGGCACCGCAGCGGCACAGCGAGCATGATGTCCCCGCTGAACGCCAGCTCCGGCACGAGCTCGGCCGTCTCCGGGAGCGTGTCGAGGGGGACGGCGATGCCCGCGCTGTCCGTGAGGACGCACCGGATCGCGCCGGGGGCGTAGGTCTCGCGCAGGAGATACTCCCGCGCGGCGATCTTGTAGCGCGTGCAGAACACGATCTCGTCGCCGTCGAAGAGGACGCGGTCGCCCGGGACGAACGCCACGCCGACCCTCCCGTCATACGTCACACGGAACGCCCCATCGCCGATGACGAGCATCTGCGCGACGGCATCCTCCAGCACGTCATGGAACGAGACGTCCTCGAGCAGCGCCGCCAGACGTTCCTCGAGGACGGGACTGTCCGCGATCTGCGCGTCGAGCAGGTCAGACACGACGAGCTGCGCGAGGGTGTCCACGATCGCACCGGGGATGCCCGTGTGGATGCGCTGCACCTGTGTATTCTTGGCGGACTTCGCCCAGAAGCCGTTGCCGCCGAGCTGCGCGTAGACCTGCGACAGCGCGTCTGCGTCGCCTGTATACCAGAGCCTGTTGAGGGCGGCATTGTCCTCGAAGGTCAGGCTCTCCCGCACCCAGAGCTGCCGCGGCTGCGCCGGCTCGACCTTGAGCTGCCGCAGGAGCCAGAGCCGGATGCTCTCCCAGATATTCACTTGATCGTCTCACCTCTTTCAAGATGGGGGAGGCGCTGCGATGCCCCCCGCACCTGCGGCGCCTATCAAATTCTTATACGGCATCCACGCGTATTGGTTCGCGTTGATGGTGTGGTCGTGCCCGTCCTCGGGCGCAGTGCCGGTGTCGTCCCAGCTATAGACGGCCAGCTCCCGCAGATGGGCGCGGCACGTCTCGTTCACGAGATAATGCCCCGTCGCGATCCACCCGGACTGCAAATGGATGCGGTCGAGGATCGCGAGCTTCTTGTAGCTGCCGACGAAATTGTACAGGCATCCTGTCCGGCGCTTGTATTTCTGGAGCTCGGTGACGGTAGCCTGGTCGGCGCTGTCGATGTAGACGTCCCGTGCGAAGCCCCACTTGTGCCGGCACATCTCCAGGAACTGCACGAACGCCGCCGCGATGTCGGACGGCGCCGCGGGGGTCGCGAGGTCGGCGTTCTGGATGACGCGCTCCTCGAGCGTGAGGAGGCGCCGCCGGTCGTCTATCCCCTGGAAGAGCATCGCGAACGTGTCCGGGGACTTGGCGCTGTAGGACGTGTCCAGTCCCGCCGTGAAGCGCACGAACCGCAGCTCCCCGCGCTCGATGCCGAGCTGGACGTCGGCCTCCCGGAACGTATGCCGCGCCCGGTCGAAGCCCTGGAACACGAGACCCGTCGCGCGCCCGCGAAGGCCGAGGATCTTGTTCTTGTAGAGCTTGGTACCGGGCGGGGCGCTGCGCATCTTCCGCTCGATGTCCTCCGGCGTGAGCGCGAGGTTGTCGCGGAACGTGAAGAACCAATAGCGCCATCCCGGCACGGGCGGCTCGGTAAGCGCGGCGCTTATCTCCCCCGGCACGTCAGCGGCGTACTTGGCAAACGGCCGCGACCTGTTGACGAACTCCCGATAGACCGGGAGATCCGGGTCGTCCGGGTTGAGCGTCGCGAGAAGGTAGTCGTTTCGTGTGGACAGCTCGCGGACGAAGTCGATGTCCGCCGTGTTGATCTCGTCGATGTAGATGCACCCGTACTGTCCTCCGAGCACCTTCTTCCACTTGGCCTTGTCACCGTAGCCGAACACGAGGATGACCTTGCCCTCGAACTTGATATGCGGCAGCTTGTAGCTCGCGTCGCCGTTGCCGAAGTAGCGGGCGCCACGGTGGATGTCGAGCAGACCGTTGTCCTGCTGGAGGATGTTCTTCTCGGCGGTGCCGGTGTCGAGCGCGGCGATCAGATGCAGACGCTTTGGCGACGCGCTCACCATCCGCATGAACTTCACGCCCGCGCCGACGGTCGTCTTGCCGGAGGCGGTCGTCCCCTCAAGGAACTCCGCGCGGACGTCGGTCGTATTGATGAAGTCGATGTACTTCTGTGACAGCGGGAAGCTACTCATGCAGACCCTCCCCGCCGAGCTGGTCGAGGATGTCCGCGAGCTTGCCGGACGGATGCACGTCCGCCTCGACCTTGACGGTGTACTCCCCCGTCATCTTGTTGAGCGTATCGACGGCGCGGATGCGGTCGGCGGCGGCCTGCTCGGGGTCGCGCGCGAGATCAGAGAGGAGCACCTGCCGCGCCTTGGCGGTCATGATGCGCTCGTCCTGCGCCTTCTCCGTGATCTCGCGCAGATACGCCGCAACTCCCACATTTTCCAACAGCTCGTAGGCGCGGCCGTTCGCGTAGTTCTCGGAATAGCCCGCCGCGACCGCGCTCTGGACGACGTTCCCTGTCGCCGCATAGTGCTCTGCAAATTTCCTCTGTCTCGGCGTCATACATCTCACCTCCGGCCACGACAAAAACGACACCCGACGCGCTGCGCCGGATGCCGAGAGGAGAAAAAGAAGGTACTTCCATGTTGCTATTGCTGAAAAGCTGTGCGGGGAAGCCAAACCGGGCAACACGCATGCCGCCCGGAAAAGCGCTGCACATGTCCCCGCCGCTTTTCTATGATACTATTCTAGCACATTCGGGGGATAGTATCAAGTATTATCTGGTATTAAGTTTGACGGCATCGAGCGCGCCCAAGCGGATGTAGCCCTTGACATGACTGATGGAATACCCGATCTCCTCCGCGATCTGCGGCTCCGTCCGATAGCCCAGGAACCGCATCCGCAGATACGTCTGGAACAGCGGACGATGCACCTGCTCGATCGCCGCGCGGATCTCTGCCTCGACCACTGCCAGCTCCCGCTCCACGGATGCGATCTCCGCCTCGGTCACAGCGAGCGCATCCAGACGGCGCTCCGTCGCGTTCCCGGATGTCCCGGACGTCCCGTCGCAACGGATGCCGGCATACTCCGCACGACTCCAACGCTCTGCCCGCTCGGCATACAGTCCGATCAGGCGCAAGCGCAGCGGACGCCCACGCCCGAGCCATTGGGTCTTGATCTCACGGTCGGTCATCGTCTTTCACCTCCTGCATATCGTCTCCGGATCTCCGCGCTCTGCACGGTCCTCCACGGTGCGCCGATCTCGATCAGTGCGTCCCGCACGGTCGTCCAGAACACGCCGTCGTCCTGCGGCACCGGGATGCCCCATGTCCGCATGAAAACACAGATGCGGGACTTGTCGAGCGAGAGGAGCGCGGTGTCGCGTTCCTGCACGAGCTGTTCAACTGTCATTGCGTTTCACCTCATTCCAGTATGCGTCCCACTCCTTTTTTGCTTGGCACGCTTCGCAGTTCTGTTCGATGCAGTAGTCATTTTTGATGGGGCATAGATCGCCGTCGTTGACCTCGGTCGTGCGGTCGTCCCAGAAGTTGTATTCGGGCATCATGGTCACACCTCCTTCTCTGCAAACCGTCCCCGCGCGTAGGCGTAGATCGTCTCCACGAGATGCAGTGCAGACGCATACAGACGCGCAGGCTCGGCGGGGTCGTCGGTGACGAACATCCTGTTGCACGCGCCTTGCAGCATGTCATAGGCGTTATGCGCCTGCTGATGCGTGATGCGCGGCGCGGCCGGTGCCTGCACACGCTCGATGTCGTCCAGCGCCGCCACGATCACGGTGCGGCCGCGCGTCAGCTCGGCTTGATAGTAAAAGCCGTCCGTGCCGCGCCGCAGGATGCACCCGGTCAGGACGTAGACGCTGTCACACGCCAGCTTTACACTGCGGAACCGCACCGGCTTGCCAAGCGCCGCCCTTACCTCCTCGACCCTCACGGCTCCACCTCCTCGATGCGGACATAGATCCCCGGCACGTCTGCCCAGAACTTCTCGCAGATCTCCGAGCAGACGAGCGCGTCGTCCTTCCAGAAGCCGCAGCGGCTCATGCAGTCCTTGAGGAGCTTCTGCAAATTGTCGGTGTCGGGGCGGGTGATGCGGTAGGTGCCGTCGCGATGCCGCCCTCGCGGGAAGCACCACTTGACGACCAGACGCACCCCGCACGCATACGGCCGCTCGGGTCTGTGCCGGACGAGATGTGCCGTCAGCTTGCGCCGTGCCTCTGCGACCTCCGGCGGATCGTAGAACTGCGGATGCCCCTGCACGACCCGCACCGCACGCTCCTGCGCGGTCACGGTCGGGGGGATCATGGGCATGAAGAATTCCATTTCTTGCTCCTTTCATATTTGGGGGGCGGCCGCCGCCATATCAGTTCGGGGCTAGACCTCACTTCGCAAGCTCCGTTCGGTCACGCCCCGAACGGCGGCCGCCCCCCAAGCCCCCTATTTATACTTTGGGGGAGCCGCACGCTCACATGAGGGTGGGGCGCTCCCCCCAAGCCCCTTCATTTTCGCTTTTGTCAATGTCAGGGTCAGGGCAAAGGCGGCTGGCTTTTTGAGCCGCCTTTACCTGTACCCCATTGACAGGGAAACATTTTCTATATATTATATAGCCAGTTTTCCCTCGTTTTTTCCCTAGGTAGCAACTTGCTACTTTGTACGTTTGACCTCTCCATTGACGATCTCCAGACCGTCACATTTATCGAGCCGGTTCCGCACCGTCTTTTCCGTGACGCCCAAGAACTCCGCGATGTCCTGCACCGTGACCCTGCCGTCGACGTTCACGGTGTCGAACACGTTGAGCAGCTCGGCGCTCTTGTCGGCCTGGGCGGCCTTCGCCTGCTTCTTCTGGGTCGCATGTCCGCGCCGGGCGCCGCGCTGATAGGGCGCGAGCTGGACATCCAATTGCAAATCGCGCAGGACGCCGAGCATGTCCTCCTCGTGGATCGGATAGCGGAACCAGAGGTTTTTCGGCGCGAACTTCGGGAACTCGCGCAGCGTCCCCTCGAGGCGCCATGCGGTCAGTCCGTCCGTGCGGCGGTCGGCCTCGTGCAGTGCCGCGCAGAGCTCGCTGTAGACGGTCTGCGGGAGATGACGGCGGCACAGCGCCTCTGCGGCCTTGCGGCTCATCAGATCGTCCGGCGCGGCATCCTCGAGGACGCCCGGGGCATACTGCGTCAGGAACGCCTCGCAGATGCGGCAGGCGGCCGTGTTCTTCTGCTGCGTGAGGATGTCCTCTGTCAGCTCGAGCTCGGTCATGTCGAGGAGCGCATCCGGATCGCGGGCGAACACGCCGGAGCCGGACGCTCTGTCCATCGACCGCTTGCCGCCCTGCGCGCCCTTGGAGTGGTGGTGGCAATAGATGACCGCGCATCCGAGCTGGGTGCAGATCTTGTCGAATTGATTGCAGAAATGCGCCATCTGGTCGGCAGAGTTCTCGTCACCGGTGATGACCTTGTAGATCGGGTCGATGACGACGGCGATATAGCCGCCCTTCTTGGCGCGGCGGATGAGCTTGGGCGCGAGCTTGTCCATCGGCTCGGTGACGCCGCGCAGGTTCCAGATGTCGATGGCGTTCAAGTTCACCGGCGGGAGGTGCAGTGCGTCGTACACGTCGCGAAAGCGATGCAGGCAGGACGCCCGGTCCAGCTCGAGGTTGACATACAGCACGCGCCCCTTCGCACACGGCCACCCGAGCCACGGCCGTCCCTCCGCGATGGCGATGCACATCTCGATGAGCGCATAGGACTTGCCGGCCTTGGACGGACCTGCGATCAGCATCTTGTGTCCCTGCCGGAGGACGCCGCCGATGAGGGGCGGGGCGAGCGCAGGCATGTGCTCCCAGGCGTCTGCCATGTTCTCGAGCTCGGGCAGGTCGTCGGTGATGCTGTCGATATAGTCACGCCACTCGGAGAAGGTCGAAAAGCCGATGTCCGTCTCGAGGAGATACTGCTTCTGGCCCTTCCGCTCGACGCCCGGCATCCGGGAGAGGCGTGAGGGGTTGCGGTTCTGGCGGTCGACCTGGAGACCGTTCTTGTCGCAGACGGAGTACAGGAACTCCACGCGTCGTCGGTATTCCTCGTAGCTCCCCGCATCCACGCGCACGATGGCGTGCAGCGACTTCCCGCCGGAAAAGACCAGCGCGGCGATGGGGAGCTTGAGGTCATGGAGGATGCCGTTCTGCTGTTCGATGGGGATCTTGTCGGACTCGACGAGCGCGTAGCGGTAGTCGGCGACGTTCTCGTTCTTGGCGCCCTTGCCGTCCATCGGGTTGAAGCGGATCCATGCGCCGCACTCGCTGTTCGGTGTGCCGAACACGTCCTCGAAGCGCTTGTATTTTTGCAGCTCGGCGAGGAGCTGTCCGGCGGTGCGGTCGCAGGAGCCTGCCGATGGGAGATACTTGCCGTCGGAGTTCTGCCAGCACTCGGTGACGTAGCCGACGAAGTCCTCCGGCTCGAAGAGCGTCTCGAGATACTTTGTGATCTGGGCGACGCTGTCCCACTCCTGCGGGATCCGCACGGGGGTCGCGAGGGTCTGCTCGGCGGACGTGACGACGTAGTCCTCGCCGATATAGTCGTCCCAGTCGAGCGCACGGAGAGCCGCTGTGTGCGGCGGCTCATAGCCGCCCTTGACCGCGAGCCAGACGATCGTCCCGGCGGTGACGGGGTGGGAAGAGCCGCGGAACGACCGCCACTTCTTCTCACATTCCCCTGCATGATAGCGGTCGGGATCGCGGGCGCTCCATGTGTCCCAGACCGAGACGTCATAGCCTGCATCCTTGAGCGCCATGCCGATGCCGACCCATGTCTGGTAGTCGACGGAGGCCGGGTCGATATGGCCCAGCATCACGTCGAGATCATCGTTCCTATGATCCATAGTCCCTCCTTCTAGCGCGGCTCATACGTCTTGGGGTCGATGCCCGGCGGGATGCACCGCCACCCGAGGGCGGCGATGCGCGAGATCATCGCGGACGCCTGCTGCATCGTCCACGTCCCCACATGCAGAAATCCCTTCTCCTCGAGGAGGCGGATCTGCTTGGGGGTCGCCAGACCGGCGGCGCGGCGCTTTTGCAGACGGTCGAGCAGGAGCGATGCCTTGCCGGCACACTCGATCTTGGCCGGGGAGATGCCGAGCTTTTCGAGCGCCGCCTTCTGCTTTTCGGACGGCGGCGCGGCCTCCCATCCGAACGCGGGGACGTAGCCGGACAGATCCTCCGCGCAGATGCTCATCTCGTACTGGAGCGGGTCGACGAGCCGTCCCTTGCGCGTCCGGCACGCCTCGAGCTGCTTGGTGAGCGCCTCCTCGCGCTGTGCCTGCACCTCCTCCGACGCTGTCCGCTCTGCCTCCTCGAGCGTCATCTGCACGCCCGCGTGATCTGCCATGTCGGCGGTCATGCGGGCGGCGACGTCCTTGTCCTTGCAGATCAGGTGCGCGGGACGGCAGAGCTCGTGACGCTCCGTGTGCCACAAGAAATCGAGCAGGAGCAGATGGTCCTTTCCCTCACAGAGCCGCGTGCCGCGTCCGACCATCTGGCAGTACAGCGAGCGCACCTTCGTCGGCCGGAGGACGACCACGCAGTTCACGGACGGGCAGTCCCATCCCTCCGTCAGGAGCATAGAGTTGCAGAGGACGTCGTACTTGCCGGCATCGAACCCCGCGAGGACGTCTGCGCGGTCGTCGCTCTCGCCGTTGACCTCGGCGGCGCGGAAGCCGTGCCGGCAGAGGATGTCGCGGAACCTCTTTGACGTTGCGACGAGCGGCAGGAACACGACCGTCTTGCGGCCGCGGCAATACTTCTGCATCTCCGCGGCGATGCGGTCGAGGTAGGGATCGAGGGCGCTGCCGAGGTCGGCGGCCTTGAAGTCGCCGGACTGCACGGACACGCCGGAGAGATCGACCTTGAGGGGGATGGTCACGGCCTTGATGGGCGTGAGATAGCCCTCGCGGATCGCCTGCGGGAGGGTGTATTCGTAGGCGAGGGAGTCAAAGACATTGCCCAGCTCGCGCATGTCGCCCCGGTCAGGCGTCGCGGTGACGCCGAGGACGCGCGCGGCGGGGAAGTGCTCGAGGATGCGCTGGTAGCTGTCGGAGACGGCGTGGTGTGCCTCGTCGATGACGATGTGCGAGAAATAGTCGGCAGGGAACTGGGCGAGGCGGCGCTCCCGCATGAGCGTCTGCACCGACCCGACCGCGACACGGTACCATGAACCGAGACAGCTCTGCTCCGCCTTTTCGACGGCGCATCCGAGACCGCACGCGTGCATGATCTTGTCGGCGGCCTGGTCAAGGAGCTCGCCCCGGTGCGCGAGGATGAGGACGCGGCCGCCCTGCCGGACCCTGTCCTCCGTGATCTTCGCGAAGACGATGGTCTTGCCGCACCCTGTCGGGAGAACGAGGAGCGTGTGCTGCACACGCTCCCACTCGTCCAATACCGCCGTCATCGCCTCCTGCTGATACGGACGGAGCTCCATCATCTGTTACCACCCCACCCGTTCTGCGGCACATAGCCCTGCGGCGGCGCATAGCCCTGCGGCGGCGCATAGCCCTGCGGCGGCGCATAGCCCTGCGGCGGCGCATAGCCCTGCGGCGGCGCATAGCCCTGCGGCGGTGCGCTGTAGGCGGGCGCAGCGGCCTGTGCGACAGGCGGGCAGTCCCATGCGGGGTAGACTGTTCTGAGGTCGTTGACCTGACGCTCCTCGCCGTTCGAGGCAGTGTACGTCCTCGTCGTGATATGGCAGACGCCGCGGCGGCCGGGGAGCGCGTCCCACTGCATCCGCACGCGCTTGTCGCCCTGCTGCATGAGGCCCGTGCCGGCATGGATCTCGGTCATCTTGCTGCGTGCCCAGCTCACGTCGAGCAGCAGGTAGTTCTCCTTGATAAACGCACGGCCCTGCGGCGCGTCGATCTGGAACGTCACGATGACCTTGTTGCAGGCGGGCGTCTTGGCCGTGCCGTTGTGACGCCCCTTCTCGATCTTGACGATCTCAAAGGCGTAGTCCCCCTCGGGGAGGAGCGTGAAGCTGCTCTCGGCGGTGTCGAACTCGGCATCCCAACCGAGCTCAGCGCCGTTCTGCGGGGCAGACCTCTGATAGTAGTTGTCCATATCTCATTCTCCTTTCAGTCAAAACGGGACGTAGTCGGGGCAGTTCGCGCGGACGGCATCCAGCACGGCGCCCCAGTTCGCGGTCAGGTAGTCGTGATAGTCAGCGGGGTAGGCCGTCATCGGCTGCCCCTGCGCGAAGTAGTGCCACACATCCGCGCTCACATGCTCGATGTGGTGCGGGGAGACGTTATGCTCGCGCATGAGGTCGGCGAGCGCGGGCGGGATGCCGTCCGGGATGACGGGGCCGTCCTCCGTGCCGATGGGGACGAACTCGCTCAGGTCGCCGATCGCCTCGCTGACGGGGATGCCCTGCGCCTTGGCTGCCTCGACGACCTGCGCGGGAGATGCCGCGAAGACAGGCGCGATGCTCTCCCACGCCAGCGGCAGACGGTCAGGCAGGCCGAAGCGGTTCTTGGCATCCCACCAGGCGCTCTTGGTCGTGTACATGACGCGCTCGGTCGAGGTCGCCTTGTGCTTCTTGCCCTTGTCGTCGGCCGCGATGACGTTCGTGCGGAACGCGAGGAAGAGCGTCATGTCCGACCACTCCTTGAGGAGCGGCGCGATTTTGTTGGTGGTCTTGCTGCCGAGCTTCAGCTCCCAGTGGTCATACTCCTCCATGACCTCCGGCGCGGTCGTTTTCCGCGTGATGGCGTGGCAGAGGAACACGACGTTGATGCCTGCCGCGATCAGGCGCTCCGTGCTGTCCAGGAACCGCCCGACCATCTCCTTCTCGTACTCCCATCCCTTGCCGTAGTTGAGGCCCTCGATGCCGCTCACCTTGTGGACGGCGCAGATGTCGTCGATGGCGAGGCGCTCCGCCCAGTCGAACGTGTCGACGATGAGCGAGCGGTAGCCCTTCTCGGCGTGTACCTGCAAGACGTAGGCGACCTCATCGCAGAGCATCTGCCAGCTCGTCGGGCGCGGCAGGCGGCGCACGTCCATGCGCCCCGTGCTGCCCTCGCAGTCGAGGAACACGGCGCCGGGGAACTGCGCGGCCAGTGTGCTCTTGCCGACGCCCTCCTGTCCGTAGATGACGACCTTGATGCCGTCGCCCGTGCGGATCCCGTTCTCTTCTTCAAACTTCATATCAGTTTCCCTCCTTGTTCTGCCATCCGGGGACGTAGCGCGGGAACGCGTCCCCGTTGGCGCCTGCGGAGATCTTCGTTTTGGAGACGCCCGCGTCTCGCTCTCCCGTGACGATGCGTCCGTCCTCGATGATGACGCTGCACTCGTCGCCGGTGCTCACGCGGGTCGCGATGGCCTGCAAGCCCTCGGCCTCGAGCCATCGACCGAACGCCGTGAGCGTCTGGACGTCCATCTGCTCGAGCTTGTCGAGGAGGATGAAGCCGCACCCCGGGTCGAGCCGACGGACGATCGCCGTGCCCACTTGGAGCTGCTCGGCTCCGGACATGCAGTCCCACGCCTTGCCGTCGTACAGCAGACGCCCGTCCTCGACGGTCAGTCCCGGGAGCGGGAGGTCGGCGCCATCGAGGAGCGCTCTGCGTTCCGCACGGACGGCCTCGATCTGCTCGGTCAGCTCGTCGTACTGGCCGGAGAGGTCGGCGGCATCCTGCTCGGCCTGTGCCTTGGCGAGGTTGTCGCGGACCTTGGCATTGATCGTGTCGATCGCGGCGATCTGCTGCTCGAGCACGTCCGTCGGCTCGTCGGTGAGACCGTCGGCGGCCTGCCGTGCCGCATCCTCCTCGGCGGTGACGTCGGCGAGATCGCGCAGGACATCGTCGAGCTGCGCCCGGAGACTGTCGGCCTTTTCGTTCAGGTAGATGCGCTTTGCCTCGAGCTGATGCACGGCCTCCCGGCGCTTGGCGTTCATCCCATTGCGGGCGAGGATGTCCTGCTGTGCCGCGATCAGCTCCGCGGCAGAGACGGGCGTCTCCGGGACGTCCTGCCAGAACGGCAGCTCGGCAGCGTGCTTACGCTTGCGGTCGGCCATCTGTCCGATGGTGTGGCGCTGGTCGTAGAGGCGCTTCTCGTTTGCCTCGAGCCGCGCGAGCTCGTCGCCGACGCCGAGGATGCGAAGGAGCGTGTCGGCCTTCTCCTTGTCGGAGGCGTGCAGGAACCGCGGCAGGTCGAGCGCCAGCTCGCTGACGAAGCTGTCGAGGAGCGTCTGCCCGGACTTGCGTCCCTGCGGGTCGATGACCTTGAGGGCGGCGTTCTTCCCAGCACGTTCGACGATGAGGCCGTTCGAGAGGGTCAGGCGGATGTGCGGGTCGGCGTAGGCGCCGTCGCGGCGGGCGTTGGTCGGCATGTAGCGCTTACCGCCGAGCGCCCAGCAGATCGCATCGAGGACAGAGGTCTTGCCCTGGCCGTTGTTCCCGCCGAGGACGGTCAGGCCGTTCTCCGCGGGCGTGAGCGAGACCGCCTTGATGCGCTTGACGTTCTCGACCTCGAGGGTGTGGATCTTGACGGACATCATGTGCCTCCTTTCAGCTTGTGGACGGTGTCGGACGCGAGCCCGAGGATGCCGTCGGTCTTGGTGAGATAGAGCGTGAGCGCGTCGTCATGGGCGTGCTGCTCTAGGAACTCGCAGAGCCGCCGCAGACTGTCCGCCGCCGTTGCGAGATACGCACGGAACACGGCCTTGCTGTCTGCGACCGCGATCGGGGATACCGGGAGCGCCTCCTGCACCATCGGGCGCTCGGCGAGCTTCTGCTGTGCGTCGGCGAGGTCTGCCTTGGCGGCGGCCAGCGCCTGCTCGAGCGCCTCGATGCGTGAGGTGTCCTCGACGGCGACCTCCTGCGGGGCGGCCTTGGCAGCGGCGAGCTCGTCCTGGAGCTGCCGGATCTTGGTCATGAGGGTGTCCGTGCGGCGCTTGCCTCCGGTCCGCAGCTCGTCGATCTCCGTCTGCTTGGACGCGAGCGCGGCCTGGAACTGCTTGTCCTTGGACGCCTTGTCCGCCCGGAGCTTTGCGATCTCGGCCTCCAGCTCGCGGACGGTCGTGCCCTCGACATCGACTGCCGCCGTCACCGCCTCTCTCGTCGGCTCGTCGAGCTTGGCGAGGAGCGCGAGCTTGGTCGTCCCGATCTGTGACATTGATGTCACAAAATCGGCGGCAAGTCCATCCGCGATCGCGATATACCGATAGGCATGTCTGCGTCCGATGCCGACCTCGCTCTCCGCATAGTCCTCAAAATTCTGATACCCCAGCTCCTTATAGAGCTTGCCGTCGCGCATGTCGCGCAGGCCGACGCAGACCTCATACAGGGACTGCTGCGCCGCCTGGGCATTGGCGATGATGCGCTGGGTAAGGGCGACGGCCTTGCGGTAGCCGTCAGATACGATGATCTCGCTCATGTGTCTCTCCTTCCTTTTGCCGCTTCTCGAACAGCGGCGTGATGTGGCCGCGGTACTGCTCCACGAAAGCGGCGACCTCGGGGGTCGGGGCGCAGTTCCGGCTGCCGCGCACCTGGACGATCTCGCCGCGCGTGCTCAGCTCCATCGTGTAGAACGGCTCGTCGGCGGCGTCGATGCGGCGGATGAACAGGATGTGCAGACGCCCCTCTGCATGGCGCTTCGCGTAGCCGCCGACACAGTGACAGAGCGCCCGTCCCTCCGCGACGATCTCGCCGAGGTCACGCGGCTGCCGCACACAGAGCGCCCCGTCCCGGAACGTCAGCGCCTCACGCTCGGCCAGATGCGCGGCGAACGCCTCACGCTGTGCCTCGCTCTCCTTGTAGACGGCGAGCGCGGCGAGACGCCCGTGCATCACGGCGAACCGATGCGGGAGCGAGAGCGCCGTGTCGTGCATGTCGTAGCCGAGACGGCGGCAGAGGTCGATGTGGTCGCTGTAGTCGCGGAGCGTGACGCCCTGTGCCTCCAGATACCGTGCGATCCTCGCCGGACGCAGGCCGGTCTCTGCTGCGAAGCGCTCTGCCGTGCCGCGCTCGCTGTGGAACACGCGCGCCAGCAGGAGCAGCTCCTCGGGCGGCGTGCCGGGGTACTGCCGGCGCCAGAGCAGGTACTCGTCGTAGTGCTCCTCCTGCCCGCGCAGGGCGAAGAACTCCGTGCGCGTCAGACCGAGCATCCGCAGCAGATCGTTCGAGCGGCAGTCGATGTTGGGGTCGAGCGTGACGCGGATCGTGCTCCGGCAGTAGCAGCTCCATGCGGCCTCATCTCGAATCGTGCCGCCGTAGCCCTGCTTCATGAGGTATTCGATGTTCGGATGACGGCAGTACAGGTGCAGATAGTCCAGCGGTGCGGCGCCGCCGTAGCGGTCGAGCATACTGTAGCGCATGTCGGACTCCCGCCAGACGTCCTCCCCGATCAGACGGTAGCGGTCATCGTAGTTGTAGCCGTAGCTCGACTTGTGGAACACCGGCTCGCGGAACTCGCGGCGGACCTGCCATGTGCCGTCATCTGCGAGACCGGCGCGGAAGCACCCGTCCTTTGCGAACACATAGCGCTGCCGCTCTGCGAGGGAGCCGTCGCTGTAGCGATGGAAGCACCGCACGAACAGCTCCCGCCCCTGCGTGAGCATGACGGCGAAGTTGTCCGCGCCGCGTCCCGCCATCGTGCGCCGCGCCTCCTGTCCGACCTCCGGGAAGGCCGTGAGCAGCGCCTCCTTGCGTGCCTTACGCATATCAAAAGTCCAGCAGGCTGTCGAAGCTGACCGACAGCGCGGGCTTGACGGGCGCGGCCTTTGCGGGCGCATCGGCGTCCCCGATCAGGTCGATGACCATGCGGAAGTCGATGCGGGCGCCGGGGAAGTAGAACGCGGCGGCCTTGCCGAACGCTCTGACGTCCGAGAGGCTCTTGCCGACGCCGTCAGCGACGAAGTCGAGGCACTGCTGGAAGGTCTTGCCCGACTGCTCGACGGCCTGTGCGAACTCCGGCTCCTGCTCGCAGAACTGCAGGAGCGCCTGTGCCGTGTCGGCGGCGATGCAGGACTGTACCTTGCCCTTGATGCCGCGCGTGTCGAAATACTGCTGCATATCCATTGACATTTTCTCCTCCTTGTGGTATACTGTTGGTGTGGTTTTTCCTAGCGTCCGTTCCCGATGGCAGTCGGGGCGGGCGTTTTTTATGCGGACGTCATAGCCCCACCACCTTGTCGCTGTTGACGTAGTCGCGGAAGAGCTGCTCCCGGTCCAACTGGGCGCGCCACATCGCATCGAGGACAGCGTTGTCCGCCGCGATCTTCATCCGCAGCAGCTCCCGCTCCTCCTGCGCGGCGAGGTCTCTGTCGTGCTGTGCGAGCTTCCACAGGATCGAGCACGACACGATGAGCGCCGCTACCCCTGCCCAGATGCCGGGGTCGGTCAAGTATAGCATACGGTCTCCTCCTTCCAGTAGCCGCGGCGCGCCATCTCCCATCCGGCGATATACGCGCAGATGACGGCCTTGTCCTCGGGGGGACAGTGCGGGTCGCGGTCCATCTGCGCCAGGTACTGACAGCAGACGTCCACCGGGTCGGCCGCCGCCTGTACGGCAGCGAACCACGCATCCAAGATCTCCATGCGGCACCTCCTAGTCCTCATACGCCGAGAGGGCGCCGTCGATGAGCTCCCACTGGCATCCGGCGCAGTCGAAGCGGATATAGTTCCAGTCCGTCGAGATGCAGATGGGGTCGCGCTCGAACGTCTCCCGCACGCGCAGATGGCCGTGCCGGTCGCGCTCGTAGGCATCGGCCTCGTGCCGGATCTCGATGAGCGAGGGGATGAAGCCGAACATCTCGGAGATCATCTCGGCGGCGTGCTCGTCGCTGAGACGGTCGAGGTCTACGGCATTCTTGTCCAGCTCCTCGTACTTGGCCTGCGGGAGCCGCGTGCCGGCGTCCTCGCAAGGCGTCCACTCACGCTCGGTGTCGAGCGCCAGCTCCAGCGTGCGGATCTTCGCACACAGCTCCTGCACGCGGTCACTGCTGTCCGTCATGGCACAGCGGTGGCGCTCCTCCATCCGCCAGATGGCCTCGTCGGCCTGGTGCTGGATGCGCTCGGCGAGGCCGTCCTTGTTGTCACGGTACGCCGCGCAGAACGCGTCCTTGTCCGGCCAGACGTCGCGGCCACTATCGTCCTGCCGCTCGTACTCGCGCTCGGCGCAGCGGTACTGGAGGTCGGTCAGGTAGACGCCGGTGCGGCGTTCAAACTCGTTTTTCTGCATGGGGGTCCTCCTTCTTCTCTGCGGCGATCCTCGCCTCTACGGCCGCGCGGATCGCGGGGTCTGCCATCGCACGGACGATCGAACGTGCGAGCGTGGTCGTCTTCTGCTGCCCGATGCCGCCCGGCAGCGGCAGGACGATGGCCTGCGTGGTGGGGATGGTGTGGGTCATGGCGTGCCTCCTTACTTTCTGATGATCGAGAAGTCACGGATCTCGCGGGAGCGCTTCTGCTCCTGGAGCTTCTGGAACAGCGCATAGTGCTCGGAGTTGCTGAGACGCTGCGTCTCCGTCTTGTAGTCGCGCTCTCTCGTGACGATCGTGACCTCATACTTCTCTCTTTGCTTGCTCAGGGTCAGTCCTCCTCTCCGGTTGAATGGGTCTCCATCAGCTTCACGGCGTCAGGGTCGAACGCTACCTCCGCAGCAGACAGCACAAGCATCCGTGCCAACTCTTCCGGTATGTCGTAGATCTGTCGAACAGCGCGTGCAACAGACTGCGTGACCTGTGAATACAGTATCAGCAGGGCCTTGACGGTGCCCTCGCCGTGGATCTCTACGGATTCGCGCGAGGCTTTGATCTCAAACATGTGTATCCTCCTTTTCCTCTTCGTAGATATCCTCCCCGCGCAGGTCGTCGATGACCGCGTCGAGGGACTTGCCGCAGATGCACCGCAGCAGCGCCTCGACGACGTCGGTCGTGTAGTCCTGCGGGAGGCTCGTGATGATGCGGGGCATGTTAGTCGGCCTCCTTATCGGTCATCGACGCTGTCGAACGGTACGCCCAGCGCGGCAAGCGCCTGCTCGATGCCGACGCACTCGCCATAGTGCTGATCGTAGCGCCGACGCGCCGTCTCGTCCATCGTGTCCCACGCGCTGTCCTGTGCGCGGATCTCGACACGGAGCGCACGCTGCCGCATGGTCAGCTTAGCGATCTTCGCTTTTTCGATCTGGGTCATGGTCTCTTCTCCTTTCTGGTGGTCATGCGGGGTTTACCTTGTCGGACAGTCCGAGCAGATAGTCGACGGACACACCGAAGAGCTTTGCGTAATCGACCAGATCGGACGCCTTGATGTTCTGCGCGTTCGCCAGTCGGTTGCGGTACTGCTTTTCGCTGATGCCCAGCATCTCGGCGGTCTGCGCGATCGTCCAGTGTTTGCGCGCGCGTTCCGCCTCGATGTTATCGTATAAGGTAGTCAGAGCCATACTAGCACCCCCTTTCCGTCATGGTATTACCGTATCTGGTATGTCTCAATTATATACCACATGCGGTAATTTGTCAAGCCTATAATTACCGAAAATATGCACAAGAATTTCCCGGGCTTTTTGTGCATATTACTAAATTCGGTAATCGCGATTGACTTTTACTAAAATATGACGTATAATGAGAGTAACACACGAGAGGGGGTGTTATCGTGAAAAATGAGATCGCAATGCGTCTGAAGATGCTCCGCGAGACGCGCGGCGCGACGCGGCGGGAGGTCGCCGAGAACACGGGTATCGCGTACACTACATATTGCCACTACGAGGACGGCTCGATGGACTTGAAGGCGTCGGCGCTCGTCAAGCTCGCCATCTACTACCAGATGTCCGCCGACTGGATCCTAGGGCAGGATCCGCCGGACGAGAAAAGCCCCCCACCTGCGAACAAGTGGGAGGCGTTGGAGCAGTCGCTCGAGAAGCTGTCAGACAGTGAATTGAAGGAGGTCTGGAGCTTCGTCAAGTTCCTGCATTGGAGGAAGACGCAGGGGGAGTAGGCTTTTCGTCGCCCGCCTGCTCCATCTCTTGCAACATGCGGATGATGTCCCGGATCATGGCCTTGCGCTCTTCGGGTGTCATTTGCATTACCTCTTTTCGGAATATATGTTCTGTTTTAAATTCTAACGAAAACGGAACGTCCTGTCAAGAGGTGCGGCGGGCGAATGACCCATATCTGGCACAATGAAAAGGAGGAAACGCTATGGGAAACAAAATGAAGGTTTGTAAGTATTGCCGGACAGAGATCGACGCAAAAGCAAAGATCTGTCCCAACTGCAAGAAGAAGCAGTCGGGCGCCGGGTGCCTGTTCGCGATCCTGATCGCGCTCGTGGTGCTCGTATGCATGGGGATCATGTTCGGCGGCTCGGGCGGCGGTCCTAACAGCGACAGGCAAGCCGACATCGTTTCCGTCGCACCGGCAGAGGGGACGGGAGAAGGCGCCGCCGTTCCGACCATTGACGAGCAGGTACTGTGGGAATTCGACGGTGTGAAAATGACTGCGACTGGCATCGACAAGACCTCTGCTTGGGGCGCTGCGGTCAATGTACTGATCGAGAACAACTCCGACACCGACGTCGGGATCTCGGTGGATGACGTCATCGTCAACGACTACATGCTCGCAAATCTCGACGGCTTCACCGTTACTGCCGGCAACAAGAAGAACGCCTCCATCGACCTCTTCCGCACCGAGCTCCAGGCGGCCGGTATCGAGAACATCGGCAAGATCGAGCTCTACATGCACAGCTACGACCCCGAGACCTACGAAGAGAAACAGTCCTCCGGCTGCATCACCATCACGACCTCCGATGCTGCCGCAGCGGACGTCTCCGTCGAGCTCGAGGGAACGACGCTCTTTGATGCCGAGGGCGTGAAGATCATTGGGAAGTACGTCAACGAGGACAGCTTCTGGGGGCAGGCGATCCTTTTCTACATCGAGAACAGCTCCGATCGCGAGATCATCGTCGAGACCGAAGACACCGCGGTGAACGGCTACATGATCGCAGACAGTCTGTATAAGCATGTCTACGCGGGGAAGAAAACGATCGGGCGCCTTTACGTCTATTCGACTGAACTGGAAGAGAACGGCATCACGTCCGTTGATACCGTGCAGACGACCTTCCGCATCCTCGACACGAACTACAATGAGATCGCCAACAGTGGCAAGGTCGATCTCACCGTGAGTCACTAAAAACAAAAAGCGCCCGCCCCGGCGCTGCAAACACCGAGGCGGGCTATGTAGGGATGTTCAGAAATTGCGAGTCCTGAACATCCTCATTATACCACACCCACAAGGAAAAAGCAAGTATAAGGAGGACACTATCATGGGAAAACTCACCGCAGCGGCCTATGCCCGCTACAGCACCGACCATCAGACATCCAGCTCGATCGCCTACCAGATGCGGCGGATCGAGGAGCACTGTGAGCGCGAGGGCATCTGCATCGTCGAGCGCTATGCGGACGAAGCCTGCTCCGGCACGAATACGGACCGGCCTGCCTTCCGCCGCCTCCTCACGGACGCCCGTGCGCGTCGGTTCGAGGCGGTCGTCGTCTACGACATCTCCCGCGGCTCGCGCGACGTCGCCGACTGGTTTGGCTTCCGGCGTGAGATGGCGCTGCTCGGCATCCGCGTCATCAGTGTGGAGGACAAGATCGGCGACATCCTCGATCCGTCGGACTATCTCACCGAGCTCATCACCGTCGGGCTCGGCCAGCACCACGTCCTCACGAGCCGTCAGAAGTCCATGGACAGCATCGCGACCAAGGCCAAGACGGGGCAGTTCCTCGGCGGCTATCCGCCGTTCGGCTATACCGTCAAGGACGGGCAGTACCGCATCGACCCGCACGAGGCGCCCATCCTGCGCCGGATCTTCCAGATGTATGCCGACGGCGAGAGCTACGACGCGATCCTCCGCGCGATCGGGCAGGTGCGGGGCAAGCGGGGGCGCGTCATCGGCAAGAACAGCATCTACGCGATGCTGAAGAACGAGCGCTACATCGGCGTGTATAGCTGGTGCAAGCGCCATCACAAGATCATGGGCAAGTATGCGGGACTGACGCCGAACGAGAACGCGGTCCGCATCGAGGGCGCGATCCCGCCGCTCATCGACGCCGCGACATGGGAGAGGGTGCAAGCGAGGATGAAGGACAAGAAACGGAATGCAGCGAACAAGGCCAAGCGGGACTACCTGCTCTCCGGCCTGATCGAGTGTACAGCGTGCGGCAGCACCTACGTCGGCCACACGAGCACGCGCAAGGGGCATGAGTATCGGTCGTACTGCTGCGGGGCGAAGTATCGGAACCACACCTGCGACGCCAAGAACCTCAAGGCGGACGAGGTCGAGACGTTCGTCGTGCAGAATTTGAAGATGTACCTCCTGCGCCTGGATTTCGATGCGATGGCGCAGACCATCGCCGACCGCATCAACGGCGCCGCGGATGACCTCAAGGAGGAGCGCTGCGAGCTGCTCGAGGTCGAGGCGCAGATCGCGAACGGCACCCGCGCCGTCCTGCGCGGCATGGACTACCCCGAGCTCCAGGAGGAGATGCTGCGTCTGCGCGTGCGGAAGTCCGAGCTGGAGGACGTCATCGCCCGGAAGAATACAAAAAAGCCGGTCAGCGCCGACAAGATCGCGGCACTGCTCCGGCATTACGTCGATACATGGGACACCGACCTGCGCGGCATCGTCCAGGGCATGGTAAAAATTTACGCCCATGCAGACGGTGATCTCGACCTCTGCATAGGCGTACATTTGAAGGATTGCGGGAGCCGGATCTGAACCGACGACCTTCGGGTTATGAGGGATTTACATTGTATTTTTCAGGCTTTCTCAGCTTACCCGATGCGTTCGATTATGGCTTTAATACGTTGTTTCCTGATTTTTAGTGTTCGTCAGCTTACACACTGTGAGGTGCTTAATTGGGGTAGAAATTGGGGTCAAAAAAGCTCCTCTATCCGAATTCAGATAGAGGAGCCATTAAGTTATTTCGATTGAGTAATCAATTCTCTTTTCATCATGCACAGGTCAAATACGTCAAGCCTATCGTCCTCACAAAAGTCAGCAGCCTTCCAGTTAGCAAGATGTGTATCAGGAACTGCCAATAACCATTTCTGCAACAACACTACATCAGAAACGTTAAAATCTCCATCTTTATTCACATCGCCCATTGTATACTCTGATTTTGTAATTGTCGCATTCGCCTTCAGGCATCTACCATCAGATAGTAAAGCATATACTGCTGTATTTCCTTCGGAAACTCCCTTCACAAGACCATTCTTATTGACTTTGGCAATAGAAGTATTTGCAGATACCCAAGTGATAGAATCGCTATAATTCTCGACATTGAGAAGTTTTGATTCATTTGCACTAATGGTAAAATCAGTTTCCGAAAGCTTAGGAGCATTTTCATCATCAGGAACAACCACAGCAGGCACCTGATATTCGTACACACTTATAATACTACTCAGTTCAATGTCTGCTACCTTAGCCGTGATTGCTGCTGTACCTACTGCATTAGTTGTAATTGTACCTTCACTGTCAACACTAACGATAGAGTCGTCTGATGAACTCCACTCTACGTCAATGTCAGTGACTTCCTTACCTGTAGAAGCCGAATAAACCGCTAAATCATGCACTCTGCCTTTTTTCAGTGAAAGCTCATTATCGCTCAGATAATAGTCATAGCCTACAGTAACGGAGCAGGCTGCCTTTGAATCGGAACAAAGTGCATAAATCATAGCTGTACCGTTACCGACTGCCGTTACAACGCCTTCACTGTCAACAGTCGCCACAGAGGTATCACTGGACACCCACGCTGGCTCACCAAGATAAGTTGTATCAAGCGTTAACGTCTGGGTTTCTCCAAACTCCTTGAAGGCAAGACTTGTTTTATCAAATTCGGAGACTGTTCTTCCAACTTCAAATGCCAGCTTCGGGAACTCTCCTTCTACATAGTAGAAGGCATCACCGAGGGCATCTGCGAAGGATTCTTTTTTCATATTTGGTTCAGATTTGGCGATGGCGGGGTCTGGTGTTTTTCCTGTTCCCATCTCAGCCGTTCCTGTTAAATAATAAACGTTATCCACATCATACAATCCACTGCATAAGGCATAACCTTGATATACTATGCCAGTATTATAACAGCTTAAAACAGTATGCGCACTTTTCTCAACTCTCCCAGTCTCAACTCTCCCAGCTATTCCTCCACATCTCCCACTATTGTAAATATTATTCTCTTCATTGATTATCCCAGAATTATAGCAATCTTGTATTGTTACAATTCCAGCTTCGTTCTTATTGGTAACTATAGGTTCAATATATCCAACTATTCCACCACAGCCATAGCCACCCGTTCTTCCATCATCATCACTTGAAATTGCGCCTTTATTGATACATTGCTTAAAAGAACCACTGCTTTCCGATAAATCGCTATATACTACCCCATATCTAACAAAATATTTTGGAACTGAACCGCAAATCCCCCCTACGTTGCTAGCTAATCCCTTGATACTACCAGCATTTATACAAGCATAAATTTGTGAATCTCTTTCCTGACCACAAATGCCGCCAATACTTGACCACCCATATTCTTTATATGAGCTAATCGTTGAAAAATTAGTACATCCTATTATATAATCGCAGAAGCTTTTTCCAACTAGTCCTCCAGTTGCTCCATCGTAAGAATAACTTTTTATTTCGTATTTATTATTGATTGTGTTGATATTTCCTTGTACTGTACAATTCTCTAACCTAGAATAATACGTTGAATCGACTATACCTCCTATATAGTACCCTGTACCTGTTATGAGTAAATCTTCAAAATGCAAATTTGAAATATAGCCCTTAGTCATACTAGAGATAAATCCTGAATTCACCATATATAACCCTATAACTCGATGTCCATTTCCAAGGATACTCCCATTGAAAGTACTCAACTGGTTAAATGTATTCTCAGGCGGTGTCGTCTCCCACTCATCATAGCCAGACACATCATTCATGTACAAATCATTGTCAAGAATGAAAGTCTTGCCCTCCATTGTCTTGCCAGTGTTCGTAAGTTCCGACAAGCCTGCTAACTGTTCAGGCGTAGAGATATGAAACTCGGTTTCTTCATCATCGTACCAACTCACGTCCGATGTACCGTCCCAGATGTGTACCTCAGCATCCTTATCGGCAGCATACACAGTTGATTGCGAAAACGCAATACTCGGAACAGCAGAAAACACCATTCCCGCTGCCAAGGCTAATGCTGTAAGTTTCCCTTTGAATAATTTCATTATTTTCACCCTTTCCTCTAAGTGTCGAAAAGATTCTCCCGCAAAGTATACCTATATTTACTATATTATAGCACAATAGGCAGCACTTGTCAACCCTTTAGGCAATATTTTTTCTTCCTCATAGAGATTTGAACACATCCCGAATAAGCGCTACAATGAAGTAAATACTACCTATAGGGAAGAAAAGTGGTGTCCTAATGAAAGAGAGCAGAGAAACGATATCGAGCATTGTTGGAGAGCGCATCCGAACATTTCGCACCGAGCAGAAGCTCAGCCAAGAGGAGCTGGCTTTTGCATCGGAGCTGCACCCTGCCTATATCGGCAAGGTCGAGCGAGGGGATAAATGCCCTACGATTGAAACGCTATACAAAATCGCCAGTGGCTTAAAAATACCCCTGCACAAACTCCTTGATATATCTTCTGGAACGGAAACACGGGAGACCGATGCCTATCACCGTATCCAAGAAGCTCTCTATGGATTAAATGCTGATGAGATGTTAGAGGTGGCGCAGATAGTAGAACAAATCACGGAACTGATGCATCATCATTCTGAAAACACCTCCCTCAGCTAACGCAATACCGGTTTTGAGAGCATTTGATATTGCTGTAATCCATTTTATCATGAAACAGGTCAGTTCACACAGGCGAAAGAATCCTGTATGCCATAAGCGGCATACAGGACTTTTCTATTCCTCCATTTTGCTGTTGATATACTTCTCTATGGACTGCGCTGGAACTTTATATCGGTTTCCATCCATGAAGCCCTTTAACTTGCCCTCACGAATCAATTTATAAAACGTACTTCTTCCGATTTTCAATAGCTCCATAACTTCATCACGAGTCAGAAGTTCACTGTTTGTATGAAATTCCTGCATGATGCAAACCTCCTTATTGATTGATATACTGCTCCAAATCCCCTGCTTTTATGATGTATCGAAACCGCACTTTCTTTGCGGATAGCTCACCTGATTCTATCAATCTGTAAACCGTAGATACACTGACATTGAGCAGCTTTGCAGTCTCCTGTACCGTCAGAAATGCCTTGGATTCTTCGTATCGGATAAATGCAATCATCATAACACCACCCTTCATTTTACCTGTATGTTAGAACGATTTCAGGTCAAATTGCATTTTATCGGATTTGTGAAAATTATAGCTGTTCTAATCGGCTATTCTGAAATGCTCCCCTTTTGTTAGACAATGTGGTATAATAGAGATATACCGAATCAAAGTCTAACGAAAGGGGGCATTTTTATGCCAAAAGGGAAACCG
>CACWPL010000037.1 GCA_902762785.1 uncultured Ruminococcus sp. | reverse complement strand
GTCCCCCCGTCCACGACTGTGCCGTCTGTCCCCGTACAGGGCGACCTCAGCGAGGAGGAGTGGGAGCTGCTCAAGCGGATGTATTTCGGCGGCGATGTGCCGTTCTGGTTCCGCTACGATCCGGAGGACGAGATCGTCTTCCCTGACCCGATCACGGACGAGACCTCCTGACACGCCAAGATGCGCCCCTCTCTGCGGGGAGGGACGCATCTTTCTTTCGTGTCTCTCGTGTACGAGGATATGCAGAGACGCCCCCTCCCCTGCCGGAGAGAGGACGTTCTGTCACTGGATGGCGGCGTAGCGCGGGGACTCCAGGACCGCACGCATCACGTCGGACGGGTCGGTGCCGCCGCTGATGACCATGTCGAAGACGGACGGGCTCGCGCCGGATACCAGTGCGGCGCCGTTCGCGGACATAGACACGGGGATGGTGCTGTTGCGACTCGCGACGTTCCAGAACACCACCTGCGGGAGCGCATAGCCGGCATCGGCGAACTCCTGCTGTACCGCATCGAACAGGGTCGCCTCGCGGCCGCCGCAGACGCAGCGATCGAACTCCATATCGGAGATCACATAGATCTTCGACGGGAGCTCCTCCTGCGGCAGCGCGTTCTTCACGGCTGCATCCAGGATCAGACGGAACACGGCCTCAAGGTCGGTGTTCGCGACCTCGTTGAAGCCGGCGCAATACTGTGCCTGCTCGCAGATGTCGCGGCCCTTGATCTCGATGAGACGCGGGGTCTGGGAGAAGGTGATGAAGTGGTCCGCGAAGGCACCCTTGCTGTGCTGCGCGAAGTACAGACCGAGGGACAGCGCGACGTCGAGCGGACGCATCGACGAATCGCCGCTCCAGGTCATCGAGCCGGAGCCGTCGATGACGGCGATGGCGTTCTCCTCCTTGTCGCCGTAGGCCGGGAGAGACCGCCAGGTCAGATCCAGCGAACGGCGCTCGTCGGCGGAGAGGCCGTAGCCCTCCAGGCAGCGGCGGACGATCTGGTAGGGGTAGAGCGCAGAGGCGTTGAGGGTCTTCTCGCCGGACTGTACGCTATCGAGGAAGGCACGGTAACGATCACCGTCGTTGCGGAGGAACGCCTTGCGGTAGCGGAACAGTGCGCAGGACGGCTGGGAATCGTAGTCGAAGGTGTAGTCCTGCTCACGGAGCCGATTCTCGAGGATGTCGATGTAGGCGCGCAGGGCGGACAGGGTCTGGCGGTAGGTGCGCTCGTCCATCTTCAGGGCGGCGGCCATACGGCGGCCCATGCGGCGGGTCTCCTGCGAGGAGGCGTTCGCGGACGGGAGCCACTTGGCCAGCAGCGAGACGTCCTCGCCCTTGTCCATCGCGGCGATGTCCTTGCGGAGCTGGCGGTCGATCTCGGCCATCGCGGCGGAACGGCATGCGGTCCCCATCAGGGCGACGACGTCGTCCCAACGGCCATACTCCGCGAAAAATGCGATGTTGCGTGCGACACGGTCAGGCGCCTGGTCTGCCAGGGCGCGGATGCCGATCCGAAAGAAACGGCGCTCGCCCAGACCGCCGCGGACATCGCGGACGTAGAACAGGATCCGCATCGCGGCGACGGGGTCCTCGGCGAAGGCACGCAGTACGACAGTTCGGATCTCGTCCTCAGAGGCGGCACGCATGGCGCCGGCGCGGAAGAACAGATCCAGGCAGTCGCTGCCAGAGGTACGGTAGGTCAGTGCGCCATTCTCAGTGAGAGACATCGCGCTCGCTTGCTTGAGGTATCGCAGCATATCTGTTGCTCCTTTCTCTGATGGCGAAGGTGGATGACGTATCAGCTCCCGGTCACGAGACAGACTCACCCAGTGCTCACGCACGGACAGGATTCGGACCTGCATCGACCAATGATGTGTTGCTGTTGCTGTCTCTGGGGGCGGGACTAGGCACGCGAATTTTTCATGGAAAGAAAATGGCATTGCTGTTCGTGCCTACATGCCCCGGGAGCTGCAAGGCGCAGGATAAGACTGTCATGGTCTTTGCTGTGTGCGCCTTGGACGCGGTCCGTTTTTGGAGACAGAGCGCATCCCTTGCGGGACCGCATGCTGTCTTGACAGGTCGTTTGCTGTTAGGACCGCTCAGGTCGGGTGCTCCGTCCCTTCCTGTTGTATCCAGTATAGCACAGGTCGGCAGGAAAATCATGTAAAAAAAGCTGCGAACATGCCGCGGCGGTCGTGTCCGTCCGGCAGATCCGGAAAGGAGTCCTCATGAGCAGTTATATGGAGCTGTTCCGACATTTCGAGAAAACACGCGATCTCGTGCGCGACCTCCTGATCTGCGGCTTCAAGCGGCGGGGCGAGTTCGTGCGCAGGAGCGCGCGCACCTATGACGACGAGCGGCGCCGGGTGGAGAGCTGGCTCGACGGGTATGTGCGGCATGACGATTCGGTCAAGGGGCGGCAGATCGCCATCTCGGTGGACTGCGGCCGCATCACCGAGGATCCGCTCTACAAGGCCTATGGCGCCAAGAGCTTCACGGACAACGACATCCGCCTGCACTTCCTCCTCCTCGACCTGCTGGCCGACGGCGAGGCGCAGACCCTGCGGGAGCTGACCGAGGCGATGGCGGTGCGGTACGGCTTCGTGTTCGATGAGCAGACCGTCCGCGGCAAGCTGCGCGAGTATGTCCGGGAGGGGCTCATCCTGACGGAAAAGCGCGGGAGGACGGCGTATTTCCGCCTCACGCCCCACGATGCCGACGACCTGCTCGCAGCCTGTCCCGGTCTGGACGAGGCGCTGCGCTCCTTCTCCGGGAGCACGCCCTTCGGGGTCGTCGGGGACAGCATCCTCAAGAGCGTCGGGCTGCGGAACGACATCTTCCTGCGCAAGCATCGCTACATCGTCCACACGCTCGAGGACATCATCCTCCCGGACATCCTCCGCGCGATCGAGGAGGGGCGGACGCTCCTGCTCTGCAATGCGCCCCAGCGTGTCGGGCATGAGGCGGCCGAGCGGGAGGAGACCGTGGTGCCGATGCAGATCCTCGTCTCCTCGCAGACGGGGCGGCGGTATCTGGCGGCGTATGTGCCAAAGTATCGGCGGTTCAACTCCTACCGGCTCGACTATCTCCGCGCTGTGACGGTCGGCGGGACGGTGGAGGATGCCGCGGCGCTCCGGGAGACGTACCGCCGTGTGATCGGGCGGGTGTACGGCGTCTCCTTTGGATCGCGGGAGGACACAGGCGCGGTCGAGCCGATCCGGATCACCTTCCGCTTCGATGAGGAGGCCGAGGCGTTCGTTGTGGAAAGGCTCGCACGCGAGCGGCGCGGCGGCGTCCTCACCCACCCCGCCAAGGATACCTATGTGCTGACGCTCGACGTGGACGACCCGCTGGAGGTACTGCCGTGGCTGCGCAGCTTCACGGGGCGGATCGCGCGCGTGGAGGGTGGATGTGCGCTCTTTCGCAAGCGCTTCTATGAGGACGCAAGGCGGATGCAGGTGCTCTATGGAGGTGATGGGCGTGCAGATATTCAGTGAGATCTATGGGGCGTATTATCGCATCGTCTCGCGGCTCGCGGAGATGGGGCGCGTGACCGACCGGGACGTGCAGCGTGTGATCGAGGCGGAGGGGTCGCGGGAGACCGTCCTCTTCCTGCCGCAGCGCATCCTCCCGCAGAAGGACGGCTCGGACTGGGGACTCTTCGTGCGGCAGGCGGACGGGACGCTCGTCCCGGTGATGAGGCAGACGCCGCACCGCCTCACGACTCTCCAGCGCCGCTGGCTCTGCGGCATCGCACACGACCCGCGGATCGGACTGTTCCTGGACGATGCCGCGGTCGAACGGCTCCGCGCGTCCCTTGCCGACGTGACGCCGCTCGTGCCGGAGGACCATATCCGCTGGATCGACCGCTACAACAACGGCGATGCCTTCACGGACCCCGCGTACCGGGCACATTTCGCCGCGCTGCTCGCCGCCATGCGCGCGCAGGAGCTGGTCTCTGTGACCTACCAGAGCCGCACGGGCGCGAAGCTGCGGTGTCTCTTCCTGCCGCTCGCGTTCCAGTTCTCCGAGAAGGACGACCGCTTTCGGGTGCTCGCCGTGCGGTACCGAAAGGGACGGCTCCAGTCGTGCTGGGTCTTGAACATGGCCTTGATCGCGGCGGTCGAGCCGACAGGCAGGCACGTCTCCCCGCCGCCGCTGGACCAGGTCTTCGAGGAACGGCGGTGCAGGGAGCCGGCGGTCGTGCGCGTGAGCATGGAGCGCAACGGCGCCGACCGCTTCTTGATGGAGTTCGCGTCCTACGAGAAGCAGACCGACCGCGACCTTGCCACCGGCGACTGCCTCGTGAAGCTCTGGTATGACGCGCAGGACGAGACGGAGGTGCTGATCCGGCTCCTGCGGTTCGGGCCGGTGCTCGAGATCCTCGGCCCCCCTTCTCTGCGGGCGCAGGCGGTCGAACGTGTCCGCCGTCAGACCGCGCTGCTCGAGGAAGAACGCCCGAACGAGACGTGAGACGACAAGATGCTCCCCCGCGGATGTGCAGGGGAGCATCGTCATCTTTCCTATGATAGAGGAGCGATCAGAAATAGTCGGCGCGGAGCTTCTGGAGGAGCGCGTCGCTGGCCTCCTCGATGGGAGTGACCTCGTACATGACGTCGTTCGCGGCGCTGAAGAAGTCTTCGATCATGCCGGAGGACTCGAGGATGGGGTCGAGCTCGCCGATGTTGCCGCAGTTCTCCATGACCTGCGAGGCCTCGTACTGGATGCCGGTCAGCAGTCCCTCGGACTCGATGGCACGCTTCGCGGAGCTGCTCAGCGGGATGCCCTTCTCGATGCCCTGGAGCACGGCCATCTCCTCGCTGTTCATCAGGAAGTTCAGCAGGAGACCGGCCTCATGTGGGTGCTCGGTGTTCTTGCTGACGGCGTACATGGTCGCGGGCTTGGCGTACCAGCCGTCGCCCTCCTTGGCGCCCGCCATGGTCGTGTAGGGGGCGGCGACGATCTCGCGGCCGTTCTCGACGGCCTCGCCGAAGTAATTCGTCGCATCGCTGATCCAGGCGACGGCACCGGCATAGGTCTCGTTGTCGAGCAGGACACGCTCATAGAAGTCCACCTGCGGGAAGACCTTCTCGTCCACCAGACGCTGGTAGAACTCGATCATGACGCGCAGATCGGCGGCATTGAAGTTCAGCGAGCCGTCCTCCTTGAGGAAGGGCTTCTTCTGCGCCTGCTCGGTGTAGGTGATGAGGTAGAGCCACATGGACTTGGATGCGGCGCTGAGCGGATAGATGCCGTCCTTGCGCATCTTCTCGGCGGCCTTGAAGAGGTCGTCCCAGGTCTTCGGCACGTCCAGGCCGTACTTGTCCCAGATGGTCTTGTTGATGTAGACCGTCTCGGCGTTCATCGCGATCGGGATGGCGTTCTGGTGGCCGTTCATCTGCCCGTAGCGGAGCACGTCCTCGGAGAAGTTCTCGAGGGCGAACTCGTCGTAGAGATCGTTGATGTCGTAATAGCCGTCACCGTTCGGGGAATACTGCGAGAGCCAGCCGTAGTTGATCTGCATGACATCGGCCTCGGTGTCCGAGATCATCTGCACGCGGGCGCGCGCCTCGTAGCCGGACCACTCCGAATAGCTGCAATCGACCTTGATGTCGGGATACTTCTCTTCAAATGCCTCCACGGCCTCGATGGTGTACTGGTTGCGGCCGTCATTGCCCCACCAGGAGAGCGAGATCTCGATCTGCTCGTTCTGCGGGGTGATGACGGTGTCGCCCGCGGTGCTGCACGCAGTCGCTGCCAGCAGGACGGCGCTGCAAAGTACGCAAAGGATCTTTTTGGATGTCTTCATTGTCCCTTACCTCCGTTATCGTTGATCCTGCATGGGGGCAGGTGCGGGCGCGGCGTCATCATCGTCCTTAAGATCGCTCGCGCTGAAATTATCGGCGATGAAGGCCATCGGGTCGGTCATGCGGGAGGTCAGGACGAAGCAGATCACGAGCGCGATCAGCGTGATGACAGCGGCTGCGATGAAGATGTACTGCCGGTTGCGGATGCTGTCCTTGAGGATCACGGACGTGGGGATGGTGCAGATGATGCGCCAGCCGACGCTGCTCGTGTTGACGGTCGTCAGGTAGGTGCCGTCGAGGCGGGCGGCGGCGGTCAGCGACTCGACGCGCGCATCGACGTCTGCCGGGAGCGCGGTGCCGCGCTCGTCCTTCTGCGAGGAATAGATGATGCGCTTGTCGTTGTCGATGAGACGGATCGTCATGTCGCTCATGGTCTCGGGATTGTCGAACACGCTCTCGAGCTCGGCGGTGTAGAAGGACAGGACGAGGAGCGCGTTCTCGTGGATGCGCTTGACGTAGTAGATGCGCTCGTAGTTGTCCTCATAGCCGGTCGACCAGCCGTCGTTGGTGCGCTCGCGGCTGATGCTCGCGGCGAGGGTGTCGTAGAGCGTCTCACCGAAGAGGGCGGTGGTGCCATTGGAGACCTTGCCGACCGTGTGGCCGTTGGCGTAAACGATGCCGTAGTCGACGAAATTCTCGAGCATGCAGAGCTTGTAGAGCTGGTCGGAGATCGCCTTCTCCGTGTTGATGTCCTCATACTCGTCACCGGGCTTGGTGGCGTCGTAGGTGTAGGCATCATCGACCGAGAAGGCCAGCGTGCCCACGCGCTCCATACGCGAGAGGAAGCTGTTGAGGTTGAGGTCGAGCTGGACGTTGAGCGAGGCGGTCATCGCGCTCGCCTGCGCCTTGACGACGCGCTCATGGCTCGTGATGGCGAAGATGGTGATGCCGAAGATCCCCAGTACGACGAGGACGGCATAGCAGATGATGACGGAGATGCGCATGCGCTGCAGCTTCAAGATCGCGCGCGCACGCTTCTCCGCTCGAAGTTCCTGTTTTGTCATAGTGACCTCCCGAGACTCCGCAGAGGATGTCTGCGGCGGTGCTGTTATATATGTATCGGATGACCGCATCGCTCCCCTGCCCGGCGCCCGGCTTGTCGACGCCGGCATCTCCACGCAGCGGATCTGCGGAGCATGATATATCTTTTCTCATTATACCATATTTTGATGACGGTTTCATTAACTATTTGTAAATTTCGGTGTATTATTATTGATATATGATACGGAACGTATAAATAAAAATCTTGAAAAAACACTTGACTTTCTCCTTTGATCGTGGTATAATATATTATGTTGTAACGCTGGTATGGCTCAGTTGGTAGAGCAGCGCATTCGTAATGCGCAGGTCGTCGGTTCGAGTCCGACTACCAGCTCCAAAAAATATCGAAATATAGGCATTTTCCAGAGAGGGGAAATGCCTATATTTTTTATCATTCGGTTTTAGGGCACTATGGGGGCACTGATCCGATTTTTATGATGTTTTCCGCTCCCCTGTGCAGTCGATCTTTTTTATCGTTAATAAACTGTCGAGCACCTCTGCAGCTTTTACATCGGCTTCTTCGACGAGATGCAAATATTTGTTGGTCGTGTTCAATTCAGAATGACCCAAACGGTTTTGAACGACTTTGATGTCGGCGCCCCCATAAAGCAAGAGCGTTGCGCTCGTATGTCGGAGGCTGTGGAACCTGTGAGGTTTTAGACCGTGCTTATCCAAAAACTTCGGAAATTGTTTGGTAGGCGTTCCCGGATGCATGATCGTTCCGTCGTCCTTTGTGAACAGCCAGCCTTCATCATGCCATGCTGTCCCTAATAGGGCGGCTTTTTTTGTTTTTTCCATCTGCAAGAGCTTCACGAGCTCGATGCAATGGCGATTGACGGTGACGGTTCGCGCCTCGTAGTCCTTCGGCGGCTTTATCCCGATCGGCTGACCGCTGATCTTGTATGCTGAGCGCTCGATCGTTAGCCGTTGTGTTTCAAGATCAAAATCGCTGAATTTCAGTGCAACGAGCTCCCCTGCCCGTGCCCCTGTGATGATAGCAAGTTGAACGAGCGTCTGGAACTGGATGTCCTCCTCCTCGAGACATTTCAACATCTCTGCGGCCTCTTGCCGGGTAAAGATCTCGATCTTCGGCTTTGCCGCTTTGGGTAATGTTAGCTTTTTGGCATCTCCGGGATTGTCGGTTATGATCCCCAGCTTGACAGCTTGCCGCAGGATGCTTTGGAGAACGGCGAGCTGACGGCGAACAGTTGACGGAGAAAGAGCACTGTTCTCCGTGTCGAGCGAGCCGTCTCGACGTTGTTTCACATCTCCTTGAAGGTAGGAGATAAACGCTTGAACATGTGCCGGACGGATGTCCGCCATTCGTAAATGACCGAGTTGCGGGATGATCAGCCGCTCCACAATACGCGCGTAATCATGCCAAACACGGGGAGAGAGCGTGCTTTTTTGGATCTCGAGGTAACGAGGGCAGAAATCCGCCAGCCGCATGCTCCCCTGTACGCTCGCAAGCCCGCGCTGACATTCATCCTCAAACTGCACTACGACCTTGTTTAGCTCCTTCTCGATCTGACGGGGCGTCATACCCGGCGACGGTTTCCACGTTCGCTCGTGGGGCTTGCGTTTTTTGCCGTTCACGTCGTAGCCTGCGGCCACGCGGATCCGGTAGGAAATGACCTCGCCCGCCTTGTTCGTGCGTTTTGTGATGTTAGCCATTGTTTGCACCTCCGTTTTCAAAAATCGTATCGGCTATTTGATCGGCTGTCTCTATGATCGCATTTTGCAATGCCGATGCTAGCAACGTGCTCTTGTAAATGTCAATTCGCGACCCATCAATATCGAGCTGCAATGTAGCACCGATCAAATACTTTGTGATCTCGCTGTCATTGCCCTTGTGCGCGTTTTTGCTTTTGATGTTTTGATGGATCGTAGCGGTCAATAAGTCAAGGAAATATTCTGCGTTCATTGCCTCGATCAGTTGTGAAAGGGTATCTGAATGCTGCTTTTGGAGCCTTGACAGTTTGGTCAATGCGGCAGACGATAGCCCTGTGACCTCTGCGGCGGCTTGTAGTTTGCCGTCCGTTGGTATCGACGAGATCTCTGTTCGGCCTAAAAGATAATCTGTCGAAACGTGGAAATGATCGGCTAATCGGAGTAGCATTTCTGAATCGGGAAGACGCTCCCCTGTTTCGTAGCGCTGATAAACCTGCTGACTGCTACCAAGTGCCCGTGCGACTGCGCTTTGGCTTTTAGATCCTCGTAATTCTATCAATCGTTCACATAGTCTCTTAATCAATTGGTGTTACCTCCAGATAAATACACCGAATAATATCAAAACGGTGTAATTCGTTGACTTGCAGCAATTGGTGTGCTATAATTATATCAACACCAATCACTACCACTACCATTATAACATATATCAGTGATCGTGTCAAGCGTTTTTAAGGAGGTTTTGATGATGAGAGCAAACAGAGAGCTTCGTGAGCTCATGCGTGAAAAGCGAGTGCCTGTTTGGGCAGTCGCTGCGAAGATGGGCGTACACGAAAACACACTTTATCGGCGGCTACGTGTTGAGTTGCCCGCGAGCGAGCGCGAGATGATCGCGCACATTGTCGAGCAGGTCGTCGCCGATAATGAGAAGGAGGGGACGCGCATTGAATGTGCCGCGAATGTTGAGCGTCGCTGACGCCGCACGCGCCAGCGGCTTGTCGCAGTATTGCGTGAGGCAGTTGCTCCGTGATGGCCGTGTGCGCGGTCTGCGCGTGGGTCGTGGAAAACTTCTAGTTAATTTTGATGACCTATGCCGATTTTTAGCCGAGAATTTTGTGGGAGGTGACGAGAATGAAAATCAAAATCCTTGACTTCATTCCGCAGGGCCGGGAGCACGCGATCAGTCAACGCTGCCTCTGTGAGGCACTCCATATTTCCCGGCGCGAGCTGCGCGCTCTTGTGTTTGATGCACGTCGTCACGGCGCGCCGATCTGCAGCAGTTGCGACGGTAAGAGCGGCGGCTATTATTTGCCACAGACCGTCGATGAATGCGAGGCGTTTTTGCGGATGCAGGGGAGCCGAATCAGGTCGGCGCGAAAGGCAATGCGAGCCGTTCAAAAATGGGCGCGAAACGAGGTGAAAAAGCGTGAATTTTTGGTTCAAAATTCAAAATGACTTTTTCAGCGATCTGTCGATTAAGATGCTGCTGAAAAGTGACGAGGGATGCCACGTTTTCGCCTTCTATCTGCGGCTGATGTGTGCAGCCGTTGGGACGGCAGGCGTTATCGAATTTCGTGGAATCGGTGGCAATGTGATCGAGGAGATCGCGCTTGCGAACGACGAGCCGCTCGATTTTGCAGAAAAAGCCATAGGAACGCTGATAAATCTCCATCTTGCGGAGCTCCAGCAGGACGGGTCGCTGTACTTGCCACAGCTCCCCGCGCTCACGGGCAGCTCCAAAACGGGGGCTGAACGTGCTGCTGAATTTCGCCGTCGTAAAAAACACGACGCAACTGAACGTAACACGGACGTAACGGAGCGTAACACGGGCGTAACGCGTTCAAATGTTACAGAATGTGACGATGTAACGGACGTAACGCAAAAGAGTAGAGAAGAACCAGAAAAGGATTTAGATTTAGACCCAGATAAAAAAAGAAAGAGAGTAGACCGCTCCAAACAAACTTTTTCTGGCTCTCCCCCCGCCTTCGGGGGCGGGGGCGAGCCGATAACTATTGCTGATCTGGCTGACGTGAATGAGCTTTACGAGGATGACACTGAGAGACCGTTTTAACGAAAGGGGTGAAAAAATGGATCCGACGGAGGTGAGAATTAAATTGGCGGCGCGAGAAATCGCGCTGTTGAACGAGGACCTGCGAAACGCATGGGACAAGATTGATCGGCTGCGCGAGGAAATCGCGGCTATGAAGATGAAGGAGGCTGCTGACAATGGCGACGGGAATTGATGACAGCGCGATCCTCGCGGCACTGGTCGCAAACAAGACCATTGCTGCGGCCGCGCGTGAGCTGCAGATCTCACCGAGAACAATCTACAACAGAATGCAGAGCGGAACGTTTCGCACGAGGCTCGAGGCGTTGAGAGCAGACAATCTGCGCGACGCTTGCGCGACGCTCCAGCAGGGCGCACGGCTTGCGGCGTTGACGCTGCAAGAGTTGATGTTGGACGAGACCGTCCCGCCTGCGGTTCGGCTGCAAGCGTGCCGGGAAACGTTGCACGCCGCTGACCTTTACGGAGCCCACCTGCGGACGCTCGAGGCCGAGCACGGACGGGCGGCATGTGATTTGGGTCTCGACGATCTAGTTTTGACTGACCTTTGGGACGACGGCGACGAGGACTAATTCCGAGTTTTTCCGTAATATTCTTGATATTTTGGAGGTGTTATTGTGAATCTTACTGTGAAACTTTGTAACGAGGCGCGCGATTTTCTGCGCGCTGAGGTGGCCATTGCAAACGAATTCGAGCACACGGTCGCGGAACTTGACGAGATGCGCGGGAGCGAATACCACCGCCGCCGGACGGCTGAGGCGGAGGCAGTGCGCGACGAGGCGCTTGCGAGGTGCCGGGCGAGGGCGTCGGAGCGTCTCGAGCCGATTTTGAACACAATCGAACGCCGACTTGACGACTCACCGCTCGTCGCGCCGTCGGATGAACAGTTGCGGGCGGTGCAGCTCCTCTCGATGCGGAAGAACGTTTCTGCGAGCGAGTTACAGCAGTGCGCGCAGCTGTGCGCTGACTGTCCTGCGGCGCTCGAGCTGCTGCGTGAAACCGCTGGCGAGCGCGGTATGCCTTTGCAGTTGCCCGCGCCGAAAACGCTGTCGCCGACGGCGGCGCGCGAGCATCTGAGCACGGCTCGACGTTCGCTCGACACGTTGATTTACAGACCGTCGGAGGCCAACTGGACGGCCGCATTTTTGCTGAATGACGATGACGACCATCTGCTCGGGCGGCTCTGTGGCGTTTGGGCTGGCCGTGACGGGCAGCTCTCTAGCGCTTATATCAGCGCAATGCGAGCGGCACTCGACGGGAACGCTGAATAAGGCCGCTAGCGGCTCGCCGTGCGCTTTTTGCGGCGCTGGCCGTGAAACTAGCCCGCTGATTTGCAATCGCTCTGTGAACGTTCTGGAGGCTCCTGTGGGAGGCCTCCAATCGTTTTTTGAGGGCACTTTTGCGGGCACTATGAGGGCACCGACGAGAGATGCCTACACGAACGACATGAAACAAGATGTGTACAAAACCGCGATGATACGAACGAAATGAAATGACACGAAATCAAAGAAACGACGAAATATAGCCATTATTCCCATTCGTAATGCGCAGGTCGTCGGTTCGAGTCCGACTACCAGCTCCAAACGCCTTCGCTTTTTGCGAGGGCGTTTTTTGATACCAGCGCTGGCAGTAGCCCAGGCGTAGAGCCACGCGATTCGTGATGCGCAGGTCGTCGGTCCCAGTCCGACTACCAGCTCCAAACGCCTTCGCTTTTTGCGAGGGCGTTTTTGTTTTATATGTATATTTCTATAGTTCCACCCTAAAAAAGGAGATGATCTATTTGCACTATCTCGAGCTCGATTCCGAAAGGCTCCGGTTTCGGAAGTTCCGACAGGATGATCTCCCTGTCATCTATGACATGCTCAGCAGTCCGGAGAACATGAAGTATCGCTCCTCCGAGCCGAAAAACGAGGAGGAGGCGCAGGCGTATCTCGACTGGGCGATCGCGTGTGCTGAGGCGGAGCCCTGCGTCAACTTCCGTTATGCGGTCGAGCGGAAGGACACCGGCGCGCTGATCGGGTCCTGCGAGCTGTACTTCACTGACCGGGACCCCGCGGCGCTGGCCTGGGAGCTGCACCGCAGCTACTGGCGGCAGGGCTACGGGACGGAGATCGGGCGCACGCTGCTGCGTCTCGCCTTCGATACCCTTGAGCTGCGGCGCGTCATCGCCGACTGCAACACGCTGAACACCGGCTCCTACCGCATCATGGAGAAGATCGGGATGCGCCGGGAAGCACATTTTGTGAAGCTGTACCGCGGGAACAGCGTGCTGGGGCATCGGTGGTGCGACAAGTATCAGTATGCGATCCTGCGGGAGGAATGGCTGGCACGCGTGGACCGTTGAGGCGCGGCGTCGTCTTTCTTGGTCTCGATAGATAAGAATAACTTATCTGATACCGTGAAAAATGATATTGATTTATCATCAAAGCTGTGCTACAATAGAGTCACCAAAGCAAAGGAGGTCATCTCTATGGCAAATATCCTGATCGTATACTATTCCCGCAAGGGCGAGAACTACTGGAACGGCTCCCTGAAGACCATCGCAAAGGGCAACACCGAGCGCGTGGCGGAGTTCATCCAGAGGGCGGTCGGCGGCGACCTGTTCGAGGTCGATACCGTCAAGCCCTATTCTGCGAGCTACATGACCTGCATCGAGGAGGCGAAGCAGGAGCTGCGTGCCAAGGCGCGGCCGGAGATCAAGGCGTTCCCCGAGGATCTGGACAAGTACGATACGATCTTCGTGGGCTATCCGAACTGGTGGGGCACGATGCCGATGTGCATGTTCACGCTGCTCGAGCGCTGTGACCTGTCCGGCAAGACCATCCTCCCCTTCTGTACCAACGAGGGCAGCGGCCTGGGCAGCAGTGAGCGTGACCTGAAGGCCCTCTGCAAGGGCGCGACCGTCCTGCCGGGCCTGTCGATCCATGGTGCCGAGGCGGAGCAGTCCGAGCAGAAGGCCGCGGCGTGGGCGAAGAAGTCTATTTAAGGAGGGAACGATGATGCAGACCTATATCACGTTGAATGACGGGACGAGGATCCCGCAGTTCGGGCTCGGTGTGTACCAGGTGCCCGAGGGCGAGGCGACGTTCGGGGCCGTGCGGGACGCGCTGGCGCTGGGCGTGCGCCACATCGACACGGCGCATGCCTACCAGAACGAGCGGAGCGTCGGCAGGGCTGTCAAGGCGAGCGGCATCCCCCGCGAGGAGATCTGGATCACCAGCAAGCTCTGGCCGCATGAGTACGGCGAGGGCAAGACCGCGGCAGCGATCGACAAGATGCTCGCGCGGCTCGACTTAGATCATATCGACCTGCTCCTCCTGCACCAGCAGTTCGGCGACTATCTCGGCGCGTGGAGGGACATGGAGAAGGCCGTGGCGGCAGGCAAGGTGCGCTCGATCGGCATCAGCAACTTCGAGAGCGAGCGCCTCGAGGAGCTGTGCGAGGCGGCCACGATCAAGCCGTCCGTTTTGCAGGTGGAGTGCCATCCGTACTACCAGCAGAACGCGCTGAAGCAGCGGATCGCGCAGTACGGCACGGTCATCGAGAGCTGGTACCCCATCGGGCACGGCGACAAGGGACTGATCGGCGAGCCGGTGTTCACGCGCCTGGCCGAGAAGTACGGCAAGACCAACGTGCAGATCATCCTGCGCTGGCACATCCAGGCGGGCCATATCGTCTTCCCGAAGACGACCGATCCCCAGCATATGCGCGACAATTTCGACATCTTCGACTTTGCGCTGACCGATGCGGAGATGGCCGAGATCGCGGCGCTCGACAGCGGCAAGCGGTTCTTCAACATGACGCTCGCGCAGCAGGAGGCGAGCCTCGGGAGCTGGCATCCGGCCGACTGAGGAGGCGCAGGATGACCGACAAGGAACACAGATCCTCGCGACCGATCGAGGTGTGACGATGCTCAAACAGATCCGGTATTTTCAGTCTGTGGTGCGGCTCGGGAGCTTCACCGCCGCCGCAGAGGCGCATTTTATCTCGCAGTCGGCGATCTCGCAGCAGATCAAGGCGCTCGAGGACGAGCTCGGCGTGATGCTCCTTGTGCGCAGGAAACGGAGCTTCACGCTGACACCGGCCGGCGAGCTCTTCTATAAGAAGAGTCTCGTGCTGGTGGCGGACTATGACGACCTCGTCCGGGCAGTGCAGCGGGTCGCGGGAAATGCCGACGAGCGGCTCCGGGTCGGACTGCTCAAGGCGTACAGCGGCAAGGAGTTCAATGCGGCCGTGTCGGCGTTCACGGTACAGCACCCGGATGTGACGGTCGAGGTCACGCACGGGAACCATGATGCACTGTATGCGCTCCTGCGAGACGGGGCGCTCGACGTCGTCCTGAACGACCAGCGCAGGGCTTTCTCGGATGAGTATGTCAACATCGTGCTCGACATCCGGGAATACTACGCGGAGATCTCCGCCAATTCCCCCATCGCACAGCTCGACGAGGTCGAGATCACCGACCTGAAGAACACGCCGCTGATCCTGCTCGCGACGCCCGATCAGCAGGAGACGGAGCGGCGATTCTACACGCAGGACCTCGGCTTCCCCAGCGAGATCCGCTTCATCGACCACATCGACGACGCTCTGATGCAGGTCATCCAGGGCAAGGGCTTCATGCTCATCGAGGGCAGCGGCGACACGGTCCAGACCACGACCAAGGCCCTCCGTCTGCTCCGGAACGGCAAGCCGATCATCCGGCGGTACTGCGCGTTCCTGCGTGCCGACGCGTCCAAGGCGCATGCGGAGGCTTTCGTGGAGATCCTGAGAGCGCAGTTCTGACGGCACACCTGTTTACGGCAAGAATAACAGCAGACGTTCGAGAGAGCGTCTGCTGTTTTTTGTGATAGATAAGATGTCGGCGGGACGAGCGCGGTCAGCGCACCGTGCTCCGGCGGACGGCATCGCGCACCGGGAGGACGAACGGGGCGGAGACGCTCAGCTCGTCGATGCCCATGCGCAGGAGGGTCTCGGTCATCGTGGTGTCGGCGGCGAGCTGCGCGGCGGCGCGCCCGATCGCGATGGCGCCGTAGACGCCGACGGTGTCCTTGATCGTGTAGTTGCATGCTTTCATGATCGGTCACTCCTTTTTCTTTGGCACGCGCTGCGTGCCGAATCGTACCATGATACCATATCCTGCCGCGCGAGTCGATGCGATGGACGGGCACGGCCAAAGGGATCGGCGTCCGCGCGTTTTGATCGAAAATATCATCTAAATGATCGAAAAAGACATTGTGAAACGTTTTCGGAGATGCTATAATAGAGCTATCAGATATAAGTTCTTCACAAAGAAGAAACGTTTTAGACACATTCACACATTCACATGGGGGAGGTACATTATGAGGAAAAAAGGACGTATCGCCGCGCTTTTCGCGGCACTGGGCGTGTGTGTCTCGATGGCATCGGCGCTCCCGGCATCTGCAGCCTACGGCGTCGGCGGCAACGGGACGGCCGTCATGGAGCATCTCGACCGCGGGATCTATTCCGTCAAGTCCGGGAACGGGATGTTCGTGAGCTGGCGCTGGAACGCCGACGATCCCGACGATGCCGAGTTCCGTCTCTACCGGGACGACACGCTCGTCTACACCAGCAAGCCCGGCGATCCCACCTGCTACCAGGACAACGGCGGCGGCACCGGCTCGAAGTACCGCGTCGACTGCCTCTCCGGCGGTAAGGTCGTCTCCTCGGAGACCTGCAAGTTCAGCTCCGGCAACAATTATTTCGACATCCGCCTCGACAGTCCCGGCGCACAGTATTCGCCGAACGACTGCTGCGTCGGCGATGTGGACGGCGACGGCCAGTACGAGATCTTCCTGAAATGGGATCCCTCCAATTCCAAGGACAATTCCCAGGACGGCGTCACCGATGTGGTCTACATCGACTGCTACACCCTCACGGGCAAGAAGCTCTGGCGCATCGACCTCGGCAAGAACATCCGCGCCGGTCAGCATTACACGCAGATGTGCGTCGCGGACTTCGACCTTGACGGCAAGGCCGAGCTCATCACCAAGACCGCTGACGGCACCAAGGACGGCAAGGGCAAGGTCATCGGCGACGGCTCCAAGGACTACCGCAACAGTGCCGGCCGCATCATGACCGGCCCCGAGTTCATCACCCTCTTCGACGGCCAGACCGGCGCCGCCCTCGACACCATCGACTTCCCCGTCGAGCGCGGGAAGGTCACCAAGGAGACCTGGGGCGATAACTACGCCAACCGCTGCGACCGCTTCAACAGCGGCATCGCCTACCTCGACGGCGTGCATCCGTCTGCACTGTATGGCCGCGGCTACTACACGCGTCTGACCATCTCCGCGCTCGACGTCAAGGACAAGAAGCTCGTCAAGCGCTGGGTCTATGACACCGGCTTCGACCGCAAGACCCCCGGCTGGGGCTGCGGCAACCATAATATGATGGTCGCCGACTCCGATAACGACGGCAGGCAGGAGGTCTTCATGGGCGCCTCCGCCATCGACGACAACGGCAAGCTCCTCTGGACGACCGGCCAGCTCCACGGCGACGCCATGCACCTCGGCGACCTCATCCCCGACCGCGAGGGCCTCGAGCTCTGGGAGTGCCACGAGGACGAGCCCTTCGGCGAGTCCTGCATCGACGCCAAGACCGGCAAGGTCATCTTCCACATCAACAACAGCAAGGACACCGGCCGCTGCGCCGCGGACAATGTCTGGGCGGGCAGCAAGGGCGCGGAGTTCTGGGGCGCTGCGGACGGCAACGTCTACGATACCGCCGGCAAGAAGATCGGCGGCACCCGTCCGGCACAGAACTACTTCATCTACTGGGACGGCGACCTCGAGCGCGAGATCCTCGACGGCACCAAGATCACCAAGATGACCGACGCCAACACGATCAAGAACATCTTCACCGCCGCCGGGTGCGGCTCCAATAACAGCTCCAAGTCCGTTCCGTGCATGACCGCCGACCTCTTCGGCGACTGGCGCGAGGAGCTCATCCTCCGCACGGACGACAACAAGGGGCTCCGCATCTGGTGTACGACGGCGGCCACCAAGGTCCGCCTGACGACCCTCATGCACGACATGCAGTACCGGATGCAGAACTGCTGCCAGCAGTCCGCCTACAACCAGCCGCCGCATGTCAGCTATTATCTCGGCTCGGACGCCCCGCTCCCGGCGCGCCCGGATGTCAAGGTCTTCGGCGCCGGCCAGACCGTCGTGACGCCCACTGGACTGACCCCCACCGAGACAGCTCCTACGGATCCGATCACCCCCTCGGATCCGACCATCGACCCGACTGTGCCAGTCGAGCCGCTCGCCGAGCCGGCCGATCCTGCCGACTTCATCTATGGCGATGTGAACTTTGACGGTGTCGTCGATGTCTTCGATCTTGCGCTCGTGAAGCGTCAGATCACGCAGCGCGGGGGCGACCTCCTTGGCCGCAATGCCCTGCGCCGCGCGGACGTCGATGCCGACGGCACGGTCGGCGTGGTCGATGCCGCCGCGCTCCTGCGTTTCCTCCACACGGGCGACTATGTCCCTGCCTACCGCGACAGGACCGGCTTCTCCTACGCCGTCGACCAGAAGATCGGCAAGGGCGTGCAGGAGGATACCAACGCCGGTTTCCATGAGAAGGCCTATGTCAACCTCGACAATGAGGTCGGCAGCGCCATCGAGTGGACGGTCTTCGCGCAGGAGGACGGCAACTACCTCTGCACCTTCGGCACCGCCAACGGCAGCGCTGCGAACCGCCAGATGAAGATCGAGGTGGACGGCAGCAGCGATGTCTGGATGCAGGACTTCCTGACCACCGAGGCGTGGACGACCTGGCAGGAGCGCGGCATCGTGCTCCCGCTCCACAAGGGCAAGAACACCGTCCGCCTGACCTCCGTGACCGCCGAGGGCGGCCCGAACCTCGACTACCTCAAGACCGAGTGGACCGACGAGCCGACCGCACAGACCTACGATGCCCAGCAGCAGGAGGCCGCTCCCATCGTCCGCTCCGACTCCCGCACGATCTACATCGCCGGTGACTCCACCGTGCAGACCTACCGCGAGGACAAGGCGCCCATGCAGGGCTGGGGCTACTACCTCGGCGCCGACCTCCCCCAGGAGGTGACGGTCGTGAACAAGGCCATCGCCGGACGCTCGTCCAAGAGCTTCTATGACAACGGCCGCCTCGACGAGATCCTCGGCACCATCCGCGAGGGCGACTACCTGCTCGTGCAGTTCGCCATCAACGATGCCGGTGCCAGCAAGCCCGAGCGCTATGCGCCCACCTGCGGCAAGGTCCCCGGCACCGAGGGGAGCTATGAGTGGTACATGGCCAAGTACATCGAGGGCGCCAAGGCCAAGGGCGCGACCCCGATCATGGTCACCACTACCCTCGGCCTCAAGGCGTACAAGGATGGCAGATTCGTCTCCAGCTATGACAACTATTCCAACGCCCAGAAGCAGCTCGCCGCCTACTACCAGATCCCGGTCATCGACCTGAACGCGCTCATGGTGGCACACTACAACAGCATCGGCTACGACGCGGCCTACCAGTACCACATGATCTCCACCGGCGGCGGCTCGACCGATATGACCCACTTCAACGACACCGGCGCCAAGGCCGTGGCCAAGCTCGTGGCCGACGAGATGGCGCGACAGGGTCTCGTGTGAAGTGCGGCATGTGCATGATATAGCCATTTCCGATTCCTTTCTACGATACGGCCGGCGCTGCTCCGCACAGCAGCGCTGACCGCAGGAGCACCGCCTTTGGGGTAATGAGAGGCGGTGCTTCGTGCAAGAGATGCGATCCTATGAGGTGATGATGATGAGAACGAAACGCTTTGCCGCCCTCGCAGCGGCCGCCGCCCTCGCTGCGGCGATGCTCCCGACCCAAGTCCTCCCTGCTGCCGCCGCCGACGTCCGGCGCTTCGACCTCGGTGCGAACGCACAGGACGGCTGGACGCGCGTCAGTGCCGGGGACGGCTACGACAAGTCCCGCGGCTACGGCTTCACCGGCGGCGGCGTCAAGAACGTCGGCGCGGCCGGGAAGAACGAACGCAGCGACGCCGTCCAGTTCACCGACAACAAGACCACGTTCAGCGTCGACCTGGCCAAGGGCCTGTACCGTGTCAAGGTCGTGCTCGGCAACACGTCCCGCACGAGCGTCTACATGGAGGACATGCTCCAGATCGTCAACATGACCGGCAACAATGCCGTCGACGAGATCCTGATCCCCGTGACGGACGGACGCCTCGACATCCGTGCCGCCGCCGGCAAGTCCGGGCAGGCGTACACCATGAGCGCCGTCGAGATCGAGAAGGTCTCCGACGACCCCACCCTCCCGCCGACCGTCTGGATCTGCGGCGATTCCACCGTCTGCAACTACTACCCCCTCGACACGAGCGTGCAGGGCGGCTGGGGGCAGATGCTCGGCCACTACATCGACAAGGGTTGGAACGTGCGTGATATGGCCGCCTCCGGGCAGTATGCCAAGGGCTTTCTCGACGCGGGGCAGTTCACGCCGATCGAGTATTACGGCAAGCCCGGGGACGTCTACATCATCTCCATCGGCATCAACGACAGCAAATACTACAAGGCCGCCGAGTACCAGGGCTACATCACCGACATGACGAAACGTGCCAAGAAGAAGGGCATGGAGGTCATCCTCGTCAAGCAGCAGGGACGCAACGGCGACTGCCAGCGCAAGCCCCTGCTCGAAAAGCGCTGGTTCGCCGACCAGCTCGATGCGGTCGGCAGGGCGGAGGGCGTGCAGGTCGTCGACCTGTTCAAGCTGTGGCAGGACTATTGCCTCAAGCTCGATGCGAACGCCGTCACCGCCCTTTATATGAACGGCGACGCGCTCCATCCGAACCGCAAGGGTGCCGAGAAGCTCGCCGAGCTCTTCGCCACGCAGTTCACCGCCACGCCCGGGACGCCTGCGGCGCCGACCGAGCCGCCTACCGAGGTGCCCACCCAAGAGCCTGCAACAGAGCCTCCGACCGAAACTGCGCCGGTCGACGGGCGTCTGATGCACGACGTGCAGATCCTGGATACGGACAATGAGAGGAACTGGTCGCTCCAGGATGGCCTGCGCGCCGGAAGTAAAGTGTTCGGCGACCGTGACTTCACATTCACGGCAGTGCCGGACTACCTGGCCGAGGCAGAGGTCCTGCGGACGGCCTGTGATTCCAAGAAGTACCGCGGCGACCAGGCGCGCTTCACGGCCGCGGAGGACCTGACGGTCTATCTCGGGGTCGACGACCGCCTGACGCCTCCCGACTGGCTCGCTGCCTGGACGAGGACGGACGATGTCCTCACGGATGACGGCGCGGTCGTCGTGACCTATGAGGTGTACCGCCGCGACGTCAAGGCCGGTGAGACCGTCACCGTCGGCATCAACGGCGATGCCGGGACGGTGAACTATGTGGTCGCTGCCCTTCCCTACGCGGCCCCCGCGCCGGAGAAGCCCGCCGGCGATGTCGATGCCGACGGCGCCCGCAGCGTGGCGGATGCCGTGGCGCTCCAGCGCTATCTGCTCATGACCGGCACCCTCGCCGATCCCGCCGCCGCCGACCTCGATGGGAACGGCACGGTCGATGTGTTCGACCTGGCGTACCTCAAGCGTCTGCTGCTGAACAAGTGAGATCCGATGCCCCGCTCCCGGCGATCATGTCCGGGGGCGGGATCGTCGTTTGTGCGGTCCGAGGGTCGTGCAAGGTGCATAGAACGGCCGTTCATTGTCTGTGGGATGTGCCGGATCTTGGGACATTCGTCCGCAAAATAGGTGCGATCCCGGCCGGGATGTGGTATAATGGAGAAAACAGGGACAGACGGCGCGGCATCGTACCGCGGTCCATCGCAAGGAGGCACCGTTATGGTCATCTATCAGCTCGGCTGGCACTGGGAGCATCCGGCCACGCTCGCCATCGAGCGCCCCAACGGGCATTTTGGGACACAGGTCCTGCTCGTGCAGTCGCGGGGACGGCTCATCATGGGCGAGAAGGAGTATCATGTCCAAAAGAACACCGTGTTCCTGATCCAGAGCTGTGTCCCCCACTGCATCTACGGCGACGGCGAGACCTACTGTGACGACTGGATCCGCTTCAGCATCGAGCAGGAGGACACCGACTTCATCGACGGCCTCGGGCTGCCGTTCCATGTGCCGATCGAGCTGCACGACGACGGCGTCTCCGAGCTCATCAAGGCCTGTGAGACGGTCTTCAAGTCCGAGGCGAACGGCAAGCAGGAGACGCTCCATGCGCTCCTAACGGCCATCCTCCTGCACATCAAGGGGCAGTACGAGCCGGACAAGTCCGTCCGCCCGAGCTACTACGACCCCGCCCTCGAGCAGATCCGCCGCGACATCTTCGCGGAGCCTGCGCGCGAATGGAGCCTCCCGGAGATCGCGTCCGGGCTCAATCTCTCCGAGTCGCACTTCCGGCGGCTCTACAAGCAGCGCTTCGGCGTGGCCTGTACCAAGGACATCTGGGCGAGCCGCATGGAATATGCCAAGCAGCTCCTCCTTGACACCGACCTGACCGCGACCGAGATCGCGTCCCGCTGCGGCTACCAGAGCTATGAGCATTTTTCACGGTCCTTCGTGAAGTATGCGTGCGTCTCCCCCAACAAGTACCGCGCGGAGCATCGAGACAAGTGACGGCGCCATAGATCGAACGAAACAGGCTCTCCGCAGCGACGCGGAGAGCCTGTTTTTGATCGGGTGTCGTATGGGGCATCACTTCTTCCAGATCCCGGGTCAGCGCGTGACGGTCGCGACATACACAAGATCGCCGGTGAGCTGCGGGTCAGTCGCCGTGAGGGTGCCGCCGGCGATGGCCATGAAGTGACAGAGCGCGATCCCCACGTCGACCTTCTGGACGTCCCAGGGTGCGTCCTTGGCGCTGAGGGTGCGCTTTTCGTAGAAGTGGAACGCGTCCCCCCTCCGCACGATCCGCCACGGCTGCTTGTTCACCGCAGACGGCGCGAGCCGGACGGCCTCGAGGGCATCGGCGAGCGTGGGGTCGTCGGTGCGAAGGGGCGTGGTGAGGTCGTCCTCAAAGAACAGCGCCTCGCTGTTCTGGCGCTTGTCGGCCTTGATCGCCGTGCGCATGGCGATCTCCTTGAGCGAGCGCTTGGCCGCCGGATGCCCGACCGGGCTCACGCAGGGCATCAGCTCCCCTGCCGTGACGCCCGCGGCCGCCTCGAACCGCGCACGGTCCATCGTGCCGCCGATCCAGGTCGTGCCCAGTCCCAGCGACCAGGCGTAGAGCACCAGCTTCTCGAAGGCGCAGCCGAAGGCCGTATCGCAATGGGCGGTCTGCGGGACCTTGCCGGTCAGGTAGAGCGTCTCCCCCGCGATCACGGGGCTCGAGAGGCCGTGCGCCTTCGCGTCGAGCAGCAGGAACGTCACGGGGACGCCGAAGGGCGCCTCGATCGTGCGGGCGAACGCCAGCAGCTTTTCCTTGTCCTCCTCGGAAACGGCGGTGCCGTCGAAGGTGCGGACGCTTTTGCGTGTGCGGATGAGTCCCATCATGTCCATGTGGAGCCTCCTTTGATGTGGTGGTCGGTGAGCGGGCCGTCTGGGGCGCTGCGGTCAGGGCGCCTCGTCCGCGATCGGGACGGCGCTCTCCCAGAGATGGCCGAACTCCTCTGCGTAGAGCGCAAGATACGGGGAATCGGCCGGGAAGACCTGCGCGTAGTTCTTCCGCATGGATGCATTGGCGTAGGTATAATACGTCACCCGTGCGGCCGGCTGCGCCCCCTTGACGATGCAGAAGGCATGGAGCAGCGGGACCTTCGCCACACGCACCTCGACCAGTCCCGGCCAGCGCGCTTGGAAGCGGCGCCAATGCTCGATGCCCTGCGTCAGGGAGACATAGGCCTTGGAGCGCGCGCGCATGTGCGGGAGGATGTCCGCGACGGTGGCCTCGTCATTGAGGAGGACGCGCAGGGGGACGTGCTGCTCGAGCGTCCGTGTGAGGACGGCGAGCTGCGGCTCGTTCATGAGCCATTCGATGCCGGCATGGAAGGCCATGTCGACGCCTGCGGCACCATGCGCGAGCGCGTCCTCCACGAATCGTGTCACGGACGGGACGGCGCTGTCATCCGCCGGAGGGAGCGCGTTCTCGTCGTAGGGACGGGACAGTCCCCACGCGTACTCGAAGCCGGTGCGCAGGGTCGGATAATAGCCGGTGCCATACGGCGCGATCAGGAACGGCGACTGGTCGAAGGGCGTGGCGCCGTAGACATAAAAGCCGGCGAAGACAGCGGTGTTCGCGTTATCACGGAACCGCAGCTCGGTGTACCGATGGATCGCGGGGATCGAGGAGATGTGCAGCGTGAGCTTTTCGGCGTAGGGCCGGCAAAAGTCGAGCCACATCCGCACCGGCGCGAGGTAGGCCGACATGTAGACGCCGGACTGGTCGCGGATGTGCTGGGTGAACGTCTCGCCCACGGCGTGCTCCGACATGAGGATGGTCACGCGCGCGGCACGGGCGAAGAGACGCCGCAGGAGGTCCTGCCGCCGCGGGTCGATCATGGTGCGCAGACCGTGGTTCTGCACGATGATGACCTCCTCGAGGACGTCGTCGACCGCGAGCTTTTCTTCCAGGAAGGTCTCGTAGGCGCGATGGAGGGAGGGCGGCGCGGCGGGGGGCGTCTCCGGGAAGAGGGCGTCGAGGATGCGGCGGGCGTAGTCCGGCTTGCGCTCCATCCACGCGAGGACGGTCAGGCAGTCCCCCTCCTCCAGGAGCGCGGTCAGGTGGTCATAGAGCGCCGCCGACCCGAGGCAGCTCTCGACGGACAGCAGCTCTGTGAAGACGGGCGCCTCGGCAGTCAGCGGGTCGGAGAGGAGCGCCTCGTAGCCGTCGCGGATGGACTGGATCGTCCGCGCGCGGTCGGGGGCTGCGCGGTTCGCGAGAAGGTCGTTACAGATGGCCTCGTTGACGGCCTTGACGGGATAATACCCGTCGCTGCGCAGGCTCCCGCGGCAGAGGTTGTCGTGGGAGGACTCGGTATCGAGAATCTGGCGGAAGGCCTTCTGTGTCGCGGGATCCTCGTCGAGGAAGTCGAAGATCATGCCGAGGAAGCGGTCGTAGGCCGCATGGCTTCCTTTCTTGTTCCAGCGCTGGTATTCGGACCCCGGGTCGAACAGGAGCCGGCGGATCCGGTCGATGGTGATCTGCATGGGAGCCTCCTTCCCGTACAAAAAAGTACGATCTTTTGTAAGTCGTTGGATAGACGTGTGTTTGCGCCGCGCGGCGCTGTGTGGTATACTGGTCTCATAAGAACGATCCCCCCCGCCTACCGAAAGGAGCGTTACCTATGAGAATGAGAATGATCACGATCCTCGTATTCATCGCCTGCATCTTTGGTGCGGCGCACTACAATGACCATGTCACCGTATCGGTGACGCTGCCCTCCCCTGCGGAGGTCGTGGACGCGGTCGGCAGGGCGGCCGAGGAGGTCAAGGACTCCGAGGGCATCCATGTGCGCGTCCTCACGGAGGAGGAGGCCTACGAGGCGGCGCACGCACTGGAGCAGTGAGCTTACCTCTATTATAACACGATCCGCCCCGATCTGCAAGAGCCGGGTCGTGGACCTTGATCGAGGATAGGGATACCCGCAGCGGGTCGTCTGGATGGCGGTCCGCTGCGGGTCTTTCTTTTTTTACACGTATTCGCATGTGTTGAACAAAATGAACATGTGTTCGTTTTGTTCACGTTTGTTCAACAAAATGAACGGATACGGTGACTGTGACGGTGACTGTGACGGAAAAGGAGACGGATATGGTGACGGTGTGTGTGTCCGGCTCCGCCGGACGTTTTGCGCGCGCGGGCGCGCAGGGCCGCTGGCGCGGCCGCACACACGCACACACACACTTGCAAAAAAATATTTTTTTACAAGAGAGGGACGGTCTGCTTCGCCAAGAAGGACGAGATATGGCCAAAAACGAGACATCTCCCCCTCCCAGCACCGACGAACGTCCTAAAAAACTGGAGACGCGGACGTCTCCAAAACGCTGCTTTCCTTCCCCGGTATCGAAGAGGCCTCGCGTGTGGCGAGGCGATGGCGCTTGAGCGCCTGTGTGTGGGACGGCTCCCGGTGGGGCGCTGCCAAGTGTGGTGGACGGTGCGTGTGGTGCTGTCCGGTGGTCTCGGAGACGGTGGTCTCCTGTGGGGCGCAGAGCGCCGGCGGAGGTAGCGATGGACAACAAAACAAAGCGAAAGAGCGTGCTTTTCCATCTGGACAAGCTCGAAACGATCAACATGCTCTCGGACGCCAAGGCCGGAGCGCTCTTCAAGCTCCTGCTGCGCTATGCGGGCGGAGAGCAGGTCGAGGCGCCGAAGGACGAGGTCGTGCGGGTCGTGTTCAGCTTGCTGCGTCAACAGATCGACCACGATGCCGAGCGGTATGACGATGTCATCCAAAAGCGCTCCGCGGCCGGGAAAAAGAGCGCTGCGCTGCGAAAAACAGCATCGTCGAAGGTGTCCCCCGTCTGTGAAGCGGTGGACGAAGGTGTCTCCGAGACTGTGGACGAAAGTGTCACCGAGACAGTGGACGAAAGTGTCACCGAGACAGTGGACGAAAGTGCCACCGAGACTGTGGACGAAAGTGTCTCCGAGACTGTGGACGAGACCGTCACTGAGACGAAGGACGAGACCGTCACCGAGACGAAGGACGAGACCGTCACCGAGACGAAGGACGAGGCCCCTGTGAGAGGGGCGAAGCGTGCGAAGCGCAGGACGCCGCGGCCTTCTGGGAGGACGCTCCCTGTCGATGCGACGGCACAGGACGTCATCGAGCTCGCGGGGCGCTTCGGCTTTCGGTGGGACGCGGAGGAGGCGCTGGAGTTCCTTGCCTACAACCGCGAGCGCGGCAGGACGGATGGCTGGGATTACGCCGTCAAGCAGTGGGAGAAGCACCGCGGCGACCACCGCAAGGGACGCAGGCCCTCCCGTCCGAGC
>CACWPL010000036.1 GCA_902762785.1 uncultured Ruminococcus sp. | reverse complement strand
CACCGAGCCCAAGACCGAGCCGACCACCGAGCCGACCACCGTTCCCCCGACGGAGCCGACCGCGCCGCCGACCGAGCCGGGGACGGAGCTCCCCACGTCTGTGCAGGAGGACATCCTCTATGGAGATGCAGACGATGACGGTAAGGTGGACATCATGGACGTCATCGCGCTGAACAAGAGCCTCCTCGGCAGCTACACGCTGACGCCGCAGGGCAAGCTCAATGCCGATGTCGACCGCAACGAGCTGATCGACACGACCGATGCGCTCAACGTCCTCAAGGCCGTCGTGAAGCTGGTCACGCTCCCTGTTTGACCGTATATCACCAAAAAAACGCCCTTCGGCATCGCTGCCGGAGGGCGTTCCTCGTATTCAATGCTCCTCGAGGCGTTTCAGGAGGCGGATGTCGTTCCCGACGAACTCCGAGCACTCATAGCCCGCGAAGAGCCGCGAGACGATGCGGGCGGCGTAGCGGTCGCGGATCTCCTCGTAGCCGAAGTTCGTGCTGATGATGGTGGGGAGGCGGCGGTTGAGGCGGGTGTTGATGATGTTGTAGACGGTCGAGACATTGAAGGAGGTGTCGAACTCCGTCCCGAGATCGTCCATGATGAGCAGGTCGGCGGTGAGCAGGAGGGAGAGGGTGTCGGTCTCGTCCTTGGCACGGCCGAAATGCTCGCGCTCGACATCGCCGAGCAGGTCGATGATGGAATCATAGATGACGCTGTAGCCCTTCTCGAGGACGGCCTTCGCGATGGCGAGCGAGAGGTGCGTCTTGCCGACGCCGGTGGGGCCGAAGAACAGCATCGACGGCGATTCGAGCGAGAAGGTGCGTGCATAGGCGGTGCAGCGGTCGAGGATCTGCCGCATGACCTTCTCACAATCGCGCCCGTCATCGGTGACGATGCCGCGATAGTAGGAGAGGGAGAAGGTATCGAAGTCGTGCAGCTCGAGGTGTGCCCGCTGCTGCATCCGCTGGATGCCGATGCGGGCGATCTCCTTTTTGAGACAATCGCAGTAGCTGTTGTTGAGATAGCCGGTATCGTCGCATTTCTCGCAGGTATAGTGGAGATCGAGATAGTCCTCGGGGTAGCCGTTCTTCACAAGGAGACGGCGGCAAAGGTGCTGTGCATCGAGGTTCTCACGCATGATGCGGTCGCGCTCCTGATCGAGGCGTCCCTGCTGTGCGAGCTCGTAGATCCGCATGGACGTGCGGACGATGCTGCGGTCGATCTCGGCGATCTCGGGGATCGAGCGGTAGATCTCGTCACGGTGCGCCTCGACCTCGGCGACGGCTGCGGCGCGCCGCTGTCGGACGCGCGTGTAGGCCTCCTGGAACACATTTTCATTCATCGGTGTCGTCCTCCTTCTTGAAGCGGTTCACGACGCTCAGATAGCTGTTCTTCTTCTGCACCTCGGCCTCGGTCAGGGGCGCAGACGGGCGGCGGCGCGAGGACTTCGGCTTCTTGCCGCCCTTCTCTCGCGCACGGTCGGCCTCGGCGGGGTCGGTGATGCCCTTTTCCGCAAGGTCGGTCACGATCTTGTCGATGTACTTGAAGTCGCATTTCTCGATGGCCTCGACCGTCCGCTCATAGGCATACTGGAGGATCGGCATGGGCGTGCCCGCGGCCTTCCATTTCTCGATGTACTCCATCTGCTTGGTGGTCGGCTTTCGCTGCATATCGAAGATGCGGCGGATCTCGGAGACGTAGCTGTGCGCCTCGGTCATGCGCTGGATCTCCTCCTCTGCGGATTCGAGGTCGTTGATGCCGGCGTCATGCCATGCCATCGCGATCGACGCAACATAAGCGATGCTGTACTTCTCGATCGAGGCACAATAATTGACCAGCGTGAGGATCACCTCAGTCGGCATGTTGAGATCGGCATTGAGGAGATAGAGCCGCTCCTGCTCGCTGTGATTGAGCGGACGCCCGACCGCGCGCTCCACGAGCGAGTAGAACGAACGGAGCGCCGGAGACGCTTCGAGCGCAGCGGCGATGGTCGAGGGGTCGACCCGTTTCTCAAGCACATGCGGCGCGAGTGCAGGCTCCTTCAAGGAGGGCGGCGCAGGCGTCTCCGCAGGTCCTTCCGCCATCGCGGGGACGACCGGGACCGTCGGCACGGCCGGTATGGAACAGGGGCTCGAGAAACGGAGGATGTTCGATCCGCCGGGCTTGAGGACATTGGCCTGTGTCCAGAACGTGAGCGCGTCATCGACGGTCTCCAGGGGGAGCTGGAGGGTGACGGCGATCTCTTCCGCAGAGATGTCTGACTGTGCGTACCGCAGATAGAGCAGGAGCACGCGCAGCGCATCGGGACTGGCAAGGCGGAGAAAATGATCCGTCACAGCCGCCGGAACGACGAAGACCTGCTCGCCATAATTCACGGGATAGTCCATAAACAGCTCCTTTACTGGCTGATGTTCGTGTCGATCACATTTTCCTCAGAGACGGGGTCGCTGTAGTAATGGCGCGCCATGACGGTCGCCGTCAGACGGAGCACGGCATGGAGGATGAGCACGATGCCGATGATCCGCGTGGTGTGTGCCATGACATCGACATCACGCGTCATGACGAAGACGCCCAGCGCGACGGCCGCGCCGCAGAGCAGCAGACCGATCCACCAGAGCTTATGCTGGCCGCGCAGCGAGAAGTTGCGCATCATGCCGGAGAGTCCGCCGCCCGCGATCCACACGCCGAACAGCACCGGCACGAGGAAGTTCAGCAGCGAGGGGACGATGCACAGGAAGATGCCCCCGGCGAGGAAGATGCCGCCATAGACCATCTGGGAGCCGTCGACCCGGCCGGAGAGGAAGTAGCCGATGGTCAGGACGGCGCCGATCACGGCCATCACCGCGCCCGCGATGATGCACACATGTGTCAGGATGTCAGGCTTGGCCGTGAAGACGATGCCCAGCACGAGCGTGAGGACCGACGCGATCAAGGTGAAGCGGAGCTTTTGTTTGGTCAGTTGCGTGTTCATGATGAGACCTCCTTTAGATCATAGGTAGTGGCGGAGCCATTTGAGGACGAAGCGGCGCGGCGGCTTGGCCTCGTCGTAGATGGCCTTGGCGAGATGGTCGCCGGCGCGGGCGAGGCGGGCGAGCTCCTCGCGGGTCGGGGGATGGGGACTGTAGCGCAGGCGCGTGCCGATGTCCAGGATGGTGCAGAGCGTCTCCTCATCGAGGAGCGGCGTGGCCTTGGCGAGGACCTCGTCGGTCAGGGCGCCGACCGTGACGGTGTGGATGTTCGCGCCGCGCTCGGTGAGGAGCTGTAGCAGACGCCGCCATGCATACTCCGCGGCCGCACGCGTGTCCTTTTGCCGCAGCGCGCGTTCGCGCCGACGCAGCGCCCGCTCCCGCGCAAGGACGAATCCCCCGATGACGGCCGCGATGCCGAGCGTCACGACCACGATCGCGATCCAGATATGCGGATCCGGCATGTGACCGGCGGCGATGTCGGGATCGGCGGTGGGAGCAGTGGGGGCGTCAGGTGCATCGGTGGGCGGCGGGGACGTGGTCGCCGGCTCGGTGGGCGGCACAGTCTCCGTAACCTCGGACGTCTCCTCGATCACGACGACGGGCGAGACGAAGTAGGAGAACGTGAACTCGAAGGGCATCCACCCATAGCCCTCGAGATAGATCTCCGTCCACGCGTGGGCGCAGCTATCGAGCACCTCGGCCGACCAAACACCGCCGCTCTCGGTCAGAGAGGCGGGGTCGATGAGGTAGCCCTCGCAGTAGCGGGCGGGGATCCCGGCCATCCGGGCGAGGATGGTGCCGGCGGTGGCGTAGTGCTCGCAGTAGCCCTTCTTGTTCTCGAGCAGGAAATACGCGAGGAAATCGCGGTCGGACGGCGTTTTGCCCGGTGCGAGGGAGTAGGTCACGTTCGCACAGAGCCGGTCGCGCATCAGGGAGAGCACGGCCATGGTCTCGGCGGGCGAGGCCGTCTGGGCGTCATAGTCTTGGAAGAGATCGGCAAATCCGCGGCGGATCAGCTCCATGGCCTGCGTCTGCGGGACGTCCAGATACTGCGAACGTGCGAAGGCCGTGTAGCCGCCGCGGCAGAGGACGGCGTCCTCCGCGAATCCCGCGCCCATGTCGTGCGGCGCCCAGACATAGCCGGGCGGTATCCCCTCGAGCAGCGCGGCCAGGACGTGCTCCTTGTCATAATAAGGTGCCATACTCAGGAGGACGCTGTCGTCGATGCGATGCATCGGCGCGGAGAGGAAGAGGTAGTCGTAGTCGATGCCGGCATAGACGTCATAGTCCCGGGTCGCCGTGGAGCCGATGTCATCGAAGGCCGCCGTGACGTCCGGCGTGGGGCGGTACGCATAGGGGACACAGCGCGCGAGCGTCTCGTCCGGGTCGATCAGGGTCATGTGGGCGGTGTCGTTGGGCGCCATCTCGGCCATCGCCGTCCCGAGCATCTGCATCGGTGCGGCCCCGACCTCTGTACAAGCGGTGAAGATGGGGTCATGGTAAGCGGGGGACGTCACATCTGCGCGTGTCCAGCGGTCGCGGTCATAGTTCGTGTAGCCGGCAAAGCGGAGATACACACGTCCCTGCGGCGGCCGGTCGAAGCAGATCGACGACACGCGCACATTGTCGAACTGGCGCCGGTCGCTCTTGCCGAGCGAGGCGTCCTCGTCACGCGGGTGCGAGCTGCGCAGGAAGGGGAAGACGGTGGACATGTCCGACCAGTCGATCGAGGCAGTGTACAGGAGGAAATCCTCGCGCATCTGCTTGACCTTCTGGGGACGTTCGTAGTTCCTGGCGGCGAGGACCGCATCCGTCCCCAAAAAGATGACGACAGCCAGCAGGGCCGCGAGCGCCCCGGCGTGCTCCGTCATCAGGAATCGCATGGACGGCACCGGCACGAAGCTCTCGCCGCGCCGCACGAAGCCGCTGCGGCTCCCGACCTGGAGGCTGCCCGCACCGCTGAGCTGCACCGCGCCCATCCCCACCCAGAAGGCGAAGAGCAGCGCGGCAGGTGCATGCTCCGGCGCGATGCCGAAGAACAGGCCGACCTCCACGAAGGGGAAGGTCACCAGGAGCGCCAGGAAGAAGTTCTGGTAGCGCATGACCGCGTAGCTGAGGAGCCACACGATCGGCACGGCCGCAAAGCACATCAGATCGGTCACGGCCTCCTCGGTCGTGCAGAGATCCGGGATGGTGAAGTAGGCCCAGTCGGTCTGGTAGATCGTCTGGTACATGGCGTTCATGAGCGCCATCATCCCGGCGGCAGTCTCTGTCCGATGGATCCAGAAATAGAGTCCGCAGCCGAGCAGAAAGACCAGGAGCGTGACGTGCTGTCCGCCCGGATGGGCGGCGTGCCAGCAGAAGAACACCGTGATCACGGTGACCCAGGCGGTGAGGATCCCGATGTACAGCGGCGGCGAGAACATGGTCAGGAAGGTGAGAAAGTTCCCGAGCGCGCCCGCGAGCGTCAGCAGCACCAGGATCCAGCGCGGACGGGGCGGGGTGCGGCGGTGGAGCGCCATAGATAGGGTATTGTCGATGAGGATGCCGCTCTCCGGCGGCTTGCGGGGATGTTTCATAATGGCAGTTCGTTCCTTATGGATCCCGATGACGGCTCAGACGATGATCCTCCGCACGGCATAGCTGCCGGGGCGGATCCGCTGTACCTCGGTGTCCTCCGGCGCGGGGCAGGAGGGCGCATCGGAGATGAGCAGCAGCGTGCGGTGATTGGCCTTCATCCCCTGGACGGCGAAGGCGGGAAGGAGGGTCTGCGGGTCGTTCGTCACGGTGATGACAGACGCGCAGGTCATCGTCCCGGCCGCGGCGTAGAGGGTCTCGGCGGTCGGCTGCATGTGCGGGACCGCGTGAAGGATGGTACGGAAGAGGGACACGAGCGCGCCCTCGTCCTCAGGGACGTGCGTGACCATCGCACGTTCGTCGGCGTCATACCAGACCAGCTCGCAGATATGCCCCCGAGACAGCAGCTCTGCCGCGATCGACCAGACCACGGTCAGGAGCGTCTGCACGTCCATGTGATCTGCGTCCTTCCGTGCCGAGGGACGGCAGTCGATCAGGAGGATGCAGTTCTTCTCGACCGGACGGGAGAATTCCTTGACGTACATCTTATCGGACCGGGAGCTGAGCTTCCAATGCATCCGGCTCACGGCGTCCCCGGGGACGTATTCCCGGATCCCGAAGACCTCCGAGGGGTCGTCTCCGGGACGGTCGGCGTAGACCTCGCTCTCCGGGCGGTCGGCGGGCGGTGCCGTCTCCTCGAGCGGGAGCAGGACGGGGCGGGGGAGCACCAGCAGTGTGGCGGATCCGTCCGCGCGGCGCAGCCGTGTCCGCGAGATTCGGAACAGATCATAGACCCGCACGCGCCGGAGCTGTACCTCGATCTCGCCGCAGAACTGCGGGCGGAGATAGAAGGTGAGACGTGTGGTGTTGCGTCCGTGGACGGGGAACTTGATGCGGAGCGTCTCATCTTCCGTGCCGAAGCCATGATGCAGACTCAGCTCGGCCTCGCCGCGTGAAAAGAACAGCGGACAGCGATTCTTCAGCGTGAACGTCACCGGCACCTCCTCGCGCGCCGTGCAGGACGCAGCTTGACAGGAGACGCTGCACTCTGCGGCAAAATGGAGCCAGAGGAGCCCGAGCCGCAGCAGGAGCGGCACGGCGACCGCCGTCACGAGCATGAGCAGCGGCAGCGGGTCGATATACAATATGTAGAAGATGGCCAGTCCTACGAGGAGGACGGCGTAGATGAGCCTGGCACGCAGCATGTCAGTCCGTCCAGGGGAGGGGCGTGGCAGCGAGGATGTCGCGCACGGCCGCCTCCGCGAGCGCGGGGGCATCGGCCGCGCTGCCCTGCATCAGCATGCGGTGACAGAACACGTCCGGCGCGACATAGACGATGTCGTCCGGGAGCAGGTGGTCGCGTCCCTGCGCGAAAGCGGAGGCCTTCGCCATCTGCATGAGCGCGAGCGAGCCGCGGGGCGAGACGCCGAGCCGCACGGCGCTGTGGGAGCGTGTGGCATTGGTCAGCGCGACGACATAACGATAGAGCGTGTCACTGACATAGATGTCCTCGACGGCGGCACGCATCTCGAGGAGCGTTTCCGCGTCAGCGATGCGGCAGACGGTATCGAGGGGATCGCCGCTGCGGCGCGCTTTGAGGAGCGCGATCTCGGCGCCGGCATCGGGATAACCGATGGAGAGCCGCACGAGGAAGCGGTCGAGCTGGGACTCCGGGAGCCGCTGCGTGCCGACGCAGGTGATGGGGTTCTGGGTCGCGATGACGATGTGCGGCGCGGGCAGGGGATGGGTCACGCCGTCGATGGTGACGGCGCCCTCCTCCATCAGCTCGAGCAGCGCGGACTGCGTCTTGCTGGAGGTACGGTTGATCTCGTCGGCGAGCAGGAGATTGCAGAATGCCGCGCCCTCCCGGAAGATGAAGCGGTCGGTCGCCTTGCTGTACATATTGAATCCCACGACATCCGTCGGCAGCACGTCCGGCGTGAACTGGATGCGCTTGCAGGAGAGGTCGAGCGTGCGGGAGATGGCCAGCGCGAGGGTCGTCTTGCCGACGCCGGGCATGTCCTCGAGCAGGATGTGGCCGCCCGCGAGGATCGCGAGCAGGACCTTATAGATCACCTCGTCCTTACCGTTGAGGGCCTTCCCGATCTCCTCGAGCATGGCGCGGATGATCGGCTGGGTGGGCCTTGCCGCAGCGAGCGGCTGCGCGGTGGCGGGGGAAGCGGTCGAACGTGACATAGCATCAGTTTCCTTTCTGTGATGTCTATGGCCAGGGCCATAGGATATCTTACTCTATTATAACACCTTTTAAACCATAAATCAAGTCTTGGATGGCGTATTCTCGCCGATATGCCGTCTCTCAACGACAAGATTCGATATTTTCGATTTGTTCACAATTTATTCATTGACATATGCTGTGAAGCATAGTATAATATATCTCGTAGCAATATTATACGAGATATAATATCACACATCGAACAACAAGCAAAGGAGGCCAGACATGTTCCCCATCAGTGCCGCGCTGCTCGATGCCATGGTGCTTGCCCTTGTGAGCCGTGAGGAGACCTACGGCTACAAGATCACGCAGGACATACAGACGGCGGCGCATGTTTCGGAATCCACGCTCTACCCCGTGCTCCGGCGGCTCCAGAAGAACGGCGCCCTCGAGACCTTCGACCGCGCGTATCTTGGACGGAATCGCCGCTATTACCGGATCACAGAGGAGGGCAGGTCCATGCTGATGCAATACCGCATCGACTGGGCATTACACAAGACACAGGTCGACAGCGTGCTGCTGGATGCCGCGTCGATCGAAAGGAGAGAGGATCAATGACCACACAGGATTTTCTGGCAGAGCTCGACGCCTACCTCTACGGCCTGTCGCCGGAGGAGCGCGAGAGCGCCGTCAACTATTACCGCGAATACCTCGAGGAGGCCGGCGGTGACGCGGATGCGGTGATGCATTCGCTCGGGTCCCCGGAGGCCGTCGCACAGCGCATCCTTGCGGAGCTGGGGACGCGTTCGGCCTATGCCGGCAGCGCCTCGCAGGCGGCCGCCGCGTCCGTCCAGGCCGCGGCCTACACCACACCGACGACGAAGAAGCCGCGTGTCGGCCTGCTGATCCTGCTCACGGTGCTGCTGTTCCCGTTCTGGATCACGGCGCTCGCGCTCTGGTTCGGCTTCGAGGCCGCGCTGGCCGGTACGGTCATCGGCCTCGCGGGCACGGCCGTCGTGGCAGGGCTCGAGTCGATCGGCTACCTCTTCGATGTCGGCCTTGCGGGCGAGACCATCTGGTACACGGGCATCAGCCTCTTTGCCCTCGGCCTGACGCTCCTGCTCTGGAAGCCGTTCGGCCTGGCCATCAAGTACACGACGAAATGGACGTTCAAGGGCTTTGGTAAGATCATCCGCGCCATCCTCGGGAAGGAGAGAGCATAAATGAAAGCAGCATATTGGATCACATCGGCACTCATCACAGCCGCAGGCCTCTGCCTCATGGGGCTCGGCCGGAATCACGTCATCGCCAAAACGAATACGGAGCGCAAGTCCGAGACCGTGACCTTTGGCGTTCCGAACAGCGTCAGCGCCGATCTGAGCGGCACATCCGTCTCCCTGGAGATCGTCGGTTCGACAGATGCGGACGGCACGACCGTGATGATGAAGGACGTGCCCTCGACGGTCAAGGTCGAGATGCAGGACAATGTCCTCATCATCACGGACGTGCGGATGCAGGGGAGCCATCTCATCAACGTCCCCCTGACCGCCGAGGACGAGGGCGTCATCACGGTCACGATCCCGCAGGAGCCGATGGACACGATCGACGTCACCATGGACACTGGCTCCCTGGCTGCCCGCGGCATCCAGGCCAACACCATCGGCCTCAAGACCGATACCGGCACGCTGGATGCCGAGGCGCTCGAGGCCACCAACATCGACCTCACGACCGACACCGGTGCCATCTCGACCATGCGCCTGACGGCAGAGTACCTGAACATCGTCTCGGACACCGGCCGGATCTCCTCGCAGTATGACGGCTCCATGGCGTCCACGATCTCGACCGATACCGGCGCGATCACGCTCGATTCGCATGCGGCGGTGGAGCTGAACGTCCAGTCCCAGAGCGGCGGCCTGACCATCAACGAAACGAACGTGGCCGATACGGTCGACATCCATACCGACACGGGCTTTGTCAAGGTCTCCGACAGTGAGCTGCACAGCAGCGTCAACTTTGAGACAGACACGGGGCGCCTGACCTTCGAGAGCTGCCGCTTCGACGGCACCACGAGCATCCTCTCCGATACCGGCAGCATCGAGCTGAACGCCTCCCTCGGCGACGAGACCTACCTCTCCACCGACACCGGCCGCGTCACGCTCCACCTGATCGGTGCGGAGTCGGAGTATCGCATCGAGCAGGACGAGACCACGATCGGCAGCGGCTCCCGCTTCATCAGCGTCGATGCCGGTCATGACGCGGAGATCACCTTCTCCCAAAGCTGACCCCCTTATACTATCAAGCGCCGGCGCCGAAGTGTGACATTGCATCAGGGCTTGACATCCTCTGTCAGATATAGTATAATAATAGAAGATAAGATGCTGTTCCCCTGTCCCCGCAGGGGAACAGTCGACGATAGACGAGGAAAGGAGCCCGAGGCATGGCACATCATCTCTTGCTGCACCGCCGGAAAGAGGCGATATGGCACATCCCCGCCAGCGAGACGCTCGTGGATCTGGTGCTCGCGCTGGGAGAGGACGTGCTGCGTTCGCCGAACATGCAGTCGGAGCGTCGTTATCTCCAGCACGGCGGGACGGATTGCTTCACCCATTCGCTCTGTGTGGCGTATATGGCGCTGCGCGTGGCCGAGGTGCTGCACGTCAAGATCGACGTGAGCAGCATGGTGCGTGCGAGCCTATTGCACGACTTTTTCCTCTATGACTGGCACGACAAGTCCACCGCCTGCCGGTTCCACACCTTCCGCCATCCCCTCGTGGCCCTGCGCAATGCCGAGGCGGAGTTCCCGCTCAACGACCGCGAGCGCGACATCATCCGCAAGCACATGTTCCCGCTCTGCTTCCCGCTCCCGCGCTACCGCGAGACGTTCATCATCTCCATCGCGGACAAGTGCTGCGCCGCCAGCGAGATCTGGCATCTCTACTCCCTCAGCCACGTCATCCGCGCCCTTGAGGACAGGATGCAGGGCATGGGCCTTTGATCCTTTGATACGACACGAAACGCCCGAGAGCCGTGCTCTCAGGCGTTTTTTGCGTGTCACCCCTGCTCGAGCGCAGCGGCGATCGTCTCGGGCAGACGGTCGAACGCGGCCACGAGGGAATTGGGCTTGCGGACGGGATCGTCCGGCAGGAGGGGGACAAGGTGGTAGTGGCGGGTGTTTTTGAGGATGCCGATGTTCTGGAGACTTGCGGCGAGGGCGTCGTTCGAGGCGATCGCGAGGACGACCGGGCGCTGGCCCCGCAGATGGGACTTGACGGCCATCGTCACCGCCGTGTCCGTGACGGCATGGGCGAGCTTGGCGGCGGTGTTGGACGTACACGGCACGACCGCCATGACGTCCGTCATCCCCTTTGGTCCGATCGGCTCGGCGTCCTCGATGGTCAGGATGGGCGGACGGCCGCAGATCTCCGCAAGGCGGTCGATGTGCTCGCGCGCCGTGCCAAAGCGCGTGGAGATGGACGCGGCGTGCTCGGACATGATCGGGATCAGCTCCGCCCCCATCTCCCGGAGCCGCACGGCCTCCGCGAATGCACGGTCGAACGTGCAGAAGGAGCCGGTCATCGCAAATCCGATGCGGATGCCCTTCAGATCCATATTCCGTCACCTCCCTCGTGGTCGATGATCTCGCGGACGGTCTCGGCGAGGATGTGTCCCGCCGTGACGGGCGCACATTTCCCGGATGATCCGCGCGCGGGGATGACTGTCCGTCCGAGGGCGCGTGCGGCCGCCTTGGTCCCGATGCCTTTCAGATCCATACGCCGTCACCTCCCTCGTGGTCGATGATCTCGCGGACGGTCTCGGCGAGGATGTGTCCCGCTGTGACGGGCGCACATTTCCCGGATGATCCACGAGCTGGGATGACCGTTCGCCCCAGGGCGCGTGCGGCCGCCTTGGTCCCGATGCCCTTCAGATCCATACGCCGTCACCTCCCTCATCGTCTATGATCTCGCGGACGGTCTCGGCGAGGATGTGTCCCGCCGTGACGGGCGCACATTTCCCAGATGATCCACGAGCTGGGATGACTGTCCGTCCGAGGGCGCGTGCGGCCGCCTTGGTCCCGATGCCCTTCAGATCCATACGCCGTCACCTCCCTCATCGTCTACGATCTCGCGGACGGTCTCGGCGAGGATGCGTCCCGCCGTGACGGGCGCACATTTCCCAGGCAATCCACGCGCTGGGATGACCGTTCGCCCCAGGACGCGCGCGGCCTCCTCGTCGACGCTCCCGGGTGCCGAGGCAAGGTCGACGACAGGCGCCTCCGCGGGGAGCGCGGCCAGGACGTCTGCCGTCACGACCTTCGCCGGGACGGTGCTGCACACGGCATCGAAGCCGCTCGCGACCGTCGGCAGCGCCTCGAACGGGACGGCGCGGCATCCCGCCAGCTCTGCCTTGACGCGGTCGGTGGGCTTGCGTGCTGCGACCGTGACGTCCGCACCGAGCGCTGTCAGCTTGGCGGCAAGGACGCGTCCGATCCGCCCGTATCCCGTCACAAGGACGGATGCCCCATCGAGCGTGCGGGGGAGACGGTCGAGCAGGATGGCGACCGCGCCCTCAGCCGTGGGCAGGGCATTACGCAGGGCGAAGCGCTCGTCACGGGTATAGTCCGCCACGGGATGCCCCGCCGCCTTGAAAAGTGCGGCAGTCTCCCCGAAGAGCCCGCCCAGCACTGGCGCCCCCGGCTTGAGCCGGGAAAGCAGCGCCGCGAGCGGCCACCGCTTCTCCGACTGCGGCGCCAGGAGATGCACCCCATCCGCCGAAACGGGGCAGGGGAGCAGCAGGAGATCGGCGCGCAGTCCCTCCGGGCAGGGCGTCCCGGTCGGGAGGGCAATGGTAAAGACCGCTGCCACCTCCGCGAGGGCACGCGCGGCCGTATCGTATCGAAGATCCCCGCCTGCGGCGAGGATCGTCAGTTCGTTTTGCATCATCATCGCTCCTTTTTGAGCCTATCGCTCTCCTATAGGATATGCGCGGCGGTCAGGATGCGTGAAACGCCCCCGGGAGCTCCCGGGGGCGTTCGCGTTCAGTTGGGATAGGATGGCTTGTCGTACCAGGTCGGCGGATCCTGCCGCTTGAGGTCGTCCTTGGGGTCATAGACGGGGATCGAGGTGAAGTCGCCCAGACACTCCGCGAACACGACACAGCGGATGCCGTCGTCGCGGCCGGAATTGCAGGTCTGGAGGGTGAGGATGCTGCGGTCGCCGTTGCGGATCGCGGAGATCGTGTCGCCGTAGCCGTACCACACGGAGGACGAGCTGCGGATGTTGGTCATGAAATAGTTGAACCAGTCGCGGTTCATGTCGATGCAGTTCCAATACTCGAAGGCAGCGCCCTTCTCGCCGTAGATGACGTTCGTGGAGATCACGCGGTACAGATAGCGGTGCGTGAGGGAGCATAGCTCGATGTAGGGGTGCATGTAGCCCCAGTCTGCGGACTTGTAGTTCTTGATCGCGTGGAACATCGACCCATTGGCGAGGTTGTGGCCGTAGAGCAGGGAATTGTCCGAGCGGTCGAGCCGGCACCGCCAGTCTGCGAAGATGGCGCCCCCGCTGTAATAGCCGCCCTGCCAGTTATGGTCAGTGTAAAATGCATTGTTGTCGGTCTGCATGACGGGGTAGTTGATGACCGTCCCGCTCACACGGACCCATCCGATCACGTCATGGTTGGCATTGTGATGGGACACGACGCTCGCAAGGTCGGTCTGCAGGTGATACGGGCCGGGATCGGGCGGCGTCGGCGGCGCGGGCTCCGCCTCGGTCGGCGGCTCCGTGGTCGGCGGCTCCGTGGGAGCAGGATGCTCGGAGCGGTCGAAGTACGCGACACAGACATCCGTCGCCAGCGCAGGCTTGCTGCCCATGTGGAACGTCATCCCGATGACCGTCAGCACCGCAGAGACCGTCCCCAGCAGCAGGAACACCACAGCCAGCACGAGCATCCAGCGTTTTCTTTTTCTTGCGTTTTTGATCTTCTCTTCCAAATCTCTCACCTTTTCATCCTTCATCGTGCGCTGTCAGAAGCGCCAGGACGGCCGCGAGGCAGTCGTCCGTATGACGGAGCACCTGTTTCTCCCAAAAATGGACGGGCGTCCAACCCATTTCGCGGAGCTGTTCGTCGACACGGCGGTCGCGCGCCATGTTCTCCTCGATCTTCTCGATCCAATACGCCCGGTTCTTCTGGAGCTTGGCCTTGCGGACCTCCCAGTTCTCGCCGTGCCAGAACTCACCGTCGACGAAGACGGCGACCTTGTACCGGCCGAGCGCGATGTCCGGCGAGCCGGGGAGGCGCTTGTCGTTGCGGCGGTAGCGGTAGCCCTCGTGCCAGAGGCGCTTGGCGAGGATGGTCTCGGCCTTGCCGTTCTTGAGACGCACGCGTCCCATCCGGCGCCGGATCTCGGGAGTGGTGTCGTAGCTCTTGGGGTGCTTCATACGATCCCTCTTTTCTTCATTCCTATATTATACCACATGCGCGGGACATTGTCAAATCTCCTTTTTGAAGATGCCCAATATCGCCGATATTTCGGTGATACGTCCCGTGTGCCAGTCGAACGGACATGCAGGCGACGATCATCCTTGATGAATCGATAGACGCAGTCTATACCAGCGGTCTATTGACAAAACATCTCCAAAAGTGGTATAATATCACTGTCTGAATATCGACAAAACAAAACTCTCCGGCATATGCCGGGAATGGAGGAACGACATATGTCCATGGAATTCATCCGCAAGCTGCCGATCCCGCAGGAGATCAAGCAGGAGCTCCCGCTCTCCGTCGCCTTCGAGCTGCTAAAAAAGCAGCGTGACGAGGCCATCGCCCAGGTGTTCACCGGCGAATCGGACAAGCTCCTGCTCATCATCGGGCCTTGCTCCGCCGACCGTGAGGACGCAGTCATGGAGTACATCCACCGCCTCGCGCGGATGCAGGAGCAGGTCAAGGACCGAATCATCATCATCCCGCGCATCTACACGAACAAGCCCCGCACCAACGGCACCGGCTATAAGGGCATGGTGCATCAGCCCGACCCCACCAAGGCCGAGGACATGCTCGAGGGACTGCGCTCCATCCGCAAGCTCCATGTCCGCGCCATCGAGGAGACGGGCCTGACCTGTGCGGACGAGATGCTCTATCCAGAGAATTATCGCTATCTCTCCGACCTTTTGAGCTATGTCGCGGTCGGCGCGCGGAGCGTCGAGGACCAGCAGCACCGCCTGACCGTTTCCGGCATGGACATCCCCGCCGGCATGAAGAACCCCACGAGCGGCGATCTGTCCGTCATGTTCAACTCGATCTATGCGGCGCAGTCCTCGCACACGTTCCTGTACCGCGGCTGGGAGGTCCGCACCACCGGTGACCCGCTCGCGCACGCCATCCTGCGCGGCTACGTCAACAAGCACGGCGAGTCCCTGCCGAACTACCACTACGAGGATCTGCTCCTGACGCATCATCTGTATGAGGAGCGCGGGCTCGTAAACCCGGCGGTCATCGTGGACACGAACCATGCCAATTCCAACAAGCAGTACCTCGAGCAGCCGCGCATCGTCAGCGAGGTGCTCCACTGCTGCCGCCACAATGACGACATCCGCCGCATGGTCAAGGGCTTCATGATCGAGAGCTATCTCGTCGACGGCGCTCAGAAGGTCGGCGAGGGCGTCTACGGCAAGTCCATCACCGACCCGTGCCTGGGCTGGGAAAAGACCGAGGACCTGATACTCCGCGTGGCGGACCTGCTCTGATCCAAGTGGAAAACTGGCGGCGTCCTGCACAGGACGTCGCTGTTTGATCTCGTGCAGATCGACGGTTTTCGCAATTGATAAAAATATTTTGAAAAAACCCTTGACAGAACGCTTGCTTTGTGGTATACTAATAAACGATGGGTCGCCATCAAGTACCCCATATAAAGGTCTGGGTGTGGCGCAGTTGGTAGCGCGCTACCTTGGGGTGGTAGAGGCCGTGGGTTCAAGTCCCGTCACTCAGACCAGCAAAACGACACAGTTCCTCGTGGACTGTGTCGTTTTCATTTTTTCACAGAGACTCGACAAGAACGCCCCCTATGGATGGCCATAGGGGGCGCAGATGTCGCAGCGTGTCCGATCAGCCGATGCTCAGCAGGTCGGAGAAGCCGGTCATGTCAAAGATCTCAAGGATGTTGTCGTTGCAGCCGGTGATGAGGATCTTGCCCTTCTTGCGCATCATCTTCTCCGCAGAGAGCAGCACGCGCAGACCGGCGGACGAGATGTACTGCACGCCGTCCATCTCCAGGCGCAGGTCGGTGATGTCGTCGGTCTCTTCGCGGATGACCGTCTCGAGCTGCGGAGCGGACTTGGTGTCCAGCTTGCCCTCCAGGGCGATGGTGAGCTTGGCGCCGTCTTTGGTCTTCTTGATGGTCATAGTCATTCTTCCTCGTCCACACGGTCCGCGACTGCGGGGATCTTGAGCTCATACATCGCGTTTCCCCTCCGTTCCGTAGTAGATGAAGCCGAGCATGGTCAGGTCGTCGAACTGCGGTGCATCGCCCACGAAGGTGTCGACCGCGTTCTTGACGTTCTTCAGCATGCCCTTCGGGAGCGCGCCGGGATCAAGATCCAGCGCCTGGAGCAGACGTGCTTCGCCGAACAGCTCGTCATCGGCATTGGTCGCCTCCGGGACGCCCTTGCCCGAGACATCGGCCATGACCAGTGCGATGTGGTCGTCGTCGATGAGGAAGAAGTCGTAGAGATCGCCGCCGACCTCCTTGGCCGGATGCATCGACGCATAGAGGTCGAACTCCGTCCGCTCCGGGAAGGGTGGGAAGATGGACGGCAGCATGTCCGCCTGGATCTGCGTGGCGATGTTCAGCTCGGCGCCGATGCGCTCCTTCTCGCGCTCGCTGCGCATGCGTTCGGCGGTCTGCTTGACGGAGTTGAAGATCTGGACGTACTCGACGATCATGATGATGCAGATGGTCGCATAGAGTGGCAGGAACCACGGATTCGTGGGGATGATGCCCATTTGGTTCGTGACGAAGTGGATAACGTAGAAGCCCACGACCGAGACAGCCGGAGCGACCAGATAAGGTCGAAGCTCCCCCTCTGCGATCTGGAGGATGTGCAGCACCTTCTTGCGGATAAAAACCATGTACAGAATAAAGGAAATCGTGTATACAACGATTTTGATTCCGATAAACAAGAGGATATTCGGCACATTATAGGGTGTCCCTGTATCAAAGAAGCCCAGTGTGCCGCCTAAAAATGCATCTGTTGTCCCGCAGAACATGAAAGTCGTGACATTGGCGATGAGCGCGGCCATCATGCCGACGAAGAGCTTCTCACTGACCTTCTCGCGATACGGCCTCGCTCTCGGCGGACGGGTCGTTCACGATCATCATGGACGAGCCGCTGTTGCGCTGGATATAGTCGATGCGTCCCTGCGGGTAGGCGGGGTCGATCGGGATGAAGGCGCCGCCGGCCTTGAGGATGCCGAGCATCACAGGGATGGGCTTCTCGTCGCGGCGGAGCTTGTACATGACGGTCTGCCCCTGCTGCACGCCCTGTGCGAGAAGGGCGTTGGCGATGCGGTTCGAGACGGCGTCCAGCGCTGCGAAGGTGTAGGTCACGTCTCCCGCATAGAGCGCCGGACGATCAGCGTAGCGCTTGGCGGCATCGCGGAAGAGGGAGGGGATGGTCGCGATCTCGTCAAGGGCGATGTGCTTGCCCTCCTGTCGGGTCAGCAGCTCGAGCTCGGCGTTCCCAAGGATCTCGAGGCCGCCGAGCTCTCGGTCGGGATAACGGATGCCGCCGCCGATGATGGCCATGATCGCCTCATGGAATCGGCGCGTGCGCGCCTCGTCATAGATGCCGCAGCGCATGTCGTAGACGATCTCGAGGATGCCCTGGAAGGACGTGATATTGAGCGTCAGGTGGTCATGCATCGCGCCGTCCATGCTCATGTCGATCTCGTAGGGGATCTCGGAGGGCATCTGGGCACTGTAGACATTGAGGGTGTACTCGCTCACGGCGCCGTTGACGAGACCGGCGGTCTTGAGGTCGGAGAGGATGCTCGCGATGCCGTAAGCCTTGTGTGCGGAGGCCGTCTTGGCCGTCTCATACGCGCGTTTGCAGAGCTGTGGGAAGGTCTGGTCCTCATCTATGGTGATCCGAACGGGGATGGCCTGGGTGTGACACCCATAGGCGGCGCGTTCGGCCTGCGTGTCACGTCCGAGACGCGGCATGATGAAGACGGCATCCGGCTTGTCGGCCGCGCGCTGCTCCCAGACATCCGATGCCTCCCAGGTCGTCAGCGGCGTGCGGGAGCAGACTGTGTGAGCGGGACGCGCCGGCGACCATTCCAGCATCGGCGCACCGTTCTCCTCGATGAGACGGCACCCGAAGATCGGCACGGCGTCGATGACCTGATCGGCAGCAAGGCACAGCTCGGCCATGGTGACAGTCGGGAATCGCAGCATGAAGCCGATGATATTGATCGCGCTCCCGGGGAAGGCACGCTCGTTCATGTAGATGCCGTATTCGGAACGGGAGAGGGGGAAGCGCCGTGTTTGGAGATCGTCTGTCATAGTCGCCATCCTTTCTGGATGTATCCGTTCGCCCATCGTGGCTGCGCCATGGGCCGTTGTGATATTCACATTATCGTATTACATATTTTTTCTGTCTTGTCGATCATGTGACAGCGGCTAGGCCTTGGACATGTGCATCCTGCATAGGAGCGGCAGTCCTCCGCGGCACGTGCCGATCCATGACGGTCCCATTTTTCAAAAATGCTTGCGATCATGCATGAAATATGGTATAATGAATCGATCGGAGGTCGAAGACAGAGGTGAAGAGAAAATGATCATGGCGATCGTCCCGATGCTGAAGCGGGGCATCGAAAGATGGAAGTCGAGCAAGCCCTCGAAGGGGGTGGGAGCGTGAGCGCAAACATGACCCATATCCTTGTGATCTGTGTGGCGGCGCCGCTCTCCTCGCTGCTCTTCATCAGTGAGCGCAAGATCCGCAACAGCGTGTTCTTCCTGCTGGCCGGGATGTTCTGCTGCTCGTTCGTCAGCGAGGTCAACAGTCTCATCCGCGCCCATCTCGACGCGGACATGTTCTGCATCACCACGTCCATCACGCCCATCACGGAGAAATTCGTGAAGATGATCCCCGTCCTGGTGTTCGCGCTCGTGTTCTCGGAAAAGCAGGAGGACCTGCTGCCGAACGCGTTCTTCGTTGGCATCGGATCCGCAGTGCTGGAGAATCTCGTCCTGCTGACCCAGAACTTCAACGCGGTCACACTGTTCTGGTCGGTGATCCGCCGCTTCTCGTCCGAACTGATGCACGGCATCTGGTACATGCCCTTGAAGGGCGCCATCCTCCACACGCTCTATCCTGTGAGCGGGATGCGCGAGATGGCCGACAATGACGTCCTCTATGACAGCACCCGGCAGGGCGGCACAGGGATCCGCTCGCTCCTCGACTGCTATGTCTACTGCAAGGTCAAGGGCGATGCGCTCGACTGGGCTCATATCGAAGCACAGTGCGAGACGCTCGGGATCGCAGCGTTCTGGCTCGACCACGCGGGATCCACCTATTACCCCGTGGTCGATCACATCGAGGACCTGTCGAAGGATGGTCTGCCGAACGTTCTCCGGGATGTGGACCTCGAGATCCGTAAGGGCGAATATGTCGCCTTCACAGGACATAGCGGCTGCGGCAAGTCCACCGTCCTCAAGCTCCTCATGGGCATCTATCCCCTCGACAGCGGTGCCCGCACCCTCACCGACATCGAAGGCACGCGCCCCCTCACGCCCGCTTGGCACCGCCTCTTCGCCTATGTCTCGCAGGGGCTGCAGCTCATGTCCGGTACGATCCGCGAGGTCGTGGCCTTCGCGGACAGGGCGGCCATGCACGATGAGGAACGGCTCTCACGCGCGCTGTCCATCGCGTGCGCGGACGAGTTCGACTCGGCTCTCGAAGCGGGCGTCGATACGCTCCTTGGTGAACGGGGGACAGGTCTCTCGGAGGGGCAGATGCAGCGCCTTGCGATCGCAAGGGCCGTGTTCAGCGACAGTCCCATCCTGCTCCTGGACGAGGCGACCTCTGCGCTCGACGGTGCCACCGAACAGCATGTCCTTGAGGACCTGCGCGACATGACCGATAAGACAGTCGTCATCGTGACGCATCGTCCTGCCGCGCTCTCGATCTGCACCCGCGTGATCGACTGTTCCCAGTGGCAGCCGTCGCCGCCCGATGCCTCCCCCATGGTCTGAGGCCGCGGGGGCGCTCTGTGCCGCAGCCGGAGACAGGTCCCGCCGATCTCGCGCGATCGACTTTTTCTTCGTATCATGCGATAATAGGAGCCACACAGACATTGATGATGAGGGAGTTCAAGACATATGGAGAAAGACAGCGGAAACAAGGCGAAGATCATTTGCTTGTTCTTGGTGATGGTAGTTGGGATCGGCATGATCGTGCTCGGATGCTGGCAGATGAGGCTCCACACGAGCTGCGTCACCGTCTGCACGGCCACGACCGAGGGTATGGTGGTCTATGAGGGCAAGGGCAAGCTCGACCATCTCGATCAAAACGTGCATCGCTACGTTTCCAGCGAATATTGGCGGCATATCGAGGTCGCGACGGACGATACCTTCCGTCTCACGGACGTCTACGCGAATCGCGTTCCCGAGCATGAGGGCGACAGCATCCTCATCCACTACGACCCGAAGGATCCGGATGTATACTACATCGGCGATACCGTCGGCAGCTACCGTGCAGTCGCAGTCACGGCGTTCGTGGCTGCCGGGGTCATGCTGCTGTTGGCAGTGGTCATCGTGATCGCGATCGCCCGTCCCCAAAAGGCGGTGGATCGGCATATCCATCTCGATACGCCGTAAGGCTGACATGGATGCGCTCCCGCGTCAACAAACGACTACGCCCGCCTTGTATACCAGCAAGGCGGGCGTTCTGTTTATGGGTGGGTGTCATCTTTTCGCCGTCATATCTTGCCTATATCGGATGACGGGAGCGTGTTCGCCGCGGGAGTCGGCTATCTGGAGGACAGCACGGTGCCCAGCGAGATCGAAGCGTTTTTGTTGATCACGGAGCGGCCTTGTCGGGGACGGATGCGAGGAACTGCGCCGTCGGCATATGGTGATAGGGGGCACCGGCGGCGTCACGATAATAACGCGGCGTGTCTTCACCGTCCGTCTCTCGGTCGCGTTCGACCGTGACGTCGGAGATGGTGTCTCGATGCATCTCCCGGACGGCCGCTACATGATGACGCCCCTGGCGGATGCCTAACAGCGCGACCGCGACTATGACGATCTTTGCCCGAACGTCTATCTGCGCCTGTACCCGCAATGGGGCTTGATCGAGTACCGCACACGGTGGACGTTGGAAGAGGCACTGGAGATGTGGCGGCGCGAGGATCCACGGCTGCGAGAGCCATATCAGGAGATGGTCGACCGATGGGCAAAAGGTCACAGAAGAAAGTGAGGGATCGTATGGGATACACAACGTTCGCACTGCGCCAAAAGCAGATCCGCGCCGTCCTTTCCCAGCAGATCCGCCGCCGCTCTCCCGCGTATGCGAAGTCAAGGGAGGCACGGTGGGAGGCGCTGCACGAGCATCTGCGATACATCCTGATGATCGGATGGGCGGAGATCGACGGGGAGCTACGGCGCCATTTCGCCAAGGACGATCTTCGGTGGTACGAGCTGTTCGCAGACGATGTCGTGGGGCTCTTCTCCGGTACCGAGCCGGATCTGTATGGCGATCAGTATCAGCGCCCGATTCCCTGGGACGTGCAGCTCGCCAAGTGGTTCGAGTGCCGCTTCCATCCCGTCGAAAAGCACCGTACCTACGCCCGCCCGAGCCGCCGTCAGAGCAGCAGCCCGACATCCCGCGCCCGAGCTGGGTCCGCCCGGAGCTGCCGGATCATAGCCGCACCTATGGCGTCATCATCGACACCTCCGGCTCGATGCCGGCATCCTCGATCGGCATGGCGCTCGGTGCGGTCGCGAGCTACAGCGTGGCACGGGACGTGCCGTTCATGCGCGTCATCTTCTGCGATGCCGCCCCGACCGACATCGGCTTCGTCACGCCCGAGGACATCGCAGGACGTGTCCAGGTCACGGGACGCGGCGGCACCGTGCTGCAGCCCGCTGTCGACCTGCTCGAGCACGCCAAGGACTTCCCCAAGAACGCCCCGCTCCTCATCATCACCGACGGCTATATCGAGCCAGATCTCGCCGTCCACCGCGACCATGCGTTCCTGATCCCCTGCGGGAATCGGCTCCCGTTCCGCACGCGGGCGGAGGTGTTCTATTTCAAGGAGAAGCGGGAGGAGATCTGACCGATCGGACGGCCCTTCATATTGACATTTGCGCCGCTTTGTGGTATTATCAGGATATGCAAGACCAAGAATAGAAAGGGCCCTACCATGTTCTCACTTGCGGATATGAAGACCATCCCGACCGAAAAGGTCGCTGCTTACCTGATGGATGCGCTCCATGCGGAGCGCTTTATCGAGATGCCGCGGCTCTATGCCGTCGCATATGCGATCATCCAGGGGGACAGCGGCGCGGATCTCACTACCATCGACACCTTCCTGTCGTCGGTGCAGGATGACGAGCTGCGCGGCTTCCTCGACACCGCCCTGCGCGGACAGTGGGACGCCGTGATCCGGGCACGGGAGGCGTTCGACCCTGCGATGTATGCGGCGTTCCTGCTGTATGACCGGCATGTGATCGACGCTGCCCATGAGAACGAGACGCCGGACAGCGTCATCCGCCTTGCGCTGCGTCTCCTGGACATCGCGCCGGGGCACCATGTCGCGGACTTTTGCACGGGACGCGCGGCCTTCCTGCGCGAGTGCGCGATCCAAACGGAGGCCGCCACGCTCTACGGGAACGAGGTCGACCCGATCTATCGCGCGATCGCCAAGATGCGTGCCGCCCTCCTGCCGCATACCTTCATCGCGAAGGAGGACGTGCTGGAGATCGAGCCGGATCGGCATCGGTTCGACCGGATCTTCTCGAACTATCCCTTCGCGCTGCGCGTGCAGGATATGGACCGCGCAAAGAATACCGCGCTCCAGTACCTGAACAGGCACCTGACGACCGTGAAAAAAAGCATGACGGGCGATCGGTACTTCAACACGGCGATCCTCAACTGCTTGGCCGAGCATGGCAGGGCAGTGGCCGTCACCGTCAATGGATGCATGTGGAACGGCGCTGACCGCGAGGTACGGCGCTTCTTCCTCGAGAGCGGCTTCATCGAGGCGGTGATCGCGCTGCCGTCGCGTCTCTTCGAGCAGACCAACATCCCCACGACCATGCTCGTGCTCAGTCGTGGGAACACGAAGACGACCTTCGTGGACGCCAGCGACATCTTCACGAAGGGACGCCGCCAGAACACGCTCTCGGACGCCGACATCGACCAGATCATGGCGCGCCTGCATGCCCCGGGACAGCGCAGCGCGGTCCTGACGCAGGCAGACGTCGCGGCGCACGACTATCTCCTGAGCGCCGAGCGCATCCTTGATGCACAGAACACCGTCCGTCCCACGAACAGCGTGCCGCTCGGTACTGTCCTGCACCGTATGACGCGCGGCGCCCAGCTCAAGGCGGATGCCCTCGACGCCATCACGACGGAGGCCCCGACGCCCTATCGGTTCCTGATGCTCGCCGACATCCGCGGCGGCATGATCGCGGAGGAGCTCGTGCATCTGACCGGGATCGAGCGTCGCCTCGAGAAGTATTGCGTCCGGGATAAAGCGCTCATCATCGCCAAAAACGGCTCGCCGATCAAGACGGCCGTCGCGGAGGTGCCGGCAGGGGAGATGGTGCTCGCGGGCGGGAATCTCTACATCCTCGAGCTCGATGAGGACAAGATGGATCCCTATTTCCTCAAGGCCTATCTCGACAGTCCGCAGGGCGCTGCGGCGATCAAGTCGCTCTGCGTAGGCGTGACGATCCCGAACATCCCGATCGAGTCCCTGCGCGCCATGCCCGTGCCGCTGCCGCCGATGGAGGAACAAAAGCGCATCGCCGCGGCCTATCGGCAGACAGTGAAGAAGATCCGAAAAAAGCAGAAGGAGCTCGATGATCTGTCCGAAAAGCTCACCACGCTCTATGATCTATGATCGAATGTGCCCCGCTTGGGGCGCATTCCTTTTATCATGTGACAAGGATCTAAAAAACCTAAAAACATTTTACAAGATCGATCGACATCTTAGATCGTATGTGCTATAATTAGGATAACGATAACCTGATATTTCAAAAAACTGTCGATCTTTTGTCAGCATCACGCGCATAAGGTCCGCACAGCCGAACTGTGCGGCAGCTCGAAAGGAGGACATACGATGGAGCGGTGCCGTTTCACCCAGTCGCTGCCGCGGATCCTTGCGGCGATCGGCGCGATCATGCAGTGCGAGCCGGTGTGCGGGTCGGACGATCGTCTTGTGATGCGGAACATCGAACGCTTCTGCGCCGCACACGACATCGCGGTCGACGGCCGCCGCATTTGGGAGGTATCTGTATGACACGCATCCGAGTCAAGTCTGCCGAGGGCGCCGTGCGCTTTGGTGGTTCCGGCTCTTGCGCCGTTTGGCATGGCGGCCACCATTCTGGTCATAAAAAATGCACCCTTTGCAGAGTGCTTGGTGTTATCTGGATAGGAAAAGACCGTCCGACGCTGTGTCAGGCGGTCTCGTCGTCTTTCTGTTCTATCGGCTCGAAGCCGATGCCGTTGTCGGGGTCACATACCTTTCGTTTTTTGAGATCACTGTAATCGAGACCCTTCGGATGACCATTCGGGAACGCCGTGCAGCATGCTAGCCATCCATCTTTCAGCGGTAATTTATTCTTACATTCGCTACAGTCTGTAATACAGATCATCAGTGATCCCTCCCCCTCTCTCACGAAAATATGTCACATACTGTGTTTTTACATCGTGAACAACGACAAAGAAACAAAAGGAAAGCCCCGCAGGTGCGCCGTATCGACGTAACTGCGGGGCTGTCCAAAAGCGCAGAAGGAGGGATTTGAACCCAAAAGAAATGGCGCTGAAATGCCGAGACTACGCCATCATGTCACATTTCGTGTCATATTCCAGAAAAAACGCC
>CACWPL010000035.1 GCA_902762785.1 uncultured Ruminococcus sp. | reverse complement strand
CTCAGACAGCTTATTTATTATACCACATCTTCTCGAGTTTGTCAAGAGGTTTTTGAAAAGTTTTTTCAAAAGTTTTTCATTCTCCCGAATGTCTCTTGAATACCCTTTTCTTGACCTCGACATCCTCCTGCGTTCCCTCCGGTATGCGCCGAATATCACGCTGTGATGCGGTTTTTGTCGCTTCTCTTGAGTGCTCTCTCGACCGGCGACCTGTTTATTATAGCACATTTTTCCGTCCACGTCAAGTAAAAAGTATCTCACATCGAATGTCGCTTGTTGTCGAAATTGCACGATCGGCTCCTCGGTCTATCAGTTTTCATTTGGAAAATAGCCATTTTTGCGGCTTCTGTCACAGACAGCCTGTCCCCATGACAAAAAATAGGTGAAGATCTTGTGAAGATCCCTGAAAATTTCGTTTACCCCCTTTTCAAAAAGATGGAAGTATGCTATAATAGTATTGAATATCTCCCTGGGCCGGTGCAGTCGGCCAGGGTCTTAGGAGGTCATGTCATGTCTGGAATGTCTGTTATGGATAAATATGATGAATGGTGCCGGGAGGCGTTGGAGGACGCCGACCTGCCCGCCGAGCTCGCTTCGATCAAGGATGACGAGGCCGCGATCCGCGACCGCTTCTACCGCGATCTGGAGTTCGGTACCGGCGGCCTGCGCGGTGTCATCGGCGCCGGCACGAACCGTATGAACATCTATACGGTCCGCCGCGCGACCCAGGGTCTGGCGAACTATGTCAAGAAGTCCTTTGCTGCCCCGAGCGTCGCGATCTCGTATGACAGCCGCAACAAGTCTGTCACGTTCGCGAAGGCGGCCGCTGCCGTCCTCGCTGCGAACGGCATCAAGGTGCATATCTACCGCGAGCTGATGCCCACGCCCTGCTTGAGCTGGGCGGTGCGCGCGCTGGGGTGCAGCGCCGGTATCATGGTCACGGCGAGCCACAACCCGGCCAAGTACAATGGTTACAAGGCCTACGGCGCGGACGGCTGCCAGATCACCCTCGAGGTGGCCGAGGCCGTCATCTCCGAGATCAACTCCCTCGATTTCTTCGCAGACGTCAAGACCTGTGACTTCGAGGCCGCTGTCAAGGCCGGCGACATCGCGTATATCGGTGAGGACGTCATCGAGGGATATTATCAGAAGGTGCTCGGCCAGGGCATCAATACGGCGCTGTGCGCGGACAGCGGTCTGAAGATCGTCTACACCCCGCTCAACGGCACCGGCAACAAGCCCGTCCGCGAGATCCTGTCCCGCATCGGCATCAAGGACGTCACCGTCGTCAAGGAGCAGGAGATGCCCAACGGCGATTTCCCGACCTGCCCTTACCCGAACCCGGAGATCCGTGAGGCGCTCGAGCTCGGTCTGAAGTATTGTGACGAGGTCAAGCCTGACCTGCTGCTCGCGACCGATCCGGATGCGGACCGCGTCGGCATCGCAGTCCCGGACGGCGATGATTACGCCCTCTTCTCCGGCAACGAGGTCGGTGCGCTGCTGACCGAGTACATCTGCAGCCAGCGCGTGAAGAACGGCACCATGCCCAAGGATCCCATCGTGGTCAAGACCATCGTCACCACCGACATCATCCGCGAGATCGCCAAGGCCTATGGGCTCCAGGTGGTCGAGGTGCTCACCGGCTTCAAGTTCATCGGCGAGCAGATCGGGATGCTCGAGGAGAAGGGCGAGGAGGACCGCTATGTCTTCGGCTTCGAGGAGAGCTATGGCTATCTCTCCGGCACTTATGTCCGCGATAAGGACGCCGTCGTCGCCTCCATGCTGATCTGCGAGATGGCTGCCTACTACCGCACGCAGGGCATCAGCCTCCTCCAGGCGCGCGAGAACATGTATAAGAAGTATGGCCTGTTCCACCACTCGCTCGAGAGCTATGCCTTCGAGGGCGAGAGCGGCATGAACAAGATGAAGGAGCTCATGCAGAGCCTGCGCGAGCACACGCCCGCGGCCATCGGCGGCCTGAAGGTCGTTTCCGTCTCTGACTACGAGCTGCGCACCACCACCGACATCGCCACCGGCGCCAAGACGCCCATCACGCTGCCGAAGTCGAACGTGCTCGTCTTTGATCTCGAGCAGGGCGCGAAGGTCGTGATCCGTCCGTCCGGCACAGAGCCGAAGATCAAGAGCTACTACACCACCGTCGGCGCCAACATGGACGAGGCCCTCGCGACCGAGGCCAAGCTGCGCGACGATTTCAGCAAGATCTTCCAGTGATCGTCCCCATCATACACAAAAACAGAGCTGCCCTCCCCTGTGCAAAGGGGAGGGCAGTTTTTTGCGATATATTTGGGAGAACATCTCACCAGAGGTCCGTCCATCTCTCCATGCTGCACAGGAAGAGCGCCTGCGTGTAAGCGGACGGGTCGGCGTAAGCGCGGTAGCGGGCGCCGGTGCGGGCAAGGTCGATGATGCAGATCTCGCTGTAGTGCTCGAGGAGGAAGGGCACCATGCAGTCCGCAAGGTCGTCCTTATATAAAAGGAGCTTGCGGCCGCTCTCGACGTCCGTGCGGATGACGAGCTTGTCACAGGGGGTGCCGAGGTAGTAGCGGTACATGTCCTGCGTGGACAGGGCGCTCTCGCGGTAGAGCACCGTCCCGCGGTCGGCGGCATCGCCATCGGCATCGTAGGCAGTGACGGACGTGATCTTCGCGCCGTCCTCGTTGCTGTAGCGGTCGAGGAGGTCGGGCTTGACGTCGTCATAGAGCGTCTTGGCGTAGAGGTCGCCGCGGAAGCTCGTGGTCATGTGCCGGATGACATAACGCTCGTAGGGCGTGGGCGTGAAGCCGAGCTTCTGGATCACGGAGCGGTAGACGAGATAGGCGCCGTAGCTCGTCCAATGGGTATCGGTGCGGTAGTAGATGTAGCTGTCCTTGTGGGTGTAGAGGATCTGGTAGGCGTCGATGCAGCGGACGCCGCTGGCGGTCGCGCTGTAGATCTGCTGGATGCGGCTGCTCTGCTCGTCACTGACCGCATTGGCCGGCAGGTCGCCGCGGTAGACCTCCGAGGCGGACGGCACCAGCACCAGATAGGTCGGCAGTCCCGTTTCGGCGCAGAAGGCATTGACGGGATCGGCAAGGGACTCGGGCGCAGGCGCCTCCTCGGCATAGAGCTTCTCCAGGAGACGGTCGTCCGTGACGTAGACGCCCTGGATCATCTTCTCGCCGATGAAGAGGTCGGTGCGGCTCTTGATGCGGAAGAGGACGTCATGGAAGCCGATGTCCTCATTGAGATAGCGCTCGAACTGCGTACACCAGCTCCCGTTCAGGACGGAGCGCCAGGTCGGCCGCGGGAACGCGTCCGCACGGAACGACGCCGCCGTGCCGCCGACCAGCACCAGATAGATCAGCAGGATCACCAGCACCATCCGTCTGGCATGCTTGGACTGCTTCATGAGATCCCTCCTTCCCGGGAAGATGCGTGTTCGCGTCAGATGTGGAGCCAAAGGCCGGTCATGCGCTCGCCGTAGAGCATCGAGGCGATGCAGAAGACGAGCAGGAGCCCGTGGAGCACCGGCTGCCAGCTCTCGATGAAGCGCCCCACGGCCGTGGCCGACAGGCGCTCGGCGATGTTGCGGAACTGGTCGGTCGCGATGTAGAGCCCCAGCAGGAGCAGGGCGATGTACGAGGTGAAGAAATAGAGTCCCGTCTGGTCGACGAAGCCGCTGCCGAGGCCGAGCATCGCCCGCCACACCGCCCCGACCTCGCCGAGGTCATCGGCATAGAACAGCACCCATGCGAACTGGAGCAGGATGCCCGTGACGGCGAGCCCCGGCAGCCAGCGCTTGCCGAAGAGCGGCGTGAGGACGGTCTGGTCGAGCGTCACCAGGAGGCCGATGGTCAGGCCCCAAAGGGCGAACTGCGGTGCCGTGCCGTACCATGCGCCGATCAAGATCCACGTCAGCACGAGCGCGAGGTACTTCTGCCAGCGGCGGCGCGGGTGGGGGCCGAAGAGGAAGTAGCGGAAGTTCGTCTGGAACCAGAGCAGGAGCGTGATGTTCCAGCTCTGCATGAAGGCCGTGATGCTCGTGCAGAAGAAGGGCTGGCTGAAGTTGCGGGGCAGGTCGAAGCCGAAGGCGCGCCCCAGTCCCCGCGCCATCTCCGAATAGCCAAAAAGCTCGAAATAGAGGTAGAGCGAGAAGGAGAGGGTCGTGAGCCAGGCGGTCAGCATACTGAGCGTGCCGGTCTGGCGCAGCTCGCGGTACATGTAGCCGAAGGTGTCCGCGAGGACGACCTTCTCGGCCAGGCCGCGGATGAAGAGCGCGAGGCCGTCGCCGAGCTGGATGACGTTGCAGCGGCGGTCTTCGAGCTGGTCGGTGAACTCCTGGTAATTCATGAGCGGCCCCGCGAAGAGCGCCGGGAAGAACGCCAGATAGAGCGCGAGCACGCCGAACCTTGCGGCAGCTTTATAGCGGCCGCGATAGATACCGATGAGATAGCCGAGGCCGTGGAGCGTGTAGATGGCGATGCCGAAGGGGTACATCGTCCCGCCGGCAGCGACCATGCGGATGGCCGTCATCGCCCCCGCCTGCACGATGGCGGAGAACGCCAAAAGGCCGGTGGAGAGGGCTTTTTTCTCCTGCCAATGCTCCAGCAGGAGCCCCACGCCGTAGTCGTAGCAGATGCAGGCCGCCAGATACAGGAGCCGCGCCGGGCTCCCCCATCCGTAGACCAGCAGGCTCGCCACGAGCAGCACGGCGCCCCGTCCCTTCGCCGGGACGAGGTAATAGCACAGCAGCAGCGCCGGCAGGAGCGCCACCGTGAACGTAAAGGATGACAGATACATGCGTTATCCCTGCCTTCCGGAGATCATCTCCAGGAACTCGTCCCGCGTCATCATGGAGCCGAGCACCTCGAGAAAGGCATTGGCGGAGAGCATCGTGGGGAGGCCGAGCTCCTTTTGGAGCGCACGCCTTGCCTCGGCGCTGCCCGGACCGCCGCTCAGGCCGGCCAGGTAGAGGTCGGTCTTGGTGATGCGCGGACCGGCCGGCACCTCCTCGGTGAGGACGCCCGCCTTGCGGAACGCCTCCCGCAGGACGGCCGCCTCCATGCCCTCCACGCCCAGCTTGCCCTCCGCGGAGGGATGCTCCTTGCGGCGCTCCTTGCCGAACACGTCCGGGATGTAGATATTGCGGATGTCGCCCTCGGTCACGGCGCTGCGCAGGAAGCTGCGGATGCGGAATCCCGCGCGGTCGGAGTCCGTGAGGATGAGGATGCCCGTGGTCTTGGCGTACCAGCGAATCAGGTCGAGCATCTCCTTGTCCTTGAAGATGCCGAAGCCGTTCGTTTGTAGGATGACGGCGCGCACGAGCTGGTCGAGCTTGATCTTGTCGTACTTGCCCTCGACGATGATGGCCTGACGGATCGTGAGCATCGTCTCCCCCTCTCTCTGCGCGCTCATCCGCGCAGCATCTCCACGATGGTGCGCTCAAAGAGCACACGCTCGTCCACGGCGCCCGAATGGAGCCGCCGCTCGGCGTCCCGCATCAGGCACAGACAGCGGCCGATGTGCTCGACGCTCTCGCCCATGCTCGTCCGAAACGCCTTCTCTACGACGAATCCGCGCCGATAGCCGAAGTCCGCGTTGACCTCGTCCACCGTATGCCGCTCCTGCCGGGCGGCGCAGGCGCGCTGGATGTCCATGAGGCTCCCCGCCACGGACGCCATCAGATAGGGCATCTCCACGCGCATGGCCAGGAGCGTGTCCACCGCCCGCATGGCATCGCGGGCGCGGTGCCGCGCGATGGCGTCGGTGAGGACGTAGACGGTCGAGTCGAGCGGGGGCGTGACCATGTCGCGGATCATCTGCTCGGTGATCTCGCCGCCGTCGGCAAAGGCGCAGAGCTTGCCCATCTCCTGCGTCATCAGGAGGGTCTGGCAGGCGCACTGCTCCGCGAGCATGACCGCCGCCGGCCGCTCCATGCTGCACCCGCGCTTCTTTGCGAGCGCGATCAGCTCCGCCGCGCACTGGGAGGACGTCTTCGGCTCGCAGCAGACGACCGTCCCGTCCTTCTTGACAAGGTCGACGAGCTTCTTGTTCTTGTCGGTCGGCTGGCGGTTCTTGGTCGTCTTGCCGCCGTAGATGTCGAAGCCGGTGACGTCGAAGATGAGGACGGTCTGCGCGGCCACGTTCTTGACGATGTCCATGACGGCCCTGCGCACGTCCTCGCGGGCGGTGTCCATGTTGAGGTCATGCACCCAGATGACGTTATAGTCCGCGAACATGGGGCACATCTCGGCCTCGTCCGCGAGGGTGCTGACGTCGAGATCCGTGCCGTCGAGCTTGATGACGGCATCGCCCTCGCCCCCGGTCGCCGCCTTGATGACGCGCTGGGTACACTGCGACACGACCATCGTGTCCGAGCCGTAAAAATAATACACACCGGCGAGGTCCCCCGCCTTGAGCTGCTCCCGCAGCTTTTTTGCATCGATCTCCGGCATAGTGCCTCCTTCCTTGCAGCGCCGTCCGGCGCGGGGGGATAGGTCATGGTCTGGGGTCGCCGCGGCCCAAGACGCCCTCACGGTGCGAGCTTACGCAACGGGCCGTCCCGTCAGGGGCGGTCGGGAGCGTCATACAGTCTGGAAACGGCGATGTGCCGTCCTTTTTGATACGGCACCGCCCGTCCCCATGACGCCCTCACGGCGCGAGCTTACGCAACGGGCCGTCCCGTCAGGGGCGGTCGGGAGCGTCATACAGTCGGGAAACGGCGATGTGACGTCCTTTTTGGTACGACGTCGCCCGTCCCCATGACGCCCTCACGGCGCGAGCGTGCGCAACGGGCCATCCCGTCAGGGGCGGTCGGGAGCGTCACGCAGTCAGGAAACGGCGATGTGACGTCCTTTTTGGTACGACGTCGCCGTTCCCAAGACGCCCTCACGGCGCGAGCATGCGCACCTGACACATCCCGTCCGGCGTGAGGATGGCCTCGACGTCGTGCGCGCCGAGATAGGTGTGGGCGTCGGGGACATAAGGCGCGTCGGGGTCGGTCAGGAGCAGGACGCCGCAGTCGGGGACGGGCGCTGTGCAGTCCCCGTAAACGGCCAACACCGTCGGCGACCACCCCAGAGACTCAGGGTCGTCCGTGACACAGACGGTCTCTCCCGCATAGGTCACGACGGCCGTCCCGTCCTGGAGCGAGACCCGCGCGCCCTCGAACAGCAGCGAGGCGTGGTCGTCATAGAGGATGTCCGCGGCCGGGAAGAACGCCATCCGCGCGTCCCAGCGCCTCCGCTGCTCCTCGTTCGGGAGCAGGAGCGTCTGCACGCGGACGATGTCCCGGTCGGTCAGATAGGCCTCGGCGTACTGCGGGGCTTGGCGGTCGCCCGTCATATCGAGCACGACGGCCTCGCGTCCCTTCGTCAGCACGACCAGACCGCTCTTCTCCCCGAGGATGGCGACATAGAGCCGTTCCCGCGTCAAATAGCGCTCCGCCTGCACGCCGACGGCCGTGACCGCGACCACGAAGGCCAGCAGTCCTGCCATCCGCTTGGGGTCGCGTCCGAGCCGCCACGCTGTCAGCAGGACGAGGACGCCCAGCACCGTCAGGACACGAAGTATCTCCGACGAGGACGACACATGTGTCCACGGCAGACGGCTCATGTATTCCGAGATGTGCAGGAGATGGCCGCAAAGCGCGTCTGCGGCATCCAAAAAGAGCGGACCTGCGAACGTGCCGCTGAGGACCAGACCGATCAGTCCCATCCCCATCGCCATCAGGCAGAACGGCACGAGCAGCGCATTGCTCACCGGCGAGAGCAGCGACACCTCGCGGAAGAACACCAGCGACGCCGGCAGAACGGCCGCGAACGTCCAGCAGAAGGCGACCAGATCCTTGCGGAGGCGCAGGAGCGGGTCGTCGTCCGGGAGGCTGCGCGTCAGGAGGGGCGCCGCCACGCCGATGCCGAACGCGCCCGCGCAGCTCAGCCAAAAGCCCGCCGTCAGGACGACGAACGGCCGTGCGGCGCCCAAAATGAGCATCGCGAGGCTCAGGCTCGAGAAGGTATCCGGCCGCCGGAACACGAGCCTTGCGCCCTGCGAGAGCAGGAGCATGAGGCACGCGCGCTCCACCGAGAAGGTCTCGCCGACGAACAGGACGAACGTCCCACAGACGGCGGCCGTCACCAGAAATGTCCCGCGCCGCCCGACCCGCAGCCGCTCGAGCAGCCAGATCACGCAGAGCGCCAGATAGTCCAGATGGAGCCCCGAAACGGCCATCACATGCCCGATCCCCATGCGGTAGAGGGCGGTGCGGCTCATGCGGGACAGCGCGGACGTGTCGCCGAAGAGCATCCCGGCGAGCATGGCGCCCGTCTCCTCGCGCATGTGGTGGAGGAGGGCGTCGCGCATCCGGCAGCGCAGGCGGTAGAGCCGTGCGCGCAGGGTCGGGCGTTCGCGCACGGCGGCCTCGACGACCTGCGCGTCCCGGCCGAATCGCAGGCCGATGCCGCGCGACAGGGCGAAGCTGGCGTCCTGGTAGAGGTACCCGTCCTCCGGGACGGTGAGCGTGCCGGTCACGGTGAGGGCGTCGCCGTGGACATAGCTGCCGTCATGCAGGAGCACGTCCGTGCGCAGCGGCACGCCGTCAGCGGTGCCCTTCAGGTCATAAAGATAGTAGCCCCCGCTGTACTGCCGGACGGCCGTGACCGTGCCGGTGAAGGTGACGGTCTGCTCGCCCAGACGCGCCTGATGTACGGCGATCGTGTCCGCCGCGTGCCAATAGACGCAGCACGCCGTCAGGAGCGACAGCGTGCTGAGCAGGATGTATTTCCACAACGCCCTTCGCCCCAGGACGAAAGCCAGCGCGGCCAGCAGGACGGCACCGCAGAGCGGGAGCCGCTGTCCGATCAGCGCGGCCGCGGTCAGTCCCGCGATGAACGGGAGCCCCAGACAAAGCGCAGGGCGCTTCATGCATCAGTCCTTGAAAAAGAGCGGGAGCGGCTCGAGATAGACGATGTCGTCGCGCTCCTGGGCGTCGCCCTCCGCGAGGACGGCCGCCTTGCCGACGATCTCGCCGCCCGCCTCAGTGACGAGGGTCTCGAGCGCCTTGAGGGACTCGCCCGTGCTGATGACGTCGTCCACGATGAGGACGCGGCGCCCCTTGAGCATCGCGGCCTTCTCGCCGTCGAGGTGGAGCGTCTGCTCGTTGGCGGTCGTGATGGACTTGACCTTCACCGAGACCACGTCCTGCATGTAGAGCTTCACGGACTTGCGGGCGACGACATAGCTCTTCCCGCTCTGGCGCGCCATCTCATAGGCGAGCGGGATGCCCTTGCTCTCGGCCGTGATCAGAACGTCGAAATCAGGGCATTTTTCCAGCAGGAGACGCGCGCTCTCCACCGTGACCTCCACATCGGAGAACATGATGAAAGCGGCGATGTCCAGCTTGTCATTGACGGGGCAGATCCGCAGCTTGCGGTCGAGCCCCGCGATCTTCATCTCATAGAATGCAGCCATTTGATGATCCTCCGTAATACGCGCGGCCGTCTTCAGCCGAGGGACTGCTCGCCCCAGCCCATCTTACGGCCGGCGACCATGTGGAAATGCAGGTGCATCACGCTCTGGCCGGCATCCTCGCCGCAGTTGTTGATGACGCGGAAGCTCTCGATGCCCTCGTCCGCAGCGACCTTGGAGATGGCCTCGAAAATCTTGGCGACAGACTGGGAATTCTCCGCCCCGATCTTCTTGGCGCAGCAGATGTGCGTCTTGGGGACGAAGAGGTAGTGGACCGGTGCGATCGGCTCGATGTCCTTGAAAGCATAGACGAACTCGTCGTCATAGACCTTGGCCGACGGGATCTCCCCCGCGATGATCTTGCAGAACAGACAATCCTTATCCATAGTTATGATCTCCTTTGGTCTTGATGTTTCGCCGCTGTGCCAGGATACTGCTCGAGGGAGCGCCTCGTCCGCAGCACCATGCGCACATGTCGTTCGGTATCCAAAAATGAAAGATACTGCGCACGCAGATCGTTCGGTCTGCGCCATCCTGCCGGCATCCGCTTCTCTCATCGGAGCAGGCCCCGGCGCACACACCTACATTATAGCATACCTTCCGGCAAATTGCAAGCCTTTTTTAGAAATGATAGCGGGCGGCCCTATCTCCCGCACGAAGAACGGCGCACCGGATCCGATGCGCCGTTCCTTCCTCTATCAGTCATGCACTCTGCCGTCGTCGTCCGTGCGGTAGCGGCCGTCGCCGTCGGAGAGCTCGTCCTTGACGCCCTCGGCGGCCTCGCTGACCATCTCGCGTCCGTCCTCGGCGGCCTCACTGACCACCTCGCGGCCGCCCTCGGCCACGTCGCTCACCATCTCGCGTCCGTCCTCGGCGGCCTCGCTCAGCACGCCGCCGCGGTCGTCCCGGGCAGTCCCGGTCATCGTGGGGCGGTCGGTGCTGCGCACGGCGCCGCGGTCGTCACGGCTCCCGCATCCCGTCAGCAGCACGGCTGCGGCGAATGCGGGCAGTACCAGTCTACGATCCACTGTTCCCAACTCCTTTCAAGAGCCGTTCGTCGGCTCCGGGATAGTATGTCCCCGGTCGGGGCAGACTATGCATGGGCATCCGCCGCGCCGGTCTGCCGTGGAATGGCCTCGTCTATCAGTTTTGTAAAACATGCACAAAGCATGTGAAGAGATACTGTGCTTTCCAATGATCTTTAACAAAAACTATTGCCGTCCGCGTCCAAAGGTGGTATAATAGAGACAGCACATCGAGAGGACGCCGCCCTGCGGCATCCGAAGCACATCCCGAAGGGAGGGACACGGCATGGACGTTTTGACCAGCGCAAAGGACGAATTCATCGAGATCTACCGCAGCAAGATCGAGCGCAAGGGCGCCGACCGCCTGCTGGACTATCTCATGAGCGAGAGCTCCGATTTCTTCACCGCCCCCTCGAGCACGCGCTACCACGGCGCCTACGAAGGCGGCCTCGTGCAGCACAGCGTCAACGTCTACCACTGCCTCGTCGACTACCTCTCCCGGCCGCGCACCAAGGAGCTCTACCACATGGACCCGAGCGAGGAGACCGTGGCGCTCATCGCGCTGCTCCACGACATCTGCAAGCTCAATTTCTACCGCGTAGAGATGCGCAACAAGAAGACCGACAAGGGATGGATCGAGGTGCCCTACTACACCATCGAGGACACCCTGCCCTATGGGCACGGGGAAAAGTCTGTCTATATCATCTCCAGCTATATGCGCCTGAGCCGTGAGGAAGCGTTCGCCATCCGCTATCACATGGGCTTTTCCGCGGAGGGGAACAAGAACGACATCGGACGTGCGTTCGAGATGTTCCCGCTCGCGCTCGCGCTGCATGTGGCCGATATGGAGGCCAGCTATTTCCTCGAGGGCTCGATCAAGTGACGGCACAGGCCGCGCAGCACCGAGCTATCCCGTATCCAAAGGAGTTTTTTTCACATGAGTTGGTATGAGAACGCGATCATCTATCACATCTATCCCCTGGGCTTCTGCGGTGCGCCCCGCTTCAATGAGGGCGGCGCTCCCGTCAACAGGCTCGAGAAGATCCTCGACTGGATCCCCCATCTCCAGGAGATGAACGTCGATGCCGTCTACTTCGGCCCGGTGTTCGAGTCCGTGGAGCATGGCTATGATACGACAGATTACAAGATGATCGACCGCCGTCTCGGCGACAACGCCATGTTCAAGCGCATCTGTGAGAGGCTGCACGAGGCCGGCATCCGCGTCATCCTCGACGGCGTCTTCAACCACGTCGGCAGACGCTTCCCGCAGTTCGTCGACATCCAGCAGAAGGGTCAGGGCTCCGGCTACTGCGGCTGGTTCCAGAACCTGAACTTCGGCGGTCCCTCCCCCTGCGGCGACCCCTTCTGGTATGAGGGGTGGAACGGCCACTACAACCTCGTCAAGCTGAATCTCCAGAACGTCGGCGTCTGCGACCACCTGATCGACGCCATCAATTACTGGATCGAGGAGTTCAAGATCGACGGCATCCGCTTCGACGCCGCCGACTGCATCGACTTCAATTTCTTCAAGCGCATCCGCAGCTTCTGCAAGGGCAAGCGCCCGGACTTCTGGCTCATGGGCGAGATCATCCACGGCGACTACAACCGCTGGGCGAACCCGGAGATGCTCGATTCCGTCACGAATTATGAGTGCTACAAGGGCATCTGGTCGTCTCACAACGACAAGAACCTCTTCGAGATCGACTACTCCATCAACCGCCAGTCCGGCACGAACGGCGGCATCTATCGCGGCATCAAGCTCTATAACTTCGTCGATAACCACGATGTCGACCGTCTGGCCAGCAAGCTGAACGATCCGGCATGTCTGAACACCTGCTATACCCTGCTCTATGCCATGCCCGGCATCCCGTCGATCTACTACGGGTCGGAGTTCGGCATCAAGGGCGCCAAGCAGGGCGGGGACGATTCCCCCATGCGTCCGTGCCTCAACATCCAGGATATGGACGTGAACGCGCCGATCTACAAGCACATCGTCAAGCTCGGCCGCATCTATCGCGCCTACCCCGCGCTGCGCACGGGCGGCTACCGGCGCATCAACATCACCAACCGCCAGCTCCTCTTTGCCAAGGAGCTCGACGGCCAGACCGTCTACGTTGCCCTCAACATTGATGACAACGCCTTCGACTGGGACTTCGGCACGCATTACAATGCCCTCGTCGATGTCCTCGGCGGCGGCAGCGTGCAGGTCAACAACGGCAATGCCCACATCCACATGGAGCCGCACTCCTCCATGATCATCGTCAATGACGACATCGTCAACCTCCAGCCGGAGCCGAAGGAGGCACCGGTCGAGGCGCCGCGTGAGATCCACGAGGGGCAGCGCTACCGTCACTTCAAGGGCGGTCTCTACAGCATCCTCGGCGTGGCCACCCACAGCGAGACCCTCGAGGAGATGGTCGTCTACCGCAGCGAGGCCGACGGCAATGTCTGGGTACGCCCCAAGTCCATGTTCATGGATAAGGTCGGCGATGGCTACCGCTTCACCCTCCTGGACGACTGACATCTGAAATTTCCTAAACTCTCTCTTGTTCCCCTCCCCGCTCTGTGCGGGGAGCGGGAGCTGTACGAGAGCATTTCGCGCGAGAACGCGCCTGATATACGCCTTCTCCTACTACACACCTTTCATAGTCGTATGCCCCCCGAGAGCGATCTCGGGGGGCATGCGGCTTTCATTCAGTTGTGGTCGGAGGGAGCGTCCTCCTTGCCGTCGGTGGTCTCGGTGGTCTCACGGCCGCCCTCGCCGCCGTTGTGCGGCATGCGCTTGTTCTTGCTCATGGCTCTCGCCTCCCTCCCCGCACAGGGCTCTCTCGCCCGGAGCGTGCGGTGCTCCGCTGGTGATAGCATGCCCTGTTTTCGGGGAGATATGCATGGGTCACTCGGCGGGCGCGGTCGTCTCGGTCGTCTCCTCGGTGACGGCGACCGTCTCGATGGGGACGGAGGAGCGCGGATTCAGCTCATTGACGTTGTCCTGCATCCCGCGCCAGGCCGCGTACCCGAAGCCCGCGCACAGCATGACCGACGCCGCGATGAACGCCAGGTACCGCCCGACCGCCGGACGCGGTGCCTCCTCGACGAGGAAGGTCTCCTGCTCGGCATCGTCGGAGATGTCCTTTTGATAGAGGTCGCGCTTGATGCGCTCGGTCAGCTCGTCGGGCGCTTTGACGTCGTCATAGGCACGGCGGATCTCGTCTCTCAAACTCATGATGCGTCACCTCCCAGCAGCTTGCGGAGCTTCGCCCTTCCGCGGCTCAGATGCTGCGCTACGGCAGCCTCCGAGCGCCCGGTGATCTCGGCGATCTCCCGCGCAGTATAGCCCTCATAATAATACAGATAGATCGCGACCCGGTACTTCTCCGGCAGCGACAGCACCGCCGCGAGGACGCCCGAGGACGATGTCTCACCGCTCCCGGGGTCGGGGATGACGGTGAGGTCGGCGTCCGTGCGGCGGCGGTGCCACGGCGAACGGACGAGGTTCTTCCCCATGTTCACCGCCACGCGCAGGAACCAGGCCTTCTCGTGCGCCTCGCTCCGGAAGGACGGGCGCGTCTGGAAGTATTTGAGGAACACCTCCTGTGTGATGTCCTCGGCGTCGGCGCGGCACCCGGTCACGGTCAGTGCCGCGCGGTAGACGGCGTCCTTGTAGCGGTCGATGACCGCATAGCTGCCGCCGCTGACATGGATCGCCCCGATGTCATGCCGGCGCGACGGCTCGCTCTCGTTCATGGTCAGCATGCTCCCTCCCACCTTTCCGGCCGTATCTGGATCTCGATGGCCGTTCATCTAGGATACACATTGGCAGGACGATCCCTGACAGTTTTTTCGTGCCAGGCGGAAATTTCAGCGACTTGCCCATATCTCATGCGTCATTTTTGTAGGATATGACGGAGCCTCCCTGTGGGAAGGGAGGCTCGTATCCGTCAGGGACGGGCTTTCACTTCAGCTTTTCGCAGAACGCGGCGATCTTCTGGTCGTTGGCGGCGTCGGGCTTGAGCTTGGGGTCGAGGAGGGTCAGCTCGGCCTCGAAGGCGGAGATCCCCAGCTCCTCCTTGAGCTTGGCATATGCCTTGTCGGCACCGGCGGCCGTCTGGCAGGCGAGGGCGCAGATCTTCTTGTCCTTGAGGTCGTTCTCACGGATGAAGGTGCGCAGCGGCGGGGCGATGTTGCTCGCCCAGACCGGGAATCCGAGGATGACGCGGCCATACCTCGCGGCATCGAACGTGTAGGGCTGCAGCTTGGGCGTCTCAGACATCATGGCGCTCTTGCCGCCCCAGACGAACTTGCTGACCTTGCCCGTGGGATAGGCCTTGACAGGGACGAGGGGCAGCAGGTCGGCACCGAGCTGTTCGGCGATGGCCTTCGCGGCCAGCTCCGTGTTGCCCTCGAGGGAATAATAAACGATGATCGTGTCCATAACAGTCTCCTTCCGATGATGTGTGCGGCATCCGCCGCAGAGGGACATCTATTTATTATAGCATATTATAGCACAGTCCGCCGAAAAAAGCAAGAGGGACGCGGCGTCCGCGTCTTGCCAATGGCCGCCGATCGTGCTATAATGATAAAGAACGTGCCTGCCGGACCGCCGGCTTTTTTAAGAGATGCAGGATCCCGTTAAGAAACAGATAAGGATCTTTTAGCAGAACGATAAAGACACTTTCCCCAAAATGTGCTATACTGAGAGCATAGACAAGCTCGCCCCACAACGATGAAAAGGATGTGTTTCTATGGAACATGCGGTACTGCATACGGAAAAGCTCTGCAAGACCTTCACGAACGGCGGCGTGCAGCAGCACGTCATCAAGAACCTCGACCTCGAGATCCAGGAGGGCGCCTTCACGGTCATCATGGGCTCCTCCGGCTCCGGCAAGTCGACCCTGCTCTATGCCCTCTCCGGCATGGACAAGCCCACCCTCGGCAAGGTGTTCTTCGGTGACGAGGACATCTCCGGCTACACCAACGACCAGCTCGCCGTCTTCCGCCGCAGGCACTGTGGGTTCGTGTTCCAGAGCATCTACCTGCTCGACAATATGACCGTCTTCGACAATGTCATGACCGGCGCGCTCGCCGCACAGAAGAACTCCCCCGCCCTCGTCAGGAAGGCCGAGGACCTGCTGAAGAAGGTCGGCATCGGCGAGGAGGCGTGGAAGAAGTGGCCGAACCAGCTCTCCGGCGGTGAGTGCCAGCGCGTGGGGATCGTCCGCGCGGTCATCAACGACCCGCAGATCCTCTTCGCCGACGAGCCCACCGGCTCCCTGAACTCCGCCTCGAGCCGTGACGTGCTCGACATCTTCACCGAGCTGCACAGCAAGGGCCAGAGCATCGTCATGGTCACGCACGACGTCAAGACCGCGCTGCGCGGCGACCGCGTGATCTTCCTCTCGGACGGCGCCGTCATCGGCGAGCACATCATGCCGCCCTATGGCACGGATGACCTCAAGTCCCGCCGCGACGGCCTCCAGGCCTTCCTCGATCAGATGGGATGGTGAGCGGCATAAACAAGATCCTCCGCCTCTCGACGGCGAATATCAAGAAGCACAAGCTCGAATCCGCGGCGCTCGCGCTGCTCGTGATGCTCTGTATGCTCCTGCTGGGGTCGTCCCTCGGCGCGGGCATCGCGATCCGCTCGATCTTCCCGCAGGTCGTGGCGCACACGCAGAGCTACCAGAACTTCATCCTCTTCCTTGAAAAGACCTACGACCCCGAGCTCCAGCAGATCCTTGACCGCAAGGAGCACGTCGAGGAGAGCGTCACGGCGCAGATCCTCGGCACCATGAGCGGCAACTACCTCGACCGCCAGGGAAAGGAGCAGGCGCTCTACATGTTCTTCATGACGAAGGACGAGAACGACAAGATCCAGACCACCACCATCGATTCCACCCTCTCCGAGGCCGAGATCGCGGCGGTGGAGCACCCCATCGTGATGCCCTACACCATGCACGACTCGCTCGGCTACCGGGAGGGCGACAGCTTCGATGTCGTCATCGGCACCAAGCACTTCCCCTTCACGGTCACGGGCTTTTACGATACGCTCATCTTCGACCAGGTCAGCAGCGGTGTGAAGATGCTCGTCTCCGAGGAGGACTACCATCTGCTGTCCGCCGTCGTCCCGCCCTATGTCTGCCTCGCGTACAACGACAGCTACGGCGCGGGCGGCGATGACCTGCTCTCCGACTACATCAACGAGGCCAAGGAATGGTCGGATCAGGACATCATGAGCGGCATCTTCGCGATGGACTACGGCTCTATCAAGCTCGGCATCGAGATGCCCGGCGAGAGCGTCATGGCCGTCATGATCGCGATGTCGGTCATCGTGATCCTCGCGGTCGCCGTCATGATCCGCTTCCGCATCGCGGGCGACATCCGCGACCAGATCGTCAACATCGGCGTCCTTGAGGCGCTCGGCTACACCTCCGGCCAGATCACGGGCGCCTATGTGCTCGAATATCTGCTGCTCGCGGCCGTGGGCGTCATCGTCGGACTCGGCGGCAGCTTCGCGCTCACGCCGATCATCTTCCACGCAGGGGAGCTCGTCTCGGAGCACCGCGGTCAGGTGGGCATCGCCGTCCTGCCGATCCTGCTGGCGGCTGCCGCGATCCTCGCGTTCGTCTCCCTGATCGCCTTCCTGCGTGCCCGCGCGGTCAAGGACTATCCGCCCGTCCGCGCCTTCCGCAGAGGCCAGGGCGACCACCGCAGGACCAAGTCCCGCCTCCCGCTGCGCGACACCAAGGGGCATGTCCACCTCCGCCTCGCCCTCAAGGGCTTCCTGGAGAACTGGCGCCAGAGCGTCGGCCTGACGGTCTGCATCCTCGTCTCGGCGGCGGCGGTCGTGTTCAGCTCCGTGCTGTTCAGCTTCTTCGCGGGCAATAAGAACGCCATCGCCGCCACTGCCGGTATGGAGATGAGCGACCTGCGCGTCACGCTGATGCCCTATGTAGATGCCGAGGCGTTCGCAGAGGAGGTCGCCGCGCTCCCCGAGGTACGCAAGGCCACGCCGACCTGCAGTGAGCTGTACTTTGGCGTCGCGGGGACCGGCGACACGGTGCTCCCCAACATCTTCACCAGCTTCGATGTGACGGAGAACATCTTCCCGGCCACCGGGCGCTTCCCGGAGCATGACAACGAGATCATGATCAGCGTCATGGGCGCCCGTCACTTCCACCTCGGTGTCGGCGACACGATCACGATCGAATACATGAAGGTCGAGAAGCCCTACCTCATCACCGGCATCGTGACCTCCTCCACGAACGGCGGCGCCAACATCTACCTGACCGAGGAGGGTGCCAAGCGTCTGATCCCGACCTACCGGCCGAACACCGTGGAGATCTATCTGGAGGACGGCGCCGACCTGCCGGCGTTCCGCAGCGAATTCACCGCCCGCTACGGCCGGAGCCTCTCGGACGCTGCCAAGGAGCAGGCCGCGGGCGGCACCCTCGAGGACCGCATCCGCGCCGAGGCCGAGCAGCAGATCGCCGAGATGCTCGCGAACTATGGCACGACCCATGTCGAATACGCCATCCAGATCGGCGACCAGGTCATCACCGGCGACAGCAGCGCCTTCCAGATCGCGTCCATCATGAACTTCAACGACATCCTCCGCACGCAGCTCGCCGGCATGGCCGCTTCGATCAGTATGATCGCGACCCTCTTCATGGTCCTCGCGGCGATCGTGGTCATGGTCATCATCCTCGTGCTGATGGAGGCGACCATTCGCCGCCAGCGCAAGGAGCTGGGCGTCATGAAGAGCATGGGCTACACGTCCCGGGAGCTGATGCTCCAGCTCGCCATGCGCATCATGCCGGCCGCGGTCGTGGCGGTCACGGTCGGCACGGTGATCGGCGTCTCGGCGACGCGCCTGCTGACCGCCTATGTCGGCCGCGTCCCGGTCAGGATGCCGCTGGTGCTCGTGCTCGATGCCGCGTTCCTCGCGTTCTGCTTCGTCTGCGGCTACCTCGGCGCACGCAAGATCAAGAAGATCTCCGTTTACGAACTGATGACGGAATGATGGAGAAGGAGTAGTTATCATGAAAAAACACACGATCGCGGCCCTCCTCGCCGCTGTCCTCCTGACGGTCCCCGCTGCCCTCCCTGCCCATGCGCAGGAGGCGGCGGAGACGGGCGATACGTTCTCCTGCATCGGCTCGGTGAGCAAGATGTTCACCACGACCGCCGTCATGCAGCTCGTGGACGAGGGGAAGGTCGATCTCGATGCGCCGGTGACGGATTATCTGCCGTCCTTCAGGATGGCCGACCCGCGCTACAAGGACATCACCGTGCGGATGCTGGCCGACCACACCTCCGGCCTCCTCGGCACGACCGCCGGCGACTTCATGCTCTTCGACGACCGCGCCGCCCGTCCGCATGACGGCCTTCTCGAGGAGCTGGCGACCCAGCGCCTCAAGGCCGACCCGGGCGACTTCGCAGCCTACTGCAACGACGGCTTCGAGCTGCTCGCGATCCTCGTGGAGGAGGTCTCCGGCGAGTCCTTCACGGACTATGTCCGTCACCACATCTCCGACCCGCTCGGCCTCGTCCAGACGGGCACGCCGTGGGACACCTTCCGGTCCTCCTCGCAGGTCGAGACGTTCCTGAGCGGGCGCATCCCCTTCGCGACAGACTACTGCATGGACATCGGCTCGGGCGGCATCTCCTCGACCGCCCCGGAGCTCTGCCGCTTCGGCAGCGCGTTCTTCCCGGGCGACACGACCCTCCTCTCGGAGAAGTCCAAAAAGGCCATGGCAACGCGCTCGCTCGAGGCCCCCTATGAGGACTGCTACGGCCTCGGGTGGGACATCGTCTCCCATGACGACTACGATGCTGCCGGGGTGCAGATCGTGGCCAAGGGCGGCGACATCATCGCGCAGCACGCCACGCTCGTGGTCGCGCCGGAGCAGGAGATCAGCGTCTCCGTGCTCTCGTCCGGCGGGTCGAGCCTGTATGACGAGCTGATGGCGCTCTCCCTCGTGGACATCGCGCTCGCCGAGCAGGGCATCACCGTCGAGCATCCCGAGCCTGCGCCGATGGAGACGCTCGACAGCGTCCCGGAGCAGTATCTCGGCTATGCGGGCGTCTACTTCAATGCCGAGGGCGTCTGCACGGTCGCCTTCCCCGAGGGGAGGTACATGGAGATCACGTCCCTCACCGACACGCGCCGCAAGGTCACGCAGTATCTCTACACGACCGAGGACAGCTTCGTCGAGATGGACGGGAACATCGCGACCGGCAAGGCCGTGCAGGCGAAGGACCAGACGTGCCTGCATTTCGGACAGCGCGGCGGCCACGACTATCTCCTCGCGGACAGCTACATGGACCTTGGCCGCATGGGCGGCTACCGCTCGCAGTCCTACATGCTCCAGCGTGCCGATGTGCCGGCCGCCTCTGCCGAGGCACAGGCCGCATGGGACGCGCGTGACGGGAAGAAGTATTACCTCTATTCCGCGAAGTATTCCAACTGCTACTATGCCGAGCGCCCGGCCATGACCATCCAGACCTACCCGGAGGCGCCGGGCTTCGCAGGGGCCATGTCCATCGTCGATGCCGACCATGCGAGGTCCATGCTGGCCATGCCGGGCGGCCGCGACATCCTCGACGTGACGATGTACCGGGAGGACGGCGCCGAGTTCTGCGACATGACCAACAACGCCATGACCTGCATCAGCGAGGACGCCATGGAGCCCCTCGGCGAGGACGTCACCGAGGTCGCGCTCCATACCGGCAGGGCCGCGTGGTACACCATCAGCGACACCCCCGGCCAGACGCTCACCCTCGACATCCCGGACGAGGCGGCCGTCTATGTCTACGACGCCTACGACCGCATGACCTATTCGAGCTACATGCTCGGATACGGCAGCACCGTCCCGCTCCCGTCCGGCGGCAAGATCGTCTTCGTCGGCGAGGACGGCGGCACGGTCAAGATCACCCGATAACACAAGGCACCCCCGCCCCTCCGGCGGGGGCATCGCCCGTTCTAAAGGAGGACATCCATGAAGTATCAAGTCCTGATGATTGACGACGACGAGACGATCGCGGAGACGACCGCGGAGTATTTCAACATCTTCGACATCCGCACCGCCTATGTCACGCGCTATGAGGACGCCGTGCAGTTCCTTCGCGAGCACGAGGTCTCGCTCGTGCTGCTCGACATCAACCTCGGCGAGCGCTCGGGCTTCACGCTCTGCAAGCAGATCCGCCAGGAGCACGACATGCCCATCCTCTTCATCAGCGCCCGCACGAGCGACGATGACATCCTCACCGCCCTCAACATCGGCGGCGACGACTACATCAAAAAGCCCTACACCCTGAACATCCTCCTTGCCAAGGTCAAGGCCATCCTCAAGCGCTACGAGAGCGCGTCCCGCCCGGCACCGGCTGCCGGTGGGGACGTCCCGGCGGCGCGGACGGAGGAGCGCCGTCAGATCCCCGTCACGGCGGGCATCGTCCTCGACACGGCCGCACGCAAGCTCCTCAAGGACGGCGTGCCCGTCCCCCTCAAGGCGATGGAGTACAAGATGCTCCTCTACCTCCTGGAGCACCGCGGCCGCGTCATCCCCAAGGACGAGTTCCTGCAAAACGTCTGGGAGGACACCTTCATCGGCGAGGGCACCCTCCCCGTCCACATCCGCCACCTGCGTGAGAAGATCGAGGCGGACTGCAATGCCCCGGCCCTCATCAAGACCGTCTGGGGCGTGGGCTACCTGATGGAGGCGGACGATGAAGGGGTACAGTAAGCTGCTCTTCGGGGTCCTCGCACTGATGCTGGCCATCATCGCGGCCTTCTCGGCCGTGACGCTCTCCTACCGCGGACGGCAGGCCGATGCGGTCATGCTCAACGACATGGTCTGCGCCGCGCGGGAGCAGTGGAGCACGATCGAGGCCTTCGACTGCGAACGCTACGCCGAGGAGATGCTGATCTTCGACAGTGTGGACACCCTGCGAGTCTCCACCGCCGACCGCCTCCTCGCCGGGGCGGATTCCCCCGTCAAGGCGCAGCAGATGGGGCATCTCTGCCTGCCCGTGCATGACGGGAGCCGCTTCATGGGGACGATCGTCATCCCGGACCCGGCCAAGGCGGGCTATGACGTGGCGCGGCGGCGTCTGATCGAGGCTGCCGTGGTGCTCCTGATCGGGATGCTGCTGGTGGGCGTGCTGTACGGGGCGTATGTGCGGCACGCGATCGTGCGGCCTTTCCGGCAGATGGAGCGCTTCGCCGCGAACGTCGCCGCCGGCGATCTCGACACGCCCCTCCAGTACGAGGAGGACGGTCTCTTCGGCGTCTTCACCGCGAGCTTCGACATCATGCGCGAGGAGCTGAAGGCCGCCCGCGAGCGCGAGCTGGCCATCAAGCTCAAGGAGCGCGAGCTGATCGCGTCCCTGAGCCACGACCTCAAGACCCCCATCACCGGCATCAAGCTCCTCTGCGAGCTGATGGCCGTCAAGGTGCAGGACGCCTACGTCCTCACGAAGATCGAGAGCATCCACCAGAAGGCGGAGCAGATCAATGTCCTCGTGGCGGACCTGCTGTCGTCCGCGCTCGACGAGCTGGGGGAGATGCAGGTGCGCTGTCAGGACGAGGAGGCCGCGATGCTGCATGAGCTGGTGGAGGAGCACGACCCGCGGGGACTCGCCCGGGAGGAGGCCGTGCCGCCGTGTCTGCTGCACGTCGACCGCTCGCGCCTCTCGCAGATCATCGGCAATGTGCTGAGCAATTCCTACAAGTACGCCGGGACGGCCATCGACATCGGCTACCGGCTCCGGGAGGGCTATCTGGAGATGACCGTCCGGGACTACGGCGAGGGCGTCCCCGAGCAGGAGATCGGCCTCGTGACGACGAAATACTACCGCGGCGAGAACGCCGCCGGAAAGGACGGTAGCGGCCTCGGCCTCTACATCGCGAGCCTCCTGATGGAGAAGATGGGCGGCGAGCTGATCTGCGCGTGCCGGGACAAGGGCTTCCTCGTGACGCTCCTGCTCCCGCTGTCGTGACGAAAAGCGTGCATAAAACAAGATACATCGGCATTTTTAGGGCGCAGGACGTCCGTTCCCTCCGGGGGCGGCGGCTGCGCCCTTTCCATTTGCTTTTTTCTATGATCTATGGTATAATGAGATATGTATGGACTAGGCCGCAGGGACGCTCTCAGGCCTACTCGAGCGCGCGCGGGCTATTCTGCCGAGATCTACGATGCCGGGAACGGTCTGCCCACCTCGGACGCCATGTTCCTGCTGAGCGCCTCCACCCACCTCACCTACCGCGACGGCCTCCCCTCGTCCTCCATCCGCATCTTCGCGGAGGGACCTACCAAGAACACCTTACGAACGATCAAAAAATGCGATAAACAGACGATCTTGCTATAAAAAAGCAGTGCCGCTCTCTACTGTGGGAGAATGGCACTGTTTTGATCTGGATCATACCCTGAACAGGTACTATATTCGATCTCTATGCCTGTTGAGCTTGATGCTCCATATGACCTTTCCGTTCTCCAGATACCTTGTTATCATATTGGAATATGCTTCTGGAAGTAATTCAATATCAAGGCATCTTCCCTTGCTGTCTGGTATCTCCGCAATACGATGTGCGTCGGCTTGCTCTGCATCTAAGAGGGAAATATCATCACTGGATACAATGTAAAATCTGCCGAAATGGAAAAGACCGTATACGAAAATATCTTTCTCTGTCGGGCCATAGATGATCGTTTCTTCTTGGTCCGCGCTGATCTTACCGATCCAGGGGAAGCCGAGCTGTGTTTCTGTGTCTGCAAGCGCATCGCAGAGCTCCTGCACAGTTTTATTCATATTTGGTACAGCTCTGATCGGCGAAAAGGATTCATTGAATGGATCGTTGCCGCTGCCGATCGCCCAGAACATGATACTTTCGACCAGCAGTAATACTCCGATCGCGATATTTGTGCCGGAAAAAGAGGAGATGATCGAATGGACAATGGCTGCGATGCCTCCGATCGCCATCGGAACTGCGGCGACACGAAAAATCAAAGATATGATCCACTGAAAGCGGAGCGTGACCGCACGGCTCGCGGCAGCAGAATACATTACGATCGCTTCGATCAGGAGCAATGTTGCGATACATATCCCGCGTTCAATGCTCTGGTTTTTCCATATCGCAAGTACGCCGGAACAGTTCAGCACGATACCGGACGCTATCAGCAAAATGCCCGATAAGCGCTTCACTTTCTTCGACTTGCATCTGTCTATGACAGCGCCCATACGGAAAAAGCCGACACAAAAGAGAAACGCCGAGATCCCAAAAATGATCCAGAAAAGAATACCCATCCTTTGCGGCAGCATGAATATCAGTGCGTAGGAAGCCAAAAGGCACAAGATGTCTGTCATTCGCTCTGTACGCTCTCCCGTTCGTTTCATCAATGCTTTTATTTTATCTATGATCATGCCCATACCTGATGCTCCTTTGTCGTAAACAGTCATTTTCAATATTATATCATAGATATGACAAAAGTTCAAGATAAAGGCAGAAAAAGTTGAAATAAAACTTAAAAACAGGAATCGCATCTTGCATATGAGGGGAATCTATGATATAATAAACTCAACCGCTGTATGATGTGCAAAGATACAGCGTAACTTACAAGGAGAATACTGCGATGGAAAACCGAAAATGCCCCTCCTGCGGCGGCGAGATGGAACTGTCTGTTTCAAGTAAATGCCTGGTGTGTCCTTTCTGCGACACCCATATCGATGTGGAGATCAGAGATGACGGCAACGGCGCTCTGCGGGATACCGGGATGTTCGATATTCTGTGGGACATCAAGGCACTGAAAAAGCATGAGAATGTTGTGACCTGTCTCGACTCGTTCTGCTACTGCCTGAATCGTCTGAAAACCGTGGACAGCGTGACGAAGTATATCCGAACTACCCTCATCAATGACGAAGATGTGGCAAGTGAGGACATCAATGAGGACCGGATCTACAAGATTCTGCCGAAGATTGCTGACCTCCTTGATATGGACGAGCGTATCATCGTGTACGGCGATGACGGTCTGTTTGCAAGAGGAAAATGCTTTTTTGTCGTGACTGAAAAGCGCAGTATCTTCGTTGAGGGAAAGAGGCGAAATACTGTCCTTCACAGCGATGTTTCCGCCCTGCGGCTCGATCCCAACGGCGGCTATCCCCGATGGAAGGTGAATGACCAGGATGCACAGTATATCCCCGGTGTGGGTACGAAATACCGCCTGCAAGGTGCTGTGGCGGCGCTGATCTGCCTTTACGCAAGAGAGCATTGCTCCGATCATATCAAATTGCTATAAAAAACAGAGGTCAGAACGCTTTGTCCTGACCTCTTTTCATCTTAATAATGCCGCCATGTGGAATCCTTATCGGAAACATGGTCGCAGATGACCGCAAGTGCGATCACGATATCCTGCACGGTCTCATCCTTGATGCTGATGCGGTAGCAGTCCGACCAGTGTGCCTTGTCCTGATCGACGTGGGCGACTGTCCTGCCGCCGATCTTGATGTCGTAGTCAATGCCC
>CACWPL010000034.1:25300-39421 GCA_902762785.1 uncultured Ruminococcus sp. | reverse complement strand
TGATACCGCCGCCGTAAGGCGGCGGAAAAAGCGGCGGCGGCCCGCAGGGCCGCCATTTTCTCCCCCCGCCCCTGGGGGCGGGGGGCAGGGGGGTGGGGATAAGCAGACGGCCAGCGAGCTTGTGAGCGCGGCCGGTCGCTTATGCACCGTAGAAGCCGCCTAGAAAAACGACTTTTTGGGCATCTCCCCACCCCGTGGGAGTCACCCCCCTGGCTGGGCGCTTGACATTTCATGATGCAAGTGCTATAATGGTAATATGTGCATCTGTACCCTGTTGGGGGATAATGCGTGCGGCGGCGGCCATACTGTTCACACGAACAGGAAAGCCGTGAAAGGAGCGCGTAGACCTATGCCGAACGACTGTGAACGTCCCCGCTTCCCGGAGGAAGTGCCGCAGATGCCCCGTCCCGCCCGTGAGGACGCCCCGGACGGACAGGCCGACGCCCTCGACGAGGCACGTCTCATCGAGGAGACCGGCAGCATCCGTCCCCAGGACGCCCGCCACCTCATCCACTGCCTGACCATCATCGGCCAGGTCGAGGGGCACTACGTCCTCTCCCCGCAGGACAAGACCACCAAATATGAACACATCCTCCCCGCGCTCGTCGCCGTCGAGCAGGACCGCAGCGTCGAGGGCCTCCTCATCCTCCTGAACACCGTCGGCGGGGACGTCGAGGCAGGGCTCGCCATCGCCGAGCTCATCGCCGGGATGCGCACGCCCACCGTGTCGCTTGTCATCGGCGGCGGCCACTCCATCGGCGTGCCGCTCGCGGTCAGCGCCAAGCGGTCGTATATCGCCCCCAGCGCGTCCATGACCGTCCATCCCGTGCGCGTCAGCGGCCTGCTGCTCGGCGTGCCCCAGAGCTTCGACTACCTCGGGCGCATCCAAGAGCGCATCTGCACATTTATCACGCAGCATAGCCGCATCGCCCCCGACCACCTGCGCCGTCTCATGTCGGAGACCGGGGAGCTGGCCACCGACGTCGGTTCCGTCCTCTCCGGGGAACAGGCCGTGGCGTGCGGCCTCATCGACCGCCTCGGCGGGCTCTCGGATGCCATCGAGGGCCTCTACGAGATGATCGAGACGAGCCCGCGGCGGTATGCGTGAGAGGTGATAGATGGTATTTTTGGCGATGATGCGTGGCATTGTTATGGGTACGTCTCTTGTGGACGACATCGCCCCGCGCGCGTGGGGAGACTGTGCGCCGTGCCGTACCCATGAAAAAACGACAGACCGATACCGTCATCGCTTTGACGATAGATAGAGATGATCAGATAGATACGTTTCCTGAAAAAAGACGACAGAAAGGAGCGCCCCTTGGCAGAACAAAAGAAAAAAGAAAGCAAGCCCAGGTCCCGCAAGCGCAGCAAGAAGCAGGCGCCGCCGGAGCCGGAGAACATCCCCTTCCTCTCGAACCCCGACCCCGAGCCGGAGCCGATCGCGTACCTGCCCGAGAGCAAGCCCGAGCACCCGAATCAGGCGTATTCCGTCGTGCTGTTCGCCCTCGCTATCCTCGTGCTCCTGCTGGCCATCGTCCAGGGGGAGAACGGGTGGCATGACCTCCACATCGCGATCAAGGGCTTTTTCGGCCCCTCCGTCCTGCTCATCCCGCCCGCGCTCTGCTACATCGCCATCATGATCGACCGCGAGGCTACCCGCCAGAAGGTCACCCAGCGCGCGGTCGGCGCCCTCATCATCATCACGTTCCTCAGCGGATTCGTGGAGATCATGTTCGGCGGGGGACGGCTCATGGAGCTCGGCTTCCGCGAGTCCCTCGAGGTGCTCTTCCAGGAGGGCACGACCTGGTCCGGCGGCGGCATGATCGCCATCGTCGCCTATCCCTTCCAGGCCATCTTCGGCGACATCGGCTCGAAGATCCTGATCTGCCTGACCCTCTTCGTCAGCTTCATGCTCGTCACGAAGAAGTCCCTCGGCGACCTCTACCGCATCATCACACGCCCCATCGAGGCCATCCGGCGATTCTTCCGGGAGGACCGGGAGGAGGGCGAGATCATCCGGGAGTACGACGAGGAGGCCGATGCCGTCCGCGAATATGCCGAACATGCGGCGGAGATGGACGAGCCCAAGCGTGCCTACGACCCCGCCCCCGGCGGGTTCCTCATGGACATCCCCGTGCATGACGACGTCCCCGCCTTCGACCGCGCCATGGACCCCATGGACGAGCTCGGCGGCGTCACCGCGTCTCAGGACATGCCGCGTGATACTGATGATAATAATGATGACGACGCTGCCCCGTCCGCGACCGATGCCCGCCTCGAGGAGATGATCCGGCAGGCCACCGGCGGCAAGGGCAAGAAGAAGAACAAGGACGAGGAAAAGCTCGAGACCATGCTCCAGATCGCCGATGAGGTCGCCCAGCAGGGCAGCGGCGGCGACACGGGCGGACGTCCCTACATGATGCCCCGCCTCGACTTCCTCGACCGCGGCGAGTCCCACGCGAACGACCCCGGCGCCGCCGACGAGCTGCGCGAGAAGCACCACCTCCTCGAGCAGGTGCTCGAGAGCTTCAATGTCGACGCGAACATCACCAACATCGCCCGCGGCCCCTCGGTCACGCGCTATGAGGTGCAGCCGGCCGCCGGTGTCAAGGTCTCGCGGATCACGAGCCTTGCCAACGACATCGCCCTGAATTTCGCCGTCGAGGGCGTCCGTATGGAGGCGCCCATCCCCGGCAAGCCCGCCATCGGCATCGAGGTGCCGAACGCCCGCCGCGACACGGTCTCCCTCCGCGAGCTGCTCGAGACGAGGCAGTTCCGGGAGGCCAAGAGCAAGCTCGTGTTCGGCGTCGGGAAGGACATCGCCGGCAACGTCATCATCGGCGACATCGCCAAGATGCCCCATATGATCATCGCGGGCGCCACCGGATCCGGTAAGTCCGTCTGCACGAACTCCATCATCATGAGCATCCTCTACCACGCCACCCCCGAGGAGGTCCGGCTCATCCTGATCGACCCGAAGATCGTCGAGTTCCGCGTCTATGACGGCATCCCGCACCTGCTGATCCCCGTCGTCACCGACCCGAAGAAGGCCGCCGGTGCGCTGGGGTGGGCCGTGCAGGAGATGCTCGGGCGGTACGACACCTTCGCGCACCACGGCGTGCGCAACCTCGAGGAGTTCAACCGCCTCGCCAAGCATGACCCCGAGCTCAAGCGGATGCCCCAGATCCTGATCTGCATCGACGAGCTCGCCGAGCTGATGATGACCGCCTCCAAGGAGGTCGAGGACGCCATCTGTCGCCTCGCACAGCTCGCGCGTGCGGCGGGGATGCACCTCATCATCGCCACCCAGCGACCCACCACGAACATCATTACCGGCCTCATCAAGGCCAATATCCCGAGCCGTATCGCCCTTTCTGTCAAGAGCCAGATCGACAGCCGCGTCATTTTGGACTGCGGCGGCGCGGAGACGCTGCTCGGCAACGGCGACATGCTGTATCTCCCGAGCGGACAACCGAAGCCCCTTCGTGTACAGGGATGCTACGTGTCGACGAAGGAGATCGAGCGCGTCGTGAACTACATCAAGACGCAGGGTGAGACGGATTACGACGAGGAGATCATCCACGCCGTCGACCAGCTCACGGTGACGACCCAGGACGACAAGGCCGCGGAGGCTGCGGAGGTCGAGCTCGACGAGGATGCCGACCTGCTCGAGCAGGCCATCGACGTGGTGGTCGCGGCGGGACAGGCCTCGACGAGCAATCTCCAGCGGCGGCTGCGACTGGGCTACGGCCGTGCCGCGCGCATCATGGACGAGCTGGAGAAAATGGGCATCATCGGCCCGTATGAGGGCGCCAAGCCGCGGCGCGTCCTGCTGACGAAGGCGCAGCTCGATGAGAGAAAGCTCAAAAAAATGAAATAAGACACGCCCCGTGACCGTTTGAAAGGAGCCCATCCCTATGTACCTGAGACGCAGGTACCGTCTTGGTGACCCAAACAAAAAGCGCAATACCGTCATTTTCGTGGTCGTGCTCGTCATCCTTGTGTTCGTGCTGCTGGTGAACGGGCAGATCGGTCTGGAGCTGGCCGAACGCGAGACTGCACAGAGCGCGTTCCAGGTACATATGATCGACGTCGGGCAGGGCGACGCCGTCCTCGTCATCGCGGACGGCCATGCGATGCTCGTCGATGCCGGGGATGCTGACCATGGCGACGAGGCCGCGGCCTACCTTGCCCGGATGGGCATCGACAAGCTCGACCGCCTCGTCGTGTCCCATCTCCATGCCGACCACATCGGCGGCGTCCCGGCCGTCCTTGCGAGCGTCAAGGCCGCGCAGATCGCCGAGCCGGTCTGCCCGGAGACCCTCCTGCCGACCAATGATACCTTCAAGCACTACCTTACCGCCGTCCGCGATGAGGGCGCACAGTACCGCACCTATGCCGCCGGTGACCGCTTCAAGCTCGGCAGCGCCGAGGTCCGCGTGCTCGCGCCCCGTGAGGACGCCGTCCCGGAGCAGCTCAACGACACGTCCCTCGTCCTGCGCGTCACCTATGAGGACCGCACTGTCCTCCTGACCGGGGACATGGAAAATGCCGAAGAGACGGCACTTTTGGAGGACTATGACGCCGACGCGCTCTATGCCGACGTCCTCAAGGTCGCCCACCACGGCAGCGCGTATACCACGAGCGAGGCGTTCCTAAAGGCCGTCGAGCCGCGGTATGCGTTCATCTCGTGCGCCAAGGAGAACGACTACGGCCACCCCGCGGGGCAGACCCTCGACCGCCTCGCGGCAGTCGGCGCGTCCGTCCATATCACCGCCGACGAGGGCAGCTTTTACTACTATTATGACCCCGAGCAGGGCCTCGAAGGGGTCAGCGCCAAGCGAAGGAGGGCGACGACATGAACGAGATCTACAGCCTTGACCGCATCGAGCCGCCGATGGCCGTGCTGGTCGGAGACGATACACAGCTCGTCCCGTGGGAGGAGCTGCCCGGTCATCCCCGCGAGGGCGACATGTTCGAGCGGACGCCCGAGGGATGGCGCGCCCGCCCGGATCTGACCGCCGCCCACCGCGCCGCGGTCCTCGAGATGCGCGCAGATCTTTTGGAGCGAGGGTCATGAGGGTCCTCGTCATCGGCGGCGGCGCGGCCGGATGCATGGCCGCAGCTTGCGCGGCAGAGCGCGGCGCCGAGGTCGTCATCCTCGAAAAAAACCAAAATATCGGCAAAAAGCTCCGCATCACCGGCAAGGGACGCTGCAACGTCACCAACGCCTGCGACATGGAGGGCCTCATGCAGAACATCCCCCGCGGCGGCCGATTCCTCTACAGCGCCTTCTCGCACTGCCTCCCCCAGGACGTCATGGACTGGTTCGAGGCGCGCGGCGTCCGCTTGAAGGTCGAGCGCGGGAACAGAGTCTTCCCCGAGAGCGACCAGGCCGCCGAGATCGTGGAGACCTTGCGGCGCACGCTCGACAGCCTCGGCGTCACGATCGTACACGACACCGTCACCGGCCTTGCCTGCGATGACCGCGGCGTCACCGGCGCTGTCTGCGGACCGCGGACATACTCCGCCGATGCCGTCATCCTCGCGGCCGGCGGCGCGACCTACCCCGGCACCGGCTCCACCGGCGACGGCTTCACCCTCGCGCAGTCCGTCGGCCACACCGTCACGCCCCTGCAGCCGTCCCTCGTCCCGCTCGAGACGCTGGAGCGCGACTGCGCGGAAATGATGGGTATCTCGCTGAAAAACGTCCGCCTGACGCTCCGCCGCGACGACCGCGCCGTCTTCACCGAGATGGGCGAGATGCTGTTCACGCACTTCGGCGTCTCCGGGCCGCTCGTCCTGAGCGCGTCCGCGCACTGGGAGCAGGGCGGCCGCTGGACGCTGCACATCGACCTCAAGCCCGCCCTCTCCGAGGAGCAGCTCGACCGCCGCATCCAACGCGACATCGCCGCCGCGCCGAACAAGCAGATCCCGTCGCTGATCCGCGGGCTCCTGCCCGCCGGGATGGCCGCGCCCGTCCTCGGACGCCTCCAGATCCCCGCGCGGACGCCCTGCAACGCCATCACCCGCGAGCAGCGGCACCGGCTCGTCCTCCTTTTAAAAGACTTCGCGTTCACCGTCCGGGGGACGCGGCCGATGGAGGAGGGCATCGTCACCCGCGGGGGCGTGGACCTGCGCGAGGTCGCCCCGAAGACCATGGCCAGCAAGATCGTCCCCGGCCTCTACCTCGCCGGTGAGCTGCTCGACTGCGACGCCTACACCGGCGGCTTCAACCTCCAGATCGCGTGGGCGACCGGCATGGCCGCCGGATATGCCGCCGCAGAAGGCCGATGAATGGACAAAAACGACGAGACGGTTGATCTCTTATGTGTTTATAACGTAAGATGATGCGTCAGCTTTTGAGGACGCGGACGTGCTTCGTCTTTCGGACAGAAAGACAAGTCGACTCCAGTCAAAATCGTTTATTTTACAATGTTTTTATGTCGTCGAACGGGACGGCGCATCGTCCTTAAAATGGCTATCTTGCAATACTTCCCGTCCGCGAGACGGGATCATATAAGGAGTACATATCATGAAAACTGTGAACATCGCCATCGACGGCCCCAGTGGGGCAGGGAAGAGCAGCATCTCCAAGAAGGTCGCGGCCGATCTGGGGTTCATCCATGTGGACACCGGCGCGATGTACCGCGCGATCGGGCTCTACGCCATCCGCAACGGGTGCCTGGAGCCGGACCAGATCGCGGCCGTCATCGAGGACGTCGACGTCACGCTCCGCTTCATCGGCGGGAGCCAGCGCGTGATGCTCTGCGGTGAGGACGTCACCGACCACATCCGCACCCCCGAGGTCTCCATGGCCGCCTCCAAGGTCAGCGCCGTGCCCGCTGTGCGCGCACACCTGCTCGACCTCCAGAAGAAGATCGCCGCCGAGAACGACATCATCATGGACGGCCGCGACATCGGAAGCGTCGTACTTCCGCACGCAGATCTCAAGATCTTCCTGACGGCGTCCGCCGAGGAGCGCGCGTCCCGCCGCTACCTCGAGCTGCGTGAGAAACCCGACTGTCCGCCCTACGAGGACATCCTCCGCGACATCCGCCAGCGCGACGAGAACGACATGCACCGCGCCATCGCCCCCCTCACCCAGGCCCCCGACGCCGTCCTCGTCGACAGCACCAGCATGGGCTTCAATGAGGTCGTCGACACGATCACGGCGATGATCCGCGAGACCATCGACTGAGGCCGCCATGCTGTATCACGTCGTCGTCTTCCTCGTGCGGATCGCCATGTACATCTGGTATGACCTGCATATCGAGGGCAGAGAGAATATCCCCAAGGGACGCGCTTTCGTCTACGCCAGCAACCACCGCAGCTACGCCGACCCGGTGCTCGTGAGCATCAGCGGGCGCGGGCGGTTCAGCTTCATGGCCAAGAGCGAGCTGTTTGAAAAGCCCCTGTTCGCGTGGCTCATCCGGGCGCTGGGCGCGTTCCCCGTCGAGCGCGGCAAGGGCGACACCGCCGCCATCGACCGCGCCGTCGCCAATGTGCAGCACGGCACGAATCTGCTCATCTTCCCCGAGGGCACGCGCTCCAAGGACGGGCGCGTCGGCCGCGGCAAGACCGGCGTCGCGCTCATCGCCGCACGCGCGGGCGCGGATGTCGTGCCGGTGGGCATCAGCTTCGTCGGAAAGCTCCATTTTCGGAGCAAGGTCACCGTCCGCATCGGCAAGCCCATTCCCGCCGCGACCCTCGCGGTGGAGGACGGCCTGACCGACCGCGAGCTGCTGCGCAAGCTGAAAAGCGACGTCGTCCCGCCGATCATGGACGCCATCCGCGGGCTCGTGGATGCGCCGCCCGCGCTGCCGGACGATGCCGGAAAGGAGGCCTGACATGGCCGTTATCACCGTTTCCAAGACAGCGGGCTTCTGCTTTGGGGTGTCCCGCGCCGTCCAGATGGTCTATGAGGCGCTCGACGCCGGGAAGGCCGTCGCGACCCTCGGGCCGATCATCCATAATCAGGACGTCGTCAACGACATGATCGCGCGCGGCGCCCGCGTCATCGAGGACGTCAGCGAGCTGCGGCCGGGGGAGTATGTCGTCATCCGCTCCCACGGCGTCGGGAAGGCCGTCTACGACGCGATCGCCGCGCTCGGGGCGCCCGTCATCGACGCGACCTGCCCCTTCGTCAGCAAGATCCACCGCATCGCCGCCAAGGAGACCGCCGCGGGCGCGCATGTGCTGATCGCGGGCGACGAGCACCATCCCGAGGTGCAGGGCATCATTGGTCATTGTGATAAAAACTGGTCTGTTTTTCCCGACGAGATCGTGCTAAAGAGAGAAATTTCAAAAAATTTTGAGAAAAGGCTTGCTATTTTATCACAAACCACTTATAATAGTAAAATATGGGGGAAGTGTATGACGGTCCTTCCTCAAGATGATCCGAACATCGTTGTCTATGACACGATCTGCACTGCGACCGAGCAGCGCCAGACCGATGCCGCCGCGCTCGCGGCGCAGTCTGATCTGATGATCGTCATCGGCGGCCGACACAGCTCGAATACCGTGAAGCTCTACGATATCTGCTCTGCTTACTGCAAGACCTACCACATCGAGAACGCGCGCGAGCTCAACACTTTAGACCTATCAAATGCCATCGCGGAGGACAACTGCCGCGTGGGCATTACGGCAGGGGCGAGCACCCCGGCCAATATTATCGAGGAGGTTGTTTCTACCATGGAAGAGATCCTGAACAACAATGCAGAGAACACGGAGGCCGCAGAGGCCGTAGAGGAGACCGTACAGGCCGCGCAGACCGCGCCGGCAGCAGACGCTCCCGCAGCAGACGATGACGACATGGACTTCGCGACCATGCTCGAGGAGAACTTCAAGAAGCTGCACACCAACGCAAGAGTCAAGGGCATCGTGATGTCTGTGAGCAACAGCGAGGTCATCGTAGATCTCGGCGCGAAGCAGACCGGTATCGTACCGGCATCCGAGCTGAGCGCAGACCAGTCCAAGAAGCCGTCCGAGCTGGTGAAGGTGGGCGACGAGCTGGAGCTGCTGGTCATCAAGGTAAGTGACCAGGACGGCGTGGCTACCCTGTCCAAGAAGCGTGTGGACGAGCAGGCCGGTGTCGAGAAGGTCATCAAGGCCAAGGAGGAGGGCACCGTGCTCGAGTCCGAGGTAACGGCAGTCGTCAAGGGCGGCGTCAACGTATACTACGAGGGCGTTCGCGTATTCATCCCGGCATCCCAGACGGGCCTGCCGCGTGAGGCTTCACTGGACGAGCTGAAGGGCAAGACCGTGAAGTTCATCGTCATGGAGGCGCCCGAGCGCCGCAAGAGCGCCGTCGGCTCCATCAAGCTGGTAGAGCGTCAGGCACGCGCTGCTGCGAAGGCGAAGTTCTGGGAGACCGCAGAGATCGGCAAGGAGTACGAGGGCGAGGTCAAGAGCCTGACCAGCTACGGTGCATTCGTAGACCTGGGCGGCATCGACGGCATGGTCCACATCTCCGAGCTGAGCTGGAGCCGCATCAAGCACCCGAGCCAGGTAGTCTCCGTTGGCGATGTCCTGAAGGTATACATCAAGGATCTCGACAAGGAGAACGACCGCATCTCGCTGGGCTACAAGCGTGCAGAGGACAACCCGTGGGAGAAGTTCATGAACCAGTTCGAGAAGGGCGACATCGTGGATGCGAAGATCGTATCCATCACGACCTTCGGTGCGTTTGCGCGTGTGATCGACGGTGTTGACGGTCTGATCCACATCTCTCAGCTCGCTGACCGCCGTGTCGAGAACGTGAAGGACGTCGTTTCCGTTGGTGACGTGGTACGCGTGAAGATCACGAACATCGACGAGCAGAACCAGAAGATCTCCCTGTCCATCCGTGAGGCCCTCCGCGACGAGGAGGACGAGGACTAAGTCTGACTGGAGTCTGACTGTTTGTCACGATAACTGAACATGAGCCGCCCTGACGTGAAGTCGGGGCGGTTTTTTTGGCTTGCAATCCACGCTGACATATGCTATAATAAGGCTAGACCGCAGCGTGTCTGCGAGAGGAATGGAGTGTTGAAAATGAGAAAAACGAAGATCATCTGCACGATCGGGCCTGCGACGGATGCGCCGGGCGTGCTCCGCAGCATGATGCAGGCGGGGATGAACGTGGCGCGGTTCAATTTCTCGCACGGCGACTACGCGACCCACGAAAAGCGCTTCCGCGAGATCGTGGCGCTGCGTGAGGAGCTGGGACTGCCGGTGGCGACGCTGCTGGACACGAAGGGCCCTGAAGTGCGGCTGCGCCGATTCGTGGACGATAAGCCCGTCGACATCGAGGACGGGGCGGTCTACACGCTGACGACCAAGGACGTGCCGTGTACGGCGGAGGTCGGGAGCGTGACGTTCGAGCGGCTGCCGCAGGACGTCGACCCGGGGACGCGCATCCTCATCAACGACGGCGCGGTCGAGCTGGTCGCCGAGAAGACGACCCGGACGGACGTGGTCTGCCGCGTCATCCACGGCGGGCGTCTCTCGAATAACAAGGGCATCAACGTCCCGGGCGTGCGGCTCTCGATGCCGTACCTGAGCGATGCGGACATGAGCGACCTGGAGTTCGGCGCGAAGATGGGGTATGACTTCATCGCCGCGAGCTTCGTGCGCAGTGCCGCGGACGTCATCTATCTGCGCCGCTTCACGGAGAGCCTGGGGTGGTTCGACGTGCGCATCATCGCCAAGATCGAGAACCGCGAGGGCGTCGAGAACATCGACGAGATCCTCGAGGCCGCCGACGGCATCATGGTCGCGCGCGGCGATATGGGCGTCGAGATCCCGTTCGAGCAGATCCCCGCGATCCAGAAGCAGCTCATCCAAAAGGGCTATAATGCGGGAAAACAGGTCGTGACCGCGACGCAGATGCTCGAGTCCATGATCGGGGCGCCGCGCCCGACGCGTGCGGAGATCACGGACGTGGCCAACGCGATCTATGACGGCACGAGCGCGATCATGCTCTCCGGCGAGACCGCCGCGGGCAAGTACCCGGTCGAGGCCGTGCGGACGATGGAGCTGATCGCGTCGACGACCGAGGGCGACATCGACTACAAGCATCAGTTCGACCAGCGCAAGGAGGACATGGACGTCACCGTCGCGGAGGGCATCGCGCATGCCGCCGTCACCACCGCCCACGACCTCAATGCCAAGGCCATCATCGCCGTCACCAAGCGCGGCATGACCGCCCGCCTGATCTCGAAGTACCGCCCCGCCGTCGCCATCCTCGGATGCACCACCGACGAGGCCAACCAGCGCAAGATGAACCTGAGCTGGGGCGTCACGCCGTTCGTCATCCCCGAGGAGACCGACACCGATTCCCTCTTCGCCCACGCCGTCCAGGCCGCGAAGGACGGCGGCATGGTCAAGGAGGGCGACCTCGTCGTCATCACCGCCGGCGTCCCCCTCGGCATCTCCGGAATGACGAATTTGATGAAGGTCGAGATCGTGAAGTGACTGAGGCTTCGCTATATAATGATAAGGGCTCCTGCATCGAAACAGGAGCCCATATTATTTGTATATTCGTTTTTTTGATCAAACTTTTTTTTCGCAAAAAAAGTTTGCAGGGGATCCAAGGGGACAGCGTCCCCTTGGCCGCCGGAGGCACGCCGTGCCTTAACCGACTGCCCCGCGAATCGCGTCCATGATGCCGGGGTAGTACCATGTGCCGTTGGCGCGGTCGAGGAGGCCGTAGCTGTCGGAGGGGCCGTTGTCCCAGATGAAGCAGGGGATGCCGCGGGCGGCGGCGGCCTTCAGATAGTACGCATAATAGGCCGTGCGGTCGGCGGGGTTGTCCTTGTTCTCGGCGCCGAATTCGCCGATGATGACCGGGACGCCCTTGTCGATGAACTTGGCCTTGAGCTTGTCGAACTGCGCGTCCAGCTCGCGCTGACCGGCGTCGTCAAAGCGCGTGTTATTGGGATATTCCGCCGTCGTGAACTTCCAGGGCGCGTAGTTGTGGATCGAGACGATCAAGTTATCGTCATCCGGGAGGGCGAGGCCGTCGAGGGCGGCGTCCGTGATGCTCGCGGCGTGGGTCGTGACGATCAGCGTCCGCTCCGCGTTCTTGCCGCCGGACGCGCGGACCGTCGTGACGAACTTGTCGAGCAGATGGTTGATGACATCGCGCTCCTCCGCCGTGCCGCCCGTCCACTCGGCGGACGTCCCGACCACGCGCGGCTCGTTCAGGCCCTCGAAGAGCAGGTGCGTGTCATAGTCCTTGAACCGAGACGCGATCTGCTCCCAGAGATGCGTATATTTTGCCGAAACATCGGCCTCCTTGGCGTAGGTCGGGTCGAGCCAGGTGTAGTCGTCGTGGTGGACATTGAGGATGACGTACATCCCGTCGTCCATCGCATAGCCCACGACCTCCTCAACGCGGTCGAGCCACGCGGCGTCCACATTGCCGGACGCGTCCATGTGATTCGTCCACGACACCGGGATCCGCACGGCGTTGAAGCCCGCCGCCTTGACCGTGTCGATCATGGCCTTGGTCGTGCTGGGATTGCCCCAGCTCGTCTCGTAGTCGCGGGACTTGTTGTCCTTGTTGTAGCTGTCGAGGGTGTTGCCGAGGTTCCAGCCGACCTTGATGGACGCGGCGATCTCGGCGGCCTGCCCGCTCCCCGTGACGACCGCGGACGGCAGATCGGTCTTCGGCTCGGTGGGCTTGTTGGCATTGTCATGGGCCGTCGGCGCGGCCGCGGGGGCACCGCCGATGCTGTACTTGACGGTCACGTTCTCGAGCGTACACGCGTCCGTTTCGCCCCACCAGTAGCCCAGGCCGATCTCGGCGTCCTGCGGGATGTCCACCTTGATGCCGTCCGGGACGAGCCAGGTGAGGGTCAGGTCGCTGGAGTCCGTGACGATGGCGACCGTGTCGGTCTGGTACCAGTCGTTCGTGGTGACGCCGAACGCGCCGGTGAACTTGTGGAACGGCCCCGCGCCGTGGATCTGGTAGGTCACGGCCTGGAGCACGCCGCCCTCGGGGAGGACGTCCTTCAGCGGGACGCGGACCTGATTCGTGTCGTCGTCGGCATCATAGATGGTCGTCCCGACGGTGACGGTCTCCGTCCCATCGACGGGGAGCTCGCGCGTGGACGTGATGTCCGCGATGACATTTTTCAGCGTCACTTGGCGCACGCTGCCCCACCAATACCCGACCTGCACCTCGCCGGACGCGGTGACATACGGCCGGACATCCTCGGGGACGTCCCAGGTGACCTCGCAATAGCTGCCCTGCGCGCGGACCTCGAAGTCGTCGGACTGGTACCACCCCTCATCGGTGGCGGCGGGGCAATCCTCGGAAACGGAGATGCCGCACCCGCCCTTGAAGGTCCCGATGTCGGAGGCGCCGTCGGCGGCATAAAAGATGAAGGTGAAGCGCGAGCCGGTGTCGCCGTCCTCCATGAAGTAGGAAAGCGGCGCTTTATAGAGCTTTCCGTCATCCTCGGCGGCATCGCGGTCGAGGGTCGCGGACGTGTCGAGCTGCCAGCCGAGGCGGGAGACGATCTGCTCGGTGGGGGAGATGTGCTCGGTGGTGGGAGGCTCCGTCTCGGCCTCCGTGGTGGGCGCGTCGGTGGCGTCGGGGACGACTGTGGTCTCGGTCTCGGCGACGGTGGTCGTGGAGACGGACGGCTCCGTGGCAAGGAACTCGTCCATGATGCGCCCGCACCCGGTGCCGGTGCCCGCGAGGACGGCCGCCATCACCGCCGCAGAGGCGCGTTTTGGGAAATGATGCGTTCTCATGTGATACCTCCTATCAGGTACGCCGGGGCATCCCCGGCCTGCTCCTTTCATTATAGCATCGTTTTTCTGCGGATTCATGAAGATTCTATGAAGTCGCCGCAATATCGGTGGATCGCACAGTTTTTGGGGATGCGTATGGCAGGTTTTTGCATGGGGACCGTTTTTTTGATCAAACTGTTTTTTCGCAAAAAAGTTTGCGGGGTCCAGGGGCAGGCTGACGCCCCCTCTGTCCTTCGGACATCTCCTCACCCCGTGGGGAGTCACCCCTGGCCGCCCCAGCTTGTCGAAAAACCTCACTTTTACGATTTGACGCTTGTTGATACCGCCGCCGTAAGGCGGCGGAAAAAGCGGCGGCGGCGCGCAGCGCCGCCATTT
>CACWPL010000034.1:0-25243 GCA_902762785.1 uncultured Ruminococcus sp. | reverse complement strand
GGGGGTGGGGATAAGCAGACGGCCAGCGAGCTTGCGAGCGCGGCCGGTCGCTTATGCACCGTAGAAGCCGCCTAGAAAAACGACTTTTTTGACAGACTGCGGCTGCCCGCAGCGCCGCCCATTTTCCCCCTCTCCCCGGACGGGGCGCCAGACTCATATCCAGTGTCTGGCACTGCTCGTCATCAGACAACATCCTGTCTCTTCCTTGGTCGGAGGGGGTCAGGGGGTGAGGGGCGACCGGGGGCGCCGCTGCTTTTTTGATCAAACTTTTTTTCGCAAAAAAGTTTGCGGGGTCCAGGGGCAGGCTGACGCCCCGTCTGTCCTTCGGACATCTCCCCACCCCGTGGGGAGTCACCCCTGGCCGCTCGCCGCTAGGCGGCGGAAAAAGCAGCGGCGGCGCGCAGCGCCGCCCATTTTCCCCCTCTCCCCGGACGGGGCGCCAGACTCATATCCAGTGTCTGGCACTGCTCGTCATCAGACAACATCCTGTCTCTTCCTCGGTCGGAGGGGGTCAGGGGGTGAGGGGCGACCGGGGGCGCGTCCGCGTCGTGTCTAAAATAACACCATCGGGGGGAGGACGGTCGTCCGTAAACTCGACAAGATCCGCGCCCGCGATGTGCTACAATAGAAGAAGCGCCGGAAGGCGTCACAACGTACAAACGAAAGAAAGGAACATGACCATGCAGATCCGATATGACACTGAGACGGCGTGCCTTGTGGTGCGGCTCGACTACGAGATCGACCACCACTCCGCCACGCTCCTGCGCGCCGACATCGACGCCGCGATCTACGCCCACCTCCCCCGCACCCTCGTCCTCGACCTCGCGGACGTGGCGTTCATGGACAGCTCCGGCATCGGGCTCATCATGGGACGCTACAAGATCCTGTCGCCGCTCGGGGGCGAGATCGTCCTGCGCGACCCCGCCCCGCACATCGCCCAGATCCTCCGCTTTGCCGGGATGGAACGCCTCGCCCGTATCACACGGTCGGCCCCGAAGGAGGTGGTCTGAATGAACGTGCTCAATGAGTGCCGCTTTGATCTTGTCGCAATATCGGCCAATGAGGCACTTGCCCGGGCAGCGCTCTCGGCGTTCCTCATCCCTGCCGACCCGACTGCCGAGGAGCTCGCCGACCTGCGGACGGTCATCTCCGAGGCCGTCACGAACGCGATCGTCCACGGCTACCGCGGCGCCGAGACGCCCGGACGCGTCACCGTGCTGATGCGGATGCTGCCGGAGCGGACGTTCTATCTGCGCGTGACCGACAAGGGGTGCGGCATCCCGGACGTCAGCAAGGCGATGGAGCCGCTGTGGACGTCCGCGCCGCAGGAGGAGCGCGCGGGGCTCGGGTTCGCCATCATGCAGAGCTTCACGGACACGCTCCACGTCCGCACCGCGCCCGGCCGCGGCACCGTGCTGACCATGCGCCGCCGCCTGGGGACGACCCATGCCGCGCCCTGACCGCCCCGCCGCGGAGGAACACCTCGGCCTCGTCCATCTGTGCGCGAACCGCTTCCGGGACCGCGGCGTGCCGTATGAGGACCTGTATTCCGCGGGATGCGAGGGACTGGTCAAGGCCGCGAACGCGTTCGACACGAGCCGGGGCGTGAGGTTCTCGACGTATGCCGTGCCGGTCATCCTCGGGGAGATCCGGCGGCTCTTCCGCGAGGGCGGGACGGTGCATGTGTCGCGGCGGATGCGGGAGCTGTCGATGCGCGTGCAGGCGGTCCGGGAGGCGGTGGTCATGGAGACGGGCGAGGCGCCGCCGCTGTCCGTCCTTGCCGCGCGGACGGGCGCGACCCCCGAGGAGATCACGACCGCGCTCGCGGCCTGTGCGCCCGTGCTGTCCCTGACGGCGCCGGACGAGGACGGACAGCGCGACATCGCCGTCGAGGCGCCGGACGAACGCATCGTCGATACCCTCGCGCTCCGGCAGGCCATGGCACGCCTCGCCCCCCGCGACCGCCGCCTCCTCGAGCTGCGCTACGTCAGTGAGCTGACCCAGTCCCGCACCGCCGCCCTTCTCGGCATGACCCAGGTGCAGGTGTCGCGGCGGGAGAAAAAGCTGTTGGCGGAGCTGCGGAAGGAGATGCTGGGATAGCGGGGAGGCGGGAAACCCCCGCTGGGCGGGGAGCCCCCGCTGGCAAGTCCCATCCGGCGGACACGACTGCGCCGACCTCACACCGCATTGCCCCCAATGGCTATCGCCAAAGGGGGCAAAGCTGTTTTAAATGTACGCGATGCGGGGCAGCGCGGCAGGGTCGTGATACCAGGCTTTGACTTGGCGGGGTCGGGCCATTTTTTATGGATACGACGCGAAAAACGCCCCGCGCATCCCAAAACGCGCGGGGCATCGTGTTCCTATCCCGTCAGATCGGGCGCTATCGGATCAGCGCGACCTTGATCGTCTCGCAGTAGATCTCAAGATCCAGATCCTGCTCGAGAGAGGAGATCCGGAACCGATGCTCCGGCTCATATCCCCACGCGGCGCAGTCCTCGATCGTCAGTCCGCTATAAAAGCCACCATTCGTGTCGAAGCTGATCCTGCCGCTGACATGGAACAGCGACACCCTGATCGCATGGGCCGCCCGTATATCCTGTAAGACCATTTCGATACAGCAGATGTCATCGCCGTGCTCGGGGCGATAGACATGCCGATGATGCAGCTCTGCGATATTGCCCCATTTATGCCAATATTGCAGCGCTTCAGGCAATTCCTTTTCAAGCTCATGGATCCCTTCGATCGCATCCGTATCGAACATCCTGCACCTCCAGATTCATTCTAAGACGCAGCGGAACGCCGTCGGGAGCGAGTAGACCGTCGCGAGGTCGTCCGGGGTGGCCCAGACGAAGCCCTTCGGCATCGCGGCGCAGTCGAGCGTGACGCCGAACAGCTCCCAGGTGATGTGCGTGAAGATGTGGCGGCGCTCGACCGTCTGCACGAGCGCACGCGGCGCCGCGCCCCAGTCGGACGCGACCCTGGCGGCGTCCTCCGGCGTCAGGCGGCCGGGGACGCTCGGCAGCTCCCAGAGGGACGCCAAAAGTCCCTTATCCGGGCGCTTTCGGATGGCGATGCGGCCGTCACAGCGCAGGATCAGGACGGTGTGCTGCTCGGTGCGGCGGCGGGTCTTCTTCTCGCGGACGGGCAGCGCGTCCGTACTGCCGTGCATCCGCGCCATACAGAGCGCCGCCAGCGGACAGGCCTCGCACCGCGGCGCCCCGTTCGGGACGCAGACCGTCGCGCCCAGCTCCATGAGCGCCTGTGTCAGCGTGCAGGCGTCGTGGGCGGGATAGACGGCGGCGAGTTCGGCGGTCACGTCCGTCTTGACGGCGGGGGCGAGGACGTTCCGAAAGTCCTCCTGCAAGCGCGCCATGACGCGCAGGACATTGCCGTCGACCGCCGGGGTCGGCAGGCCGAAGCAGATCGAGCAGACCGCCCCGGCGGTATAGTCCCCGATGCCCGGGAGCGCGCGGACGGCGTCATACGTCCGCGGGAAAGCGCCGCCGTGCTCGTCCATGATGACGGCGGCGGCGCGCTTCATGTTCCGCACGCGCGAATAGTAGCCCAGTCCCTCCCAGAGCTTCATGAGCACGTCGTCCGGGCAGGACGCGAGGGCGGCGACGTCGGGCAGTGTCTCCAAAAACCGCGCATAATAGCCCTTGACGGCCTCGACGCGCGTCTGCTGGAGCATGATCTCGCTGACCCAGACGCGGTACGGGTCGCGGTCGGCACGCCACGGCAGATCGCGCCGCGCCCCGGGGTACCACGCGAGGAGCGGGGCGGCCATTTTTGCCGGTATCTCGCGCTTTTCGGCCGCAATGGCCTGCATCCGCGCGGTGAGCTTGCGGTAGATGGGGCGCATCTGCGGCTCGGTACACTGTGCCTCGACCTCGTCGGGCGTGAGCCAGCGGACGTCGCGGTTCTCGTCGGGCTTCGCAGCGACGGCCTGACCGGTGGGGGCGATCAGGCCGAAGGTGACGTTATAGTGCAGGTGCGGCGCGACCGGCACGCCGCGCTTGACATGCGGCGGCACGGGGAGGACGTCGATGGAGAGGATGCGCCTCGTGAGCGGCCAGATCTGCGTGACGGCGGTCTCCTCGCGCGCCTCGCGGAGGGCGACGCCGAGGAGGTCGGGGTCGCCGTCGGCATGACCGCCCGTCCATCCGACCGACTGGTAGATCAGGTGGTACGCCATGAGCGTCTGGTCGAGGTCGGGCGAGAGGATGTAGCCGGAGCAGGTGATGTGTCCCGCCGGACATCCGCGGTCGAGGATGGCGTCGCCGTATTCGCCGATGAGACGCAATAGCGTCGTTTTCGCCGCCGCCTCGTCCGCATCCGCCGGGACGAATGACGCGATCTGTTCGGTCAGGTCCATGTGTGCCTCCTAGTGTGGGATGAGTTTGCCGTCGCTGGCGCGACGGCAAAGCCCCCGTTATGGCGTATTCTTGATGATGCTTTTGGCCTTGATGACGATGTTCTTGTCGTTCTCGTAGGTGAGCATGTGGGAGGCGTGGCCGATGTCGACCCAGCGCACCTCGGAGATCTCCTCCTCCTGGGGGACGTAGTCGAAATTCTTGGCCTTCCCGATGAAATAGACGACGACCTTCTGGGTGTCGCGCTTGGGGGAATAGGAGACGGTCTCCCGGAAGGTGGGGTCGATGATGACGTCGATGGAGGTCTCCTCGCGGATCTCGCGGATGGCGGTCTCGACCTCGGTCTCTCCCGGCTCGACGTGCCCCTTGGGGAACGACCAATGCCCGCTGTTGATGTGACGGATCAGCAGGATCTCGATGTTCCCGTGCGACCGGCGGTACACGATGGCGCCGCAGGACTTCTCATGCCGCATATGCTGTTCGCTTCCTTTCTCGGCTCGCAGCCGTTCATGGTATCTCATGACTATTATACCACATTTTATCTAATTTGTCTATAGTTTTTTTATCAGTCTTGGATAAAAAGGAGAGAAACGGGCTGCATGGCGCGTGTGAGGGGCAGTCCCCCAAAAAAGGAGCCCCACCATGACAGTGGGGCTCGTGTGTGGGATGTGGAATCACTTCTTCTTGTTGTCGCCGAGCGCAGCGCCGGGCTGCTTCTTTTCCAGCTCATGATCGGCCTGCTGCTTCTTTTGATGGTCTTCCTTGCGCTGCTTGTTCAGCATGTGCTGCTTCTTTGCCCTCGTGTAATTCAGCGCCAGGTCCTCACCGAAGCGGGTGGTCGCCGAATGATACAGGTCCTTGCCCGACTGCAGCTCCATCATCGCCTGGAAGCTTTCCTTTTCCCTCATGACGTTCGTCATACCCACCAGATCCAGGCCGTTGTACGTCTTCTTGGGATCAGCTTTGCTGGCGAGACGGAGATAGTTGCTCGCCATGATGACCGCGTAGTCCTCGCGGTGCGCCTCCTTGTCGGGGTAGGTCTTGGGATCATTGGCCGGGATGTTCTGCGCCTGGGGATCCTTTTCGAGCGCCTCCATCACCGCAGACCTGGCCGTGATGAGGTCATGCTGCGCCTGCTTGACCATCTTATCGAGGCCGGCCGGGCGGAAGAGCTCGTCGTTGATGAAGTCGTAGAGCGTGGTGCCGCCCTTGTCCGCGAGCGACTTGGCCGCATCGAGCCTGTCCGGGGTCGTGATGCTGTCCATGAAGTCGGTGAAGAGCTTGGACTTCGCGAACTCCGCCTTGTAGGCCTTGTTCTGCTCCGCGTCACGCACCAGATCGTAGGCGTTGCTCTCACGCACCTCCTTGACCTGCTCCACGGTATACTCCGGGTGCGCCTTGAGGTGCTGCGCGATCCTGTACTCCTGCACGCCGCGCGCGTAGAGGTCGATCGCCTGCTCGCGGAAGGCTTCCTTGTCATCGGGGAGCGCCTGCTTGCGCTGCTCGTGCTTCCTGCGCGCCTCGTACTTTTGGGCCTCTTCCTTCCTGCGCGCCTCCTCGCGCTTGCGCTGCTCCTCCGCCTCGCGCGCCGCAGCCTCCTTGGCGGCCACATACTTCGCCTCGAGCGCATCGACCGGGATGTTCGCCTTCGTCAGCTCGTTCACTGCCCGCAGACCATCGAGGAGCTCCTGGCGCTTCGTGGGCGGGTCGCACCTTTGGGAGTATTCCTCGGACTCATCCATGAGGGTCTTGAAATGATCGTCCTGCTGGAGCCATTCGGACAGATACTTGGCCGTCCCGTTGAGGGTCCTGTCCCAGTCCTCCGCCTTGGTCTTGCGAGCTTCGAGCTGATCCTTCGTCATAAGGAGCGAAAGGATCTTGCTGTAGTTATCGGCGAAGACCGCGGCCTCAGGCTTGCCCTTTGCCTTCCAGATCGGGTTTTTCAGGTCGTTCAGGGTGATATTGGCCGACCGCATCGTTGTCAGGCCCGCCTCGATCTTCTGCACGCTCTCCGGCACCGGCTCACCGGCCTCCTCATATGCCGCCTTCCCCTTCGGGTAGCGCGCACACCACGACTCATAGTCCGGCTTGCGCGACTCGATCGAGGTCTGGATGGCCTGCTCGGTCATCCGGGCCCTCTTGTTGAAGAGCATCTCCAGATCGGAGGCGAAAGCGTCGACCTCCTGCACGGCCTCGATGCGCTGGTCGGCGTTCTTATTGGTGCCCTTGCGCCACTGGCCGTCCTTGGCCTTGTGGGCATAATAGGCGGCGGTCTTCTCCTTGAGGACGCGGATCTGCTCCTGCACGGCCTCGGTCTCGGCCTTCTTCGCGCGCAGGGCGTCCTCCTTCTCCTTGCCCTCCATCATGAAGATCTCGGCGTCGTTCTTCTGCATATTGTTGAGGCGGCGCTTCAGCTCGTCCATCGCCTTGCCGACTGCGTCATACTCGGAGCTGCCGCGGAGCCAGAGCTTGCCGTCGCTGAACTTCTTGCTGACGGCAGCGAGCTTGTCCGGGATCTCGGCCATGCGGTCGACCATCTCGGTATCGGCGTCGAGGGACTGGTCCTCGATCTTCCGGACCTTCTTGACCCTCTCGATGAAGTCGAGCGACACGTCCGTGCCCTTGCGCGACAGCTCTGCCTTGTACTTCTCGCGCACCTGCCAGTCGAAGCCCTCGAGCTTCTTCCCGAACTCCTCATCGTACTCGACGTACTTCACAGCGGCGTCTTTCAGGCGGCCCAGTGCCGACTTGGCCATATTGGTGGTCATATTTTCATTCTTCGTCAACACGCCTTCCGCCTTGTCGATGTCGCCCACATACTTGTAGCCGACCCTGCCGACCTTCTTGAAGTTCTCCATCTCCATGAGAAGCTTGTTGTAGGATGCGATGGCATTCGGATGATCCTCCGGGGGCGGATCATTCTTCAGCGCTTCGCAGAGGGGATCGATCTCCTTCCCGAAGTTTTCCAGGAGCTTCGCGTTATCGGCTTTTTTCTGTGCGAGATGGTCCCTCTGTGCCTCCTCTGCACGCAGCAGCTCCTCGACCGGCATGTTCAGGTACTTGGCGTTCGCCTCGGGTACCTTGGAGAAGGGCGACGCCCCGGGAGCGACATAGCCGCTCTTGACAACGTAGCCCTGGACAGACTCGACTATGTCCGACGGCTTGAAAAGGCCGGTCAGATCCTCGAGGAAATCGTCCTCGCCCTTCTCCCGCATCTTCCGGATCATATCCGGATGTGTCTCCTCCAGCTTCTGGGTGATCTTGCCGACTCGCTTCTTCTCGCAGTATTCGCCGATGTGATCCTCGCCGACAAAGCATTCCAAAGAGAGATTCTGCGTGAGCGTTTCATTGAACGCGTTGCAGGCGCTGACCGTCAGGCCGGGATCGGTCTGGGAGGACGCCATCACATCGGCGATCTTGCGGGTCAGCTTCGGGTCGTCCTGGATCAGCTCCGTATCGTGGTAGACGCCCTCCCGGATCTCCCCTTCGATCCGCGCCTGTGCGTCGACGCGCTCGCCGCAGGCGATGGCGTATCTGTCCAGGAACTGGTCATAGAACCTGTCAAAGACCTCGAGGGACTTGGGATCCGGCTCCATCGTATCCGGCTTTCCGTCTACGCCCTTCTTCTCCACGGCCGGTGCGAGGAGCTCGCCGAAATACTTGCTGACGCCTTCGAGCTTCGCGTCAAAGTCGGGGTCATTGGCATTGAGGAAGGTATCCACGGCATAGTTGGACATGCCCTGGAAGTCCTTCGAGTCCGCAAATCGCTTCAACGCACCCATGGTCTCCTGGATGATGTCGTGCTGCCTCCTGCGCGGCGCGAGGTCCTGAAGGAAGTCCTTCGGCATTTCCATCATCTGGAAGGGGAAGGCCGGATCCTCCATCCTGCGGATCTCGTCCATGAGGAACTGGTCGGCCTTGACCTCCTCCGTGATCTGCGCGGATCTCTGCTCGTTCTCCTCGAACGACGCGTCCTCGCCGAGCTGATCGATCATCCTCTGGTAGACGATCGACTGGATCAGGCCCTCCTGCGCGATGGCGGCCTTATCCTCCGTTTTGAGCGCGGCGTCGTACAGCGTTCGCGTGTGCGCGATGTGCAGATCCAGTTTTTGCTTGAGTGTTGCCATAGTGATGTCCTCCTGTGATGTGTGTTCGCACGGATCTTGTGTCGGGCGATGCCGTGCTGTTTTGTGCCCTTCTGCCTATAACACCCCCGGCGCGTGTACTTGGGTGCATCCGATCGGGAAATTTTTTTGGGATACGTCTTTTTTCTATCAAACCACAAATTTCCCGCAAATGAAAGTGCCCGGGCGGCATCGGCGCCGATCTTCGTGACATGATCCAATGCGGACGGGGCGATCTGTGCATGTTACACAAAGATACGCCACATCCCACAGGAGCGCTATGTCGTGTACATAAAAAAACCACGCGAGCGGCGTGTACAAAAAAACACACGCCCACGGGAGCGCCGTGTCGTGTACATAAAAAAACACGCGCCCCCGGGAGTGCCGTGTCGTATACATAAAAAAACACCCGCGCCCCCTCTGCGAACGCGTCTCACGAACGTATCAAGTCAAAGCTTGGTATCGCGAAAGCGTCTCGCTGCTCGCAGCGAGTAAAGAAAAAACAGCATTGCCCCCTTTGGCCGTAAGGCCATTGGGGGCAAGCGGTGTAAAGCAAAGTGCGTGGTGTTACCCGAATGGGAATCGCCAGCCCGGGCTCCGGGCTTAATACATGCCGCCGCCGGCGGGCATGGGCGGTACGGGAGGCTCGGGCTCCTTGATGTCGGCAACGAGGGACTCGGTGGTCAGGACCATCGCGGCGATGGAGGCAGCGTTCTGGAGGGCGCTGCGGGTGACCTTGGTCGGGTCGACGATGCCGGCGCTGATCATGTCGACGTACTGCTCATTGTACGCATCGAAGCCATAGCCGACCTTGCCGGAGGAGATGATCTTGTCGATGATGACGCTGCCCTCGAGACCGGCGTTCAGCGCGATCTGACGGAGCGGCGCCTCGAGCGCGGTGCGGATGATCTGTGCGCCCGTCTTCTCGTCGCCGGTCAGCTCGCCGACCAGCTTCTCGACAGCAGGGATGGCGTTGATGAGCGCCGTGCCGCCGCCGGCTACGATGCCCTCCTCAACGGCCGCCTTGGTAGCCGCGAGCGCGTCCTCGATGCGGAGCTTCTTCTCCTTCATCTCGACCTCGGTGGCAGCGCCGACCTTGATGACGGCCACACCGCCGGACAGCTTCGCCAGACGCTCCTGGAGCTTCTCACGGTCGAAATCAGAGGTCGCGTTCTCGATCTGGCCCTTGATGGCTGCGACGCGTGCCTTGATGGCCTCGCTGTCGCCGGCGCCGTCGACGATGATCGTGTTCTCCTTCTGGATCACGACCTGACGCGCACGGCCGAGCTGACTGATCTGCGTGTCCTTCAGCTCCAGACCCAGCTCCTCGGTGATGACCTCGGCGCCCGTCAGGGTCGCGATGTCGCGGAGCATCTCCTTGCGTCTGTCACCGAAGCCCGGTGCCTTGACAGCAGCGACCTTGAAGGTGCCGCGGAGATTGTTCAGGATGATGGTGGTCAGTGCCTCGCCCTCGATGTCCTCGGCGATGATGACCAGCTTCTTGCCGGACTGCACGATCTGCTCGAGCAGGGGCAGGATCTCCTGGATGTTCGAGATCTTCTTATCCGTCAGCAGGATGAACGGGTCGTCATAAACGGCCTCCATCTTCTCAGTGTCGGTGACCATGTACGGCGAGATATAGCCGCGGTCGAACTGCATGCCCTCAACGACCTCGGAATAGGTCTCGGCAGTCTTGCTCTCCTCGATGGTGATGACGCCGTCGGAGGTGACCTTCTCCATCGCCTCGGCGATCAGCTTGCCGACGTTCTCGTCCGCGGACGATACCGTGCCGACACGCGCGATGTCTGCGCTGCCCTCGACCTGCTTGGAGTTGGCCTTGATGGTCTCCACAGCCGCGTCAACGGCCTTGGCCACGCCCTTCTTCAGGATCATGGGGTTCGCACCGGCCGCGATGTTCTTCATGCCCTCGCGGATGATGGCCTGTGCCAGCAAAGTCGCGGTGGTGGTGCCGTCACCGGCAGCATCGTTGGTCTTGGTGGCGACCTCCTTGACGAGCTGTGCGCCCATGTTCTCGAAGGCGTCCTCCAGCTCGATGTCCTTGGCGATGGTCACGCCGTCATTGGTGATGAGCGGTGCGCCGAACTTCTTGTCGAGCACCACGTTGCGGCCCTTCGGACCGAGCGTGATCTTCACCGTGTCGGCCAGCTTGTCGATACCGGCCTGCAGCGCCTTGCGGGCGTCCTCTCCGTACTTGATGTCCTTTGCCATGGTATATCACTCCTTATAAAGATGTAGATGCGTGGGCTCAGTCGGTCACGATCGCCAGGATGTCCTCCTGACCTACGAGGGTGTACTCCTCGCCGTCGATCTTGACCTCGGTGCCGCCGTACTTGCGGGTGAGCACCTTGTCACCGGTCTTTACGACCATGGGGATGAGCTTGCCGTTATCGTCATACTTGCCCTCGCCAACAGCGACCACCTCGGCCACCTGGGGCTTCTCCTTTGCGCTCCCGGCCAGCAGGATGCCGCTCTTCGTCGTCTCCTCGGCCTCTGTCATCTTGATGAGCACCTGATCGAACAAGGGTCTGATCGTCATGATGGTTTCCTCCTTTGATCGTGTCTATCGCTCGTTCGCTCCCCCGTCCGCGCGGACAGGATCAGCAAACTTGGCTTTTAAGTGTTAGCACTCATTCTCTTTGAGTGCTAATCTTATTGTACCACCTTTGCGGGAAAAAGCAAGTCCTTTTTGAGAATTTCGGCGATATGCACAACTTACACTGTTGAAAATGCGGCGGCGCGTGCGTGCGTGCGCCCGTCTCTTTTGTGCAAGACCTTGACATCCCCGCGCGCCTATGCTATAATACAGATGCACGCCGACCGTGTGTGATCAAGAAAAAATAAGGAGCGTATCATGGCGAACGAAGCAACGACCCCCGCGGCACAGGCGCCGCAGAAGAAGAAAAAGAGCAAGGCCCCCGTCATCCTGCTGATCATCCTCCTGCTGATCGTGGCACTGGTGGTGTTCATCGGGGTGCAGCGGGCGAAGAACGTCCGGGCGATGCGCGAGGCCATCGCGGCCGGCAAGGATGCCATCGCCGCACACACCACCTACTCTCCCCGCGACCCCGGCGGTTACCGGCACATCAAGCTCAACGCGCTGATGCAGTTCGATGTGGAGCAGTATCAGATCGACGATCTCGGGAACCTCTCCGTCATGACGGTGGATATGGGCGTGATGCAGATGGCGTCCTTCGTGCTGACGCCGTTCGAGAAGAACGCCCCGCTGCTGTCCGTCGACTATATCTATGCGCTGACGAACCGCAAGGCGATCGTGGAGTTCTATGACCTCGTGCCGGACCCGTCCGAGGAGTCGTATGCGGCGATCGTGGCCGAGATGAAGACCTTTGCGGACGAATACAGCGCCCTCGCGGACGACCCCGCGGACGAGGCGTGGTACGATAAGTATATCACCGTGAAGCTGCATAAGAAGGCCGGCTCTGCGGACGATGCGACGCTGAAGGCCATGCTCGCGGACGCCGTCTCGGTCGTGATGGACGGCGCGGACACGCTCGACCCGCTCGATGCCGACGGCCACAGGATGAAGGTCGCCCTGACGAAGGCCTACAGCGACGGCCTCATCACGCAGGGCGGCGTCTCGACCGACGTGTTCAAGTCCGCCCTCGGTGAGGACACGACCCGCAACTTCTTTGACACGGTCTTCTTCGGGACTGCCTACGAGCAGGACGAGGACGATGCCGTCGAGGAGTGACCGCGTCGAAACGTCCCCCGCGCCCTCTCTGCACACGCAGAGGGGGCGTTCGTTTTGAACGGCGGGGACACGCGCCATTCTGAAAGCCGTGCCGCTCAGGGACGAGAAATGCGATGCTCGCGGCTCCGCCGCGAGGAGCATCAGCGGAGCGACGCCCCCGCCGGAGGCAGGGGCGTGCGTTTGTTCCCAAAGTGCGCGGTGTGACCCGTATGGGAATCGCCCGCCCGGGCACCCCGCCCGCTTGACTTTTCTTTATATGTGTGTTATAATGGAGACATTCTAAATGGAGCGGGAAATGCCGCTTTTTTTCCGCGGGATGCGGTATCTTGATGACTGCTTGAAGGCAGCGCCCCACCTGGGGCCGTCCTTCTGAAAGGGTACGACCATGAATATCGAAAAACAACGTTCTGCGCCCGTGTATGAAGCCCTCGAACGCTTCCGCCGTCAGCGCGTGGTGCCGTTCGATGTGCCCGGGCATAAGCGCGGGCGCGGCAATCCGGAGCTTGTCCGTCTGCTCGGGGAGCAGTGTGTCGGTCTGGATGTCAATTCTATGAAGCCGCTCGACAATCTTTGCCACCCCGTCTCCGTCATCCTAGAGGCGGAGAACCTCGCGGCGGATGCGTTCGGCGCGGCACATGCCTATTTCATGGTCGGCGGCACGACCTCGGCCGTGCAGAGCATGGTGCTCACTGCCTGCAAGCTCGGCGATAAGATCATCATGCCCCGCAATGTCCATCGGAGCGCCATCAATGCCCTCGTGCTGTGCGGCGCGGAGCCGGTCTACGTCGACCCGGACGTCGAGCCGCATATCGGCATCGCCCTCGGCATGGAGCCGGAGGAGGTCGAGCGCGCCATCCTCGCACACCCGGACGCCACCGCCGTTTTCGTCAATAATCCGACGTATTACGGCATCTGCTCCGACCTGCGCGCCATCGTCGAGCTGGCGCATAAGCACGGGATGATGGTCCTCGTGGACGAGGCGCACGGGACGCATCTGTCCTTCCACGAGGCACTGCCCGTGTCTGCGATGGAGGCCGGTGCCGATATGGCTGCGATCTCCATGCACAAGAGCGGCGGCAGCCTCACGCAAAGCTCCCTGCTCCTCCTCAATGAGAACGTCAACACGCGCTATGTCGAGCAGATCATCAACCTCACGCAGACGACCAGCGCGTCCTATCTGCTGCTGTCGAGCCTCGACATCTCCCGAAGGAACCTCGCGCTGCGCGGACGGGAGAGCTTTGAAAAGGTCAAGAATATGGCCGAATATGCCCGCGAGGAGATCAATTCCATCGGCGGCTACTACGCCTACGGCAAGGACCTCGTCAACGGCAAGAGCATCTATGACTACGACGTCACGAAGCTGTCGGTCTACACGCGCGACATCGGCCTGACGGGCATCGAGGTCTATGACCTGCTGCGCGACGAGTACGACATCCAGATCGAGTTCGGCGACATCGGCAACATCCTCGCCTATATCTCCATCGGCGACCGCATCCAGGACATCGAGCGTCTGGTGGGCGCACTGGAGGACATCAAGCGCCTCTACGCGCGGCCGGTGTCGCGTCTGCACAACGCGGAGTACATCACCCCCATCGTGGCCGCGACGCCGCAGAAGGCGTTCTATGCCGAAAAAGAGCTGATCCCGATCCGGGAGACGCCGGGGCGGATCTGCGGGGAGTTCGTCATGTGCTACCCGCCGGGCATCCCGATCCTCGCGCCGGGCGAGATGGTCACGGAGGAGATCGTGAGCTATGTCCTCTATGCCAAGGAAAAAGGCTGCTCCATGCAGGGCCCGGAGGACGGGACTTTGGAAAGACTGAACGTCCTCAAATAACATAGCGACCGAAGCGCTCTGTGACATATAAAAGGAGACTACCATGCAGCTAAAAGACCTAGGCATCCAAGGCGCGGAGGACCGTGCAGAGGCGCGGGCGCAGGCGGAGCGGATCATGGAGGGACTGTCGGGGACAGTCAAGCATCAGTTCTTCGACCGTGCGGTCGGGACGGGGGCGGCGCTGGTGTTCGCGCTGCTGCTGCTCCTCATGGGGAGATGGGTCATCGCGATCGTCTTCCTCATCATGGGCGTCATCCTCTACATCGTGCAGGCGAATTGGTGCATCGAGTTCGACGGCAGCACGGGATGGTTCACGTTCCACGATGCCAAGGGACAAAAGACCGAGTTCCACGTCTCGGAGATCAGCTATATCGGCACGAAAAAAGTCACGCGCCGTCCGCCGAGACGGTCGATGCAGCCGCCCACGACGGAGGAATACCTGACCTTCACGGCGCAGGGACAGGACATCACCGTCCGGCTCCGCACCTACACCTTCATGCCGGACGCCAGCTACAACAACGGCATGTCGGACACGGACAAGCTGGTGCAGTATCTTATGCTATACAAATATTATTGGCTCGACCCTCAGCCGGAGGCAAAGAACACGACCGTGACCGTGCAGCAGGCAGAGGATGACGGCTTTGGCGGGATGCCCTCGATCTGACGGGCGCGCCATCAAAGGAGTGACAGACCCATGGACTTTTGGTTCTCAGAGATGCACACGCATAACGTAAAAATGTCCATTCGAGTGGAAAAACAGCTATTCTCGGGGCAGAGCGACCTACAGCGGATCGACGTCTTCGAGAGCGAGGAGTTCGGGCGGTTCGTGACGTCGGACGGCTCGGTGATCTTCTCGGAGAAGGACGAGTTCACCTATGACGAGATGATCGTGCATGTGCCGATGGCGGTGCATCCGAACGTGCGGCGCGTGCTGGTGATCGGCGGCGGCGACGGCGGCGTGGCGCGTGAGCTGAGCTATTATGACGAGATCGAGGAGATCGACGTCGTCGAGCCGGACGAGCTGTTCGTGAAGGTCTGTCAGGAGTTCTTCCCGGACAATGCGGTCGGACTGCGTGACCCGCGCGTGAAGCTGCATTACCGCGACGGACTGCGGTTCCTGCGCCGCCGTCAGGACGAGTATGACCTCATCATCAACGACAGCACCGACCCCCTCGGCCACACCGCCGGACTCTTCACGAAGGAGTTCTACGGGAGCTGCTACCAGGCGCTCCATGACGACGGGATCATGGTCTATCAGCATGGTTCGCCGTTCTTCGACGAGGACGAGGAGGCGTGCCGCGCGATGCACCGCAAGGCGTTCCGGAGCTTCCCGATCTCGCGCGTGTATCAGGCGCACATCCCGACCTGCCCTTCGGGGTACTGGCTCTTCGGGTTCGCGTCGAAGAAGTACCACCCCCTCCATGACCTCGATGCCCGCCGCTGGAAAGCCCGCGGCCTCAAGACCTGGTACTATTCCACCAACCTCCATATGGGCGCCTTCATGCTGCCGAAGTATGTCGAGGACCTGTTGGAGGAGGAGGAGAGGAGGGGGTGAGTTTCGTGGACATGCCTGCGGAAAAGCCCATCCCGGACAACGAGCGATTTTTGGAGATCTGTCAGGAGTACGGCCTTTGCGCCGCGAGGGTCGCAAGCACCCCCTCGCGAAAGTCGTGCATCATGATCGACGAGACGTTGGAGACGTTCCTCCAGCTCATGGCCGACCTGAAAGCGGATGTGTTGCTTTATCATTATGCATACTACGATGAGACATCCTATCTGGTCAACAAAGACCTGATCGAGTTGCTCGAATTTCCTGTCCCGGATGAACGAAAAGAAGATGTGCTTGCGCAGATAGATGCATATGATACACAGCTCTTGGAAACGCTCGACTTTGAAAGGCCAAGGTCGCTCTTCATCGCGGGAGCGCTGCCCAATGCACGGCTCTTGTGCTTTGAGATCAATGACGATTGGATGGAGATGGAGGACGAGAACGGGGAGATCGTTTCCCGTGCGTTGCCCTCTGTTGAGGCACTGCTACGAATCGTTTTCCCTACCGATGAGGAACGTGAAGCCTATCTCTCCGAGCGTTTCTCAAATGATGCAAAAAAGGAAGAACAGCTCAAAAAGAGCATTTTTGAATATTTGGTCAAGGACCCGAAGTTTCAACTATGCACGACCATCAGCAAACGCTTTCATTATGTGATGCAGTTTGAAGACCTCGCCCCCGATCTATTTGATAAGGTCAGCGAGCTTTACCCGTTTGAATGGAAAAAATGGCTGGAAGATCTTGTCGATAATGTTTGGAAACTCTATAAGATCGGCAATGTGACCTATAATGACCGAGTAAAAAGAATACTATCCTAAAGGAGGACCCCCCATGAAACTACTCATCATCGGCTGCGGCGGCGTAGGAACGGTCGCCATCCACAAGTGCTGTCAGAACCCCGTCTTCACGGAGATCTGCATCGCCTCGCGTACCGTCGCCAAGTGCGATGCGCTCGCGGAGAAGCTGCGTCCGACCACCAAGGCGACCCTCACCACGGCCGCCGTCGATGCCGACAGCGTCGAGAGCCTGACCGCCCTCATGAAGGCCTATCAGCCCCATACCGTCCTCAATGTCGCCCTGCCGTATCAGGATCTGACCATCATGGACGCGTGCCTCGCCGCCGGTGCCAACTACGTCGACACCGCCAACTATGAGGCCGAGGACACCGACGATCCCGCGTGGCGCGCCGTCTACGAGAAGCGCTGCAAGGAGAAGGGCTTCACCGCCTATTTCGACTACTCCTGGCAGTGGGCCTATCAGGATAAGTTCAAGGCCGCCGGCCTGACCGCGCTCCTCGGCACCGGCTTCGACCCCGGCGTCACCAGCGTCTTCACCGCCTATGCCCTCAAGCACTATTTCGACGAGATCCACACCATCGACATCCTCGACTGCAACGGCGGCGACCACGGCTATCCCTTCGCCACCAACTTCAACCCCGAGATCAACCTCCGTGAGGTCTCCGCGAACGGCTCCTACTGGGAGGACGGCCATTGGGTCGAGACCGCGCCCATGGCCATCAAGCGTGAGTACGACTTCGCCGGTGTCGGCAAAAAGGACATGTACCTCCTCCACCACGAGGAGATCGAGTCCCTCGCCAAGAACATCCCCGGCGTCAAGCGCATCCGCTTCTTCATGACCTTCGGCCAGAGCTACCTCATGCACATGAACTGCCTGCAAAACGTCGGGATGCTCAGCACCACGCCCGTCATGTTCGAGGGACACGAGATCGTCCCGATCAAGTTCCTCAAGGCGCTCCTGCCCGACCCCGCCTCCCTCGGTCCGCGCACCGTCGGCAAGACCAACATCGGCTGCATCTTCACCGGCATCAAGGACGGCAAGGAGCGTTCCATCTACATCTACAACATCTGCGACCACCAGGAGGCCTACAAGGAGACCGGCGCACAGGCCGTTTCCTATACCACCGGCGTGCCCGCGATGATCGGCACCGCGCTCGTGGCGTCCGGCGTCTGGAGCGGCGCGGGCGTGTTCAATGTCGAGGAGTTCGATCCCGATCCGTATATGGACATGCTCAACAAGTACGGTCTGCCGTGGGTGGTAGACGAGGCGCCCGTCCTGGTGGACTGAGATGGGCGACGCGCGCCTTGCCGCGATGGACGCGGCATCCGAGGTCCACACGCCCGCCTATGTCGTCGACGAGGCCAAGCTCCTCGACAATTGCCGCATCTTAAAGGACGTGCAGACGGCCACGGGATGTAAGATCCTGCTCGCGCAGAAGGCGTTCTCGATGTTCGCGGTCTACCCATTGATCGCGCCGTATCTCGCCGGGACGACCGCCTCCGGCCTCTATGAGGCAAGGCTCGGGCGGGAGCATTTCCCGGGCGAGGTGCATGTCTATGAGCCGGCCTACCGCGCCGCGGACATGCCGGATGTCGTGGAGACGGCGGGGTTTGTGTATTTCAACTCCCTTGCCCAGCTCGACCGCTACGGCCATATGGTCCGCGCGGCGGGCAAGCAGGTGGGGCTTCGCATCGACCCCCAGTGCTCCACGCAGGACCACGCGATCTATGACCCCTGCGCCCCCGGCTCGCGCCTTGGCGTGACGGCCGAACAGCTCGCAGAGGCGGACCTCTCCGGCGTGGATGGTCTGCATTTCCACACGCTCTGCGAGCAGGGCGCGGACGCGCTCGAGACGACCCTCGCGGCCGTCGAGGAGAAGTTCGCGCCGTATCTGCGTCAGGTCAAGTGGCTCAACATGGGCGGCGGACACCATATCACCCGCGCGGGCTACGACATCCCGCTGCTCGAGCGCCTGATCCGCCACATGCAGGAGACGTATGATCTCACGATCTATCTCGAGCCGGGCGAGGCCGTCGCGCTGGATGCGGGCTACCTCGTCACCGAGGTGCTGGACATCGTGCATAAGGACATCGACATCGCGATCCTCGACGCGTCCGCAGCGTGCCACATGCCGGACGTCCTCGAGATGCCCTACCGGCCGCCCCTCTTCGAGAGCGGGGAGGCGGGGGAGAAGGCGCACACCTACCGCCTCTCCTCCTGCACCTGTCTCGCCGGGGACATCATCGGGGACTACAGCTTCGACCGCCCGCTCCACGTCGGCGATCTGCTGTGCTTCGAGGACATGGCCATCTACAGCATGGTCAAAAACAACACGTTCAACGGCATGCCCCTGCCGGACATCGGCCTGCTCCATGCGGACGGGCGCTACGAGGTGATCCGGCAGTTCGGGTATGCGGACTTTAAGGAGAGACTTTCATGACCCCCAAGCAAGCAGGCTATCGGATGCCCGGTGAGTTCGAGCCGCACGCCGCGACCGCGATGATCGTCCCGGAGCGCCGGGGCTCGTGGCCGTATGGTGCGATGCGGGCGATGCCGGCCTTTTTGGAGATCTGGCGCACGATCGCGGCGGAGGAGCGGCTCTACCTCATCACGAGCGAGGAGATCCGGCCGCGTGTGGAAAAGCTCCTGCGCCATGACCGCAGCATCGAGCTGCTGACCCTCCCGCAGGATGACGCCTGGGCGCGCGACACGCTGCCCTCGTTCGTCCGGGACGGGGCGGGACAGATGCGCGGGATCTGCTGGGACTTCAACGCCTGGGGCGGGGACTATGACGGTCTTTACCAGGACTATCAGCAGGACGCCGCCCTCGGCCAGCGCTTTTGCGATGCGATCGGCGTGCCGGCGGTGCGGCCGGGGATCGTGCTGGAGGGGGGCAGCATCCACACGGACGGACAGGGCACGATCCTGACGACCGAGGCGTGTCTGCTCTCGCCGGGACGCAATCCCGACCTCTCCCGCGAGGAGATCGCCGCGACGCTCTGCGACTATCTGGGCGCGGAAAAAGTCCTCTGGCTCCCGCGCGGGATCTACAATGACGAGACGAACGAGCATGTCGACAATGTCTGCGCGTTCCTGCGGCCGGGCGAGGTGGTGCTCGCGTGGACGGACGACGAGTCCGACCCGCAGTATGCCCTCTCGCACGAGACGCTGGCCTACCTCGAACGCGTCACGGACGCGCGGGGACGGCGTCTGACCATCCACAAGCTGCCGATCCCGGCGCATCCCGTGTGCGTGACGGAGGACGATCTGGCCGGACTGGATTTCGCCCCCGGCGAGGACGTCCGCGAGCCGGGCGAGCGCTTGGCGGCGTCGTATGTCAATTTCTATTTCACGAATCAAAGCGTCCTCCTGCCGCAGTTCGGCGAGGAGAACGCCGCCAGCGACGCGGCCGCCGTGCGCCTCATGCAGTCGTGGCTCCCCGACCGCCGCATCGTCCCCATCCCCGCCCGCGAGCTGCTCATGGGCGGCGGGAACATCCATTGTCTGACACAGCAGATACCCGAGTGAGACCTTGCCGTCAGGCGGCAAAACGTTTCCAATAGAAAGGAGCGACCCATGCGAGAGATCACAGCGGCGGCCGTGCAGATGACGTGCGGACGCGATGTCCGGGAGAACCTGGATCATGCCGAGGCGCTCGTGCGGCAGGCGGCGCGGGACGGCGCGAACGTCATTTTGCTGCCGGAGCTGTTCGAGCGGCAGTATTTCTGCCAGGAGCGGCGGTACGACTATTACCAGTTCGCAAAGCCTGTCCGGGAGAACGATGCCGTCGTCCGATTTGCCAAGGTAGCGGCGGAGCTGGGCGTCGTGCTGCCGATCAGCTTTTACGAGCGGGACGGGAACGTCCTCTACAACTCCGCGGCCATCCTCGATGCGGACGGGACGCTCCTTGGCGTCTACCGCAAGACCCACATCCCGGATGACCATTATTATCAGGAAAAATTCTACTTCACCCCGGGCGACACCGGCTTCCGCACATGGAAGACGCGCTTCGGCGTCATCGGCGTGGGCATCTGCTGGGACCAGTGGTTCCCGGAGACGGCGCGCTGCCTCGCGCTCGGCGGGGCGGAGCTGCTCTTCTACCCGACCGCCATCGGGTCCGAGCCGATCCTCGAGGTCGACTCCATGCCGCATTGGCAGCGCGTCATGCAGGGACACGCCGCCGCGAACGTCATCCCCGTGATCGCCGCGAATCGGTACGGCCTCGAGGAGGTCACGCCGTCGGCGGAGAACGGCGGGCAGTCGTCCGCACTGCGATTCTACGGCAGCTCGTTCATCACCGATGAGACGGGCGCCGTCCTTGCGCAGGCGGGACGCACCGAGGATGCCGTCCTCCTACAGTCCTTCGACCTCGACGCCGTCGCACAGGCGCGGCTCGAGTGGGGGCTCTTCCGCGACCGCCGTCCGACCTGCTACGGCCGTATCGCCGGACTTGAATAGCATGACCGCCTCTGGGGATGCCCCCCCGCAGGCGGCGCCTCGCTGTCCCATCGCCATGCGCGACCGGGGCAGCGGCCTTTATCTGGGGTGTTTTTGGAGACGGGGGCGTCTGTGCAGGTCAGATCCTGGTATCACGAACGCGGCTCGCGGCCTCGCCGCGAGTAAATGAAAAGGAGCTTTGCCCGCCTTGCGCGAGCAAGCGGGCATTGCGGTGAAAAGCAAGGTGCGCCGTGTCCTCCGAATGGGGGTCGCCAGCGGGGGCTCCCCGCCGCGGCTCCGCCGCGCCAGCTTGTCGAAAAACCTCACTTTTACGATTTGACGCTTGTTGATACCGCCGCCGTAAGGCGGCGGAAAAAGCGGCGGCGGCGCGCAGCGCCGCCTAACAACTCCCCCCGCCCCTGGGGGCGGGGGGCAGGGGGGTGGGGAGAAGTCGCCTAGAAAAACGACTATTTGACAAACTGTCGCGGCTCCGCCGCGAGTAAATGAAAAGGAGCTTTGCTCCCTTTGGCCGCAAGGCCATTGGGAGCAAGCGGTGAAAAGCAGTATGCGCCGTGCCCTCCGAATGGGGGTCGCCAGCGGGGGCTCCCCGCCGCGGCTCCGCCGCGCAGTATCCTTAAAAAAATTTTATGTTCGTTTAAGATTCTTTTAAGAAGACAGCTCTATAATAGTAACTGTAAACAGGAGATACGAACAGGCAGGACGCCTGAGACACATTGCAAACGACCCCCACATCCCAAAACGAAAGGAGCGGAGGATACCGGGACACGCGCTCGGGTATCGCAATTATGGCTATCAGTACATTCATGAGAAAAGAGATCAAGTTCATGCTCTCTCTGGAGCAGTACGAGGCGCTGCTGGTCGAGGTCAAGAAGTACATGGACCCTGACAAGTTCTGCATCGGCGGCAAGGATTACGGCATCTACAACCTCTACTACGACACGCCCGACGACTACCTGATCCGCACCTCCCTCGAGAAGCCCAAGTACAAGGAAAAGCTCCGCCTGCGCAGCTACTACTCCCCGGCGGCGCCCTCCGATAAGGTCTTCCTCGAGATCAAGAAGAAGGTCAACGGCATCGTCACCAAGCGCCGCGTGACCATGACCCTCGCCGAGTCCGACGCCTACATGCTCCAGCGCCAGAAGCCCGTCGACCTGCAAAAGTACCTCCAGAAGCAGATCTTCGCCGAGCTCGACGTCTTCCTCAATACCTACCCCGTTGCCCCCAAGCAGTACATCAGCTACCAGCGCAGCGCGTGGTTCGGCAAGGACGACCCGGACTTCCGCCTCACCTTCGACCGCGAGATCACCGAGCGCCGCTACGACCTCTCCCTCGGTCTCCCCAGCTACGGCGCCAAGATCATCGCCCCCAACCAGCGCCTCATGGAGGTCAAGATCGCCGGCGCGATGCCGCTCTGGCTCTCCCAGGCGCTCTCCCGCCTCAAGATCTACAAGATCAGCTTCTCCAAGTACGGCACGGCCTACAGCCGCTACATCCGCAACAAGCTCTATACCCAAAAGCATTTTCAAGCGGAGACGCCCACCGGCACCGCGACCGTCCGCCCCATCATCCGGCAGACCGTCAATGAGAGCCTGGCAGAGCGCCGCACCGCCTCCGGCATCCTCCTGCCGCGCTGACGGCATCCGATCCAGATCTGACCCGTATCCATAAAAGATAACGCATAGAAAGGAAGTATCATCATGTTAGACTCCATCCTCACCTCTTCGGACGCCGTGTACGGCACCACCACCACCGTCTCCGTCGGCACCTTCCTGATCTGCCTCGCGGTCTCCCTCGTCCTCGGCTTCGGCATGAGCGTGGTCTACATGCTCACCCATAAGAAGGAGGGCTTCGTCCAGAGCTACGCCGTCACCCTCATCATGCTCCCCCCCATCGTCTGCGTGCTCCTCATGCTCATCAACTTTATCGGCGGCATCGCCATCGCCGGTATCTTCGGCCTGACGCGCTACCGCTCCGTCGCCGCCGACCCCAAGGACATCGGCTATGTCTTCATGGCCATGGCGATCGGCGTCGTGACCGGCATGGGCTACGTCCTCTACGCGGTGATCTTCTTCGCGGTCATGGCCATCGTCCTCTATGTCCTCAACATGATCAACTACGCTGCGCCCAAGTCCAGCGACATGACCCTCAAGATCTCCGTCCCCGAGAACCTCAACTTCCAGGGCCTCTTCGATGCCGTCCTCAATAAGTACTGCACCTCCTGGAAGCTCCGCCGCGTCAAGACCACGAATTTCGGCTCTATGTTCGACTGCATCTACGCCATCCAGCTCCCCAACAATGTCGAGCAGAAGAAGATGATCGACGAGCTCCGCACCCTCAACGGCAATATGACCATCACCCTCACCCTCTTCAAGTACGACGACAAGATCTACGAGAAGTAAGCGGGGAGCCCACACGCGAAAGCGCGTGACAAAGCCAAAAACAAGATACAGGTACGCCGGATGGCAGCGCTGTCCGGCGCCTGCGTATACCTAGATGATGATAAGGAGGGACATCCCTATGAGAAAGATCCGAAAAGCCCTTGCGCTCGTGCTCGCGCTGGCGCTGTGTACCGCGCTCCCGGCGTGCGGGCGGCAGTCCGAGGAGGACGATGCCCAGACCGCCGTCTCCTCGCAGACCGAGCAGGTCAGTGCCGATGATGCAGATGACGATGAGGACGACGATGATGATGATGACGACGACGCCCCGGTAGACATCAAGTCCGTCAAGGTCAAGGGCAAGGACGATACATCGAGCAAGTCCGATACATCGAGCAAGTCCGACAAGTCCGCCAAGTCTACGACCGAGGCGGCATCCACCACGACGGCGGCCACGGACAAGGCATCCGCATCCACCACCACGACGAGCAAGTCGTCCTCGAACAGCAAGACGTCCTCCGGCAGCAAGTCCGGCGGGACGTCCGGGAACACGTCCGGCGGGACGTCGAACAGCGCGTCCGGGAACACGTCGAACGCCGCCGCGACCGAGGCGCCCACCGAGGCCCCGACCGAGGCCGCGCCCGTGGAGACCGAGCCGATGACCGATGCCGACCCGGAGGTCCCGGCGGAGGAGAACGTCGTCTCCGGCATCCTCGACCTGTCCGCAGGGACGTATGAGGGCGAGGGCATCGCCATCGAGGGCAGCACATGGGTCGTGACGGGCGAGGGGACGTATCTCGTGTACGGCGAGACGGTCGGGCAGATCGAGGTCCGCACGACGGCCAAGGTCAAGCTGAAGCTGAACGGTGTGACCGTCCAAAACCCCGCGGGCCCGGCCATCCTCGTGAGCGACGCGAAGAAGCTGACGCTGACCCTCGTCGAGGGGACGTATAACTACCTGAGCGACGGCGGCGACGGGACGCTCGACGGGTGCATCTGCACGAACGACACTCTCGAGATCAAGGGCGCAGGCGCGCTCGACGTGGTCGGCACGGTCGCCCACGGCATCTCGAGCGATGACGACATCGTCATCAAGAACGGCACGATCAATGTCAATGCGGCCAAGTCCGCGCTGATGGCCAATGACGACATCAGCGTCCTGGGCGGCGAGCTGACGGCGGTCGGCGCGACCAACGGCATCAAGTCCAAGGGGACGCTGAACATCTCCGGCGGCACGGTCCGCGCGTTCGGCGGGCCGAAGGACACCAAGAGCGCCCTCTACGCGGCGGGGCCGTTCACGATCACGGGCGGCTATGTCTACGCGGTGGGATGCGGCGCGACCGACCCGGACCCGTCGACCTCGACGCAGTGCGCGGTGAACGTGCGCTACACGCCGTCCCTCGCGGCCGGGACGAGCGCGGCGGTCGTCTGCGACGGGATGCAGTTCCTCAGCGAGACCCCCGGCACGGCCTATAACACGCTCTTCGTCTCCACGCCTGACATGTACGAGGGCATGACCGTCACCGCCTACGCCGCCGACGCCGTCTGCGGTGAGACCACCCTCTCCGGCATCTGCACGACCCTCGCAGCGAACACGGAGCCCGTGTAAGCAAGTCCCATACGGGATACACGCCGCACTTTAGGAACAAACGCACGCCCCCTGCCTACGGCGGGGGGCGTCGCTTTGCTGCTGCCCCTCGCGGCGGAGCCGCGAGCATCGCGATTCTCGTCCCTGAGCGGCACAGCTTTCAGAATGGCGGGGCACCCGGTAGGACGCCAAGCCTCGCCCGCGCCAACGTGCGAGAACAGCGTCACCCGCTGGGACGCAAGCCCCCCGCCCGCGCCAGCGGGCGGAAAAAGCGGCGCCGGCCTGCAAGGCCGGCCAAACTCCCCCCGCCCCTGGGGGCGGTCGGCGGCAGATCGTCAAGTCAAGTGCAACACTTTTTAGAAAGGAATTCAAGAGGAGAAAGATAGCCAAGGCACTTTCTGGGGCGATCGTTGATAA
>CACWPL010000033.1 GCA_902762785.1 uncultured Ruminococcus sp. | reverse complement strand
ACAAAGCCTATTTTCGGTATAAAAGAAAAACTCGGAAACAACGTAATTACGCTGTTTCCGAGAACATTGAATGGTGACCCGTACGGGAATTGAACCCATGATTCCGCCGTGAAAGGGCGGTGTCTTGACCTCTTGACCAACGGGCCGATGGATAGCGGCAGCAGGATTTGAACCAGCGACCCCCTGGGTATGAACCAAGTGCTCTAGCCAACTGAGCTATACCGCCATCGTTGCTATACCATAGCTTATTTATTATAACACGATCGGCCCGGTTTGTCAAGTCTTTTTTGAAAAAAGATGCGGCACACGAGCCGATGGTGGGGTCGCGCATGCTATCCCCTCCTCATCACTTGCACGGGGGGCGGCTCAGTCGTCCCTCCCCTCATCCACTGCCTTCAGGATCTTCACGACACAGTCAGAGACTGTGGTGACGATCTCAGCGATCACATCGACCTTCATGCTATCACCTCCTCGAGCATGCAGAGCGCGGACGTCACTTCTTCGTGACGATCTTGATGATCGTCAAAGCGACATCGACAACAGCGAGAACGACAGCGATCGTGGGCTTGCTCATCCTATCACCTCCTCGTTTTTTCCCTCTATCAGTATCATACCATATCTCACCAACGATTGCAAATACGAAAGACGATCTTTTGTCACAGCATCGACCGTCAATATAGCGCAGATACGTCATATCGCGTTTCTCTTTTGCATCATTATGTCACAAAGTGATCGACACCCCCTTGAGTCATACGATCATGCGCGAAAAAACTTCTCTGCGCCGATCGTCAGCGCAGAGAAGCATGTGCTTTTAGAGGCCGCTTTGACACATCCCGCTCGATCACTGCGCCAGCGTGCAGATCCACGCTGCCAGTGCGGATGCCGCCGGGAAGATCACGAGCAGCTTCAAGAGCTGGCTCTTGATGTTATAGCCGTATCGCCTGCCGTTGTAGACCGATGCGGTCTCCGGGAAATAGTACTGGAAAAATCGGGCACGGCAAAGCAGGTACCAGTCAAAGAAGGTCATGTCATAGAGCTTATATACAGTGAAGATGAAAACGAACCGCAAGAAATACTGCCAGAACGTATAGCCGCTCCTTGCTCCGTCCCAGATCGCGACCACGCCGACGCCCAGGATCATCAGCAGACTAAAGGCCATCAGTGTCCATCCGATGGCCCTGGCACCGCAGAACAGCTCCTGCTCTCTTGGACGCAGGACGGCCTGCGCCTCCTTCGGTGCAGAGGAAAAGAATCGGATGTCCTGGATGAACGTGACTGCCGACAAGAGCATCAGCGTGATCGCCGCGCAAAACACGACCGTGAGGAATACCGTCAAAAGCATTTGCCTACCTCCATTTCCAGTATCGACGCCGCTCCGTCATCAGGAACGGCCCCTTTCAAAATAGTGCAGGATCAGCCCCATGACCTCATCGAACGCCGGCTTGCATCCGGGGATGAAATACTGCATCGCATAGCAATGGTGCATCCCCTTTCCGATGTGGAAGACGCAGCGTGCCTTCGCCCTTCGGAAGCTCGCGGCATAGCTCGGAGCAAAGCCATAGAGCGTTTCTGCCGACCCGTAATAGAAATGCGTCATCGGTGCATCGCGGAAGTCGCCGTGTGCCGTTGCGGTGTATTTTTGCGGGATGTCATGGCCGTGGCGCATGATCTCCTCGGCAAGATCCATAAAGGAGGCAGGGATCATCATATCACGGCTGTCGAGCATTCGCAGACGGTCGCGCTCCCGATCATTGACCGGGACGCTGCCAGGAGAGATCGGGATCAGCATACCGGGCATCGGGACCGTCTCACCGCGGTCACGCAGCTCGTTGAGATAGGTGATCAGATCAAGGATCAGCGCACCGCCGGACGAGAATCCCAGAAATACGATGTCCTCCGGCGCATAGAAACGAAGCATCTCTCGATAGCACCCAAAGAGCATCTGCACGTTCTCCAGTATATCATGCTCGTGACACAGCGGATAATAGGGGAACCACACGTCCGCGCCGGTCTCCTTTGCGATACGGCGGGACAAGCCGATGTCGCCCGCATCCGACCCGAGGATCATGCCGCCGCCGAACACGAACAGCACGGCTTTGTCCTTGCGGCGGATGTCCGTGTCGATCTCGACACAATGGTACTGCCCGCCGATCAGATGGTCGGTGTAATGCGCCCTGCTGTCCGTCGGCATGAAAAAATGCCGATTTTTCGCGTTCACCCTTGCTGCCTTCGCAAGGACCTCCTCCTTCGTGCCGATCAGGCTCTTGCGCAGACCTGCCGCCTTGACCGCCAGCTCCACCAGCCGATAACGTGGCTCCTGCGAGGCATCGGGGGCCTTCACGACCGTTACGAATGGATCCTGTTTCATGAGATATGACTCCTTTCCTTTGCACGACGCATCATCATCAGCAGACCGCCGAACATCCAGATATTGCCGATGCTGATCCAAGCGGCCGTCAGTCCGTTCGTGACAGCATGATCGCCCGTGAGCTTCAATAGCATGGTCGCCGCCATGGCGACCGGCATCGAAAAGATCCAGCACCATCTCGGGTACGGCGTCAGTCCCTTGGCGAACGCTCCGATCTGTGCGGCGCTCATCACCAGGAAGGCGGCCAGGAACAGGATCATCGCCGGGAGCAGGAAATACAGCCCGAACGTGACCGTCAGATCATACGCCGTCTCCGGGGATGCGAGCATCATGTGTTTATAAAAGAACACGGTCGCCAGGCACGGCACATGCACACCACACGCGGCGAACAGCATATAGCCGAACGCACCGACCCGGAAGACATGGGCATACCGTTCGCTCCGGAGGAGCCGGCAGATGCCGAGATAGCAGACCCCTTCCAGGGAGATGCCGATCAGCCCCAGAAATGCCGACCAAAACAATGTGCGGTCGGATAGCACGAGATACTGTGACAGCTTGCGCTCGAGGCCTGTCAGGCGCGCGTCGGTCACGCCGTACCCCAGCAGCCAGTCACCGACGAACGTCATGCATCCGCCGAGCAGTCCGAGGAACAGCAGCGTGCGGATCTGTACCCAGTCGAGCTGTTTTGCAGACGGTGTTTTGTCATCCGATCCCATAGAGATCCCTCCTGTTCGAGCGACCGTGTGTGATACACGATCGGATCGCAATTAGTTAGTTGTTGCTTACCATCTATTATTATAGCACACCTTGCCTTTCATTGCAAGATGCAGATCTGAAAAAAAACTTACGGGATACACTGTACTTTTTCCTAAAAATGTGCTATGATGAGGATAGCATCATCGCAAAAGGAGGCAGCACGATGACGAAGGTGATACGCTACACGCCGGAATATCTCTGTATGATCGCAGATCATGGCTCTCCCGAACGGCACCGGCATCCGACCGCACATCTGGTATGTGCGGTCGAGGGGACGCTGCGCTGTACGGTCGGGACGACGCAGGTCACATGTGGAGGGATCATGATCCGGTCGGAGGTCGCGCACGAGATCCAGGCGGACGGACGCATGGCCGTGTTCCTTATGGCTAACTTGTCCGCGATCGCAGAGCGGATGACGTCGCAGTACCTGGCATCCTCCGACCACGCGGTCCTGGCAGAGGCGGCCGTATCAGAGATACAGGCACTGTGCCGCCAAACGCGAGACGATATGGACACCCAGATCCTAACGCTGGTCGGGATCGACAGCGAGGGGAAGATCACGGCCGATGAACGTGTCCTGGCGGCCATCGCAGAGATCGAAGCGGCGCCGTCGATCGGGGCGGATATGATGGCACAGCTCTGCCAGAGGACCTACCTCTCCCAGAGCCGCCTATCGCACCTCTTCAAGCAACAGACCGGCGATACGCTCGCCGGGTACCTCGCCTTTATGAAGCTGCGGAAGGCCTTTGAGTACGCAGAGCGCGGCATGTTCCTGACCGATGCGGCGATGTACGCCGGCTTCGATTCCTCCTCCCACCTGGCCGCGACATGCAAGCGGATGTTCGGGATCTCGCTGTCTGCATTTTTGCGTTCACAGAAAAACATAGCCGATCTTTGAAAGCATCTCCGACCGATCTCCTCTATAATAGAAGCAAGGAGGAGATCACTATGGACAAATACGATATCCGTCAGCCCATCCGCTTCACATCGGGGATGTATCATCTGAACGAGGAGCCGAATTTCAACTATCAGCTCTGCCGTGTCATCCACTGGAACGGCGGCACGTTGGAGGACGTGCAGAAGGTCGGCAAGCGCATCCGCAGCAGTGCCGACTGGAAGCGTGCCCTCATCGCCCTCGGTGACCGCGCCTACAAGGAGGGCCGAATCTCGCCCGCGATCGGCTATTACCGCATGAGCGAGTTCTTCATGGAGGACGGCGACCCGGACAAGCTGCGCTACTACAAGCGCGCGACGGCGATGTTCTATGCGTATTACCGCGACTATTTCACAGGCGATACGCCGATCATCGAACGTCTCGCCGTCCCCTATGAGGGCATCGTGCTCCCCGTATGGCATCTCGCGCCGGAGGGGACGCCGAAGGACACGATCGTGCTGCACGGCGGGAACGACAGCTATATGGAGGAATTCCTGTTCTCGGTGCTGTATCTGCGGGAATGTGGTTTCGAGGTGTATCTGTTCGAGGGGCCGGGGCAGGGCGGCGTCGTGCGGACGCAGGGAAAGCATTTCACGCACGAGTGGGAGCGCCCCGTCAAGGCGGTGCTCGATCATCTCCATCTACAGGACGTGACGATCATCGGCATCTCCCTCGGCGGCTATCTGGCGCCCCGTGCAGCGGCATTCGATGCGCGTATCAAAAAGGTCGTCTGCTGGAGCGTGTTCCCGAGCTTTTTGGGCTCCGTCATCGGTACACAGGGCAAGGTGCTCGAAACGGCTTTCTATGCGATGATGAAGCTGCATGCGAAGCCTCTGCTGAACTTGGTCTTCGGGATCAAGTGCAAAAAGGACCCCATGGTGAACTGGGCGATCCGGCACGGGATGTATGCCTACGAGGCGGATAGTCCCTATGACTGGGCAAAAAAACTGGCACGCTACGACATCCGTCCTGTCGCGCACCGGCTGACACAGGACGTGCTGATCCTAGGCGCGAGCGCCGATCATTTCATCGACTATCATAAGGTCAGTCAGGAGATCGACGCCATGACCAATGTCCGTTCGCTGACGTTCTGGCTGTTCACGGAGCAGGAGTCTGCGGCGGATCACTGTCAGGTCGGCAACGCCAAGCTCGCGCTGGATACCATCATGCATTGGATCACGGAGACGGACCGCAAAAATGCGGAACTGACGAGCGGCGGCCGCTGACGAGATCCGCCGAACGCGGCATCGTCCGTCCTCCCGCACAGCTCACTTCCGTTTCCACGGGATGCAGCGATTCACACGCTTGCAGTAGTCCTCATACTCCTGTCCGAACATCTCCCGGAGCCACCTTTCCTCCGTTGCTCGCAGCAGCACGGTCATCGTGCCCCAGAAGACGAAGGGCAGCACCAAAAACCATACGTTCCCGAGGATGCAGAGGATGCCCGTGCAGACGATCATGATCGCGGAATAGATCGGGTCTCGCACCCATGCATAGATCCCGGTCGTGACCAGACGGCTGTTGTGGATGCCGTCGTCGATCTTGGAGATGAAGTTGGCGTGGATCCACATGAAGATGCCGATCAGGATCAGCAGGATGCCGGCCACGCACAGCGGGATCCGGAGCATCGGCAGACGGCCGGATGCGAAGATCGGCAGATCCCTGCAAACGGCCGCCGCGACCGTCAGTGCGAGGACGATCGCGCCGTACACAGGGCCGATGCCATACAGGGGGAGCTTTTGTTTCATGTCGGCCCCTCCGTTCACGATCTGACTGCGAACCGGAACATATCCGCCCCGAGCACCCGGACCGCGAGGCGGTCTGCGGTCTGCTCGAGCTGCGCGATCTCGCTCTCCGTGAGCGTCACGCGGACCGCCTCGGCGAGCGCCTGCGCCTGATAGGGCTTGCGGCATCCGCAGATCGGGACGAGGCCCTTGCTGCTGCAAAACGCCATCGCGACCTGTGCGGCAGTCAGACCATGCGCGTGCCCGATCTGCTGCATCCTGCGGTAGAGCGGAGCGAGCTTTTTGCGTTTGCTGCGGAAGAGCAGCTTCATGACGGACGGCTTCTCATGCCCGTCCGGCGGGACGAGCATCCCCTCCTCCAGGACCGCCCATGCCCAGAACTGCACGCCGTTCTCCCGGCACCACTTCACCAGGCCGTTCTTCTCCCATTCCCTTGCAAGGATGCTGTAATGATCCTGCACGCCATAGAGCGGGATGCCGGCACGGTCGAGGATGGCCTTCGCGGTCCTGCATTCCTCCAGCGTGAAATTGGAAACGCCGATGTTACGGATCTTCCCCTCTTGATAGAGCGCGATCATCTCCGCGAGATTCTCCTCGATCTGGTTCGGCAGATGGAGCCAGTAGATGTCCAGAGAATCGCGACCGAAGTCCGCAAGGTCCTTCTCGAACGACCGGCGCACCTGTCCCGGCACATAGCGTCCTCCCGGCGTGAACTTCGAGGAGATCAGCGCCCCCTCCGGGCAGAGGCGGCCGATCATCCTCTGTCCCTCGCCGAGGCCGTAGTCCTGCGCCGTATCGAAGATCAGGAGCCCCGTCTGCATCGCGGTCTCTACCGTCTCTGCGATGACCTGCTCCGGCACGCTGCTCCCGCGCAGCACCCTGCCGTAGGCCGCGCTGCCCCAGGAATTCGTCCCGACGACCGCCAGCGGACGCAGCGGGTCGGTCACAGGCAGCTTCACCGGCTTTTTCGCCAGCACTGGCGCCTCGCGGATGAGGTCATAGATGGGGAAGCCTGCCGCTGTCCGTGTCCGCTCGAGCTTCATGCCGAGGTGGAGATAGCGGTCGCACTTGCCCTTGGCATCCGTGTCGAGGATGAGGGATGCATGCTTCTTCGCCGCCATCCTGTAGGCAAAGCCCATGAGCTCGCGCATATAGCCCTGTCCCTGATGGTCCTTCGTGACGATCAGCATCTCGACCTTGACATAGGGCTTCTTCTGCCGCTTCATGACCGTTTCCAGGGGCGTGCCGCCGCCGTTGGCTGCCTTCAGGAATCCGGCGAGCGCGCGCCATCCGCCGAGCGCCTCCTTCATGCTGTGGCTCATCCGCAGGAGGCTCATGAGGCCCGGGTGCTCGCCGTCGGAGGAGGTGAGCAGGATGTAGCCCTCGCCGCCATCGGTGCTGTAGAGCGTGCCGCTCTCGAGCCCCGCGACCACGAAGGACCGCATATAGTCGCACATCGCCTGCTTGGAGGGGAAGAACGTTCGCAGTCCGCCCTCGCCCTCCGCATAGGGATAGTCCCAGAAGGACTCGCCGATCTGTGCGGCGACCTTGTCGATCGTTCCCTCGGATAAATGTCTGACACGCTTCATTTTGCAAGCTCCTTTCCGATCAGTCATTTGATGGTATTCGTGCATGTGCAGCGATCTCAGATCGTTCTTTCATACGATCGTCCCGATCCCCGCCACGATCAGTCCCGCGAGCGGACAGAACAGCAGCGGCCAGCCGAGTCCGTGCTCCGGGACGGCGAGCCGCCACCATCCGCACCATTTCCAGTCGGGATGTCCCTCCGCGCCTTGGATGAGGCCCTTGTCCATGGCATAGATCCTCGCCAGCACATCCAGCAGGAAAAAGTCACCGACATTCACGAACATCATCTCCGTGTAGCCTGTCCAAAATAGGTCGCGAAAGCCGGATGTCCCGGCATGACGCGCGCTGACCGCCATGTAGAGGAACATCAGCAGATATAACGCGATCAGGATGCAGCCCAGGAGCGTTACGTCCTTTTTCTTGACATAGGGCGCCGCGGCTTCTCTGATCCCCTTCGGGAACATCCTGCTGTAGGCCTGCGGGAACACAAAGAAAAAGAGCCCTACCACCGCATTGAACACTACGCATAGGACGATCCCATCTAACACTGTTCTTTCCCAGTCCATCGTACCCTCCGATCATATAGTTAGCATATGCATACTCTATGATACTATTATACCACACCTTGCGCGCGAACGCAAGATGTTTTGTAAAAAAAGTCCCGCCCTCTGCATGCAAAGGACGGGATCCTGTGAATAACAGGCCTTGCGGCATGCCAAGGCGCCGCGTGTCAGTGGCTTCCCAGCGGCGGGAGGCTGTGGATGTCGTAATTGTCGTAGTAGACATCGAAGGCCGTCTCCACATCGCCGAACAGCTCGATCAGCGCGCCGGCCTGGAACATCGTCGAGAGCGTCCCGGACGGCGCCTGCCATGCCGCATTGGAGATGACCTCGAAGCGCTCGTTGCCCGGCGCGTTGGCGCGAAGGATGGACTCTGCCTTGAAGAGCAGCTCGCCCGTCGCGATGTGGTAGTCGCTCGAGACGATCGCCAGCGACTTCACCGAAGGATAGCGGGAGGTCAGGATGTCGTAGGTGAAGATGGCGTTCTGCGCGGTCGTGATCGAGTTGTCCTCGACGATGATCCGCGATCGGTCGATGCCGTTTGCCTCAAGCCACTTGGCCATCTCGCCCGCCTCGGTCGCATCCGGAGCCTCGGAGGCCGTGCCGCCGCCGGTGCAGACGATGTAGGCGTTCGGGTACTTCTCGGCACTGTGCAGCGCGACCGTCAGACGCTGCACGAGCTCGTCCTTCATCGAGCCGTCCGGCTCGAGCTGGAAGCCAAGCACCACGATGCAGAGCGCGTCTGTGTCCGGCAGACCGTCGGGCAGGACGTCATAATGGAGCGGTGTCCCCAGCTCCGGCGACTGCCAGAGATCCATGATCGTCCGCCAGCGCGTGCCGGCGGTCGGGTCGGCGTCGGAGAGCTGCGTCAGCAAAGTCTCGATCCGGCTGTCGGCCTCGGCGCCGTAGGAGCCGTAGTCGATCGCCATCTCCTCGACCGTCTTCTGGACGAAGGTCGGATCGGCGGGCGCGGACGTCCCGGCAGCGCAGCCGGTCAGTGTCAGGCAAAGCCCGAGCATCGCAGCGAGCATTCGTTTTTTCATGGTATATCCCCCTTTTTCTATCGAGTACAGATTGCGCATGTGACGATCGGTGTTTTTTCGTTAAGACATGGCAAGTCACAGCCGCATCGCAAAGGACTGTGCGAGGAGCGCTGCCGCCGTCACGGCGGGGACGGTCACAGTGTCCCATTCGCTCGGTGACACGAGCTCGGTCGCCGTCCCCAGGAGCGCCCCCAAGAACGCCGCAAGGATCGCCTGCGGCAGCGGCATCCCCTGTGCGAGCCGGAGGAGCACCGTCCCACAAAGGAACGACACAGCCAGCATCGCCCCGCTCCCCTCCCAGGACTTTTTGCCGTCCGTCAGGCGCGAGCGTACCTTGTGCTTCCCGAACGGGATGCCGACCAGCGCCGCCGCGGCATCGCCCGTCCCCCACATCAGGATCGCCGCCGCCGCGAGCTCCGGCCGGTCGAAGATGCCCCAGCAGACCGCGATCACGGCCGCGAACATGAAGAACAGCAGGAGCAGGCTCATCTTGATCTCCCCGGGCTTTTTCTCCACGAAAAGGCGCGGGTACCATGCCTCCTTCTCGAGCGCCGCCAGGATCGGGTAGATCAGGACGGCGATGAGCACGGCCGTCAGCGCGGCGGCCTGCCAGCTCCGCGCCGCCAGGATCATCAGCGAGATGCAGGTGAACGCGACGATGTGGAGCAGCTTGCGGAACACGAAGGACGGCACCTTCGTCAGGAAACGGATCGGCAGCAAAACGGCCACACACGGCAGGATGTACGCCGCGAGCACGCCCGCACAGGACAGGACGTCCACGAAGAGACGGAGCCGCGAGAGGATGCCCCAATAGTGGAGGATCAGCATCGCCGCGCCGAGGACGGTCAGCACCGCGCCCGTCACGAGCCCGACCGTGCGGTCCTTCACGCGGTTCGCAAAGCGCGCCGAGACGAGGCTCGCGGCCGTGGCGACCACGATGCACAGGAGCATGACGTCCCACTTCTCCAGCACGATCGCCGGGTGGATCAGGATGTGGCTGACCGACGCAATCAGCGCCGTGAAGGTCATGATGAAGGTGCTCGTGCCGACGGCCGTCTTCAGCTCCATGCCCAGGAAGGCCGTGAACACGATCAGCATCATCATGCCGCCGCCCGTCCCCACAAAGCCCGTCCCAAAGCCGATCGTGAGGCCGAAGAACAGCGACACCGCGACGCCCTTCCACCCCAGCTTGGCGCCCTTTGCGGCCGTCTCCTTCCGGCTGCTGTCGGGCTTTACGAGGAATCGGATGCCGATGCCGAACGTCAAAAACAGCGTGAACGCGCCGAGGACGACGTTCCCCGCGCGGAACGCCGCATAGCTCCCGACGGTACACATCGTCAGGATGCAGGCCAGCATGATCCATCCGCGCTTGAGGTCGAGGTTCTTGTGCTTGGCGTAGGTGTAGGTCGTGACCGCCGACCCGAGGATGTCCGAGGCCAGCGCGATCGCGGTCGCCTGATAGGCGCCGGTCTCCCCCGCAAAGGACGGACACAGCACGATCAGGATCGGGACCATGACCGTGGCGGCGGAGAGTCCCGCGAGTCCCGTGCCGATCCCGGCGCCGAGCGCGGCGATGATGTACCAGAGATGCTCCATAAGGTGTCCCCCTGTCACGTCAGACGGTAGGTACGGATGAACTGCGTCACGTCCGCGCCGCTCTGTAGGTAGCGCAGCAGGATCTCCGCACAGGCGCGGGCGTCGCTGTCCGCCTTGTGGTGGTCGAGGGGGATGCCGTAGTGCTCGCACATCACGTCCAGACTGTGCTTCATCCCCGGCAGGAGACGTCTGGCGGACTGCACCGTGCAGAGGTACTTGGCGGTCGCCTTCCACGGGATGCCGTAGCCCTGCAGGCATTTTTTCAGCACGCCCATATCGAACACCGCATTGTGCGCCACGAGGATCCCGCTGCTCATGAGCGGCGCGATCCGCTGCCAGAGCGCCGGGAAATTCGGCGCACCCTGCACGGTACTGGCGCTGATGCCGGTGAGCTGCGTATTGAACCTATCGAAATGCGTCTCAGGGTCGACAAGGGAGAAGAAGCTGTCGGCGATGCGGCCGCCCTCGATCACGGTGATCCCGATCGCGCTCATGCGGTCGTTCGCGCGATTCGGCGTCTCGACGTCGAATACGATGTATCGCATAGGCCCTCCTTATCGGTCATGGGACGCGAGCAGCGTCCGCTTCAAAAGCCCCAGGTCGAGGACGTCCACGCGGCCGTCCCCATCGAGATCCGCCGCCTCTGCATCTGGCAGCGCCGTGCGTGTGGCGTGGTGTAGCCATTTTTGCAGCAGGACGACGTCGGCCGTGTCGCAGTCGCCGTCTGCATCGACGTCGCCGCGCGGCGCCGGGAAGAAGGCAGCGCCGAGGTCGTTCTGCTCACTGTTTACATCGAGCGGCAGGGACGTCTGTCCGTCATAGAGATAGAGGCTGTACGCGCCATTCTCGGTGCTGCTGTAGACCATCATCTCGGCGTCGATCGGGCAGGCATCGGAGCAGTCGTAGCGCTCCGAATCGAAGGGCAGCGCCGTCAGTGTCTCACCGTCCCAGCACATGAGCTGGTCGCACCTGTTCTCGGCGCTGTACCATTTTGTGAAGTAGAGCCGGTCGCCCTGCACGATCGGGTAATAGGCATTGACGCCCTCCTCATGGTAGACCGTCTCGACCGTGCGCGTGGCCAGATCCAGGCGGCAGATCGACCCGATCTCGCCGGAATAGCGTGCAAAAAAGACCGCGCTGCCGTCCGCCGAAAAGGACGGCATAGCGTCCTCAGCGGCATCATCCGTCAGCATCGTGACAGAGCGCGTCTCGATGTCCAGGAGCGCCAGATCATACACGAAGTCACCGATGCTCCCGTCCCAGATACGGCGCTTGAACACGATCTGCGTCCCGTCCGGGGAGAGCTTGGGGTCCTCGTTCTGGAAATCGCTGTCCTTCGTCAGATTCGTGATCGTGCCGTGGTCATAGAGGAAGATGTCCCACTCGTTCGTGGCCGGGTCTTTCGCCATGAAGGTGAACTGCTGCGGCGATGTGCCGAAGCTGGCGTTCATGGCGCTGTAGAAGTCACCGGTGATCTCGGTGACTATGCCGTCCGGCGCACGCAGGAAGAGGCGGCTGTCGTATGCGCCATAGGTGCTGTAGCTGTGCCACAGGAGCCAGCCCTTCGGCAGATCGGCGGCCGGTGTTGCCCAGCCGTGGTCGGGGTAAGATTCGTGCTGCATGGTGTCTCCCTCCTCGTGGAACGGTGTGATCTTCACATAGTCGATATAGAACGCAGTCGTCTCGAAGTCCGGCGTCCCCGCCCAATACCGCGGGAACCAGAGGCCGAGCCAGAGGCGGCTCTCGTTCGTGGGGATGTGGTCATAGGACGTGTAGGTCAGCACGTCGTCGAAGTAATACTCCACGCGGGGCGTCTCCGTATCGCTGCCGGTGTGCCAGTCGAAGCGGTAGGTGTGGTAGGCGCCGTCCGCCTGATCGCCGCAGGGGACGGAGCGGGTCAGATAGTCCTCCTCCGTCACCCAGGTCGTGCAGAGCGCGTGGGACAGGCTGAAGGCGTCGTCCGCGTCACGTCCCGGGAACTCGATGTCGATCTCGTGGTTCGTGACGGTGAGCGTGTCGCCGGAATAGTCCTCCTCATACTCGAACGTCCACATCGCCGAGCAGCACCCCAGCTCCGGCGCGATCCTCGCGCGGATCTCGTAGCTGCCGGAGGCGAAGTACGCATCGGTCGCGATCGCACCGCCGCAGCGCTTGCCGTCCTCACGGCGGGAGCCGTCTCGCGCGATGCCGCGGAGGTCGCCCGCATAGTCGTTGCCGAGGCCGGTCAGGACGAGCTCGCCGCCGCGCACCGCAACGTTCTCCGCGATGACGCCGCCGTTATAGTCGACCGTGCGGCCGTCCTCCGTGACGGTGCCGCCCCAGTTCTTCTCGGCGATTCGCCATTTGGCGGGGTCGAGGCGTGTCCCCGAAAAGTCCTCAAAAAAGATGTCCTCCTCTGCCGCTGCCGCCGGTGCGGGACAGGACAGCAGGAGCAACGCTGCGGCCGCCGCGGCTGCCAGGATCCGCTTCATCCGATCGCCTCCATCCTGCCGAGCTCTGTATAAGCGGCGCCGCGCTGCCGCCGATCGGAGCGCATGAGCACGATGCTCCGGACGGTCATCACCGCCTCGGGGACGTGGATCTCCGCGAACGGGCGCTGTCCATGGGCGTGACGCAGCAGCGTGATATGCGGATGATACGCCTTGCGGTCGAACGGGATCTGCGCGTCTGCCAACGCATGACGGAGCCGCTTGACATACTGCCCGAGGGCATCGTCCGCGCGGACGCCTGCCCAGAGCAGGTCACCGAAATTGCCGATATAGCCCGCGAGCTCCATCTGGAAGGGCGCGAAAGGCACCGTCTCCATGACCTCGAGGACATGATCGGGATCATCGTATTCGCCGATGAACGCCACGGTCACATGGAGCGCGGCCTCATCGGAATAATGGCCGCGGTAGCCGCTTTTGTACAGTGCATCCTGCGCCCCCGTCAGTGCTGCCTTGCATTGATCGGACAGCAGGACCGCGATGAATAGTCTCATGGCTCATCCCCCTTGCACTGGGCATCGTGCCCATTTTTTTACAATTATTCCACATCTTTTGCCGCCGGATATGCTATGATAAAGTTAGGCGCACGCGCCGTCATCCGACCCTATCCCAACTATGAGGTGATCTCGATGCTGACTTTCTTCGGACGCGGCTCCGCCTTCGCGGATGCCCACAATTCCGCCTATCTCGCCATCGACAGGACGCTCGTCCTGTTCGACTGCCCTGCCTCGGCCTTCCCGGCCTTCAAGCGGCTCGATCTTGCGTCGTTCCGCGAGATCTGCGTCCTCGTGACCCATACCCACGGCGACCACGTCGGAGGCCTTGGCAATGTGGTAGACTACGTCTGGTTCGTGCTCAGCAAGATCAGATCACAAGAGACCCGTCTCACGGTGATCGCGCCGTCGAAGGCGGTCGCGGCGGACCTTCGCTGTCTGCTCGAGGACATCGAGGGCTGTGAGCATGGGTGGTACACGCTCACGACCGCGGACGCCTTCCCTGCCCCGTGGCTCTGCCGCGCTGTCCCGACGCTCCACGCCGACCAGCTCCCGGGCAAGTGCTTCGGCTATCTGCTGGAGGTCGGCGGCCGGCATGTCGTCTACACCGGCGACACGCGGACGCTCACGTCCTTCCTCCCGCTGCTCGCACCGGGCGACATCCTATATACGGAATGTGCGATGATCGACAGCGGCGTGCATGTCCATCTCCCTGCCGTCCTCCCGACGCTGCAGGCGCTGACAGCGCAGGGCGTCACCGTGTACCTGATGCATCTCGATGACGAGGATGCCATCCGTGCCGCCATCGAAGGCACGGCGCTCCGCCTCGCCCCGCTGATCGGTGAGGCGTGACGCAAACGCACCTCACGACCCCTTCCTGTCGCGGTAGATCTCATAGAGGCTCCGCCCTTGGTCATCGGGGTCGAAGTCGACGTCCTTGGCATGGCGGCGCCAGCTCGACCCCTCCGGGAGGAACGCATAGGCGAGGTTATGCTGCGACCACTCGTAGACCATGTCCTCCGGCGTGCGCCATCCCTCGCCGTCCGCGCTGGGGATCTGCTGGACCGCGCAGAGCGCCTCGCAGATGATGTGCATGTCGGCCGCGTTCGTGATCTCGTAGGAATCGAGGATGCGCCAATGGTGCCAGGTGCGGATCGCGGTATATTCTTTTCCGTTGTAGGTGAAGACATAGTCGCGCTCTTTGCCGTCCGTATCGTGCAGGTCGATGTCGTTCGGAGAGGACAGCAGGGACGCAGATGCCGGCACGGTGGCTGGCATCGTCTCCGTCGCCGGCATCTCCGTCGGCGGGACGGTCTCTGTGGCCGTCTCCGGCACGTCCGACGTCGTCTCCTGCGCTGCCGTCTCTGTCTGCACGGACGGCACGATCGGCGGCGCGGTCATCTCGATCACCGGTACGACGTCCACCGGCTGCTGGTAGTCCGCATCATACATCGCCTTCCCACACCCAGTCAGGCACAGCACTGGCAGGAGGACGCCCAGGAGCCGCCTCATCCCGGCTGCCTTTGCACGACGGCCTGCGTCACCCCGGTGAGGAGAGGCTTGCCGTCCGGGGACGTGACGCGGATCGTCAGCTCGGCCGTCCCGGTGCGGGGCGAACGCGGCGTGAGCGCGGTGATCTCGGCCTGAGCGCACAGAACATCCCCCGCGAACACCGGCGCATGCCACTCGATGTGCTGGGACTGCCCGGCCACGAGCTGTTCCCCGAAGAAGTCCTCCTCGAGATAGGCCGCCCAAACGGCCAGGAAGCTGAGCATCCCGGGCGCCAGGAGACGGCCAAAGCGGGTCGTTTTGGCGTAGTCCTCATCGGTATGGAGCGGGACATCGGCATAACGTCGGGCGAACGCGAGCATCTCCTCTTCCTGCATGGTCACAGGCGGGAGGCGGCGCGTCATCCCACAGGCGAGCGCTTCAAAATACATCATTCTTGTTCCTTTCTTGACGAACAGCATCACGGCCGTCCTTCTTATTTCTATCCCCTTTATCATAGCATAGTTCGCCCACAAAGTCAAGCACACCGAAAGTGATCCCCACTGCGCCGAAGACGAGGCTTTTTTGACAGACCGAGAGCCCCACCATGACGGTGGGGCTCGTGTGGGCGACGATAAGTCGATCCTTCTTCTTGGGGGCGGGATCGGGGCCCTTCTTGTTCAGGTCGCAGAGCGTGGTGCTGCCCTTCTCCGCGAGCGACTTGGCCGCATCGAGCCTGGAGACCGTCGTGATGCTGTCCGTGAACTCGTTGAAGAGCTTGGACTTCGCGGCCTCCGCCCTGTAGGCCTTGTTCTGCTCCGCGTCACGGCTCGCGGAAGGCCTCCTTGTCCTTCTCGAGGGCCTCCTTCTTGCGCGCCGCCTCCTGCTTGCGCGCCCCATCTGCGGATGAATCGCGACCTCATATCATTCTGAAAAAAATGGCGAGGAAAAGAGAACGAAAACGAGCGCTCCTGGCAGAAAAGCTGGTAGAAAAAAGACGGTCTTCTCATGATATGCATCCACCACGAATGCTGATAAAGCCCGTCGATACGCGATCTGACGGGGAGCAAAGCGGTCTGTTCCTATGAGCTCATTGACTTGATCAGCAATATATGGTATAATACGAGAAGACAAGGAGGCGATGGCCATGAAGATCATCCCATCGGAGAACCCGGAGTATCTCAATGAATACGTCACGCACCTGACCGTGGTCAAGGGACTTGCGGCCAGCACGATCGGCGTGTACTACCAGGACATCCGGCAATTCCTGCGCTATCTCGCGCTCGCGCGGGCTGGCGTGCAGGACATCACGGCCGAACGCCTCGCAGAGACGCCCATCGCGGACATCCCCATCGAGACGATCCGCACCGTCACCCTCGCGGACATCCGGCGGTATTATGGCTTCGTCACGGCGGAATGTCAGAACCACGACAAGATCCGGTCGCGCAAGGCCTCCGCGCTGCGCGGCTTCTTCCGCTACCTCACCACCCAGGCGCACTACCTCGAGGAGGACCCCACGACCCACCTCGAGCTCGCCTCCCCCAAGCACGCCCTCCCGAAGTATCTCAACCTCGGCGAGAGCCTGAATCTCCTCAAGTCCCTCACAGAGCAGTCCAACAAACGCGCGCAGGTGCGGGATTACTGCATCCTGACGCTCTTCTTGAACTGCGGGATCCGGCTCGGGGAGCTGGTCGGGCTCGACCTCTCCTCGCTGGACATGGACGAGAAGCGCATGCGCGTGCTCGGTAAGGGCTCGAAGGAGCGCATCGTCTACCTCAACCCCGCCTGCATGACGGCGCTGCGGGAGTATCTCTTCGTCCGTCTCGAGGCTGAGACGGATTCGACCGCGCTCTTCCTCTCCTCGCGGCTCCGGCGGATCTCCCGGCGGCGCGTCCAGCAGATCGTGGAGGATGCCCTCAAAGCCGCAGGGCTCGACGGGCGCGGGCTCTCCACCCACAAGCTCCGCCACACCGCCGCGACCCTCATGTACCAGCACGGACATGTGGACGTCCTCACACTGAAGACCATCCTCGGTCACGAGAGCATCGCCACCACCGAGATCTACACCCATCTCTCCGACACGACCGTCCAGGAGGCGATGGATCATTCCCCCCTCGCGGACGTCAAGCGCAAGAAGCTGCCCTGAGCTATGCCTCTTCCGGCGGCGGCGGCGCGGTCACGTCCCGCGGCGGGACCGGCGTCGAGAAGACGATCTGCGTCGAGGTGTTCCCGAACTTGGACAGCTCCCCGATGAACCTGTCGAGCGCCTGCGTGCTCGGGAACGCCACCTTGATCAGCATCGAATACACGCCCGTGATGCAGTTGCACTCGAGCACGTTCGGGCATGCCTCGATGAACGGATAGAACTCCGCCTTCTGCTGTGCGGGCAGCTCGAGACTGATGAACGCCGTGATGTGATAGCCCAGCTTCTGGCGGTCGATCTCGGCATGGTAGCCGCGGATCAGTCCCTGTGTCTCGAGCTTTTCGATCCTCGCCGACACCGCCGGCGCGGACAGGTACACCTGCTGTGCGATCGCCTTGAGCGGCATCCGGGCGTTGCCTTGCAGGATCGTGATCAGCTTCTCGTCGATCTGGTCCATAAACTTCCTCCTCATCCTGGATATAAACGAAAAAAGAGCGTACTTCCCCCTTGGTGAAGTACGCTCCTTTGCGCAGATCATATCTCTCTATCTTGTTCGGGCTGCCTTAGTTCTTGTTGGGATCCATCGGCTGCTGGGGCTTCGGGACCACAGGCGCGTCCTTGCGCTTGCGGAGCTTGTCGAGCTTGGCCTTGCGCTCCTGGATGTCCTTCAGGACGCCGGCATAATAGCCCTCGGCCTCCTTGAAGCGATTGTTGATGTAGGTATCGGTCGCCTGCTTGATGGCCTCGCAGTCCTGGCGGATGCGTGCCACGTCGTCATTGGCCTGGGCACGGAGGTCGTCGCACTCCTTCTTGGCCTTGGTGACGGCCTCGACAGCGCGGTTCTTCGCCTCGCGGACGATGGTCTCATCCGAAACGATGATCTTGGCGCGCTCCTCGGCCTGCCGTACCACCTGCTCGGCCTTTGCCTCGGCCTCCTTGATGATGCGGTCGCGGTCGAAGGCGACCATCTTGGCGTGCTTGATCTCCTGCGGCAGATTGAGCCGGATGTCGTTGATCAGCTCCCGCAGCCGCTCCCCGTCGATGATCGAACGATGCCCCGCAAAGGGTACCCCCGCTGCCTTGTCCAGCAGCTCGTCCATATCGTCCAGGATCTCTTCAATACTCATTATCGCTCCTCCTTGATCAGGCGTTTTTGGATGGTCTCTAGGATGCATTCCGGCACGAACGGACTGATGTCTCCGCCGAAATAGGCGACCTGCTTGACGACGCTCGAGCTCAGATACATGTTCTCCTTGCTCGTGGTGAGGAACACGGTCTCCGCGCCCTCATACAGCACCTTATTGGTCAGCGCCATCTGGAATTCGTACTCAAAATCAGAAACAGCGCGCAAGCCCTTGACGATCGCGACCGCCTGGACACGCTTGACGTAGTCCACCAGCAGTCCGTCAAGGATGTCGATGACCACATTGTCGAGATGCGCAGTGGCATCCGCGATCATCATCATCCGCTCTGTGGCTGTGAAGCTCGCTGTGCTCTTGGTGGCATTGGTGGAGATCAGCACGATCACCTTGTCGAACAGTGTCGTTGCGCGCGTGATGATGTCCAAATGCCCGAGAGTCACCGGGTCAAAGCTGCCCGGACAAACGGCGACCCTTCTCATGGCTCGTCCCCCTCCCCCGGTCTGTACACCGATACTACTATTTTACCATAAAAATATTCCTTTTGCAACTGTAATTCCGAAATTTTTTTAGGCAGACAGCAGTTTTTTTCGTGTTCTGCAAGGATGATGCCCTTTTCCGTCAAAAGCGGCACGAGCTTGGGCAGGAGGGGCGTAAGGATGTCCATGCGATAGGGGGGATCGAGGAGGATGATGTCGAAGCTGTGGGGATGGGCGCGGTGCAGATAGCTCTCCGCGTCGACACGGTGGATCTCCGCACGGTCTGCGAGATGTGCCTTTTGCAGATTGCGCTTCACCACATCGAGCGACTGCTGCGACTGGTCAACGAACACTGCCTGCTTCGCGCCGCGGCTCAGCGCCTCGATGCCGAGCTGGCCGGAGCCGGCGAACAGGTCGAGCACGCGTGCGCCCGGGATGTCGAACTGGATCGCCGAGAACATGCCCTCCTTCACGCGGTCGGTGGTCGGGCGGACATCCAGTCCCTCGAGCGTCTCGAGACGGATGCCCTTGGCGGTGCCTGTGATCACTCTCATGATGTACCTCCTTGCGTTCCCTCCTCGCCGTGGAGGAAGGTGTAGAGACGCGCTGCTGTCGCCTCCGAGATCCCCGCGGCATGCAGCGCGGCCAGATCGGCGGCGTAGATCGCGTCCTTGGTCTTGAAATGCACCATCAGCTTCTGCGCGAGCTTTTCGCCGATGCCCTCCACCTGCGTCAGCTCCGAGGCGAAGGTGCGCTTCTTGTGCTTTTTGTGCATGAACGCTACGGAATAACGGTGGACCTCGTCTTGGATACGGGTCAGGAGCTGGAAGGCGCTCTGCGTCCCGGAGACGCTGATCTCGCCGCCGCCCGTCGCGATGGCGCGGGTGCGGTGCTTCGAGTCCTTGACCATGCCGAAGAGGGCGATGTTCGGTGCCATCGCCTCCACGATCGGGCGGACGGCGTTGACATGTCCCTTGCCGCCGTCGAGCAGGATCAGGTCCGGCTCACGGGCGAAATAGGGATCGTCCGGGTCGCCGAGATGGGAGAGACGCCGGCGGATGACCTCCTGCATGCAGGCGTAGTCGTCCTGTCCGGCCTGCTCCTTGATGGAGAAGCGCTTGTAGGCACGCTTGAGCGGCCGCCCGTTCTCAAAGACGACCATGCCCGCGACCATGGATTCCGAGGCGAGGTTCGAGATGTCATAGCTCTCGATGTACTGCGGGAGCTTGTCCATCCCGAGCACCTTACCCAGCGCCTCGACGGCCAGCAGCTCGCGTCCTGTCCGATCCTCATGGACGGCGATATACTCGACCGCGTTCTCCTTCGCCATGCGCGTCAGCTCTGCGCCCGCCCCGCGCTGCGGCACCGTCAGCTTGACGCGCCGTCCCGCCTGGGCGGAGAGCATGTCCGCGAGCATGTCCATCTCGGCGATGGGCGTCTCGAGGAGGATGGTGTGCGGCAGGTCCGTCCGTCCGTGATAGAACATGGGGACGAACGCCTCGAGCGGGGACTCGTCTGCCTGATCCTCAAAATGATAATTGACCTTGTCATACAGCCGCCCCTCACGGTACATCAGGACGGAGATGCACAGGTCGTCCGCACCGGCGGCCATGCCGATGACGTCGGCGTCACGAAAGCGGTTGTCGATGATCTTCTGGCTCTCCGCCGCCTTCGTGATGGCGCGGATGCGGTCGCGCAGGATCGCGGCACGCTCGAAATCGAGCGCCTCCGCGGCGTCCTCCATCTCCTTCTGCATCCGCTCGACGGACGCGGTCGCACCGCTGCGGATGTAGGCGACGGCCTGGTCGATGATCTCGCGGTATTCGTCCTCCGAGATCCTGCCCTGACAGAGCCCCATGCAGCGATGGATGTGGTAATTCAGGCACGGCCGCGCCTTCCCGAACTGCTCCGGGAACCGCTTTTTGCAGGTCGGCAGCCGGAAGACGGCGTTGACCTCCTCGACCGTCGAGCGCGTCACGGAGCCGCCGGTGTAGGGGCCGATGAGCCCTTGTCGTCCTTCAGGAGGATGTTGTAATGGGGCTTGTGCTGCTTGATGAGGCTGCACTCGAGGAGCAGCGCCTCGTACTCCGAGCCGGTGACGATGAAGTCGTAATCGTACACATGCGAGACCATCCTTGCCACCTTCGGCAGATGGTCGGCGCCGAGCCGGAAGTAGCTCGAGACGCGGTTGTGCAGGTTCTTGGCCTTGCCGATGTAGATGATGCCCCCCTGCGCGTTCTTCATCAGGTAGACGCCCGGGGAGGTCGTGAGCTGCGCCGTCTTCTCCCGGAGATAGGGCAGACGGCTGTTCTGCTCCTCCAGGATCCAGGTGTTCACGCCGGACATCTCGTGTCCCGGGCGATATGCTTTGTCAGGATCATCCCGGCGCCTCCTTTCCCGATCCTACCGGATAGCATCCGTATGCCTCCCCGCCAAGGGACAGGGAGGCACCGCTGCGCCGCATGGCACAGTATCATTCATCGAACAGGTCGCTGCGGAACTTCGCCTCGCGGGCGCGGTCGCCGTGGCAGTCGATCATGATGCGCTCCTGCGCGAGCAGGAACCGCATGATCCCGAAGAAGACCACATACGCGATCGAGTTCGTGAACAGCGTCACATACACATGCGCACCGAACACGATGCCGAACATCCCCGCGAGGATGATGACCTCCGCGATGATGAGCGCGATCTCGAGCGCCGTGTTCTTCGGCTCGAGCGCCAGATAGGTGAAGCAGATCACGCCCGAAAAGATCGCGTGGCCGATGTTCAGCGCCACGGAGCCGGACTCATACCACGAGATCTTGTCGGCATTGAAGTCCAGCACCATGATGACCGCCTCGGTGATGAGGTAGATCAGCATGGCGGTCTTCATGATGTAGCGATGGCGGACGATCTTGTGGAAATTCAGGAGCGAGAGCGCCATGAAGATGAACCCGCCCACCTCGATGGTGTAGGCCGCGATCTCGAGCGGGACGAGCACGAGCCCGTGCCGCGAGATCGACCAATAATAGACATATGCACAGAACGCGAACAGCAAAAAGAAGATGTTCGCGAGCTGCCCGAACTCAAAGCAGCGCTTTAGACGAGGATGCATCGCGCATCACCCCTGCTTCGCCTGGAGCGCGCGCTGGCCGATGTCGTGACGGTAATGCACCTGCTCCCAGGAGATCGTCTCGACTGCCTTGTAGGATGTCGCGAGCGCCGCCTCAAGGGTCTCGCCTACGGCCGTCACGCCGAGCACACGGCCGCCGGCGGTCAGGAAGGTGCCGTCCGCAAAGCGCGTGCCTGCGTGGTAGACGAAGACGTTCTCCGTCTGTCCCTTGTCGTCGAGGCCGGAGATGGCCTTGCCGCTCTCATACTTCACCGGGTAGCCGCCGCTGGCCATGACCACGCATGCCGCGCTGCCGGACTTCCACTTGACGTCGAGCGTGTCGAGGGTGCCCTTGAAGGTCGCCTCCATGATGTCCACGAGGTCGGAATCGAGCAGCGGGAGCACGACCTGCGTCTCCGGGTCGCCGAAGCGGCAGTTGTACTCGATGACCTTCGGCCCCTTGGGCGTCAGCATCAGGCCAAAATACAGGCATCCCGTAAAGGCTCTGCCCTCCGCGGCCATCGCACGGATGGTCGGCAGGAAGATGGTCTCCATGCACTCCTTGGCGATGGCGTCCGTGTAGTACGGGTTCGGGGCGATGGTGCCCATGCCGCCGGTGTTCAAGCCCTGGTCGCCGTCGAGGGCGCGCTTGTGATCCATGCTGGAGATCATCGGCACGACCGTCTTGCCGTCCGTGAAGCTCAGGACGGAGACCTCCGGGCCGGTCAGGAACTCCTCGATGACGATGCGCGCGCTGGACTGGCCGAACTTGTGCTCGTCGATCATCTCCTTGACCGCCGCGACTGCCTCGGCCTCATCCTGCGCGAGGATGACGCCCTTGCCGAGCGCGAGGCCGTCTGCCTTGATGACGGTCGGATAGGTGTTCTGTGCCTTGATATAGGCGATGGCGGAGTCGCTGTCCGTGAACACCTCATAGCCGCCGGTCGGGATGCCGTATTTCTTCATCAGCTCCTTGGAGAACACCTTGCTCCCCTCGATGATGGCGGCGTTCGCCTTCGGGCCGAAGGTCATGAAGCCCTCTGCCTGCATCGCGTCGACCATCCCGAGCACGAGCGGATCGTCCGGCGCGACCACGACCAGATCCGGCCGCAGCTCCTTCGCGAGCGCGACCATGCCCTCGATGTCTGTCGCCTTGACGTCAAAGCACTTGGCATAGCGCGAGATACCGCCGTTCCCGGGCGCACAGTACAGCTCCGTGGTGCGCGGGCTCTCCGCGAGCTTCATGATGATGGCGTGCTCTCTGCCGCCGCCGCCGACTACTAAGATCTTCATCTCGTTCCTCCTTATGCGCCTGTCTTAGGCGTATCCTGTGTATGACTGACCGCGTACAGCTCCACCGCGCCCACGCAGCACAGCAGCACCATCGCCGCCGTGGCGAGATAGCCGGTGAGGCTCATCACCACGTTCGTGCTCGCGAGCACGGCATAGGTCTTTGCGCTCATGAGGTGCGCGGTGAGCTGGGTGGTGAGCACGCTGAGCCCCGCGCAGACCGCTGCCGTCACCACGAAGGCGATGGGGGTCAGCACGGCGGTCATCGAGGCCGACGATCCCGTGATCTGGGTCTGCTTCATGCTCCATGCCCCGAGCAGCGCGAACGGCACTGTCCGCACCGCTGCCGTCACGATCCGCAGGAGCGTCACCGCGATCGGGATCTCTACGTCCTCCACGCTCGTCCCGCCCATGAACAGCACCGCGAGCTGCTTCGTACCAAGGACGCAGACCACCTGCAAGGCGAAGCAGACCGCCGCACAGATGAGCGCGGTCTTTGCCATCGTTCTTGTTACCGTAGGTTTTGTCATAGGATCCCCCTTGGCACGTCTCATCGTGCCTATCTATATTATGTAAGACCGCCCTCCCCGCCCGGGGAGGACGGCTTTTTCATCAATGATGGAACAGACGGATGCCCGTGAAGGCCATCGCGATGCCGTACTTGTCGCAGGTCTCGATGACATTGTCGTCACGGATGGAGCCGCCCGGCTCGGCGATGTAGGCCACGCCGCTCTTGCGGGCGCGCTCGATGTTGTCGCCGAACGGGAAGAACGCGTCCGAGCCGAGGCAAACGTCCGTGTTCTTGGCGAGCCAAGCCTTCTTCTCCTCGCGGGTGAACACAGCGGGCTTCACCTTGAAGATGCGCTGCCACTCGCCCTCGCGGAGCACGTCCTCGTACTCGTCGCCGATGTAGACGTCGATCGCGTTGTCACGGTCGGCGCGGCGGATGTCGTCCACGAACTCCAGGCCCAGCACCTGCGGGGACTGGCGGAGCCACCAGTTATCGGCCTTCTGCCCTGCCAGACGTGTGCAGTGGATGCGCGACTGCTGGCCGGCGCCGATGCCGATCGCCTGGCCGTCCTTGACATAGCAGACGGAGTTGGACTGCGTGTATTTCAGCGTGATGAGCGAGATCATCAGGTCGTCGAGCTTGTCGGCGGGGATGTCCTTGTTCTGGGTCACGACGTTCGCGAGGAGCTCCTTGTTGATGTCGAGCTCGTTGCGGCCCTGCTCGAAGGTCACGCCGAACACCTGCTTGCGCTCGATGGGGTCGGGCGTGTAGCTCTCGTCCATCTGGAGGATGCAATAGGTGCCCTTGCGCTTGGACTTCAGGATCTCGAGCGCCTCGGGCTCATAGCCGGGGGCGATGACGCCGTCGGACACCTCGCGCTGGATCATCTTCGCGGTGCAGACATCGACCGTGTCGGACAGCGCGATGAAGTCACCGTAGGACGACATACGGTCCGCGCCGCGCGCTCTTGCATAGGCCGAGGCCAGCGGGGTCAGCTCGCCGAGGTCGTCGACCCAGTAGATCTTCTTGAGCGTGTCGGACAGCGGACGGCCGATCGCCGCGCCTGCCGGGGACACATGCTTGAACGAGGTCGCTGCACAGACGCCGGTGGCCTTCTTCAGCTCGCGGACGAGCTGCCAGCCGTTGAGGGCATCGAGCAGATTGATGAAGCCGGGCTTGCCGTTCAGCACCGTGATCGGCAGCTCGGTGCCGTCTGCCATGAACACGCGGGACGGCTTCTGATTCGGGTTGCAACCGTACTTCAACTGCATTTCATTTGCCATGGGAAATACCTCCTAGCATTGTGCAAGGTGTGAGCTTCACGCCTTCTCGTACTTGTTGATGATGCGGGACTTGGCCTCGCCGGTGGCGATGTCGATGTAGCGGACGAAGAGGGAGACCTTGTTGTCCGCGTTCAGCGCGTCCCAGAGGCCCTCAGCGAAGGCGTCCATATCGTCCGGGATGGTGATCTTCTTCGGCTCGCCCTCGAAGGACGGGAGCGGGCTGCCGTCACCGATGTAGGTGTGGATGAAATGGCCAAAGCCTGCGATCGGGGAGCTGTAGGCATAGGTGAAGCGCTCTACGCTCGCCGGGTCGCCGTCGGCGGACTTCAGGATGGAGAGGGCGTAATTATACTTGCCGTCCTCCACATGCATGATGCCGGAGATGCGAGGCGTGTAGTTGGGGGCATCGTCCTCATACTCGCGGCCGCGCAGGGACTGCTCGAAGGTGAGCTGCTTGTCCATCATCTCATAGATGGTATCGGTCTGATCGCCGTTGGTGACGATGGTCTTGTTGCCCAGGACGCGCACCGGCGCATAGATGATGAGGTGCGGATCGGAGAGCTTGGACGGGTCAGCCGCCTCCGTGCGGATGCCGTCGGCCGTCTCGGTGAACACGCGGTTGCGGGAGTTCACGCTGCGTCCCATGATGAAGTAGGCCGTCACGGCAGACTTGCCGTCGGCCGACTTGCCAAGGATGATGCCGCGTCCCGGATAGGGATTGGTGCGCAGCTCCTCATAGATGTCCAATGTTTTCATAGCAAAGATGCCTCCTTATGAAAGCGGACGGTGCCGCATCCCGCCTGGCGGGAAGCAGCATCAGTCCATTTGATCGATGATATGTACGACGCCGTCCCGGATGTCGAGCCGCTCCTGGCAGAAGAGGTCCACGGCCTGCGGGAGGATGTGCCATTCTGCCTGCTCCATGACGCGCCTCTGGAGGGTCTCAGGGGTGTCGCCCTCTTCGACAGCGACTGCCTTCTGGAGGACGATGGGACCGCCGTCGCAGATCTCGTTGACGAGATGCACGGTCGCGCCCGTCACCTTGACTCCCTTTTTGAGCGCGGCCTCATGGACATGCAGTCCGTAAAAGCCGTCACCACAGAAGGACGGGATCAGCGAGGGATGTACATTGAGGATGCAGTTCTCATAGGCATGGATCAGCATCTCGTCCAGGATCACCATGAACCCGGCGAGCACGATGAGGTCGGCGCTCTCCTCCCGCAGGAAGGTGAGCAGCGCATCGCTGTAGGTCAGGTTATCCGGGAAGTTCTTGCGCGCCAGCACGCGGGTACGGATGCCGGCCTTTTTCGCGCGCTCCAGTGCAAAGGCGCCCTCCTTGGAGGAGATCACGCAGGAGATCTCGCCGCCGTGGATCTCACCGCGCTGCTGCGCGTCGATCAGCGCCTGGAGGTTCGTGCCGCCGCCGGAGACGAGGACTACGATGTTTTTCATAGCTATTTTCCCTTTCTGTCGGTTTGATCGGACCACATGCCGCCCCTCTCACAGGCTATGCAGATAGAGTATGAACGCCATCGGGGCCCCCCATGTCACTGCCGTCAGCACATAGCTCACGACCAGGTCATGCGGACAGGACACAAAGCAGAAGACGCGCGGATCGCTCACAGAATAGCGGATCTGGTAGGTCATGCCGACCTCGAATCGCTGGGCGTCCGAAAAGGTCGGATAGACCGCACGCATCTCCCCGCCCTGCGTGTCGAACGTCACGGTCGGCCGATACAAGAGATAGTCGTTGTACTCCCCATAAAAGTGCCTGTGGACACGGTAGTAGTCGGTGTCGAAGTCCACGACCAGCGCATCAGCGGTGCAGGTGTCGCGCATGGCGAGCAGATAGCAGATCAGACGTGTGACCGGGATCAGCGTCAGCGCTCCGAGCATCGTCAGGAACGCCCACTGCTGCACATGCAGCAAAAACAGCACGACGCTCACCGCCGCTGCCGCGCCCAGCACGATGACCTCACCACGGGTCAGGTCGCGTGGGCGCAGGATGTGCGGTCCCATGTCAGTCGAGGATGACGCCCTCCTCAGAAGCCACCAGCTCACCGAGGACATAGGCAGTCTCGCCGGCGGCGTTCAGGATGTTGACGGCCTTGTCAGCGTCCTCCGCAGCCACGGAAACGATCATGCCGACGCCCATATTGAAGGTGTTGAACATGTCACGCTCCGGGATGTGGCCGGTGCGGGCGATGAGGTCGAAGATCGGGAGCACCTGCACGTCCTTCTTCGCGATGTGGGCGGAGATGCCCTGCGGGAGGGAGCGCGGGATGTTCTCATAGAAGCCGCCGCCAGTGATGTGGGAAACGGACTTGACCGTCACCTGCTCCATCAGCTTGAGGACGGGCTTGACATAGATCTTAGTGGGGGTCAGCAGCGTCTCGCCGAGGGTCGCACCGAGCTCGTCGAACTTGACGGCCAGGTTCTTCTCATTGATGGCGAACACCTTGCGGACGAGCGAGAAGCCGTTGGAATGGACGCCGGAGGACTTCAGTGCGATCAGCACGTCGCCCGCCTTCTGGGAGGACGTGTCCACGATCTTCTTCTTGTCCACGACGCCGACGGCGAAGCCCGCCAGGTCATACTCGTCGACCGGATAGAAGCCCGGCATCTCCGCGGTCTCGCCGCCGACGAGCGCACAGCCGGACTGCACACAGCCCTCTGCGATGCCGGAGACGATGGTCGCGATCTTCTCGGGATAGTTCTTGCCTACGGCGATATAGTCCAGGAAGAACTGGGGCTTCGCGCCGCAGCAGATGATGTCATTGACACACATGGCGACACAGTCGATGCCGACGGTATCGTGCTTGTCCATCAGGAACGCCAGCTTGAGCTTGGTCCCGACACCGTCCGTGCCGGAGACGAATACGGGCTTTTCGATGCCCGTCAGGTCCGGCTCGAAGAGGCCGCCGAAGCCGCCGATGCCGCTGAGCACGCCGGGGACGTTCGTCCTGGCGATGTGCTCCTTCATGAGGCGCACGGCCTCGTAACCGGCCGTGACATCGACACCGGCCTTCTTGTAGCTGTCAGAGAAACTGTTGTTCATGGGTCTTGACCTCCTATCTTGGTCGTCGATATATCCTCTTTAGAGATCCCCGGACGGCGCCCCGCGCAGGGCGTGGGGGATCGTCCCAGGTCATGTACCGCGCGGACGCGGCGGATGTCATTCCTTGCCGTTCCAGCAGTAGGTGCAGAGGTCGCAGCCCGGCCGCCCGATCGCGCGGATCGTGCCCGGCAGGGACTGGAACTCCAGACTGGTCAGCTTGAGCTGACGGCAGATCTCGTCGCGCAGACGTCTGCCGCGCTCGGTCTCGGAATCGCTGTATTCCTCGATATACTTCACGCCGTCGGCGCCCTCGAACTTGTCGATGACCTGACGCGCGATCAGCTCCATCTCGGAGGTGCTGCGGGAGAAGTTCAGGTACTTGCAGCCGTACATGATCGGAGGACATGCCGAGCGCATGTGGACCTCCTTGGCGCCGTTCTCATACAGGAACTCGACGGTCTCGCGCATCTGCGTGCCGCGGACGATGCTGTCGTCCACGAAGAGCAGGCGCTTGCCCTCGATCAGCTCGTGTACGGGGATGAGCTTCATCTTGGCGACCTGGTTGCGCAGCTTCTGGCTCGTGGGCATGAAGCTCCGGGGCCAGGTGGGGGTGTACTTGATGAACGGCCGTGCGAACGGGATGCCGCTCTTGTTGGCATAGCCGATGGCGTGGGGCGTGCCGGAGTCCGGGACACCACAGACATAGTCCACGTCCGGGAGACGGCCGGCCTTCATGTCGTTCTCGGCCATGATCTCGCCGTTGCGGGTACGCATGGTCTCGACGGTGACGCCCTCATAAACGGCGTTCGGGTAGCCGTAATACGTCCACAGGAACGAGCAGATATGCAGCCGGTCGTTCCCGGGTGCGAGCGTCTCGCAGCTCTTGGACGTCAGGCGGACGATCTCGCCGGGACGCAGCTCGCGGTAGGTGTAATACCCGAGCTTCTGGAAGGCGAAGGACTCGAGCGAGCAGCAATAGCCGTCGTCGCGCTTGCCGATGATGATGGGCAGTCTGCCGTCCTTGTCGCGGGCGCAGATGATGCCCTCCTCGGTGAGCACGATGAGGTCCATGGTGCCCTCGATCTTCTCCTGGGCATAGCGGATGCCCTCGGTGAACGAGCCGCACTGCGAGATGAGCGCACCGATGAGGTCTCCGGAGTTGATGCTCCCGCTGCTCATGGACTCGAAGCTCGCGCAGCCCTTCTCGAGGAGCTCCTCGACGAGCGCCTCCGCATTGCGGATGATGCCCACGCTGCAAACGGCATAGACGCCGAGCTTCGAGCGCATCAGGATGGGCTGGGGGTCGGTGTCACTGATGCAGCCGATGCAGGAATTGCCGTGCATCGCAGCCACATCGCTCTCGAATTTCGTGCGGAAGGGTGAATTTTCGATGCTGTGGATCGCACGCTGGAAGCCGTGGGTCTTACACCAGGCCGTCATGCCGCCGCGGCGGGTGCCGAGGTGGGAATGGTAATCCGTTCCGAAAAAGACATCGGTCACGCAGTCATTTTCGGACACTGCTCCGAAAAATCCGCCCATCTTACTCCCCCATCAGACGCTTCATGATCTCCTGGTAGGCCTCCTCGACACCGCCCATGTCGCGGCGGAAGCGGTCCTTGTCCAGCTTCTCGTGGGTGGTGCTGTCCCAGAAGCGGCAGGTGTCCGGCGAGATCTCGTCGGCCAGGATGATGGTGCCGTCCGGGGTGCGGCCGAACTCGATCTTGAAATCGATGAGGTCGATGTTCATCTTCTTGAAGAAGCCGACCATGAACTCATTCACCTTGAAGGCATACTTGGCGATGGTGTCGAGCTCCTCACGGGTGGCGAGGCCGAGCGCCAGGGCATAGTAGTCATTGATGAACGGATCGCCCAGGTCATCGTTCTTATAGCTGAACTCCAGGATGGGGGTCAGGAGCTTCTTGCCCTCCTCGACGCCCATGCGCTTGGAAAAGCTGCCGGCGGCCACGTTGCGGATGATGACCTCGAGCGGCACGATGGAGACCTTCTTCACGATCGTCTCACGGTCAGAGATCTCCTCGACCAGATGGGTCGGTACGCCCTCCTGCTCGAGCAGCTTGAACATGTAGTTCGTCATGCGGTTGTTGATGACGCCCTTGCCCGCGATGGTGCCCTTCTTCTCGCCGTTGAACGCGGTGGCATCGTCCTTGTAATCCACGATGACCAGATTCGGATCATTGGTGGCAAAGACCTTCTTGGCCTTGCCCTCATACAACTGTTCGCCCTTGACTACGTTTGCCATTACCATTACCTCCAATAATGCTTGTGGGAGCCGCGCGGCGTCTCCCGGATGTATCCACCCTCTACGCCTTGGCGGCTCAGAGGGAGCTTACCTTTTCCTGCATGGCTGCGTCCTTCTTGGCGACGCTCTGTGCCATGTCGTCCTTCATGCTCTGCAGCGCCTGCGCGAGGGCAGGGTCGCTCAGCGCGAGCATCTGCGCTGCCAGGATGGCGGCGTTCGCTGCGGCGTCGATGCCTACAGTTGCCACCGGGATGCCGGGCGGCATCTGGACGGTAGAGAGCAGCGCGTCGAGACCGTCGAGCGCAGAGGACTTGATCGGGATGCCGATGACCGGCAGGATGGTGTGCGCCGCCAGGACACCGCCCAGATGCGCTGCCTTACCGGCGGCCGCGATGATCGCACCGAAGCCGTTCTCGGCTGCGTGCTTGGAAAACTCGGCTGCCGCGTCCGGGGTGCGGTGTGCCGACATGACATGTGCCTCAAAGGGGATGTTCAGGCTCTTGAGGACCTCGACCGCGCCCTTCACGACCGGGAAGTCGCTGTCGCTGCCCATGATGACTGCCACTTTCTTTGCCATTGTGTGAATACCTCGTTTCTCCGTGCGTGTATGCCCGCAGCAGCCTGCACGGTGCGGCTCCGCTGCGGTCTATGCACCGTCCATACGGACGGGATCATGCCTCTGCCTCGGTCTCCTTCTGGGTCCCTAAGCCGGTGCCCTGGAAGTTGAGGTTCGCCGCGGTCAGGATCATCTTCATCTCCGCATTGCGGCGGAAATGGAGCTGCACCTGTACGGCCGGGGCGGTGTCGGCCTCCTGTTCCTCGGTGGTGAGGTGGTAGGCGGCCGTGAATTGCAGGTCATATTCGCCCGCACCGGGGGCAGGCGAGAAGGAGAAGCCGCCGACGCTGTCGAACTGCATGTCCGTGAAGCTGCCGGGCTTCGTGAGGGCGCCGATGTAGTCGCTGCCGGAGATGTCCGGGAGCGCATCGAACTCGCTCTGCTGGAGCATGTCCATGTAGGCGGTGACGCTGCGGTCGATGCGCACGAGGTCATCCTCGCTGACATCGCGCAGGATCGTCTGGTTGGACACGCGCCATGCCAGCGGGCATCCGCAGACGCTGCACAGCATGTCCGCGCGCTGGAGCCGCGGTACGTCGCCGCTGATGTCGTAGGAGAAGCACCGGCCGTCCGCCGTCAGGGAGAGCAGGTCTCCCTCGAGCGCGACCGCCTCATAGCTGCGCGGGAACGCGAGCCGGAAGGCGCTGTCGTAGATGAGGATGGTCTCGTCCTCGTCGACGGTGCCGGCAAAATATCGCCCGCCCAGACTCTCCATCGTGCGGAACACGAACGGGAGCTGGACGTTCTCCTCATAGTCGATGCCGCCGATCAGCACGTCCTCGTGCATCCGGCGCGAGACGACGACCATGCTGTCGGTCACGTCGAGCACCTCCATCCACTCCGGTTCGATCAGGACAGCGCCGGCATCATTGATGACGCCGCAATACCCGGTGGTGCTGCGGAACACGCGCTTATCGCCGTAGTCACGGACGATGTCGGCGATCTTATCGCTCTGCCCGTTCTCGCCGGTGTTCTTCGTGACGTCGAAATAGAACCGCGTCAGGCCGATACACAGCAGGATGACGGCGATGAACAGCACCGAGACAAGGAGCTTGGCGCGGCTGCTCACTTGCGTTCACGCTCCGCGACACGGGCGCGGTAGATCTCCTCGTTCTCACGCATCAGATAGATGGGGCGCTGCTTGCTCTCGAGGTAGGTCCGCGAGAGGTACTGCCCGAGGATGCCCGTGCAGAAGAGCTGAAGGCCGCTGAGCAGGCAGAAGATCGTGAGCGCCGTGAGGAACCGCAGGTCCGCATCGGTCACCAGGCATGCCTTCACGATCAGCACCACGATCAGCACGAGCGCGATGAAGATGGTCAGCGCGCCGAGGATGGCGGCGACGGCCAGCGGGGCGGTCGAGAAGGCGAAGATGCCCTCGAGCGAATAGCGGAACAGGCCCCAGAACGACCACGAGGACGTGCCGGCGGGACGCTCGACGTTCTCATATTCGATGTACTTCGTGCGGAAGCCGACCCAGCTGAAGATGCCCTTGGAGAAACGGTTGTACTCCGGCATCTGGAGGATGGCGTCGACCATCTGACGGCTCATGAAGCGGAAATCCTGCGCGCCGTCCACGATCTCGGTCTGCGAGATCTTGTTCATGATCTTGTAGAACAGCCGTGCGAACGCCGAGCGGATCTTGGACTCGCCCTCGCGGCTCACGCGGCGGGTAGTGGCGCAGTCGTACTTGCCGTCCTTGACGTAGTTGTACATCTTGGGCAGGAAGGCCGGCGGGTGCTGCAGGTCAGCATCCATCACGACCACATAGTCGCCGCGGGCGTTCTCGAGACCGGCATACATGCCCGCCTCCTTACCGAAGTTCCGCGAGAACGAGATATAGCGCACACGCTGGTCGTGGAGCGCCATCTCCCGCAGGATGTGCAGGGTCTTGTCACGGGAGCCGTCGTCGATGAACAAAAGCTCGAACTCCAGCTCGTGATGCTCCTCCTGCATCTGGGCCATGACCTTTTGGATCTCCTCATAGAACATGGGGAGCACATCTTCTTCATTGTAGCATGGAACTATGACTGTGATCAAACGCATATCAAAACCTCCTGACGTCCATACCAATACTATTTTATAATACCACATTCCAACGAAGATCGCAAGGGGTTTTTGTGATCTTTTTTTCGCGAGGATGCGAAAAATTCGTGACATCGACGATTTCTCGCGATATATCGCCATTTCTTTTTCAACCGCCGATCTGTCAGATCTTCACAAAAATACACGGATGCCGCGAAAGCTAGCGCCCTCCGGCCATAGCCGGAGGGCGCAGGGGGTCACTTTTCGCCGAGGAGGGTCGCGACGGCGCAGTCCATCGCGTCAGACTCATGCAGCTCGATCACGCCCTGGTCCACGCAGCGTGCGAGGGCAGGGTCGAACGGGATCTGTGCGAGGAGCGGGATGCCGTATTCCTTGGCGATCTCGGCGGTGTGGCTCTCGCCGTAGATCATGATCTTCTTGCCGCAGTCGGGACATACGGCGTAGCTCATGTTCTCCACGATGCCGAGCACCGGGATGTCCATCATCTTAGCCATGTTCACGGCCTTCTGCACGATCATGGACACCAGCTCCTGCGGCGAGGTCACGATGATGATGCCATCCACCGGGATGCTCTGGAACACGGTCAGCGGCACATCGCCGGTCCCGGGGGGCATGTCCACGAACATGTAGTCCACCTGGTCCCAGATGACGTCCGTCCAGAACTGCTTGACCACGCCCGCGATGACGGGGCCGCGCCATACGACAGGATCCGTCTCGTTCTCGAGCATCAGGTTCACGGACATGATGTCCGTGCCGAACTTCGAGCGTGCGGGGAGCATGCCCAGCTCATTGCCGAGCACCTTCTCCTTGATGCCGAAGGCCTTCGGGATGGAGGGGCCGGTCACGTCCGCATCGAGGATGGCGGCGTGCTTCTCCGCACGCTGCATCCCCACCGCCAGCATCGACGATACCAGCGACTTGCCGACGCCGCCCTTGCCGCTGACGACGGCGATGACCTTGCCGATCTTGCTCAGTGCGTTCGGCTTCTCGAGCAGGCTCTGCGGCGCCGTGCGGTCGGCACAGCTGCTGCCGCAGGTGCTGCAATCATGTGTACATTCACTCATAACGGTATTCTCCTTTTGTTCATCGGACGTCCAAGGGACGCCGTTTTTGACATATCCACAGCTCCCTTGCGGGAGACAGATGGCTCACAGCAGCGGCGCGAAGATGCGCAGGATCCACCCGGCGGCGCGCTGGAAGAGCGGCCGCTTGGCGCAGTCCTCCAGACGGATCTCGATGCAGCGCTCGAGCGACTGCGTGAAGTCCCGCCGGATGTCGCGGACCATCTCCGCACCGTAGGCCACCGCGGCGCACTCGAAATGGAGGTAGAGGCTGCGGTAGTCCATATTGATCGTGCCGACGACGCCGATGCGGTCATCTGCGCACATGTTCTTGGCGTGGACGAAGCCCGGCTCGTATTCAAAGATCCTGACATGCTGCTCGAGGAGGTCGCGATAGTAGCTCCAGGCGGTGCAGTAGGCGTACCACTTGTCGGGGATGTGCGGGGTCATGATCCGCACGTCCACGCCCTTCTTCGCCGCGAGCCCCAGCGCCGTGACCAGCTCATGGTCCAGCATCAGGTAGGGGGTCATGATATAGACATAATGCTCGGCATTGTTGATGATGTCGAGGTAGACGAGCTCACCGACGTTCTCATTATCGGTCGGCGAGTCGCTGTAGGGTTGGATGAAGCCGTCAGTGCGGACGGGCACTGTCTCCGGGGGACGGAGCGCCGTGACGTCCGCCTCGTTGTCCTCGAGGTCCCAGAGCTGGAGGAACATCACCGTGAAGCTCCACGCAGCCGCCCCGCGGCACAGCATGCCGCCGTCCTTCCAATGGCCGAATCGGCGCTTGCTGTTGGTATACTCATCGGCGATGTTGATGCCGCCCGTGAAGGCGACCTCGCCGTCGATGACGAGGATCTTGCGGTGGTCGCGGTTGTTCTGGGAGGACGTGAGCAGCGGCTTGAAGCTGTTGAACACGCGGCAGCGGATCCCCTCATCGGCGAGGCCGGCGAAGTAGCGCCGCGGCATGAGGAACTGCGTCCCGAAGCCATCGTACATGAGACGCACCTCCACGCCCTCTGCGGCTTTCTGACGCAGGAGCTCGTGCAGCGCCTCCCACATCTCCCCTGCCGAGATGATGAAGAACTCGAGGAAGATGTACCGCTTGGCGCGGGCGATCTCCTGCTTCATGGCCTCGAACATGAGCGCGCCGTCCGGGTAGTAGACGCTCTCCTCGTTGGCATAGACGGGATAGGCGCCATAGTCCCGGAGGTAGGCCGCGAGGTTGGCCTCACGGGTGGAGCGGCTGCGGAGCTGCTCCATGACATAGGGGCTCTGGGGGAGGTATTGCCGCGACTTCTCTGCCTTTTCGGCGCAGCGCTGCTTGAGGTGGCGGTGCCCGGCGTCCGTCTTGACCATCAGGTACGCAAGCCCCGTGAAGAGCGGGAAGACCAGCATCGAGATGAACCACGGCAGCTTCATGGACGGATCCTCGGACGTGTTCGAGATATAGACCACGAGCACGAGGTCGAGGGCCATCAGCAGCAGATAGATCGGCAGGTAGTGCTGGCTCAGGAACAGCACCGTCAAAACGAGGACCGTCACCTGGAGCAGCAGCATCAGGATGAACAGCGTGTTTCGATTCAGCAGGATACGGATGAGCTTCCGGATGGTCCGTCGCAACGCAGTACGCTCCTTTCGTCAGGATGGGGTCATTTCAGATAGGGGGCGAGGTACTGTCCGGTGTAGGAGCCGGGGGTGGCGGCGACCTCCTCGGGGGTGCCCTGCGCCACGATCCGCCCGCCGCCGTCGCCGCCCTCGGGGCCGAGGTCGATGATGTGGTCGGCGACCTTGATGACATGCATATTATGCTCGATCACGATGACGCTATTTCCCGCATCCACGAGCCGCTGGAGCACCTCGATCAGACGGTGGACATCGGCCGTGTGCAGGCCGGTGGTCGGCTCATCGAGGATGTAGACGGTCTTGCCCGTGGCGCGGCGGGAGAGCTCCGTGGAGAGCTTCACGCGCTGCGCCTCGCCGCCGGAGAGCGTCGTGGCCGGCTGGCCGATCTTGATATAGCCGAGTCCGACCTCCTGGAGGGTCTTGAGCTTGCGGGCGATCTTCGGGATGTGCTCGAAGAACAGCACCCCCTCGTCCACCGTCATCTCCAGGACGTCATAGATGGACTTGCCCTTATAATGGACGTCCAGGGTCTCGCGGTTGTAGCGCCGCCCCTTGCAGACCTCGCAGGGGACATAGACGTCCGGGAGGAAGTGCATCTCGATCTTCAGGATGCCGTCGCCCTCGCAGGCCTCGCAGCGGCCGCCCTTGACGTTGAAGGAGAAGCGCGCAGGCCCGTAGCCGCGGCTCTTGGCGTCGTTCGTCTGGGCGAAGAGGGAGCGGATGTCCGTGAAGACGCCCGTATACGTCGCGGGGTTCGAGCGCGGGGTGCGTCCGATCGGCGACTGGTCGATGCAGATGACCTTGTCCAGATTCTCGATGCCGTCGATGCCCTTGCAGGCGCCGCCGCGGATCTTGGCGCGGTTGAGCTGTCCGGCGAGGTGCTTGTACAGGATCTCGTTGACGAGGGACGACTTGCCCGACCCGGACACGCCTGTGACACAGACCAGCTCCCCGAGCGGGATCGTGACGTCGAGGTCCCGGAGATTGTGCTCCTTTGCCCCGCGGACGGTGAGGGATAGGCCGTTCCCCTGCCGGCGCGTCTCGGGGATCGGGATGGTCAGGCGCCCGGAGAGGTACTGTCCCGTGACGGACGCCTCACATTCCAGCAGTCCCTTCGGCGGGCCTGAATAGATGACCTCGCCGCCGTGGACGCCCGCACCGGGGCCGATGTCGACGATGTGGTCGGCAGCGAGCATGGTGTCGTCGTCGTGCTCGACCACGATCAGCGTATTGCCGAGGTCGCGCAGGTGCTTCATCGTGTCGATGAGCATGTCGTTGTCGCGCTGGTGGAGACCGATGCTCGGCTCATCGAGGATGTAGAGCACCCCGACCAGCGACGAGCCGATCTGCGTGGCCAGACGGATGCGCTGGCTCTCACCGCCGGAGAGCGTCCCGGCGCTGCGCGAGAGGGTCAGGTAGCGCAGTCCCACGCTCGACAAAAAGCCGAGGCGGTCGCAGATCTCCTTGATGATCCGCTCACCGATGAAGCGCTCGTGCTCGGAGAGCGTGAGCTTCTGGAAAAAGTCCAGTGCGCGGTCGACCGAGAGCTCCGTCAATTCAAAGATGTTCAGGCCGCCGACGGTGACGGACAGCACCTCCGGCCGCAGACGCGCGCCATGGCACGCCTCGCAGACGACCTCGCCCATCAGCTCCTCGAGGTCATTGCGGGCATAGACGCTGTTCGTCTCCTGGTAGCGGCGCTCCAGGTTGGGGATGACGCCCTCGAAGGCGGCATAGTAGGCGCCGCCGCCAAGGTCGCGGCCGCGGTGGAGGAGCAGCTTCTCGCCGTTCGTGCCGTAGAGGAAGACCTTCAGCACCTCCGGCGGCAGGTCGCAGACGGGCGTATCCAGCGAGACACCGTATTTCTCCGCGATGGCGCGGTAGTACATCATGGCGATGGAGCCGTCCTCGAGGTTGTTCCACCCGGAGGCATGGATCGCGCCGCCCGCGATGCTGAGGCTCGGGTTCGGGATGACCAGATCCGGGTCGATTCGCTGGAAGATGCCCAGGCCCGTACACTTCTCGCACGCACCGTAGGGATTGTTGAACGAGAAGAGGCGCGGGGTCAGCTCCTCCATGCTGATGTTGTGCTCGGGACAGGCGTAGTTCTGGGAAAAGCTCAGCATCTCGCCGCCGATGATGTCCGCATGGATGATGCCGCCGGTGAGGGCGGCAGTCGTCTCGAGGGAGTCGGCGAGGCGGATCTCGATGCCCGGCTTGATGATGAGTCGGTCGACGATGACCTCGATGGTGTGCTTGATGTTCTTATCGAGGGAGATGTCCTCGGAGAGGTCGTACTGGATGCCGTCGATGCGCACGCGGGTGAAGCCGGAGCGGCGCATGCGGTCGAGCTCCTTGACATACTGTCCCTTCTTGCCGCGCACGATGGGCGCGAGGAGCTGGAAGCGCGTCCCCTCGGGGAGCGCCATGAGCTGGTCGACGATCTCGTCGACGGTCTGCTGGCTGATCTCGCGGCCGCAGACGGGGCAGTGCGGGATGCCGATGCGGGCATAGAGCAGACGGAGGTAGTCATAGATCTCCGTCACCGTGCCCACGGTGGAGCGGGGATTCTTGGAGGTGGTCTTCTGGTCGATGGAGATGGCGGGCGACAGGCCCTCGATGCTGTCCACATCGGGCTTCTCCATCTGCCCCAGGAACATCCGCGCATACGACGACAGGCTCTCGACATAGCGCCGCTGCCCGTCCGCATAGATCGTGTCGAAAGCCAGCGAGGACTTGCCGGAGCCGGAGAGCCCCGTCATCACCACCAGCTTGTCGCGCGGGATGGTCAGGTCGATGTTTTTCAGGTTGTGCGCGCGTGCGCCCCTGATGACGATCTCGTTTCTTTGCATGGTCAGTACATCCTTATCTTTGCGTCCCAGCGGACGCGGCGCTTGGCAGAAGGTCTAACGCATCAGCCCTTGGGATAATAGATCCCGACGGCCGTGCGGCTCTGGAAGGGATCCTGGAGGCGGCGGAGCATCGCGGCGCTCTCCTCGCCCGTCTCCGGCGGGTCGGTCAGGTACTGCTCCGCGATCGGGGCGGCGGCATAGAGCGTGTAGAGCACGTTCCCCTCCTGGTCGCAGACGACCGCATACCAGGACTCGCCGGCGTTCTTCATGTTCTGGCTCAGATAGCCGTCGAGGCCGTCCGCGCCGGGCGACAGGCGGCCGCTCGTGGTGTCGAGCGGGCCGACGTTGTGGCGGTAGTCCTCGGCATTGACATAGACCACCTGTGCCTGCGTGTTCAGGAAGATCAGGCGCTCATACGCGCCCCGCCGCATCACGGCCACGCAGACGACCAGCGCGATCAGCAGCACAAGTCCCGCGAACAGCACGATCTCCATGATCCTATCCGCGAGCGGCGCCTTGGGGGCTGCCTTTTTCGTCTCCTTGTTCTCGTTTGCCATCTCTGTCTCCTTCTGTGAGACCGCGGATCACTGTCCCTGGAGCTTGCGGATCTCGTCACGCAGGAAGGCGGCGTGCTCGAACTCGAGCATCTTGGCGGCCTCCTTCATCTGCTTGGTGAGCGACGCGATCAGCTCCTCGCGGTCCTTCTTGCTCATCTTCTTCTGCGAGGTCTTGGCCTCGACGTCCTCCTTCTTCGAGATCTCGATGACCTCGTGGACGTCCTTGATGATCGTCTTGGGGACGATGCCGTGTTCCTCATTATATGCCATCTGGATGCTCCGGCGGCGCTCCGTCTCACGGATGGCGCGCTCCATGGAGCCTGTGACGTTGTCGGCGTACATGATGACCATGCCGTGCGCATTGCGCGCCGCACGGCCGATGGTCTGCACCATGGACGTCTCGCTGCGGAGGAAGCCCTCCTTGTCCGCATCGAGGATCGCCACGAGCGAGACCTCCGGGATGTCGAGGCCCTCGCGCAGCAGGTTGATGCCGACGAGCACGTCGAATTCGCCCAGGCGCAGGTCACGGATGATCTCCATGCGCTCGATGGTGTCGATGTCGTGGTGGAGATAGCGGACCTTGACGCCCATGTCCTCGAGGTACTTGGTCAGGTCCTCGGCCATGCGCTTGGTCAGGGTCGTGACGAGGACGCGCTCGTGCTTCTCCTCGCGCAGATGGATCTCCGAGAGGAGGTCGTCCATCTGGCCGTCGATGGGACGGACGCTGATCTCCGGGTCGACGAGGCCGGTCGGTCGGATGACCTGCTCGACGATGGCGGACGAGTGTTCTTTCTCATAATCGCCCGGCGTGGCACTGACGAACAATGCCTGCCGGATGTGGCTCTCGAATTCCGAAAAGACGAGCGGCCGGTTGTCGAAGGCGCTCGGCAGACGGAATCCGTACTCGACGAGCGTGCTCTTGCGGCCGCGGTCGCCCGCGCTCATGGCGCGCACCTGCGGGAGGGTCACATGGCTCTCGTCCACGATGAGGAGGAAGTCCTCCGGGAAATGGTCGAGCAGCGTATACGGCACGCTCCCCGCTGGCCGCCTTGCGAGCACGCGGGAATAGTTCTCGATGCCGGGACAAAAGCCGATCTCACGCAGCATCTCGATGTCGTAGCGCGTGCGCTGGGCAATGCGCTGGGCCTCGATGAGCTTGTGCTGCTCCGTGAAATAGGCCACGCGCTCCTCCATCTCGGCCTCGAGGTCCTTGATGGCTGCCTCGATCTTGGCGTCGCCCACGACATAGTGGGACGCCGGGAAGATGGCGGCGTGCTGGAGGGTGGCGCGGATCTTGCCGGTCAGGGCATCGACCTCGCAGATGCGGTCGACCTCGTCACCGAAGAATTCCACACGGATGGCCGTGTCGGTGGAATTGGCCGGGAAGATCTCCAGGACATCGCCTCGGATGCGGAACTTGTTACGCGAAAAGTCGATGTCGTTGCGTTCGTACTGGATGCCGACCAGCTCCCGCGCCAGCTCCGGGATGGGCTTCTCCATGCCCAGGCGGATCGAGACGGTCATATTGCGGTACTCCTCCGGCGAGCCGAGGGAGTAGATGCACGACACGGACGCCACGATGATGACGTCCCGCCGCTCCGCGAGCGCAGTGGTGGCGGAATGGCGGAGCTTGTCGATCTCGTCATTGATGGAGGAGTCCTTCTCGATGTAGCTGTCGGTGGAGGGGATGTAGGCCTCCGGCTGGTAGTAGTCGTAGTAGCTGACGAAGTATTCCACCGCGTTCTCCGGGAAGAACGCCTTAAACTCCGAGCAGAGCTGTGCCGCGAGGATCTTGTTGTGCGCGAGCACGAGAGTCGGCTTGTTCAGATTCGCGATGACGTTCGCCATCGTGTAGGTCTTGCCGGAGCCGGTGACGCCGAGGAGCGTCTGGATGTCGCGGCCGTTCTGGAATCCCTCCGTCAGTGCGCGGATCGCCTTCGGCTGGTCGCCGGCGGGGGCATAGGGCGCGTGGAGCTTGAAGCCGTCCATGATTCCCTCCTTCTTGCAGGCTCACATTCAGCAGTGGATGGGCGATAGTTCTCCCGTCTCCATCATGGAGACCGCCTTGTTCTTGGACACGATGATGTGATCGGCCATCTTGATCCCCACCCCGCCGAGCGACCGTGCGAGTCCAAAGCTCGCATGGACGTCCTGGTCCGAGGCGCTCGCGATACCGCGCGGATGACAGTGCGCGATCATGACGAAGGAGCTGTGATGCCGGAGCGCCAAACGGACGATCTTGTCCTTCTGGAGCTCGACGTGGTTCGGCGCACCGTCGGCGACGCGAACGGTGTTGATGACGTTGAGCTGGTCATCGAGACAGGTCAGGTAGAAGACCTCATCGTTCTCGCCCGAGAGCAGACGATAGAAGTATTCCCGCCGCGCCTCATAGGTACGCAGACACTGGGTCTTGCGGGAAAAGCGCATGACCGCGGCGCCGATCTCCTTGTACATCCGGATGGCGTTCACCGCAGACCGCCCGACGCCGTCGATCGCGAGCAGGTCGATCTCGTCCGCATCGAGCACGTTCTCGAGCGAGCCGAACGCCAGGATCAGCCTGTGTGCCAGCGCGTTCGTATCCACCCGTGGGATCCCGTAAAAGAGCAGATACTCCAGCACCTCATGCTCCGAGAACGAGCTGAATCCGCTCTGCTCGAAGCGTGCGCGCATCCGCTTGCGGTGGCCGGCGTGGAGCTGGCTGGGCGTAGCAGCCGCCTTTTGCAGATCGGGCTTGGGTGCCTTTTTCTTCTTGGAGGATGCCTTCTCTGCGGGATCCGCGTTCTCCTGTTTCGTCCCCTTTGCCATCGTAATGTCCTTTCCGCCATATCTGAGCTGTGATCGAGATGCTCCCAAAGGATGTCATCCTTGTCGTCTCAAAAAGAGGCTTTCCATTTTTCAAAAAATGTGGTATAATAGTTCATATCACATCCGACCGCCCTTCCCTGCTCTCCAGAAAGGAGAACGTCACATGAGAAAAACGATCACCGTCGCTGCGAACGATGCCGGTCAGCGACTGGACAAATTCCTGATGAAGCTGATGCCCGCCTGTCCCAAGGGGATGCTCTACAAGCTCATCCGCACGAAGGACGTCCGCCTGAACAGCAAGCGCTGCCAGGGCAGCGAGATGCTCCGCGAGGGCGACAGCATCAGCATCTTTGCCCGTGACGAGTTCTTCACGTCCCGCCCGACCGGCCGCTTCATGGCCGCAGACGGGGCGCCGCAGATCGTCTACGAGGACACGGGCATCCTCATCGTCTGCAAGCCCACGGGGCAGTTCTGCCACACGGACACGCCCGGCGAGATCTCGCTCCTCGACGAGGTGCAGAAGTATCTCTGGCGCAAGGGCGTCTACGACCCGGCCGCCGAGCAGACCTTCGCGCCTGCCCTCTGCAACCGCATCGACCGCAATACCGAGGGCCTCGTCATCGCCGCACAGACGGCAGCGGCCCTGCGTGCCATGAACGAGGCGATCCGCGAGCGGCGGGTGAACAAGCAGTATCTCGCTGTCACGGCCGCGCCGCTCCCACGCCGGAGCGGCATCTACACCGCCTGGCTCCGCAAGGACGGCACCCATGTCACCGTCCGCGACGACTGCCCGGACGGGAGCTGGAAGTGCATCCGCACCGAGGCGGAGGTCCTCGCGGAGGAGGGCGGCCGGCAGCTCGTGCTCGTGACGCTCCACACGGGGCGCACGCACCAGATCCGTGCCCATCTCCAGCATCTCGGCGCCCCGCTCCTCGGCGATCCGAAGTACGGCATGGCCGATGCCGCGGGCGAGGAGAACCAGTGCCTCTGCGCCTGGCGGCTCACGTTCGGGACGCTCGCCGATCCTGCGGTCGCGGCGCTCTCACGGAAGACCGTCACAGGGCCGATGCCGTCCTTCGTGCAGCGGTATTTCCCGCATACAGTGCTATGACTCAGGCAGGGAGACGATGCGTCTCCCTGTTTTTGTCATGTGTCCGACGCGGTCTTCCCGAGCATCGCGGTCATCTCCGCCTCGGAGAGGACGGTGATCCCGAGCTCCTGCGCCTTCGTCAGCTTGCCGCCGGCGTCCTCCCCTGCGACCACATAGTCGGTCTTCTTGGAGACGGAGCCGGAGACCTTCGCGCCTGCAGCCTCGAGCAGTGCCTTGGCCTCGCTGCGCTTCATGCCGAGCGTGCCGGTCAGGACGACCGTCTTGCCGCTGAACGCCGTGTCCGTGGCGGCCTCGCGCTTCTCATAGGGCATGGTGAGCCCGGCGGCACGTAGCCGCTCGAGCAGGACGCGCACCGAATCGCTGCGCAGGCCGGCATAGACGCTCTCGGCCATGATCTCGCCGAAGCCCTCGATCTGCGCGATCTCCTCCGGGCTCGCTGCCTCGATGGCCTCGAGCGTACCGAAACGGTCGCAGAGCAGGGTCGCTGCCTTCTGGCCGATGCCGCGGATGCCCAGCGCGAAGATGACGCGGTCGAGCGGTGCGGACTTGGTCTTGGCGATGGCGGCGGTCAGCTTCTCGGCGGAGCGCTCCTTGAAGCCCTCGAGCGTGAGGAGCTGGTCCGGCGTGACAGCATAGAGATCTGCCGCATCGTGGACGAGCCCGGCATCGAGAAGGGCAGTCACGATCGCGGGACCGAGGCCGTCGATGTTCATGGCGTCACGCGAGGCGAAGTGGACGAGCTGCTTGTGGAGCTGTGCCGGACAGGAGATGTTCGGGCAGCGCAGCACGGCCTCGTCCTCGTCACGCACGGCGGCCGTCCCGCAGACGGGACAGCGGTCAGGCAGTCGGTACGGCACCGAGTCCGGCAGGTGGGCCGTGCTCCGCAGCACCTCGGGGATGATGTCCCCGGCCTTGCGGACGACGATCGTGTCGCCGATGCGGATGTCGCGCTCGGTGATGAAGTCCTGGTTGTGGAGGACGGCGCGGGACACGCTCGTCCCGGCAAGTCCGATCGTATCGAATACGGCCACGGGCGTCAGTGCGCCGGTGCGGCCGACATTGACCTCGATGCTGCGGAGGGTGGTCTCCTTCTCCTCCGGCGGGAACTTGTAGGCGACCGCCCATTTCGGCGTCTTGGACGTGGTGCCCATGGCGTCGCGGCTGTCGAGCGCATCGACCTTGACGACCACGCCGTCGATGTCGAAGGGCAGGTCAGGCCGCTGGTCGCCGATGGCGCGGATGGCCTCGCATATCTCCTCGGAGGTGGTGCAGATGCGCCGCCCCGGGATGACGTGGAAGCCCTGCTCCTCCAAGAAGCGCAGCGTCTCGTCATGGGACGTGAACGTGCGCCCCTCGCACTGCTGGAGGTTGAAGATGAAGATGTCGAGCTTGCGCTTGGCGGTCACGGCGGGATCCTTCTGACGGAGCGAGCCGGCGGCCGCGTTGCGCGGATTCTTGAAGGGCTCCTCGTCGTTCTCCTCCTGCTGACGGACGAGCGCGGCGAAGCTCTCACGCGGCATATAGACCTCGCCGCGCACCTCGAGCAAGGGCAAGGCCTCCGGGAGCGTGAGCGGGATGCTGCGCACGGTGCGCAGATTCGCGGTCACGTCCTCACCGACGGCACCGTCGCCGCGGGTCGAGCCGATGGCAAGGCGGCCGTCGCGGTATTCGAGCGAGACGGACAGGCCGTCGATCTTCGGCTCGACACTGAACCGCACGTCCGGGATCTCCTCCCGGCACCGTGCCGCGAACGACGCGACCTCTTCAAGGCTGAAAACGTCCTGGAGGCTCAGCATCCGCACGTCATGCGCGACCTTCTCGAAGCCGCTCGTCGCTGCCCCGCCGACGCGCTGGGTGGGCGAATCGGGCGAGAGCAGCTCTGGGAACATGCGCTCGAGGTCGGCGAGCTCGTGCATGAGCAGATCATAGGTGTGATCGTCCACAGAGGGGGCGTCCAGCACATAGTATTCCTTATTATACTGCTCGAGCAGACGTGTCAGCTCTGCGACACGCGCCTGTGCCTGGGCAAAGTCCATCAGTATCTCCTCCTGTCTGGCAGCATACATTGATATTATACCATAGACCATGGGGAAATGCAAGTCTTTTGCTAAAAAAGTCTGGGAGCCGCCTGTCTGACCGCTCCAAGCTGGACATCGCGCTGCATCATCTTTATTTTGTCCACCAAATCTTAGCTTTGTCTGTTGCAGTTTGCACGAGAATGATGTATAATTTATGAAGAAAACGATTTCGTTTACTAGATCAAGATCTGGACAAGACTTCAGCGCGCCGCCTTGCCAACGACCCGCTCCCCGTCCCACCTACGCGGGGCGGCGCTGGAGACAAACTGTCCGACAGAAGATGACGATCATTTTTAAAGGGGGAACTTAAGATGGATAAGAAGAAGCATCTGCGTGCGATCTCCGCTGCGACGGCGGTGCTCTGTGCGCTGGGACTTGGCGCGGTCTACCCGGACTTCGGTGTCCAGCACGCCGCGGCCGAGGCGGTCCACAATGATTTTGAAGAGACCTATTGCGGCTGGCACGGCAGCACCCAGACGGTCGATGTCACCGCGCTCGATGGCGCAGGCTTCGCAGGCTCGCGCGGCATGGTCGTTTCCGGCCGTGCGGACGCGGCAGAGGGCGCAGCGTCGTCGAAGGGATTCTATCTGGTCGGCGGCGTAGCGTATACCTATCATGTACAGGTCATGGCCGATACCGATGAGACCTTCCGCCTCACCATGCGCACGATCGACCAGAAGACCGGCGAGGAGACCGTCAAGGAGATCCTCTCCAAGGACGTCCAGGCGGGCGTTTGGACGGAGCTCTCTGCCGTTTACACGGCGCCCAAGGACTCCTATGAGTTCGAGCTGACCGTCACGACCGACACCACGAACGACTTCTGCTTCGATGAAGTGACCGTCACCTCGGAGAAGCCCGTCAATACCGTGTCCGCGGCGACCGCTGAGAAGGGCCTGAAGGACGAGTTCGCAAACTATTTCCGCGTCGGCAACATCCTCAACGGCGGCACCATCCAGAATTCCGCGATCACCGCGCGCTTGATAAAAGACTGCAACTCCATCGAGTGCGAGAACGAGACGAAGCCCGACGCGACTCTTGTCCAGAGCGGCTCCACGAACACGAATATCAAGGTATCGCTGAACAGCTGCGCCGCCATCATGGACTTCTGCGTCGAGCATGGCATCGGCATGCGCGGCCACACGATGGTATGGCACTCCCAGACGCCGAGCTGGTTCTTCAAGGACAATTTCCAGAACGGCGGCAATTGGGTCAGCGCCGACGTGATGGATCAGCGCATGGAGAGCTACATCAAGAACATGTTCAACGCCATCAAGACGCAGTACCCCACGCTGGATCTCTACGCGTATGACATCTGCAACGAGTGCATCTCCGACGACGCGAGCCGCACCACCAACGGCAAGGACGGCGCTCGTGAGCCCGGCGACAGCCAGATCCAGGGCCAGGGCGGTA
>CACWPL010000032.1 GCA_902762785.1 uncultured Ruminococcus sp. | reverse complement strand
AGGTCGTGCCCTCTGCAAGCGCCTCGCCATCATTGATGGTGACGCCCGTGAGGTCTACGCCCTCGGTCTTGGACGTGAGCTTGAACTCTGCCTTGTTGTCATCAGCGATGGTCTCGCCACCAAGGGCTGCCTTGCTGATGGTGATGGTGGAGATGTCGTCGGTCACGATGACCTTGCCATCCTCGAGCTTGAACTCGCCGTCGGTCTTGATGGTGCCCTCGCCCTCCTTGACAACGCCGTTCTCAACGACGAACGTCATCTCGGTGGTCACGATGGTGTAGCCATCGGGTGCAGTGGTCTCGACCAGCGTATAGGTGCCGTCGGGCAGACCCGTGAAGGTCTCCTCCTTGTCCTTGCTGGAAGTCCACTTGATCTCGTTGACGTTGTCAGCGCTCTCGTCCGTGAAGCTGGTCTTCACGTTGGAGAAGTCGATGGCCTCGTCCTTGTCGTTCTTGCCGGTCAGCGTCAGGACTGCGCCGTCTGCTGCTTCATCGGCTCCGTTCTCGGATGCGACGCGCTTGTCGATCACGATCTCGGACAGGGCATCCGTGATCACGAGCTTCTTGCCGTCCACGCGCTCAGCGTGGTCGATCGCCTCGCCGGTGGTGGAGAGGACAGTGCCGCTCTTGATCTCGCCGGTCTGGATGGTGAACTGGAAGTCGGTCACGGTGGTGTAACGGTCGGGTGCGGTCTCCTCATGGAGCGTGTAGGTGCCGTCCGGGAGGCCGGCGATGCTGTCGTCCGTCGTCGTAGACGTCCACTTCACGCCGATCACGGCGCCGGTGTCGTCCGTGGCGGCGGTGAGCATGCCGTTATTCTCCTCCTCCAGGATCGCGTTCCAATCGTCTGCGGTCAGGGCATCGTTCGTCAGGATCAGCTCCGCGCCGGCTACCTGGACGGTCTCCGTCTCGGCTGCCTCTGCGGCTGCTGCCTTATTGATGACGATGCCGCGGATGAGCTGGGCATCTGCGACCTTCACGGTGTTCGCGTCGGTCACGAAATAGCCAGCGGTCTCGTTGCCGGTCATGTCGTCATAGGTGCGCTTGACGATCAGGCCGTCCTTGACGGTGAAGGTCGTCTCGCTGTCGAGCACGAAGAACTCCTTCGTGTTGCCATCGGCATCCGTCAGCTTGACGGTCTCGACGTCTTCTGCTGCGGTCTCCTTGAGCGTGTAGACGCCGTCCGGTAGATCCTTGATGGTGGTCGCCTTGGTGCCGGAGATCCAGCTCAGGGCGGTGAGTGCGGTCGTGGTATCAGACGTCAGCTCTGCGCCTTCGCCCAATGTCACGTTGCTCCTGTCGAATACGACGTCGATCTCGCCGCCGTCCGCGTCCTGCGTCTTGCCGGTGAGGGTCAGTGCTGCGCCTTGCAGCTCCGTCTGGCCGGTGACGTCGGTCTTGGAGATGGAGATGGTGGCGTCGTCCTTCATGATGACGGTGCTGCCGTCCACGCTGCCGTGGCCATAGCCATTGACGAGCGTGATGGTGCCGTCCTCATTGACGGTGAACTTGATGGATTCTGCCTCCGGGATCTGGTCGTAGCCGTCCGGGGCCTTCTGCTCGGTCAGGACGTAGTCGCCTGCCGGGAGCATGGTCAGGTCGGTGGGTACGGTGCCGGAGGTGAAGGAGATGCCGATGGTCTTGCCGCCGTCATTGTCATTCTTCGTCAGCGTCACATCGGTCTCGCCCTGCTTGGCCGTTACGCCGGACAGGTCGATGGCCTCGGTGATCTCCTTGCCCTCGACGGTCTTGGTGCGCGTGCCCTGGAGGGACAGCACAGCGCCGGGGAGCTCGGAGGAGCCGGTGATGAACTGCTTGCTGATGGTGGCGGTGATGACCTCGTCATCGAGCTGGACATCGCCCGCCTCGTTCAGCGCGTCGCTCTCGACGGTGCCGTCCGCCTTGATGGTGAACGATACCTCGGTCGCCTTCGTGTAGCCGAGCGGTGTGGTGTCCTCGATCAGCGTGTAGCTGCCGGCCGGGAGGCCGTAGACGTCGGTCTTGACGGTGCCGGAGGTGAACTCGATGGTCGTCACGCCCTCGGCGGTCGTGATGGTGTAGTCCGTGTCCTTCACGAGGGTCACGAGCTGCTCGCCCGTGCCTCTGGTCAGGCGGACGTTCGCTGCGCTGATCGACTGATCGGCCTTGATCTTGAGGATCGCGCCGGCCAGCTCTGCGCTGTTCGTGATGTCCTGCTTGCTGATGATGACGTGCGTAGCCTCGTCCTTCATCTCGACAAGATTGCCGCCTTTGGGTTTATAGCGGTCGCCTTGAACGTCGATGTAGATGATGGGGACGCCGTGATCATCAAAGGTGTCGAAGTGCTCGGCCGAATCGGTCGTGTAAACGACATTGTGATCCTGGACGACGAAATAGATCGCCTCGGCCTGGAGATAGCCGTCAGGTGCGGAGGTCTCGGTCAGACGATAGATGCCGTCACGGAGCGCGAAGCTCGGTCTGCACTTGTCTTCGTCTGCGAAGGTCTTCCATGTGCCGATGTTCTCGGCGGTCTCCTCGCTGATCTCGAGCCTCAGGTCGCCGATCAGATTCTCATTGTAGTGAGATTCGCCGGATTTAGACGGATACTCGACGAAGTAGCCGATCTTGTCGAGCTTGAGCTCTGCGCCATCGACGTACTTGGTGTTGTCCACCAGATCGGTCTTGGAGATGAAGATCTCGTTGGTGTCCTCGGCGTCGCAGATGATGAAGTCTGCGGCCTCCGTGGCATCCGATCTTGCATCAAGGACATAGCTCTCGGTGCTGGCAGCATCGGTCGCTGTCTTGAGCGTTTCGCCGCTCGCGCTGGTGATGACACCGTTCTCGAGCGTGAACTTGATCTCGCTCGCGAGGATCTTGTACCTGTCCTTATTTCCGTTCAACTGACCGATGAAGGTGTCTTTCCCATCGGCAGTGGTCTCCGTGAGGGTGTAGGTACCATCGGGCAGACCGTCGATCGTGACGGGGCTGTAGATGAGCGAACTCCACGAGATCGTCTGGCCGTCACTGTCATAGTCATAGCGGACAGTATATCCGTTCTGATCCTGCAGATAAACCTTCTCGAGGGTCGCGCCATCCTTGGCGGGCTCGGTCAGCGTGAGCGTGAGCTTCGCGCCGGCGATCTCGCTCTGGCCGGTGATGTCGCGCTTGTCGATGGTGACGGTGGAGGCATGGTCCGTGAGGATCACGTTCGTACTGCCCTCGTCCTCCTCGGCGTGCGCGTAGCTGCCGGTCTCGTCCTTGGTCAGGACGTAGGCCTTGCCGTTCGCTACCTCGAAATAGATGTCCGTGGTGACCTGGTAGCCGTCCGGGGCGACCTCCTCATGCAGAACGTAGAAGCCGTCTGCGAGGCCGGTCACGTCGGTCTTGGTCTTGTCACCGCTGGTGAACATCAGGCCGTTCTGCGTGAAGCCCTCGGTCTTGGCGGCCTTGAGCGTCACATCTGCCACGGTCTCGGTGGTCGTCCCATCCTCGGTCACGGTCTCGATCGTGCGGGATGCGGTGATCTCGTCCGCGGTAAGTGCCTGCTGCTCGGTGTAGGTGTTGTCAGAGAACTTGTAGAGGTAGATCTCAGCGCCGTCGAGCTCCGTGCCGTCCACGTCCGTCTTGGAGATGGAGATGACGGTCTCTGCGCGCTCATCGACCATGGTGATGCGGTAGGCGACGACGGTCTCGTCCTCCTCGTCATATACGATCTCGAACGCTTCGGGAGGGTCTGCGTCCTCGAAGGTCACGAAGCCGTTGTCGTTCGCCCCGGTCAAGATGCGGATCGGCTCTGCGACTGCATAGCCCTCCGGTGCGCTGTCCTCGACCAGATAATACCACTGATCGGCGGTGAGATAGAGCGTGGTGGTGTCCCAAGGCTCTGCCTCCTTGCCGGAGGATACCCACTCGCCAACGGTGTTCTGCTTGAGCGCATTCAGCTGCTCTGTGAGCTCAGCGACCGTATCGGTCTCGTCTGCGCCAGTCGCCGCTGCGATGCTGGTCTGCAGCTCCTGCATATCCTTGAAGGTAGCTTCGCTGTAGAGCTTGAGGGATGCGTTCGGGAGCGGGGTGCCCTCGGTGTCGACCTTCTGGATCGTGCGCTCAGTGGTGGTCGCATCGTTGCTGATGTAGGCATAGCCGTTCAGCTTGTCGATGTTGCCATTGAGCTTGACGAGCGCATAGGCCTGCGAGGATTCGTTGAACATCGCTGCCTTGTCGGCGTTCCCCTCGGCCGTGGCATAGCCCGCGAGGGTCTCTGCGCTGATGTCCTCAGAGGTGTTGCTCTCGGAATAGATGATGGTGTAGCTGCCGTTCAGGCCGTCCATGTAGGGCTTACCCTCGGCATCGCACTCGATGACGTAGTAGGTGCCCTTTTCAGGATCGGCGTCGGAGAGTGCCGGGATGCCGGTGAACTCAGCCACGGGATCCGCGGCTTTGACCTGACAGATCTGCTTCTCACCTTCGACCTCGACGAGCGTGAGCTTCGCATCATCGCCGGTGCCGGTCATCTCGTACAGACCAACATTGAACGTCTGATCATAGCGGGTCTGGATCTCGCCGTCCAGGGTCACGGCCTTGACCACGCGGATGGTGCCGTATGCGGGCTCGCTCGGTACGCGGTCGAGCACCTGGAAGGTCTTGGTGGTGTCGTTCTCGGTGAGCTGGATGCCCTCCGCTTCGAGCTCGGCCTTCGACAGGAACTCGATCGCGGTGTAGGCCTGCTGCGCTGCATCTGCCTCGTTGCTGTAGACGACGAGGTTGCCCTTGGCATCCGTATCACCATGGTACAGCGGCTCGCCTGCAGCGTTCAGCTCGAATACGAGATACTTCTTGGAGGGGTCGAGCTTGTTGTGCGCGCTGTCCTCCGTGAACTTGGCGGAGCCGACCATGTTCTCGCCCTTCTTCTCAAGGGTGATGGTCACGGTGTTGACGGGATCGCCATTCACCTTGTAGGCGTAGATGGGCTCACCGTTCTCGTCCTCACCGATCTCCACCGGCAGGCCCTCGAACAGGCCGAAGGTCACGGACTCGAGCGTGAGGTCATCGGTCACCTTGTCCACCTGGATGGTGTAGTCGGTGGAGCGGGTGTTGGTGATCTTGGCGGTATTAGGATCGGTCTCCTTGGCGGTGACCATATTATCGGGGCCGGCGTTCTCGCCGTACTCGACAGTGTAGTCCAGATCCGCCGCGTTGACGATCACGCCGTTGCGGTCGGTCTCGAAGATGTAGTATTCGCCCTTAACAGGGAGGCCGTCGAAGGTGAGGCTCTCGATCTTGCCGGCGGAGGTGCCCTCGATCACGAGCGACTTGACGAAGTCCTTGCCATAGAGCGTATACTTGTCAGCATCCTTGGTGAACACACCAAAGTAGAAGGTCCTGGCATCGTCCGCGAAGTCGGAGACGTAGGTCTTCTCTACCTTGATGCTGCCATAGGTGATGGAGTTCTCGACGTTCACCTCGACAGTCTGGCTCTCAGCCGACGAGAGGTCGACCTTATAGCCGTTCCCGGCGATGCCGCCGATCTTTACCGTGTACGGGATCGCGTTCGTATCATGCTCGCCGACCTCATTGGTCTCGAACAGATACAGCTCCTGGTTCGGCAGGCCCTCGAGCGTGAGGGTCTGGGGATCGCCGCCGTCGGTGACGGTCAGCTTCTTGGTCTCACTGAACTTCTCCGTTCCCGCCTCATCCTTGAAGAGCGTGAAGTAGAAGGTCTGGGTGTCGCCCTTGCCGCTGTCGTAGGACTTTTTGATGGTCAGCTTGTTGTCGCCGATGTTCGGTACCCAAACGCCGACCTTGGCAGGCTCAGCGACCATGGGCTCCGACGAACGCGCGACGTTCTTCTCGATGACCTTACCGCGTGCGTCGATCTCGTCGCGCATGTAGTAATAGCCATAAGCGAAGCTGTTCCACGCGATGTTCTCCTCGCCCGTCCTTGCGACGTACTCCGGGATGGTGCCGGTGAAGGCGATGCGGAGGGTGTCGTTCGGAGCGAGCTTGAAGTCGTCATTGAATACGAAACGGATGTCGCGGACGGTGGAAAGGTCGACAGTGCTGTCGAGCGTCTCCCACTTCATGAGGTTCTCGGCATTGTCATCGCCATTCCAGTCCGGCGAATACTCGTTGAGGACGGTCGTCATGTCGGTGGAATAGTCGATGCGCTTGATGATGTCGGTCACGGGCTGATCATTCAGGTAGACCGTGAAGTCCGTGCTCTTGAGCTGTACGCTGAACGCGGAGTAGCGGTCATAGCCGGAGATGACGCCGAGATCGGACATCTCAAAGGGCAGGCGGTCGATGATGACGAGCGACTCGATGTCCTTGTCGGCGCTGTCATTGTTCAGGTTGATGGTGTAATCGACATCCTTGCCCTGTGCGCCCTTGACGTAGTTGTCATCGCCCCAGTTGCCCTGGCCGTAGTGGTCATCATAGATGCCATGCTTGAAGTTATTGCCCTGCGGCTGGCCCTGGCTGGTCTCGTTGTAGGCGCTCTCGTTGTTGGTGGCGGCCTCCTGGTCGCGGCCCTCTGCATCGTAGGAGCGGATGGTCTTGTAGGAGGTGGTGGTGACGCCGCCGTAGCCGTTCTCGGCAGAGGCCTCGAGCTTGCCGTTCACGAGCTCACCGGCGGTGACGCGGGACTCGTCGATGGTCTCGCTGATGGACAGGGTCGCCTTATCGCGGTAGACCTTGTCCTTCCGCTCGCCGTTGATCTTGGTAACGATGTTCACGACGAGCGCCTTGCCGGGATCGAGCTCCACGCTGCCAAAGTCGAGGTCGATCGAACCGGGCTTGGAGGTCACGATGCTGTCGGTGAGCTCCGTCCAGTCCCCGGCCTCACCGGCCTTGGCCTGCTCGACCTGACCGATGTCCACGATCGCATAGGCGTTCATCGCGGTGGGCTTGCCGGTCTCATCGTCGTTGATCGCGGCATTGCTCGACCACTCCTGCCCATCGGAGAGCTGGTCGTGGATCTTGATGCCTGTCATCGGGCCGTCGTCCTTGCCGGTCGCCTTGTTGGTGACAACGAGCGTCCAGTTCGGGTAAACGGCCAGCTGCTCCGTATCGTAGCCTACGACGCTCTCGCCTGCGGACTCCTTGGTGAAGCCGGGAGCAGGCTTTTTCTCGCTGGGCTTGAGGATGAGGGTGCCGTCGCCTTCGTCCTCCGTGCCGGAAACGACTGCGTCGTTCTTGTCGCGCACGAGGATCTGGTCGGCGGAGGTCACTGTGACTTCATTTTTAAAGGTAGAGACGTCCAGTGTATAATCTACCTCGCCGTTCGCAGCGACCCAGCTGCCCAGCTCGGCGGCGATCTTCGCAGCCTTGTCGCTGGTGAGCTTGGTGAAGTAGGTCAGCACGATATGGCCGACCTTGAGATCATAGTCAGAAGCCTTGATCTCGACATACGCAGGCTCGAGCGACTCCAGCTCATTGCCGTTCATCTTGACAGACACGAGCTTGAAGTCCACATCGCCGGTCGTGCCGGATGGGAGGATCCGCGTATTGCCGATCGCGGTGTTCTGATCCTGCTCCTTCGGGAGCCAGAACACCTGACCGCCGCCGGTCGTGACAACGCCCCATTCATTGTTGTTGAAGGCCAATCCATTGTCATCAAGGATCAGCTCCATGCCATCCGGGATGGAGTCCGTGATGGTCAGCTTTTCGGTATAGAGCTCGTTGATCTGGGACTCGTTGTGTACCTCGATCCTCCACTTGAAGACCATGCTCTCGAGCTCTGCGATGGTGGCGTCCATGTCGAACTTGCCATCGGCCGTCTTCTTCGGCTCGATCGTCTTGACTGCATCCTCGACCGTGGCATCCACGCCCTTCAGTACATCCAGAACGGGCTGCTGTACACGATACTTGATGGAGTCGCTGACGGTCAGCGCGTCCACATCGTTCGCCACGACATCGACCGTGTTCGCGCCGCGGTTGAAGGTATCCTGTACCACGAACTGATACGCGAGCACGATGTAGCTGTTCTTCGGCATGTTGAGGCTCAGGATGTTCGGCGTGCCGCTGTCCCACTGACTGCCCGGGAGCGTGATCGTTGTGGGCGAACCATACGGATACGAATTGAGCGTGAAGATGGGGTCCGCGATCGACTTGCCGTCCCTAAAGGTGTAGGTCGGTGCCGCGCCGCCCGCTACGGTCGAGCCGCTGTCTACGAGGTACATGCTGCACGCGATGGTGTCTTTCGTAGAGAGCGGGGTGAACTTATCATTGAGGACGAGCTTTGTGATGTCATCCTCGCCGGTATTGGTGATGCGGATGTACTGGGTCATGAGCTGACCGGGTACGACCGTACCATAGGTACCGGAGCCATAGTAGCCGGATTCCGTGTAGTTTGTGCTTGTGGCGTTCTGGATCGGCTCGTCGATCTTGGTCAGGCCGCTCGTGTCATAGCTCGCGAGCTGGGACTGACTGTTGAACGGCGCCTTGTCGCCGCTGCCGTCGCCCTCGAGGTAGGCGTACTTGTCTACCGTGAAGGAGAGCTGCGACACCTTGATGGTCTCGGAGGTCGCTTGCTTCGGCGTCTCGGAACCATACGAGCAGGTCGCCGTATTCTCGGCGATGACCTCAACGTCGCCCGCGAGCGGATCCTTGACCTTGAAATTGAAGGTCATGGAGAGCGTCTCGTAGCCGCCGAGTCTGCCATAGTAGCTGGCGATGTCTTGTTCAGGATCATAGTGCCAGATGCCGTCCGGCGTTTCCTCCTCTTGGGGGTCGGTGGTGCTGAAGGTCATGCCGCCGATGGTGACGCCGGTGAGCTCGAGATTGTTGCGATCGAAGCCGTTGTCACTGAACTGGAGGTGTGTGTCGGAGAAGTCCGCATAATCCGGGCAGTCGTTGAAGTAGCGGAGCGTGTAGGAAACGTTGCCGCCCGCTACGGTCACGGTGTCGTTCACCGTCTTGGTGAACTTGCCCTTCTCGAAGGAGAACTCGTTCTGACGAACGGCGACGGTCGTCAGCTTGCTGCCTACTTTAAAGGTATTGGTCAGCGCACCGGTCTTGCCCGCCGTGTCGTATTGGTACTCACACTGGACGGACTGTCCGACGTCGAGCGTGTAGTTGCCTTCGGCATTCGGCTCCAGGCCAAAATCAGTAAAGCTGATCTCCTTAAAGGTATCGCTGATGGTCGTGTCCGGCGTGAAGACGTAGGGCGTCTCGCCGGTGTTCGAGATCGTCAGCGTGTAGGTCAGCGTCTCCCCGGGGATGTAGGAGACTGCACCATTCGCAGACTTCGCGATGCTGTAGTCCGCGGTCGGCTTCTTGACATTGACCGTCGCTGCCGACATCTTGGTGTAGTTGTCTGCCGTGCCGAGGTATACGGTGTTGCGCAGAGACTGGAGCGTCTCGGTCGCGGTGCCCGGTGCGACCTTGCAGGTCACGGTCACGAACTTTGTCGCGCCCTTCGGGATCCTGAGCTCCTCTGTATTGGTGTAGGTGATGGTCTGGCCGTTGTGCTCGACAGACATGCCCTTACCAACCTCTGCGGAGTCGTACTCCAGCCCGGCCGGGAGCACATCCGTCAGGCGGAACTCGTAGGGCTCATAGACCAGCGGAAGGTCGCCGGTATTGCCCATCTCCACCTTGAAGGTGACTTTCTCGGTGTCCTGCAGGAAGCCCTTGGCATCCCAATAATCACCCTCGCCGGATGCGACGCTCTTCGTGAGCGAGATGTCTCCGGGCGACGGTACCGGCGGCTCGTTCACCGTGACATCGGCCGTGCGGTCGGTCAGGGGCGTCGGCGTGGTGCTGCCGATGCCGTAGACATCGGTGTGCAGCTCATTGCTGATGACGCCGCCTCCTGTTGCGGTGATGGTGCTCGTGTCGAGGACGACCTGCACGCTCTGCTCGGCCATCTCAGCCTTTTTGTTGCTGCTCTCGGCCGTATAGGTGAAGGTGACATACCCCGCGCCGCTGTCTGTGATGTTCGCCGCAGCGCCGTTGACGGTGATGCTCGGGGTGCTGCCGAAGGTCATGCCGTCCGGGAGCGTGATGGTATCGGTCATGACCACCTTCTCGGCAAAGAGCACGCCGGTGTTCTCCGTCGAGGTCGGTCCTGCCTTCAGCGTGTAGGTGACGGGTGAGCCGATGTCGATGACTGTGGGGGTCGCCGACTTGCTGTCGTCCCATTTCACCTCCGCATCTGCTGTGACGGTCGCCTTCTTCTGGGTGAAGGAGCCGAACGCGCCGAGAGACGCCGTCAGAGAGGTGCCGTCCGGCGTGACGCCGTTCTTCCACTTCATCTGGAGGTCGATCTCCTTGGTCTGGCCGTTTTGCAGCGTGTAGGTCAGGGTGCGTGTGCCGCCTTCGTTGACGGTGAGCGTGAAGCCGTTGTACTTCGCGCCGCTCCTCGTACCTGATCCTGCGAACTGCGGCAGCAGGATGTTCGGGTCGTCGATCGTGACGGTGTACACCGTGCCGAAGCCGAACTGGTAGACATTGCTCGCGGACATCGAGACACGCATCGCGAAGGTCTCGCCCGTCATGACCGAGCTGATGGTCTTGCCCGAGGAGTCGTAGAACGCCACTTCCGCGTTGCTCATCACGTCAGCCGGACGGAAGCCGAAGCCGCCAAAGCCCCATGCATCCGCACGCATCGACGCGAAGTCCGCGGGCATCCCCATCACGGTCATCGCACCTGCCAACACAGCGCTCAGGATCCGATTCCGCAGCCGCTTCTTCGGTCTGGTACTAGTCGTTTGGTCGTGTTTCATGACATTTCTCCTTTCTGTGTATAGTATGTTTCCCACATGGTCTCTCTTTCCTGCGCACGGTCAGTTCAGGAAAGAGAAGGCCTTGCTTTCATTATATAGTATGGTTAACAAAATGTCAATCAAAAACGAACGCAAAATCAGTCGAAGCATACAAAATCGGCATCTCCCACGAGAAAGCCTCGTCCTCTTTGTGCAAATTGACACCCAATTAATTTACAGGAAGTATATTTTTAGACAGAGTGGCTATATCGTAGACATGTCAATATTTGCCACGATATAGGCATTTTCAGGAAAGCCTCCGGGATGTCGACCCCGGAGGCTCATTTGCAAAACAATTTTATACACCATGGAGATTCAGGTCGTTGACATTCGATGGTATTTATTGCCTATGACCATTCGTCTCCTCCATCAAAAGGCATCCGCCGGCGCGGGCGAGCATGTTCCAGGTGCGGCAGTCGAGCGTGCCGGTGACGGGCAGACCGCAGAGCTTTTGGAACGGCTGCAGTGCCCGGACAGTCTCCCCATCGAATACGCCGTTCACGGGACAGGGCGAGAGGTCGGCATATTCCTCCGCGAGCGCCGTCAGCACGGCCTGTGCCACGAGGACGGTGTAGCACCGCTCCCCCGGGTGCAGCACGCCGTCCGGCGGGAAGGCCGGGAGCGGCAGCGGCGCCTCCCCGATCGCGAGGACGTCCTTGGCGAGATGCTCCCACGTCGCGGGGTCGGCCTCGCCGGTGGGACGCAGGCCGGCGAAGAGCTGGTAGGCCTTGACGGCCGCGGCGGTCTCCGGGCCGTAGATGCCGTCCGGGATGACGCAGGGGACGGCTGGCTCATGCTGGGAGAGCGTGCAGAGCATCTGCTGGAGCTCGTAGATATGCGCCATTTTCTGGGTATCGGTGTACATGACGGCCTCCTTTCAGCGGATGGTGTAGCCCGGGGACTGGTAGGGACGCTTCGCGGTACCCAGGCGCAGGTCGGCGTAGAGTCCCGCGATGCCGTCCCATGTGACGGCGCCGACGGCCCCGTTCGGCGTCAGGCCGGCGTAGCGCTGGAAGGCGGTCACGGCGGCGCGGGTGAGGGGGCCGAAATAGCCTGTGGCGCGTACCTCGGGGATCTCCGGGATCGTGCGGTGGATGTAGGTCAGGTAGGTCTGGAGGATGCGGACGTCCTCGCCCGTGATGCCCTCACGGAGGACGGTGCCGGGGTAGAGCTGGGGGACCCATTCGGCGTCCTCCCGCGGGATGGACGCGCGGATCCCGGCATAGGCGCGGTAGAGCGACTCCCACGTCCGCTCGTCGACGATGCCCGTCTCCGGGAGGCCGTAGACTCGCTGGAACGACTGCACGGCGCGCTCGGTCTGGGCGTCGTAGCGGCCAGTGATCTCGATGCGGTCGACGGCCTCATAGTACGCCCCGACGACCGCCAAAAAGTATTGCAGACCGCGCACCTGCTCGCTCTGCGTGTCCGGGACGAGGGGGCCGGTGTATTGCAGGGGCAGCTCCCCGAGGCGCAGTCCCTCGGAATCCAGCTCCGCGAGGCGCTTGACGCTCGTGTAGAGGTAGGCGATGCGGTACCAGGTGGCCTTGTCGACCGCGCCGGTGGGCGTGAGGTCGAAGACCTGCTGGAAGGTGCGGACGGCCTCCTCGGTGGCGGCGTCATACTGCCCGGTAGCGGCGGGGATCTTCGGGATGGCCGGATAGTTCCGGGAGATCCGGCCGAGCTGGAGCTGGATGGTCTGCACGGCCACCCCTGCGGCGCCTGCGGCGAGCGGGGCGCCCGGATAGGACGGCATGTTCATTCGGACGGGCGCGTCTCGCACGATCTCGATGTCCTCCCCATAGTAGTAGCGCAGCATCTCGTAGGGCAGATAGCCCTGATTCGCGAGGGATACCGTCCCCCATTGCGAGAGGCCGTCACAGGTGGTGGTGGTGCCGTTGCAGAAGGCGGCGAACAGCGGCTCGATCCTGCCCTCGCGGCGGATGTAGTCATCGAACAGTTCATCGACGAGGAGCGCGACATTGTCGAAGATCTGGCGTCCCTCGATGAATTTCTGGTCGAACTGTGTCTCGGACGTGATGTCGAACTCGTAGCCGCGCGCGGGGTACCATTCGGTATAGATGCGGTTGAGCGCGAAGGTCACGATCGCGTAGATGTTCGCCCGCAGCGACGTCTCCGGCCAGGTCGGGAAGATCTCGCTCGAGGCGACGTTCTTGACATAGTCCGGGAAGGGGAGCGTCACGTTCGGGGCGCTCGTGTCCGGGTAGCCAAGGTGGACGGTGATGGTCTGCGGGATAAAGGGTTCTCCTGTCAGCATGGCATCCCTCCTAGTCCTCGGCACGGCCGGCGGCGTCATGGGCCGGAGCCTGGTCGGGGATCGTGCCGAGCGGATACGGCACGAGCTGGAACACCTGCCGCGACGTCACCCCCGCGAAGATCGGCACCGCGTCGGCGGATGCCGGGTGATACCCCTCCGCCAGGACTGCGATGTCGCAGACGGCGAAGGGGTCGGCGTTCTCGGGGTCCTGCGAGAGGGCGGCGGGCGGCGCGGCGAGCGCGACGGTCGGGGCCTCGCCGTTCTGGTCGGTGACGAGGAGATAGCGCAGGTAGACGGCATCGCCGATCCTCGTCGTGACGCGCACGGTCGCCCCCGGGATCGGGATCGCTCCGTCTGCTGCGGACGCGATGACGCGCAGATAGCCCTCCGCCGTGTTCGCCGCCTCATAGGCCTCCTGCGCCGCCCATGCCGACGGCAAGGTCGGAGGCGGGAAGGGCGCGATCGTCTCCGGCAGGGCGGGCGGGTCGTAGTCGAAGGCCGTGTCGCCCAAGTCAGACGGATCGGGGGTGACGTCGTCCTTGTCGCCGTCGTCGGCGGGCGGGGGCGGCGTCACGGTGTCCTCCATCGGTAAGACCGTCCCGGCGTCCTCTTCGGCCTCGGTGGGGACGGACAGCTCCTCTGCGGCATCCTCTTGCGCCTCGGTGGGGACAGGAGTCGTCTCATCCCTCACAGCATCCCCATCAGTGGGGGACGCATCCTCCTGCGGCGGGGAGACGCGCCGTTTGCCGTACAAACGCAGCATCTCCTCCTGGTACTTCCGGCTCATGGCCGACATCGCTCCCTCCATGGTCAGACCTCCTTCTCCGGGTCGTCGTCGTTTCCACGATCCCACAGTGGGATCGGTCTGGCAAAGCATATGTATGGATGCACAAAAATATGCTGTGCAAATGTGTTGATCTTCTGAAAAAAACGGCGCCGGGGTTGCAAAAGGGGGAAAATATGGTATAATATAAGATGTATCCCGGGCAGCACGCTGCCCCTATCTCCAGGAAGGAGGACATCTATGAGCAAATACACTGGTTCACAGTGCATGATATGCCGCGGGACCTTCACGGACGAGGACGATGTCGTCGTTTGCCCGGACTGCGGCACGCCCTATCACCGCGCCTGCTGGCAGCAGGCCGGCCGCTGCGTCAACGAGGGGCTCCACCACTCTGGGGGGAGCTGGGCGGCCGATCAGGAAAAGATCCGTCTGCGCATCGGCGGCAAGGTCTGCCCGAAATGCCAGTTCGTCAACATGCCCGATGCCGCGGCCTGCACCAACTGCGGCGAGCCGCTGCGCGAGGAGGACACGCCCCAGCAGCAGGACGCGCCCGCACAGGGCTTCCGTGTGCAGCTCCCGGACGGGCAGTCCATCTATTTCAACTCCGCCGACCCCTGCTGCGGCATGTCGCCGGACGATGACATGGCGGGCGAGCGCCTCGGCGACGTGGCCGGATTCGTCCGCAGCAACACGCTCTACTACATCCCGCTCTTCAAGCGCTTTCGCGACACGGGGCGCAAGCTGTCGCTGAACCTCTCCTGCGTCATCTTCCCGCACCTGTACTTCGCCTATCGGAAGATGTGGCCGATGGCGCTGCTGACCGTGCTGATCCTGAACCTCTGCTCGGTGCCGTCCCTCATGCTCGGGATGCTCTCGACGCTGAGCACCCCCGACCTCATGGAGCAGCTCGCCTCGCTCTACGGTACGGATGCGGCCATGTTCGACGGACTCAAGGACTTCCTCGCGGCCAATGAGCAGGTCTTCCAGAGCCTCTATGTGCCGCTGTTTTTGGTGAACGTGGCTGTGCGGCTGCTGCTGTGCATCTTCGGGAACCACCTCTATTTCCGCCACGTCCTGCGCAAGGTCGGCAGGATCCGCCAGACGGCCCCCACCCCGGCCACCCGCCAAGCGCTCCTGCGCGCCGAGGGCGGCACGAACGTCTGGAACATCCTCGGCTGCCTCGGCATCAGCTATGCCCTGAGCTGCGGCATCTATATGGTGCTGTTCTTTGTATTCCTTTGAGATGAAACAAAATGCCGCCCCGGTCGCTGTGACCGAGGCGGCATCCTTTTTGGTGATATGTCTTACTTTTTCCGCAGCTCGGCGAGGGCGGCGTAGTGGCGGATCGTGAACGTCTCCGGGGCGTCTGCCAGCATCGCCAGATGCTCGCGCTCCCATGCGGCGGCCTCGTCCGGCGTCAGGGACGCGCCGACGCCGCGGCAGGCCTTCATTCGACCGTTCCAGCTCTCGCGCGTGAAGGGGACGTCCAGGTAGTATTCCTCATGGAACACGCGCTCGAAGCCCTCGTCATAGCACGCCGGCACCCAGATCGGGTGGACGGTCTCACCGGCGCCCGTCCATCCGGGGTTATACCGCAGCACGAGCGCCTCGCTCGCCGCAGCCAGTGCGTCCTCCCCCGGGAGCCACGCCATATAGAGCACCAGGATGCGCCCGTCCGGGGCGAGCATCCGATGGAGCTTGCGCCAGACGTTCTCATGGTCGAAATACCAAAAGCACTGACATGCCGTAATGACGTCGAAGCTGCCGTCCGGGAAGTCGACGTCCTCGGTGGGACAGGCGGCATAGTCGATGTCCATCCCCTCGGAGAGGCGGCGCGCCTGCGCGATCTGCTCCGGGGAGATGTCGCGGCCCGTCCACTTGGCACCGTAGCGGTACATATTGCGCGGCAGGACGCCCGTCCCCGTGCCGAGGTCGAGCACGCGCTGGCCGTCCCGGCACAGTCCCCGCGCGAGGATGTGGTCATAGAAGGCCTGCGGGTAGATGTCGCGCCAGCGGGCATAGTCCGCCGAGGTCTTTCCCCAGTCAAAGGGCTTGCCGCCGTCGATCTTGTCGTTTTTCTGCATGATGACCCTCCTTAATGCACGATACAATTATAATAGGTAAGAAAAGGCGCCCGCCGATCCCGGTGGGCGCCTCTGCTGTGGTCTTTACTTGACCGTGAAGCTCTGGTTCACGACCGTGTAGCCGCGGTTGGAGTTGTTCGACGCGGTGACACGGTAGGTGTACGTCCCGGCCGCGAGGCGGTCGAAGCGTACCTGGCTGTCGAGCCTGTTGACATTATAGCTCCTCGCGTTCGGGGAGGCCGAGCCGCCCGTCACCATCGTGCCGGAGGAGTTGTAGACACCGACCGTCACGGAGGTGATGTTCGAGGAGGCGGAGGTCAGCGTGCCGCGCACGATGACGCCGCGTCCCTGGTTCAGGGTGCCGGGCATCGAGGTGCTGCCGCTGATGGAGAGTCCGTCGCTCCCGCTGGAGGCCGTGGAGCCGCCGCTGCCGACGGTGAAGGTCTTGTTGACCAGCGCATAGTTCGTGTTCGCGCCGTTCGAGGCGATGACCGCATAGACATACTTGCCGGCCGCGAGCTTGTTGAACGCCACATAGGCATCCAGACGGCTCAGGTCATAGGACCTCACGTTCGGGGCGATGGTACGGCCGGTCACGAAGCGTCCGCCGGAGTCATAGACACCGACCGTCAGCGCCGTGATGTTCGACGAGGACGAGGTCACAGTGCCGCGCACGTTCAGCGCCTTGCCCTGTGCGAGGTTGTCCGGCACGGTCGTGCTGCCGCTGATGCTCAGGGCATCGGACGAATTGGAGCTCGAGGACGTGCCGCCGCTGCCGACCGTGAAGGTCTTGTTGACCAGCGCATAGTTGCTGTTGGCGCCGTTGCTCGCGATGACGGCATAGACATACTTGCCGGCCGAGAGCTTGTTGAACGCCACATAGGCATCCAGGCGGCTCAGGTCATAGGACCTCGCATTCGGCGCGATGGTGCGGCCGGTGACGAACTTGCCGCTCGCGTTGTAGACACCGACGGTCAGCGCCGTGATGTTCGACGAGGACGAGGTCACGGTGCCGCGCACGTTCACGGCCTTGCCCTGTGCGAGGGTGTCCGGGACGGTGGTGCCGCCGCTGATGGTGAGCTTATCGCTCGAGCTGGAGCTCGAGGAGGAGCTGGAAGCGCCGTCGCCGACGGTGAACTTCTTGTTGACCAGCGCGTAGTTCTTGTTGGAGGCGTTGGTCGCGATGACAGCGTAGGTGTAGGAGCCGGAGGCCAGCGTGTTGAACGCGACGTAAGCATCGAGCCTGCGCAGGTCATAGGACGTGGCGTTCGGGGCGATGGTGCGGCCGGTCACGAAACGGCCGTTCGAGTCATACACACCAACGGTCAGCGCCGTGATGTTGGACGAAGCCGAGGTCACGGTGCCGGTCACGTTCACGGCCTTGCCTCTTGCGAGGTTCGAGGGCATGTTCGTGCCGCCGGAGATGCTCAGACCGTCGCTCGCGCTGGAGGTCGAGGCGCCGGTGGACGAAACGGTGAACGTCTTGGTCACGAGCGCATAGTTGCTGTTCGAGGCGTTCGAGGCGATGACCGCATAGGTGTACTTGCCGGCGGACAGGCGGTTGAAAGCGATGTAGCTGTCCAGTCTGCGCAGGTCGTAGCTCTTGACCTTGGGCGCGATGGTCTTGCCGGTGACGAAGTTGCCCTGCGAATCATACACACCTGCGGTCAGGTAGGTGATGTTCGAGGAGCCGGAGGTCACGGTGCCGGTGACGTTCACCGCACGGCCGACTGCCAGCGTATCCGGGATGACGGTGCCGCCGCTGATGGACAGGCCGTCGGCAGAGCTGCTGGTGGACGTGCCGCCGCCGACCGTGAAGGTCTGCTCCGTTACGACATAGTTCGTGTTGCTGCCGTTCGAGGCGGTGACGCGGTAGGTGTAGGTGCCCTCGGCGAGGGTGTTGAACGCAACGTAGTTGTCCAGACGGCTCAGGTCATAGCTGCGGGAATTCGGGGAGGCCGAGCCGCCGCTCATACGCGTGCCGGAGCTGTTGTAGATGCCGGCCGTGACGGACGTGATGTTCGAGGAGCCGGAGGTCAGCGTGCCGCGCACGTTCACGATCCTGCCGCGGGCGAGCGTGGAGGGCACGGTCGTGCCGCCGCTGATGCTCAGGGTGTCGGACGCCTTGGCAGCGCCGGCAACGGTGAAGCGCTTCTCGAGCAGGACGGTGTTCATCTTCGTGCCGTTGGAAGCAACGACGCGGAACACATAGCTGCCGGGGAGCAGGGCATCGAAGGCGATGGCGCCGTCGAGCTTGCCCAGGTCATAGGTCTTGGCGTTCGGGGTCACGGTCGAACCGCAGAGGCGGTCGCCGCTCTGTGCGTAGATGCCCGCCGTCACACTGGTGATGGCACTGTCGCCGGAGGCAACGGTACCGCGCAGCGTGAGCGCCTGCCCCACCGCAAGCGTCGCCGGGATCTGGGTGCTGCCGGTGAGCTGGAGGCTGTCGGCAGCGGCATCGGCCGGCGCGAGCTGGACCTCTTGGGTCGAAGCAGCGACAGCCTCGGAGGTCGTCTCCGCTGTGGCCGCTGCTGCCGGCGCGGGCGCTGCCGTCTCGACGGCATCCTCCGCGAAGGCTGTCATCCCGGCCGCCGCAGACTGCGCGGCCAGAGAAGCAGCGAGCACACCGGCAACGATCTTGCCTGTGTCTTTCTTCTTCATGCTATACCTCTTTTCTTGATCTCGCATCCCCGCCGCCCTTGCGGCAGGGGTGGGCACTATGCCAACACATATGCCATGACAGCATATGCCGATATGATAATTATACCATATTAGTCATAGACTGTCAATTAGTGACTTGCACAGATCAAACATCCAGTTTTTCTTCATCAGACGGTTTTCCGTTCCCGTTTTCCACATGTTTCCCACGCCTTGGCGGGAGGCAGTCCCGCCGGATGGCCATTCCCGCGAGATCGTGCAGGATGACGAAAATGCCATCTTATCAACGTAAAGATTCGGCGATCCGGACAAGGTCTTTCCCACTTGAAAACATAGTAATCCTATGGTATAATGGTATATATAGGGAATGCCGGACGAAGGGCCCGGCATTGATCGTACCGAAAAGGAGAAGCACTATGAGAATATCCACGAAAGGCCGCTACGCGCTGCGGATGCTGGTCTACCTGGCGAGCCGGCAGGAAGAGGGCTACATCTCCCTCAAGGAGATCGCCGATTCCCAGGACATCTCGAAGAAATACCTCGAGCAGATCGTCCCCATGCTCAACAAGAGCGGCATCCTCCGCACGAATCGCGGCAACAAGGGCGGCTATATGCTGTCCAAAAAGCCCGCAGACTGGACGGTCGGGGACGTGCTGCGCGCGACCGAGGGCAATCTGGCGCCCGTCTCCTGTCTGGAGTTCGAGTCCAACGACTGTCCCCGCGCGGCGGACTGCGCCACGCTCTTCATCTGGAAGGGGCTCTACAATGCCATCAATTCCTACCTCGACTCCGTCACCCTCCAGGACATCCTCACCCACAGCGACGGCTCGACCGGCGACGACTACTGCATCTGACACCGATGCCCTCCCGCACACACGGGAGGGCATCTTCCACATCTCCACAAATAACAGCAAAACGCCTCCTCCACAGCATCTGCGGGGGAGGCGTATTTATGGCTTAGATAGGAGCTTATACGTTGCCCTGTGCCTTCATGGCCTCAGCGACCTTCAGGAAGCCTGCGATGTTCGCACCGGCTACCAGGTCATCACCCAGGTCATAGTCATGGGCAGCCTTGATGGAAGCAGCGAAGATGTTCTTCATGATGCCCTTGAGCTTCTCGTCTACCTCCTCGGCAGTCCAGTTGTAGCGCATGGAGTTCTGGGACATCTCGAGGCCGGAAACGGCTACACCACCGGCATTGACTGCCTTGGACGGTGCTACGATGACGCCCTTGCTCTTCAGGAACGCAACAGCCTCGTTAGAGGTCGGCATGTTGGATACCTCGACATAGTACTTGACGCCGTTGGCAACGATCTGCTCAGCCTCAGCCATGTCTACCTCGTTCTGGGTCGCGCAAGGCATCAGGATGTCGGCCTTGACGCCCCACGGCTTCTGACCGGCATGGAACTCGACACCGAACTTGTCAGCGTAGTCCTGTACGCGGTTGCGGCAGGAAGCACGCATCTCGAGCAGGTAGGCTACCTTCTCGTCGGTGCTGATGCCGTCCTTGTCGTATACATAGCCGTCCGGGCCGGAGATGGTAACGACCTTACCACCGAGCTCGTTGATCTTCTTGATGGTGCCCCAAGCAACGTTGCCGAAGCCGGAAACAGCGACGGTCTTGCCCTTGATGGTGTCGCCGAAGTGCTCGAGCATCTCGCAGGTGTAGTAAACAGCGCCGTAGCCGGTGGCCTCGGGACGGATCAGGGAGCCGCCGTACTGCAGGCCCTTGCCGGTCAGAACGCCGGTGAACTCGTTGCGGATGCGCTTGTACTGGCCGAACAGGTAGCCGATCTCGCGGGCGCCAACGCCGATGTCACCAGCCGGAACGTCGGTGTTCGGGCCGATGTGCTTGCACAGCTCGGTCATGAAGCTCTGGCAGAAGCGCTCTACCTCAGCGTCGGACTTGCCCTGCGGGTCGAAGTCGGAGCCGCCCTTGCCGCCGCCCATGGGCAGGCTGGTCAGGCTGTTCTTGAAGATCTGCTCGAAGCCCAGGAACTTGATAACGGAAGCGCATACCGTCGGATGGAAGCGCAGACCGCCCTTGTACGGGCCGATGGCGGAGTTGAACTGTACGCGGAAGCCGCGGTTCACCTGTACCTTGCCGTTGTCGTCTACCCACGGTACACGGAAGATGATCTGACGCTCCGGCTCAACGACGCGGTCGAACACGCCGGCGTCGATCAGGTCCTGTCTCTTGTCAGCAACAGGAACGAGGCTCTGGAGGACCTCATATACTGCCTGCAGGAACTCCTTCTCGCCGGGATTTCTCTTCTCGACCTGCTCATAGACCTTCTGCAGGTACTCATTTTTCAGTGCCATGTCAAAAAACTCCTATCTCAATAAATTTGCATCTGATGCCGTCACAGGCGCCGGACGGACGTCCTCACGCCCTCTAACGAGCTTGCTTACCCATTATATCACATCTTGGCTGTTTTTTTCAAGTAGGAACTTCCATAAGATCGTGATCTGATGAAAATGCTTTCTTGTGCAAAGTGTCCGTACAGCATAGACCCTTGTACGCGGCAGGGCGTCTTTCTTTTTGAAAGTCGCGGACAGTATCTCCGGCCGCGGACAGTCGTCCGTGCAGGGGATGAAAACGGGGGTCTGGACACTTTGGACGGCGGGGCCGTGTCGTCCTAAAAAAGGCGCCCGATGCCGGATGCATCGGACGTCTGGATCTGTCATTCTCCGAGGTATTCCTCGAGCGTCAGGCCGCTCTCGTAGATCTCGGCGGCGGCCTTTTTGCCGACATAGCGATAATGCCACGGCTCGTAGTTGATGCCGGTGATGTCGGTCTTGTCCTCGGGATAGCGCAGGATGAAGCCATATTTGTAGGCATTGGCGGCGAGCCAGTCATAGACCTGCCAGCTCTCGCTGCCGGTCGCGGCGTTGATGTCCACGGCGAGGCCCAGCTCATGCTCGCTGGTGCCCGGCTCAGCGACGTAATCGCGCGCCATGCTGTCGGCGGTCTCCTCGCTGTAGCCCTGGGCGATGTACTCGTTCCGGCGCTGGTCCATGATCTCCTGCTGGTATGCGCGGGTGCGGAATCCCTCGCGAACGAAGGGATAGACGCCCTGTGCGCGCATGTCGTCGAACATGGCCTGGAGGTCGGGATAGATGCGGCTGTCGACGCTGACGTCGCCCTTGAGCTGGGTCAGCTCGATGTCGAAGCTCTCCGGGAGGGGATGGGTGCTGTTGACGAGGGTCAGCTCCCAGCCCTCGTCGCTCGCCGGGGCAGGCGGATCGGTCAGTGCCTCCGTGGGCGGATCCGTGGAGGCGGCAGTCGAGGCGGCGGTCTCAGGCGGTGCGGTCGGTGCCTGCGTGGGCGGTGCGGTCGCGGGAGACGTAGCCGGGGCAGCGGTCACAGCGGGCGCGGTCTCCGACGGGGCGGTCGCAGCGGCCGTGGTCGCGGCGGTCGGCGCTGCAGTCGCGGCCGTCTCGGTGACGGTGGTCACGGCGGTGGTATGTGCATTCGTGGTCAGGGTGACGGTCGCATGGGTCATCACCGGCTCGCCGCCGATCTCGGCGGTCTCGGTGGTCTGCCGGCCGCGGCGGCAGCTCATCACACCGAGCACGATGCCCAGCAGCACCAAAAGCAAAATGACGGCGCAGCCTAGCCGTCTCTGTCGTCCTTTGTCCATTTTGGTATCCCTCTCTTTTTCTATCTGTACTGCCGTTTTGAACGGCTCCACTCTTTATCATAGCACAGACCGCGGCGATCGTCAAGACCGCAAAATGACGAAAATAGGAGGACACCGGCTGCCGCCGATGTCCTCCATTCGTCTCGATTCAGTTTGCAGAAAAGGACGAGGACGTCCCGTGGAGCCACTTGGTCAGTGCCACGATGTCCGTGACGGTCACGCTGCCGTCACCGTCCACATCGGCGGCCTTCCGGGCAACGGCATCCGTAAAGCCGTTCACGAGACCGCGCTTGGCACGCCCCAGGTCGAGCACGTCCACCTTCCCGTCGCCGTCCACATCGCCCGGGACGGCCGCGATCGGGTCAACGGGCTCGCCGATCTTGCGGGCGTCCGTGTACGTCTCGCGGATCGCCGCGAAGCCCTTGCGGACATCGTCGCTCTTGAGACGGCAGGTGCCGCGGTCATAGTGCAGGTCGGTGATGTCCCAGAGCACCGGGCAGATGCCGCCGCGCTTGACCGCCTGCTCCGCCACGGAGGTCAGGAACTTCGTCACGGACGCGGCGTCCTTATTATTGGTCGGGCAGCCGTACTCACCGATGATGACCGGGATCCCCTTATCCACGAAGGTGGACTTGAGCTTGTCCATGTTCTGCGAGAGCTCAGCGACCTCGGCGTCGGTGCCCCAGGTACGCTGTGCCTTGCCCCAATCTGCGTCCTTTTCGAGGATGCAGAAGGTCGCGGGCGTGTAGTAATGCACGGACACTGCGCAGCGTCCTGCGGGGTCGTTCGGCATCACGAAGAGCGGGTCACAGGTCAGGGCGACGTCCGTCGTGTAGCCGGAGATCAGCAGGTGACGCGCGCCATTGTTCCCGCCGGACGCGCGGACGATGTCGACGAAGGTCTGGTTGACCTCGTTGACATAGCCGTAGGAGCGCTGCTTCTGCTCCTGCGTGCCGCCCCACTGATTCCAGACGGACTGCCAGCCCAGCTCCTCGTTCTGCGACTCGAAGATCAGCTTGTCGCCGTAGTCGCGGAACGCGTCGGCGACCTGCGTCCAGATCACGGAATACTTGCGCATGCACTCGTCATGCGCAGTGGGCAGGTCCTCGAGCCATCCGCCGTCCCAGTGCAGGTTCAGGACGACATAGAGGTCGGCCTCGAGCGCCCAGTCCACGACCTCGCGCACGCGCGCCAGGTAGGCCGGACTGATCGTATAGCTCCCGTCCTTGCTCATCATATTCGACCACGCCACGGGGATGCGCACCACGCCGAAGCCCTCGTCGGCATAGCCCTGGATCATCTTCTGGGTGATGGTCGGGCTGCCCCAGGCGGTCTCGTAGGCATTGGGGGTGCCGTCGCCCCACTGGTCGATCCAGTCGCCGGCGGACTCGAAGGTGTTGCCCAGGTTGATGCCGAGGCCCATGTCGTCCACGATCTGCATGGTCGTCACGTCGCGCATGACGCCGCTGACGGCGGCCTTCGCCGGGGCGGCCGTACCCATGCAGGGCAGCACCATCGCCGCTGCCGCGCACAGGGCGGCGAGCTTGTTCTTCATCTTCTTCATTCTCATCTTCTCCTCTCACGATGACATCCGCTGCCGCGTGCAGTCCGGCAGCTCGGATAGTACCATTATAACAGCAGGGAAGGGCTTTGTCAATCGGAGAGGTGTCATTTTCAACAGATCATTTCTACCGAGTTTATGGGAAATCTTGCACTCTGCCTCACATCGTCTTCTTGTGATACACCGTCATGACGACGCTGACCAGCGCACTGAACAGCACAGCGCCTGCGAGCGCGAAGCAGATGCGGTCATCGAAGAATCCCGCCGCGATGGCCGCCGCCGCGATGCCGACCATGGAGACGGTCTGGCTCTTCTGCGCGGATTCCTTGGCGATGGCGGCATTGCGCTCGTCCGTCTCCTCGATGTACATGGCGCGGAGCTTGGCCTCGTCGCGCAGCGCGCTCGCCGTGCGGATCAGCGTACACAGCGCCACGATCACCAGGCCGAACACGATCCCCAGCGCGACGTCCTTCCCCGTCCCGCCCGCGGTGTGCGTGAAGCGGCACAGCACCAGATACAGCGCCAGCACGCCCGCACAGACCGCGCCGTCGAGCCGGCAGCGCTTCTCTATCTTCTTACGATACTTCTCCATCATGCGTCTCCTTTCTCATCGTCCTCGAACAGGAACAGCTCCTCGATCGTGATGCCGAAAAACTGCGCTGCTTTGTGCGCGAGGAGCAGCGAGGCATTGTAGCGCCCGTTCTCCAGCGAGATGATGGTCTGCCGCGTCACACACAGCGCATCGGCAAGCTCCTGCTGCGTGACCTTCCGGGCCTTGCGCAGCTCCTGGATGCGGTTCTTCAAGCGATCACCTCCTTATTGGTGTAAAGCTCGCTTTACACTTTTAGTATAGCACGCTTTACATTTGATGTCAAGTCCATTTTACATTTTCGGGGGCGACTTTGTCCGTCTGCACAAATATCACGCGTGATATTTGTGGGATATGACGATGTTTCAGTCAGACTGTCAGGATCCGGGGCACCGGGGTGTATCTGTAGCAAAGACATCTCACCAAACTACGGATAAGGAGGGATCCTCATGAAGATGCCGCGCCGCATGCTCACGCTCCTGACCGCCGCGCTCCTTGGCCTGACGGCGTGTGGGGAGCGACCCAAGGCCGGTGCCACGCTCGCGCCGGATCTGACGCGTTCCTTCGTGGGCATGCCGCTCGACCTTGAAGAGGGCGCGGCGCCGCTCTATGCCGCGGACGGCACGCTCTGGCTCGAGATCGGCGAAGACGTCCTCCTCTGCGACATCGCCACCGGCGAGTGCCGCCCCTTCCCCCTGCACACGGCCATCGACTTCTCTGACTGGACGCACAGCACCGCCCTCGGGCGCGTCCTGCCGCTGCCGGGTGGGGACATCGGCCTGCTCTATACGGCCAATGACGGCGTGGATCCGCGCACCTGGCTGCCCATGTCCTCGCGGTCGTTCCTCGATGTCTACGACAGCGAGGGGACGTTCCGGGAGACACGGCCGCTCAGGCCGCCCGAGGGGGACTATACGTTCCAGAGCGACCGCATCACCGTGGATGCGGACGGGTGGTGGGCGTTCCAGTGGAGCGAGACCTTCGGCGACCCCGGGGCGCTCTATGTCAGCGACCCTAGCATGGACGAGATCCGCGCCGTCGACCTGCACGGCGAGACCGTGAGCCAGATCGTCAACATGCCGGACGGGCGGATCGTGGCCAGGAGCTTTTCGAGCGGCGGCGAATCTGCGTCCTTTTGGACGGTCGACCCGAAGACGGCCGCGGCATCCCCGCTCACCGTCAAGGGGATGCCCCGCATGCCACAGTACCTGACGGGCGGCGCGGATGGGTACGCCTTCTTCGTCTCCACGGACGGCGCACAGGCGGCCATCTACGGCATCCGCGAGACCGACGGCGCCTGGACGGCCGAGCCGGTGCTGGACTTCGCCAATTCCGACATCGACCAGCCCGGGACGTGGCAGTCCTACCCGCTCGCGGGCGGGCAGTTCCTCCTCTACCGCACCTATCACCCGGACGGGACGGTCTACCAGATCATGCGCCCGCGCACGGCCGAGGAGACCGCGCGCCTCACCTGCCTGACCCTCGCCGGGGCGGGACTGTCGAACGAGCTGATCCGGGACGTGTGTACCTTTAATAGGACACATGCCGACCTGCGGATCGTCCTCAAGGACTACGCGCTCCCGGGCGAATGGCCGCCCTATACAGAGGCGGTCGAGCGGTTCCGGAGCGACCTCCTCGCGGGGACGGTGCCGGACATCCTCTGCACGGACGGCCTGCCCGTCCCCATGCTCACGAACAAGGGACTCCTTGCCGACCTGCGGCCTTTCATGGCGAAGGATGGCCGTTTCTCCGAGGACGACTACCTCATGCCGTGGTTCGACACGCTGACGGAGGACGGGCGGCAGTACCAGATCGGATTCGCGTTCACCGTCTCGACGCTCGTGGGAAAGCCCTCCCTCGTGGGGACGGCGCAGGGGCTCGACCCGGAGGCGTTCGCGGCGATGCTGGAGGCTCGTCCGGCCGGGACGGACATCTTCGACGGCGGATGGCGCGACCTCTTCCTCTGGCAGATGCGCGGGATGCAGAACGCCTGTATCGACCGTGCCGCGGGGACGTGCCGCTTCGACACGCCGGGCTTCATCGCGCTCCTCGAGGCGGCCGCCGCCATGCCGCCCATCGACTATGCGGCCTATGACATGCCCGCGGATGCCTGGAAAAACTGGCAGGACGAGCGCACCCTGCTCTGGAGCGAGTACCTGGCGCGGCCGTATCAGTGGCATGGGGATGCCGTGGCCGTGTTCGGGGACACGGACGTGACGCGGGTCGGCTTCCCGACCGTCTCCGGGGGCAACGGCGGTCTCCTCCATGCGGACTATCTGCTGGCGATGTACGCGCAGTCGGCGCAGCAGGAGGCGGTCTGGACATTCTTCATGGAGCAGCTCGGAGAGGATGTGCAGCGCCGACTCTGCCGGGAGGCCGACTACAGCGACCGTCTGCCGATCCTGCGTTCGGCGCTCGAGGAGGACATGGCCGCCGCACAGCAGGGCGGCTCGATGCGCACGACCCTTGCCGAGGGCCGCGAGGTCAAGACCGGGGACGCGACTGCCGACGAGATGGCCGAATTTTACACCTATCTCGAGGGCGTCCGCGACATCGAGCTGAGCGACCCCGTCATCGACGGCATCATCGACGAGGAGACCGGGATGCTCTTCGCCGGCGACCAGTCCGCCGAGAAGACCGCCGCCAACATCCAGAGCCGTGTCTCGCTCTATCTTTCGGAGATGAAGTGACGATGGACGTGTCCCGCCCACCGACCTTTTCCGCGCGAGCGGCATTGGGAGGCGCCTTGCCAGCGGGGGCTCCCCGCCCGTGTCTCGCTCTATCTTTCGGAGATGAAGTGACGATGGACGTGTCCCGCCCGCCGACCTTTGCCGCGCGAGCGGCATTGGGAGGCGCCTTGCCAGCGGGGGCTCCCCGCCCGTGTGGCGCTCTATCTTTCGGAGATGAAGTGACGATGGATGTGTCCCGCCCGCCGACCTTTGCCGCGCGAGCGGCATTGGGAGGCGCCTTGCCAGCGGGGGCTCCCCGCCCGTGTCTCGCTCTATCTTTCGGAGATGAAGTGACGAT
>CACWPL010000031.1 GCA_902762785.1 uncultured Ruminococcus sp. | reverse complement strand
ATCACTTCTTGGCACGCTCGGCCACGATGGCGGCCATCTCACCGACATTCTTCATGCCGGAGACCTCCTTCATCGTAAAGCGCATCTTGAACTCCTTCTCGACAGCAGCGATCAGGTTGATGTGCTCGAGCGAGTCCCAGTCCTCGATGTCCTTGGCAGACGTGGCATCGGTCAGCACGATCTCGTCATCGTCAAAGACGTTGCGGAACACCTTCGTCAGGCGCTCCATGGCTTCATTCTTGGTCATACGGTCGTCTCCTCTCTTCGTGTGATCACCTGGCAGCGGGGCGTGTAGTCCTCGATGCCGAGTTTCCAAGTGGTATCGCCGTTCTCCGCCTCGGCCGTCTTCTCAAAGCCGAAGGTCGCGAACAGCTCGCGCACCATGGCGTTCTTCGCCGTGGGGAGGTAATAGCCGATGATCTCGGTGATCCCCCTTGCGCGTGCGGCCTCTACATAGGCGTCGAGCATCGCGAGCTCCATGTCGCGCTTGAGGACGCGGCAGCTCATGAGCCAGAGCTCGGTGTGGAGCGTCGTGCCCTCGATGCGGCCGATGACTACGCTCACGATGCCATTGTCGCCGAACTTGTCCTTCAAGCGTCCATAGAGGCAGATATGATCGCCGCTCGCCGCGACGGCCGTCATCTCGGCCTCCGTGTAGCGGCGGGTGGTGACGTTGAACTGGTTGCTCTTATTGGTGAGCTGGGCGATGCGGGGAAGGTGGATCTCGTCGAACGGACGGATCTCAGCCTCCATCTCCAGGCTCAGCAGGAAATCCTGATAGCTCCCGAACTGCGCCGCGGCCTCCTTGCGCTGGGCATTGGCCTTGTACATCTCGACGCGCTTGGCGTCGTCCTTCGAGAGGGTCGTGACCTCGAAATAGCCGCTGCGGTCGATGGCGAGGATGCACTCCTCCACCGAATCGAACGGTACGACGGCCGTATCGGGGAGCTGTGCGGACACGATCGCGCGCTCCGCAGGGTTGTCGTCCACGAAGACGAAGCTCTCGGGCAGCAGGTCGAGCGTCTGGGCGGACTCGATGAGGTTCTGGCTCTTCGGCTCCCAGTTGGCCTTGATGAGCGTGAAGTCGTCTGGCCGGAGCACCCCATCAGGATGCTCGAGACCGGCGATGGCGTTCTCGTGGTCGTTCTTCGAGCAGACGGTCAGCAGCACGCCGATCTGCTTGTGGGACTTGATATAGCCCTGGAGCTCGGCATAGGCCTGTCCGAGGCTCGTCTCCTGCCCGATCTCGAGGCCTGCCACACCGTCATCGCCGACCACGCCGCCCCAGAGGGTGTTGTCGAGGTCGAGCGCGAGCACCTTCTTGTTGCGCCCCATCAGCGAGCAGACGATGTTCGAGACGTTATAGGCCAGATACGGGATCGCCGGCACCGCTACAGCATACTTGTACAGATGCCAATACTTCGGCTCGAGCCAGCGGTCGAGGCCGTAGCAGGCGGAGAGATAGTCGATGTCGTTGATATAAAAATGCGGATGCGACGTAGCATAGTCGTAGAATTTGCAGTTGAGACGCGTCAGGAAGTCGATGCGTCCCTGCGGGATGCCGGCCTCACGGTTGCCGAGCAGGCGGGTGAGGGGCTTCTCGAAGTTGTTCTGGATCACGGGGCATCCATAAGCGGCGGCCAGATGCTCCCACATCTGCTCGAAATGGGCGTAGGCCTGCGCGAGCTTGTGCTCACAGAGCTCCCGCGGATCGCCGACCTCGGGGTACTCCTTGATGTTGCGCGCCGACGTGTGGATCCAGATGAGCTCGGGCGCGAAAGCCTTCAGCGCGGGGTCGTCGAACATGGCGACCTCCCAATACTGCGCATATTCGCACTCCCAGAACGTCGGCACGATGCCTCTGTTCCGCAGGAAGAGCTCGAGCATCTTGACGATGCCGCTGGTGGTGGAGCCGCCGAGCACTGCGATCCGCAGCGGCACCCCGCCCTCCTTGGCCTTGAGCTCGCGGAGCAGGCGGCGGCGGTCACGCTGGATGGCGTCGGCATCGAAGGGATAGCATAATTCCTGTAGCATGAGACCTCCTATATCGTGGGGACGCTCACTGGTCGAGGAGCGTCCGGAGCTTCTGTGCGTTCTGTCCGGTGGCGCTGAACGTGTTCATCGCGAAGAGCACGTCGGTCACGCCCTTGTCCTTCATGAAGGAGATGATGTTCGGCTCGAAATAGCGCATATCGACCACCCAGATCTCCTCGAAGGAGGAGGTCAGGCAGGGCACGAGCGCATTGCCGTAGCTGTCCTTGATGATGCAGAGCACGCGGTCATTGTCGGTCGCGGTCTCCACATGGGTCACGCGCTCATCGCCGCCCATGAACACCAGATACCAGCTCACAGGCTCGAGCTTGTCGATGTTCAGCATGAGGGGCGCCTCGCGCTCGTTGGTCATGTCGATGTCGTAATAGGTCGTGGTGATGTCGGCGGTGGGCTTGTAGTAGATGAAGTCCTCCGGGTCGTCGAGGAACGCCTGGCTGTTGGTGAAGCCGTAGAGCGTGCCGACATAGCCGGGCTTGACGACCTCCTCGTAGTCCGAGAGCGGTGCGAAGGGCACGCCCGCGTCCTTGGCGAACTGCTCGGCCGCATAGAACGCGCCGATGGGTGCCCAGTGGTGGTCGGTACGGGAATAGATCGGCTCGTCCTTGTGCGGCTCGAGGGCGCTGAACGCGTCGATCGGCGTCACGTCCTGGAGGAAGCCGTTGAGGTAGTCGATGTTCTCGGTCTCGCTGGCAGATGCGCTCGCGAACTTCTTCGGCAGATAGAACGACACCGCCGTCGGTGCCACCATCGACCAGACGTTCACGTCCGCGCCCATGCGGGTCTTGTACTCGTTGACCAGCTCGGCATAGCGCTCGCCGCCGGAATGGCTGCCGCCGTAGAGCATGACGCCGCGGTTCTTGACGATGAGGATGTTGTTGGCGATCTCGCCGTCATCCTCCTGCGGCTCGGTCTCGGCCTCGGTCGTGGCCTCGGTGGGCGCCTCAGTCTCGGCGGGCGCGGCATCGGTCGCGGCAGGCACGGCACCGGGCACGGTCTCGACGGCGACAGGCGCCTCAGTGGTGGCTTCGGTGGTGGCCGCGGGGGCAGGATCCTGGTCGTTTTCGATCACCGGGATGCTGCCGTGGATGACCACGTCGTCATAGGGGATGCCCAGATGCGCACGGAAGCCCGCGATGAACGCCTTCCAGGTGCTGCGCATGGGGACCGTATCATTGAAGAACTTCGCGAACTCGCTCGTGAAGGTGCCATCCAGGTAGGACGAGACGCTGAACTTCGGGCAGGCCGTGAGGTCGCGGTTCTCCTCAGCGGACTTGGTCGGCCGCTTGCCGAAGAGCATGAACACCGTGATGATCGCCAGCACCGCGATGATCGTCAGGACATTGAACTCGTGCAGCCGCCACTCCTTGCGTGCTGCCTCCTTCTCGGGGTCATGGACGTGGATGTCGATCTCCATATCGTTCGATGCAGGCTGATCCTTGCGATGGGTCATGGAAAAAATGCCTCCTTATAGTACATTCCCCCCGCGGGAAGCGGGGGAAGCGTTCAGAACCGATAATACAAAAATGCCTTGGTCGTGGCGTCGACCAGCAGGATGCTGCTGAGCACCAAAAGCGATGCGGAGCAGAGCGTCCCGATGACCGAGACAGGCGCCTTCATGAACTTGACCTTCTCCGTGAGCTTCTTGGGGATCTCGAGGATCGGGAAGGTGCAGATGATGGCGGCGATCAGCAGGAACAGATTGTTGTAGAGCGACATCTGCTCGAAATAGCTGAAAAATCCGTTGGGGTCGAAGATGGTGAGGTTCCGCAGGAAGAGCCCGAGCTCGCGGAAGTCCTCGAAATAGAAGATGCCGAAGCCGATGATGATGACCAGCTTATTGTAGATGTGGCGTACCCAGAGCGGGATCTTGCGCATCTTCTTCTTGCCGATCTTTGTCTCCAGCAGGATGAACGCGCCGTAGTACACGCCCCAGAGGATGTAGTTCCAGCTCGCGCCGTGCCAGATGCCGGTGCAGAGCCAAACGAGCCCGAGGGACAGGTACTTGTTGCGGATGCCGAAAACCGGCACCGGCAGCAGGTAGTCACGGAAGAACGTACCCAGCGAGATGTGCCAGCGCTGCCAGAACTCCGTGATGTCCTTGCAGAGGAACGGATGCTCGAAGTTCTCGTTGAAGTGGAAGCCAAAGATGCGGCCGAGGCCGATGGCCATATCGGAATAGCCGGAGAAGTCGAAGTAGATGTAGAGGGAATAGACGATCACCGCGTACCAGGTGCCGAGGGTGGTGAGGTTCGCGACATTGCCTTTGCCGAAGAACGTGTCCACGATGCGGAAGAGCTGATCTGCGAGCACGACCTTCTTGGCGAGGCCGATGACGAAGCGCGTCAGGCCATAGCTGAGGTCGGCAGTGGTGGTGGTACGGTGGTCGATCTCCTCTGCGATGGTCTCATAGCGGACGATCGGTCCGGCGATGAGCTGCGGGAAGAGCGAGATGTAAAGCAGCAGCTTGAGCGGGTCCTTCTGCGGCTCGACCTTCTCCCAGTAGCAGTCGATGACGTAGCTCATGATCTGGAAGGTGTAGAAGCTGATGCCGACGAGCTGCGCGATCTGTGGGACGGGGAAGTCCGCGCCGAAGATGATGTCGATGTTCTCGATGAGGAAGCCGCTGTACTTGAAAACGCCGATCATGCCAAGGTTGAAGACCAGGCTCACGCCCAGGCAGATGCGCCGCAGGATGGGACCGAGCTTACCGGCGCCGAGGCCGCAGAGGTAATTGACCGCCGCGCTCAGGAGCAGGTAAACGATCCTCGTGGGCTCGCCCCATGCATAGAAGAGGAGCGAGAAAAGGATGAGCACCATGTTCCGATCCTTCGTCTTTTTGACCGCTGCATAGCACAGCAGGCAGAAGGGCAGGAACAGGTACAGGAATATCAGACTGGAAAATATCATGTTTTCGATGCCTCTTGTTCTACGATCTCATATCACACTATCATACACTATCATACACTATCATACACACAACGCCGCAGTCGATGATCTCCGCGAGCGTTTCCTTTGTTGTGGAACAGGGGAGCCAAAAAACAAGCAGATCAAATACCTCCCCCAAAAACAAACAGTCGTGACCGGCATGGGATAAAATGCCGCGCCTCCCAAAAGGTTAGCGCGTATGCTGACAGATGTTATTTATATGTTGCCAGCGCCGGGCACCCAAGATGCTGACGTTGCAGGACCAACAAAGAACGACCGGTGCTCGTGCCGCACAAATGTGCCCGATCACCGTGTCCTGAACGCTCTATAAATATTGTACACCATTTTGATTCCCCTTGCAATAGCTGTTTTGAAATTTGTTGAATTTCTGCTTTTTTCACAAATGGTGTGCAGCTTTTTGGACAGATGGTCTACGATCTGACGGAAAACGCGAAGATTCGGGCTTTTTCACCCGCTTTTACCTCATGTCGAAGGGAATGGGGCGCTGCGTCCATAACTTGTCCGTATCTTGTTTGCATCTCCGAAACAGTTTGACAAAGGATGTGTCAAAAAATGCCGCCCTGTACCGGAGGCAGCAGGGCGGCGTTGGGCCTTAGATGTCGATCTCGAGCCCGACGGGGCAGTGGTCGCTGCCGAGGATGTCGGGGTAGATGGAGGCCTCGCGGATCCTGTCGGCGATCCTGTTCGAGACGAGGAAATAGTCGATGCGCCAGCCGACGTTCTTCTCGCGTGCCCGCCCCATGTACGACCACCAGGAATAGGCGTCGGTCTTGTCGGGGTAGAGGTAGCGGAAGGTGTCGGTGAAGCCGGCGGCGAGCAGCTCATCGAACTTCCCGCGCTCCTGGTCGGAGAAGCCCGCATTGCCGACGTTCGCCTTGGCGTTCTTCAGGTCGATCTCGTTGTGGGCGACGTTGAGGTCGCCGCAGAGGATGATCGGCTTGTCCTTGTCGAGCTCGGTGAGGAAGGCGCGCAGGTCGTCCTCCCACTGCATCCGATAGTCGATGCGCGTCAGGCCGCGCTGCGCGTTCGGGACGTAGAGATCGACCAGGCGGAACTTCTCATACTCCGCGATGATCGCGCGTCCCTCGTCCGTGTGCGTGCCAAAGTTGAAGGTCACGCTCATGGGCACCTCGCGCGTGAACACGGCAGTGCCGGAATAGCCCTTTTTGACGGCGCTGTTGAAATACTGCTCGTAGCCGTCGAAGCGGGTCGTGACCTGCTCGGGCTGCATCTTGGTCTCCTGGATGCAGAAGATGTCCGCATCGAGGTCATAGAATGCCTCCTGGAAGCCCTTGCTGAGCGCGGCGCGGAAGCCGTTGACGTTCCATGAGATGAGCTTCATCGTGCCTCCTCCCTCCGCACCGCGAGGAGCGTTACGTTCCGGCTCGGGATGAGGTGGAGCACGATCTGCCCCTTCTTATTGATCGCCGTGAAGCCGCCCTTGTCCGCGTCGATCAAGACGTCCGTGAGCCGCCACGACTGGATGACCTGACCGCGGTCATCGGTCAGCGTGATGTCATAGGTACCGTACATGCTGCACCTCCTCAGCTCTTGAGGAACGCCTCGAAGGCGCGATATGCCGCCCAAACGTCCGTCTTGGCGACGAGCTCATAGGGCGCGTGCATCGACAGCACCGGCACGCCGATGTCGATGGTGTCTACGTCGAGGTTCGCGATATAGGCCGCAACGGTGCCGCCGCCGCCCATGTCGACCTTGCCGAGCTCGCCGGTCTGCCAGATGACGCCCGCCTCATCGAGGACAGCGCGGATCGTGCCGACGAACTCCGCCGACGCATCGGACGTGCCGGACTTGCCGCGTGCGCCGGTGAACTTGGTCACACAAACGCCGTGGTTGAGGTAGGCGCAGTTGTTGCGCTCGAGCACCTCGGAGAAGGTGGGGTCGAAGCCCGCATTGACGTCCGCGGACAGGCACTGGGACGCGCTCATGACGTGGCGTCCGTTCTCACCGAAGCACTCGGCGAGGTCGCAGAGGAAGTATTTCAGATAGGACGAGCAGAGGCCGGTATTGCCGTCGCTGCCGGTCTCCTCCTTGTCGGTGAGGATGACGACGTTCGTGTGGACGGGCGCCTCGACGGCCAGCGCCGCACGGAAGGCCGGGTACGAGCAAACGCGGTCGTCGTGGCCATACGCACCGATCAGGCTGCGGTCGAAGCCGACCTCGCGCGCCGGGAACGCCGGCACGGCCTCGAGCTCGGCGGAGAGGAAGTCGTCCTCCGTGATGCCGTACTTCTCGTGGAGGATGTTCATGAGCCCGAGCTTGACGAGCTCGGAGCCCTTGTCGCTCTTGAACGGCATGGAGCCGATCACGATGTTGAGCTCCTCGCCCTTGATGCCCTGTGCGAGCGTGCGCTTCATCTGCTCGGTGGCGAGGTGGGGCAGGAGGTCGGTGATGTAGAAGACGGGATCGGCGGGATCCTCACCGATACGCACCTCGGCCTTGGAGCCGTCCTTGCGGATGATGACGCCGTGGAGCGAGAGCGGGATGGCCGTCCACTGGTACTTCTTGATGCCGCCGTAGTAATGGGTCTTGAAGAACCCGATCTCGTCGCTCTCGTAGAGCGGGTGCTGCTTGAGGTCGAGACGGGGCGAGTCGATGTGGGCTGCGCAGAGGCGCACGCCCTCGCCGATCGGGGCCGTGCCGATGGTCGCGAGGATGACGGCCTTGCCGCGGTTGTTGAGATACACCTTGTCGCCGGCCTTCAGCGCCATGCCGGGCTTGAAGGGCACATAGCCCGCCTTCTCGAGCGCCGCCGTGACGAACGCCGTAGCCTCGCGCTCGGTCTTGGCCGTGTTCATAAAGCCGATGTAATCGGCGCAGAAGGCATCGCACTTGGCGAGCTCCGCGTCGTCCATGCGCTGTGCCGCGTGCTTCGACTGGGAGAAGAGCGCGTCCTTCAGCGTCTGTACCTGATCCTTTTCGTTCTCTTTCATGATGATGACCGCCTTTCTGGGTGTGCTCTGCGGGGCAGAGCGGGGTGAGCGTCGGCTCATGTCAGCCGTTTCGATGGGAATGATAGTACGCCTTGACCTTCTCGGCGACCTCATGGCTCTGCGCCGTGAGGGCGTCCAGGTCGGCGTTGTTGCGGATGATGTGGTCGGAATTGCGGATGAAGAAGGCCTCGTCGAGCTGGGCGGACATGCGCTGCTCGGCCGCCTCGGGACCGATACCGTCCCGCGCGATGATCCTTGCCTTCCGCAGGGTAGGATCGGCGAGCACGGAGATGATGAGGTCACAGAAGTCCGAGGCCTTGCTCTCGAACAGGGTCGGGGCATCGAGGAGGATCAGCGTGTCGCCCTGGTCCGTGTAGCTGCGGATGCGGCGGAAGATCTCCTCGGTGATATAGGGGTGCGTGATGCTGTTGAGCACCTCGAGCTTTTTCTTGTCGGTGAAGACGATGGCGGCGAGCGCCTTGCGGTGGAGGGCGCCGTCAGGGAGGAGGATGCCCTCGCCGAAATAGTCGGCCAGCTCGGCCAGACACGGCGTCCCCGGCTCGACGACCTCACGCGCGATGCGGTCGGCGTCGATGGGACGGAAGCCGTTCTCCTCGAACACCTTCGCGACCGTGCTCTTGCCGGCGCCGGTCTGCCCGGTCAGCCCGACGATGATGCTGTGTTGGGAACGATCCTCGCTCATAGTGAGATCACCTCAAATCCTGCCGCCCGCATCAGACGGTTGTACACCGAGAGCGAGGCGCCGTCCTGCCGCGGGATGCGGACATAGACCTGCGATGCCCCGGCCTCGTCGAGCTCGCGGAACCGCAGGAACAGATAATGCGCCTGCTCCCGTCCACTGTCGCCGTAGCGCACACAGGGGATGCCCGGCACGTCCGGGTCGGAGCCGTACAGCAGGCAGTAGACGCCGTCACCGGCGTGCGCCTGCACATAGTCGGAGAAAGCCGCAAAGCTCGGCGCCTCCACGGGCGTGATCTTCGCCTTGGGGGCGTAGTGCTTGTACTTCATGCCGGGGGACGCGGCCTTCGCGTCCGGCGCGAGCCGCTCATAGACGGCCGGATCGATCCGCACCGCGCCGCAATAGGGCGCCAGATCCTCCGCCGAGATGAGGCCGGGACGCAGGATGTGCGCTGTTTCGGCGTCATCGAAGCAGATGACCGTCGATTCGACACCGCCCTCGCAGAGTCCTCCCTCGAGCACGGCCGCGATCCGTCCGTCCATATCGTCCATGACATGCTTGGCCGTCGTGGGACTCGGGCGGCCGGAGCGGTTGGCAGAGGGCGCCGCGATGGGGCACCCCGCCGCACGGATCAGCGCACGCGCCATCGGATGCTGCGGCATTCGGATCCCGACCGTGTCGAGTCCGCCGGACGTCACGTCCGGGATGTGCGGCAGCTTTGGGAGGACCATCGTCAGCGGCCCCGGCCAGAATGCCTCCGCGAGGCGCCGCGCGATCGGCGGGACCTCGGCCGCGATGTCCTCGAGCTGACGGATGTCCGCGATGTGGACGATCAGCGGATTGTCCGCCGGACGCCCCTTCGCCGCGAACACGGAACGCACTGCGTCCGCGTTACATGCATCCGCGCCGAGACCGTAGACGGTCTCCGTCGGGAAAGCGACCAGCTCCCCGCGCCGGATGAGGTCGGCCGCAGTCGCGATGTCCTCCGGCGTATCATATAAAAGCAGCGTGTTCATGCTTCCTGCCCTGCCAGTCTGGCGGCCTGATCCGCCGTGGCGAGCGCATCGAAGATCTCGTCAAGATCGCCGTTCATGATGCCCTCCAAGCGATAGAGCGTCAGGCCGATACGATGATCGGTCATGCGCCCCTGTGGGAAATTGTAGGTCCGGATCCGCTCCGACCGGTCGCCCGTGCCGACCTGGAGACGGCGCTCGCTGGCGATGCGGTCAGTCTGCTCCTGCTGCATCCGCTCGAAGAGCCGCGCACGCAGGACCTTCATGGCCTTGTCCTTGTTCTTATGCTGGCTCCGCTCGTCCTGGCACTCCACCACGAGCCCGGTCGGCAGGTGGGTGATACGGACGGCGGATTCTGTCTTGTTGATGTGCTGTCCGCCTGCGCCGGAGGAACGGAACACGTCGATCTTGAGGTCGGTCGGACTGATCTCCAGCTCGACCTCGTCCGCCTCGGGCAGGACGGCGACCGTCACCGTCGACGTATGGATGCGACCCTGTGACTCCGTCTCGGGGACACGCTGCACCCGATGGACACCGCTCTCGAATTTGAGCCGCGACCACGCGCCCTCGCCCTCGATGGAGAAGCTGATCTCCTTGTAGCCGCCGAGCTCTGTGGGATTCGCCCCCAGGATCTCGAGCTGCCAGTGGTGCGCCTCGGCATACATGCTGTACATGCGGAAGAGCGACCCCGCGAACAGGGACGCCTCCTCGCCGCCCGCACCGCCGCGGATCTCCACGATGACGCTCTTCTCGTCGTTCGGGTCCTTCGGGAGGAGCAGGAACTTCAGCTCGTGCTCGAGGATCTCGAGACGGGCGGACGCATCGGCGAGCTGCTCCTGCGCCATCGTGCGCAGCTCCGCGTCGTCCTCCTCGAGGAGGACATGCGCCTCGTCGGCATCGTCCTTGGCCGCACGGTAGCGGCGGTAGGCCTCCACGATGGGCGTGAGCATCTTGTGCTCCTTCATGAGCGCGGCATACTGTGCCCGGTCGGCGATGACGTCCGGGTCGGAGAGGTGTGCGCTGATGTCGTCATAGCGCAGCGACATGGCCTCCAGCTTTTCAAACATGCGTCATTCGCCGCCTTTCTGACCGTCATCGGGACGGGTGATCTTCTTGATGTTCTTCTCGATCCGCAGACCGGGCGCCATGAACTCATGGCCGCACCCGACACAGCGCAGCCGGAAATCCGAACCGGAGCGCAGCACGAGCATCTCTTTTGCACCGCAGGGATGCGGCTTTTTCATCAGCAATACGTCTCCGACACGAACATCCATGATCGCTCCCGTCCTTTCTGGCTCGAAAAGCCCCGCTGATGCAGGGCGCTAGCCTATATATTATAACGCATTTCAAAGAAAAAAGCAACTCCCCCAGGACGTTTTTTCAAGATCATATGAATGATCCTTCAAAAATGGCCTACAACATATACGAGCTGACGGCGCGGCACACGGCCGGGACGCGGCCGATCGACCAAAGGAGGCACCTATGGAGCTGACAGGGATCTATGGAGAATTCGAGACCGAGGAGCTGGCCGAGCTGGCGGCGCTGCGCATCCGGCGGAGCGTGCGGGGCGTGAAGCGCATCGCCGTCCACCCGATCGGGCGGAGCCGGCCGTACCGCCCGGGGGAGGCGCGCTTCACGATGCTGCCCGCGAATCTGCGCATGCAGAACTATGTGACCGACGTGATGTGGTCGGAGATGACGGCAGACCCGCTCGAGCCGCTGCACCGCCGCACGACGGAGCTGCTCGTGCTCTGCACCCCCGAGGCCGTGCGCGGCGTGAACGCGGTGCTCCATTCGCTCGGGGCGGTCAGGATGCGTGAAAGTCGCACTGGAAAGCGTTGAAAAACCTGTACAAATGTACAGAGATCGTGCGCGCGGCACGAAAGGTAGACCGTATTATGTCATTTTTCGTATGATCTGACAAAAATCGTGCTTGACTTTTACTGCAAAAAGTGGTATCATTGTAATGTGCGAAAGATGGGACATGCTCCCATCTGTCCAAGACGTCACGAAACAGGAGCGCAGGACCGCAGGAAGTCCCATTGATCGTATGCATATGTCCCCGGATGCCGGCATACCTTGGAGCAGGGATCATTCCTGAAATAAAACGCGGAGGTCGAACATGCAGACAACGATCTTTTATCCAGAGGGAGCCCGGCTCACGATGCCGGAGAACATCGCCGCGATGGCCACGCCAGAGGCGCTCGCGGCTGCCCAGACATCCGGCCAGATCCTGGAGGCTGTGGCCGTCTCCTGCAGCGCCGATCATGACCTTTGGGTCAAGCTGCCCTGTATGCGCGGGGTCATCCCGCGGGTCGAGGGCGCGATCGGCATCGCGGAGGGCGAGCTGCGCGACATCGCTCTGATCGCGAGGGTCGGCAAGCCGGTGTGCTTCACGGTCGAGCGGATCGAGAAGGACGAGGACGGCGAGCCGATCGCCTATCTCTCGCGCCGCCGGGTGCAGGAGATGTGCCGGGACAGCTACCTGATGCACTGTGCGCCCGGGGACATCATCCCGGCAACGGTGACACACCTCGAGCCTTTCGGTGCCTTTGTGGACGTAGGATGCGGCATCGCGTCGATGATACCGATCGACTCCATCTCCGTCTCCCGGATCGCCCATCCGAGCGACCGATTCACGGTCGGGCAGGAGATCCGCGTGATCGTGCGCGGCTGGCAGGGACGGCGCCTGTGCCTGTCCCACAAGGAGCTGCTGGGTACCTGGGCGCAGAACGTCGCCGGATTCCAGGTCGGCGAGACGACCACGGGCATCGTGCGCTCGGTCGAGAAGTACGGCGTCTTCATCGAGCTGACGCCGAATCTGGCAGGCCTTGCCGAGCTGCGGCAGCCGGTCGAGCCGGGACAGCGCACGAGCGTCTACATCAAGGCACTCATCCCGGAGAAGCTCAAGGTCAAGCTCATCATGGTGGACATCTGCGGCCGCAGCACTGCGCCGGAGCCGCTGCACTATTTCTACACAGAGGACCACATCGACCGCTGGGTCTACACCCCGGAGGGGTCGAGCAAGTACATAGAATCCGTTTTTGACGGTGTACTGGACTAACGAAACGAACGCCTCCCCGTGCGTGGGGAGGCGTTCTCGTGTCTCATGTGTCAGTGAAGATGCCCCAGGCGGCCGACTGCGCGGCGGGGGAGAGGCGGCCGTACCGGTCCTCGAGATACGCGAGCGCCATCCGCTGCGCCTCGACCGGGTCGATGGACAGCGGATGTGCCGCGAGCCAGCGGACATCGTGTCGGAGCTGTGCGAGCGCCGTGGACGTGGTCAGCGGCAGGGCAGATGCGTCACGCTCCGCCAAAAGGACGGCCGAGAGCGCGTCCCAGTCGATGCCCTGCGGGAGCGGCGGACTCGGCGGGATGGCCTCTCGATTCGCATGCGCGGCGGCGATGTGTTCCTCCGCGCGGCGTGCCTGCGCCTGTTCCATCCTCTGCTGGACAGCGTCGGCGGCTTCGCGGGAACGCCGTGCCACGATCCTCCGGCGTGCGGCAGGGTCGAGCAGATCGGAGAGCATCGCCCAAAACGTCCCTCGTTTCCACACGATCGCCGCGAGGACGGCCGCGATCACGATCATCCCAAAATACATGCGGCCGCCTCCTTTCTTGACACGTCTTCCAAAAAGCGTCCCCTCGTTCCCGAGAGGACGCTGTATTTTAGTTCTGTACCGGCATCGGCGGCGGCTCAAGGTCGCCGGGCTCCGGCTCGATGATGACAGGGGCAGGCGGTGCCGTGATCTCCGGCTCGGTCTGCGGGACGTAGGGCGGGTCGGTGTAGACGGGCGCAGCGGTCGGCGCCTGGGTCTGCGGGGCCTCCGTCCAGCGGTAGGTAGGCGCTTCGGTGGCGTCGGGACGCTCGGTGGTGTCCTGCTCTTCCTCCTCGGTCTCTTCCTCCTCCTCTTCCTCGGTCTCCTCGGTCGTCCACTCGACGGTGGGGAGCGGGTTGCCCGACCATCCGCCGGTGCTGATGACATAGCTGGCCGTGCCGATGCTGGCGGTCATCCAGACCTCCGTGCCGACGGCCACGAGCGAGCCCTCTTCGATGCTCTGCGTGAGCACGCAGTCCATCACGTAGTCGCCGTTCGAGACATAGCAGATATAGGGCTTGAGTCCGGCCGCGCGGAGCATCTCCGTGGCGGCGTCGGCGCCGAGCTGCACCACGCCGGGCACGCGCGTGGTCTCCACGCCCATGCTGACGGTCATGTTGATGACAGTGCCCTGCGGCACCCATTCACCGGCCTCGATGTCCTGCGAGAGGATGATCCCGGCCGGGGTATCGGCATCGTAGACAGTCTCGATCTGCATCGCATACAGATGCTTGCCGGCGAGCGTCTCCTTGGCCTTGGCGAACTCCTCACCGACGTAGTCGCCGACCTTCTCCTTCTTCTCGGTGTCCACGTCCTCGCGGCCGAGGGAGACGGTCAGTATGATCTCACTGTCGCGTGCGAGCTTGCGGTCGGCCTTGACGCTTTGGGCGATGACGGTCTCGGGGGCATCCTCATCGGAAAAGACCTCCTTACGCACGGCGATGAAGCCGAGCGACTCGAGACGATCCTTTGCCTCCTGGAACGACGTATCCGTCACGTCCGGGACATAATTCGACCATCCGCCGCTCAGAGCGAGGGTGACGGTATCGCCCTTGTGCAGGATGCTGCCGGCGCTCGGCGTCTGCGAGACGACGGCGTCCTCGGGAACGACGGGATTGTCCTTGCGCGAGGCGAGGATGACACGCAGACCGAGCGCTTCGAGCTGTTCGGTCGCAGCCGCCTGGTCCTGGTACAGGAGCTCGGGCATGCAGATCTCGTCCTCGGCGGGCGCATAGGCCACGTCGGCCATCTTCTGCACCTGCTCGGGGATGTCCTGTGCCGTCACCGGCTGCTGGCGGTGCCACATGATGAACGGCGCGGCCACGCAGGCAAGGCAGAATACCGCCGTCACGACGGGATTGAAGATCTTCGAGAGGATCGAGGGCGCCTCGTCTGCTGTCGACTGCGGCGAGGCAGTACGGGGGGCGGGCTTGCGGGTGTGGAGCTGGGTCCAGAGCTGCGCGATGGTCATGCTCTGGTCGTACAGACCGTTGTGGAGCGCATTGCGGATGCCCTCCGGCAGACCGCGGCCGTCCTCCCAACGATAGATCGTGCAGCCGGTCATCATCTGCCAGAGCAGAAGACTGAGTGCGCGGACATCGTCCTGCAGGGCGATGCGTCCCTCGCTGGCGAGCCAGCCGTCCAGCAAGACGGAGCCCTTGTCGGTCAGTAGGATATGCTCGGGCGAGATGGCACCGTGCGGGATGCCCTCCTCATGCAGACCGGCCAGCGCGTCCATGACAGGCGCGAGCAGCTCGACGGCCTCGATGTGCGAGAACGTCTCGCGCTCCATCCGCTCGGAAAGGCGCGTGCCGGGGGTCTCCTTGACGGCATACCAGAGGGTGCCGTTGCCGCTGATGATGCGGCGGATCTTGGGAAGGGCTTCGTCGTCGGTATGCTTGGCGATGCCCTGGAGACGGGCAACGGAGATATTGAGGTGATCGGTGTAGCTGTCGGCACTGCTCTCGTTGTAGGGCAGGAACATGCCGCCGGGATCCATGCGGCACCAGTGCAGGGGGAGCATGCAATACAGGAGCACGGACTCCGTCTCGCTCACGGCGCGGTAGCCCGCCTCCTGACCGCCGACAGTCAGGACCTCTGTGATCTCGTAGGTGTTCCCGATGCGGTCACCTTTATGAAAGTAGTCCGGTACGGACATCAGCGGACACCTCCGTTCTTGAGGATGGATCTGACGGGATCGAGCCCGGAATGTGCCGAGATCGCGTCATTCAGCGCTTTCTCGTGCAGGGGCAGGTCGCCGGCATGCTCCACGAACATGATCTCCTGCGCCTCCTCGGTCAGCAGGTAGCCGATCCAGAGCATACCGATGCGCTGTGCATTGACAGGCACATCGTCATTGACCGTGCAGTACATCTCATACTGCATCAGGCTCCCGTCAGGCGCTGTCACAGGCAGCATCTCGACGGCGCCGGTATTCGAGCCGTCCACCTGCTCGAACAGGGACGAGCTCGCCAGGACGGGCTCACTGCCGTCCTCGAGGAATGCATCGAAATAGTCCCCGGGCTCCTGCGCTGCCGACTGCTCGGACAGGAAGGAGGTCACGCTCTCGTCATAGAGCGTGCCGGAGGGGAGGGAATCGAAGGAAATGGTGCCGCTCTTGGTCTCGGGCTTCTCACCGTAATGGGTATTATAATAAAGTGCAGGGATGGAGCATCCAAGGGGAATCGACGCGGAGAAAGACGCCATATCCACCGTGTAGGAATCCGGGAGCGAGGCCGTCAGGGGCGCAAGATCGGCGGCGCGGGCGAGCACGAGCTGGTCCTGCGTGTCCATGAAGACAGCCGGCTGCTCGGACTCCTGACCGATGCGGATCAGGGCCTCGCCGAAGGAATCATCGGCATAGATGCGGACATTGACACCGCACCCGGGGTTCGCACGCTCGAAGCCTGCGGCCAGACGGGTATACATCTCCGCGACGGCCTTCTCGTCCTGGCCGGGCTGGAGCGGTACCCATACCCCGACCACGCCGGGATCGACCGTGCTCGGATCCACGCCCGTGGAGGCCGGTACGATCCTCTGCGGCAGCTTGCGCACGACCATGATCGCCGCGCCCAGGCAGACCATGCACAGCAGCAGGCGCACGATCCCGCGCGTCCTGGCGCGGCGGCGAGTCTTGCCGGCAACGCCCATGAGGGCACGGCGCAGCGAGGCCGCATCCGACCAGCTCCCAAGGAGCGCCGTGGTCACGGCCGGATAGGCCGGATCCTGGGGCGCCTCGGGGAGGAGCATCCGCAGGAAGCTGACGAGCTCGCGGACGTCGTTCTCCGCGGAGCCGCTCCGGCTCAGGCCGCTCGGCTCGACAGAGAGTCGTCCCGTAGGGGAGATGTGGACGTCCACACCATGCAGCGTGCCCAGATAGAGCCCGCGCTCGTGCAGCGCTTCATAGGTCTCGCAGAGCATGATGCCCAGGCTCTGCACATAGGTCGGCGTGACGTTCGGCGCGTTTTCCCAGATATTGCAGCCCGGAGCCGAGCCATCCGGGAAGTGCGGGATGTCCTCCAGTTGGACGCTGCCGCCTTCCAGCAAACGAAATTCCATAGTATTTTCTCCTAATGGTGAGGCCTCTGACAGCCTCTGTTTCGATATCCCTGCCCTTATGATACAGGCACATATATTATGATTATAACACATTTCCGCAAAAATGTCAAGGATGCACCGCCAGTCCTTTCGCGATACGGCGGTGCAAGAAAATAGACACCAGTCGCCCAAAACAGCACACCGCATCATATCGAGGAAAACGGGACGGCGCTCGTCCGCCCTCTTGACATCCTTCGCAAAACATTGTACAATAAGGGTAACGATACCGGCGCCGACCGGCCGTTTTTTGGCAGGACGGCGCTGCAGCGCTCCCGGACGACGGGAGGACAGGGGAGGGGACGTTTTGCGTTTTTTCAAGATCCTGCGTGACCGTGGCAGCCAGCGGCTGTACTACTGGCGCGGACAGGCGATGCACTATTCCATGCATGCACTGCTGCACCTGCGGCTCCTGGTGCGGTGGGTCACGCTGGCGATATTGCTGGGGGCTGTGCTCGGCGTGGTCGGGGCGGCGTTCGTGGAGTGCATCTCCATCGGGACGGCCTTCCGCAGCAGCCATCGCTGGTGCTATCTGCTCATGCTGCCGGCGGGGCTGCTCATCGTCTGGCTCTACCGCGTCACCCACGACAAGCACGACCGCGGCACGAACATGGTCATCGCCTCGCTCCGCTCCGAGGCGGAGCTGCCCGTGCAGATGGCGCCGCTCATCTTTATCAGCACCATCCTGACCCATTTCGTGGGCGGCAGTGCCGGACGCGAGGGCGCGGCGCTCCAGCTCGGCGGCTCGCTCGCCGACCTCCTGGGACGCGGCATCCATCTGCGCGACAAGGACCGCCGCACGCTCATCCTCAGCGGCATGAGTGCGGCATTTTCCTCGATCTTCCGCACGCCGGTGGCGGCCGCTGTCTTCGCGATGGAGGTCGGCACGGTCGGCACGATGCAGTATGCGGCGCTCGTCCCGGCGGTCATCGCCTCGCTCACGGCGAGCTATGTGGCCGGGCACCTGGGCTTTCCCCTCGCTGCCTACCAGATCACGGATGTCCCCGAGATGACGCCCCTCGGCGGCGCGAAGACGCTGCTCCTCGGCATCCTCTGCGCGGGGCTGAGCATCTTCTTCTGCATCGTCCTCCACCGCACGGAGCATCTGATGAAGTCGCTCCTGAAGAACGCCTATCTGCGCATCGCCGTGGCATCGGTGCTCCTGCTGCTGATGGGACTGCTCTTCCGCACGGAGGCCTTCTTCGGCATCGGCGCGGACACGATCGGCCGCGCAGTCGGCGGGGAGGCGGACTGGTATGCCTTCCTATTAAAAATGCTCTTCACGGCCGTGACGCTCGGCGGCGGCTTCAAGGGCGGCGAGATCGTGCCGTCCTTCTTCGTGGGGGCGACGTTCGGGTGCCTGTTCGGGCATGTGTTCCACATCTCGCCCTCGCTGTGTGCGGCGATCGGGATGGTCGCGCTGTTCTGCGGCGTGACGAACTGCCCGCTCGCGTCGCTGTTCATCTCGGCGGAGCTCTTCGGGATGGCGTGCGTGCCGTACTGCATCCTCGTGATCGCGGTGAGCTATCTGCTCTCCGGCTATTACGGACTATATAAGGAACAGCGCTTCTCCGTCTCGAAGTTCGCAGACGAGCAGGTGCATCACAAGACCAGAGACTAGGAGGGATGGTATGACGATCCGTGCGGTCATCTTCGATATGGACGGACTCATGCTCGACACGGAAAAGCTCCTCGCCCGCTACTGGATGCAGGCCGCGCACGAGGCGGGATTCCCTATGACGCTCGAGCACGTCCTCGGCATCCGGAGCCTTGCGGCGGTCTATGCCAAGCCCAAGCTCCAGGGCATCTTCGGGGAGGGCTTCGACTACGAGTCCATCCGCGCACGCCGCCGCGCATTGACCGCGGCGCATCTGGCTGAACACGGCATCGAGAAGAAGCCCGGCCTCGACGCGCTCCTGGCCTATCTCAAGCAGACCGGCCGCCGCATCGCCGTCGCGACCGCCACCGACCGGGAGCGGACAGAGCAGTATCTTTCGCAGGTCGGCGTGCTGGGATATTTCGACGCTTTCGTCTGCGGGGACATGGTCACGCGCGGCAAGCCCGACCCGGAGATCTATCTGACCGCGGCAGACGCCGTGGGGATGCCGCCGGGAGACTGCATGGCGCTCGAGGACTCGCCCAACGGCATCCTCTCCGCCCATGCCGCCGGATGCCGTGCCGTCATGGTGCCGGACCTCTCTGCACCGGACGAGACCCTCACGCCCTATCTCTATGCCTGCGTCCCGACCCTCGCGGACGTCATCACACTATTAGAAAAGGAGGACACCGCTCATGCCCAAGCCCAATGATTTCGACATCCCGCGCCTGTTCTATTTCGAGAGCGGGAACCACTTCACCGGCAGCCGCGGGAGCATGGACTACCGCATCGACCCGGACGGCGATGTGATGCATCTCAAGGCGTGGCACGGCCTGCTGTGCTCCGAGCTCGCCGAGATCGAGGACACCGCCGATGTCCCCCTCACGCAGGAGGGCTTCGACCAGATGCTCGCGTGGCTCACGGCCTTTTGGGAAAAAGGACAACAAAAGGACTGACAGAGGCCGTGATCTTTATGGATAAAAAAGTGAGAGACCCCCTTGACAAACGGTTCAAAAAATGGTATAGTATTATATGCGAGTACAAATGTATGTTGTACAAAGACGATCCCCGGCGGTATCACCGCCCGGATGAGGAGGGACGGATATGGGACAGCGTTCGCAGCTGATCGTCGTGGATGCCTCGGTGCTCCCGGCAGTCATCAGCAAGGTGCTTGAGGTCAAGAAGCTGCTCGCCAGCAAGCAGGAGAAGAGCTCCGCCGCGGCATGCAAGCGCGTGGGCATCTCGCGCAGTGCGTACTATAAGTACAAGGATCGTGTCCATTCGTATGAGGACAAGCTGACTCAGCGCATCGTCTATCTGCACACGGTGCTCCAGGACGAGCCCGGCGTGCTGTCGAACGTGCTCGCGGCGCTCTATGACCGCAGTGCAAACATCCTCACCGTCAACCAGGACATCCCCACCGACGGCGTGGCAGAGGCGACGATCTCTGTCCGTCTGACGGGCGACACCTGTGCGCCGCACGACCTGGGCGAAGAGCTCTGTGCGGTCGAGGGCGTGGTGGACGTGCGGATCCTTTCCGGAGAGTGAGCGTCAGCATCATTCGTATTATACTATTTGAGACGATCAGGAGGACGAACGATCATGGATAAATTTGCGGTACTGGGCTGCGGCGTCGTTGGCTCGGGCGTAGTGGAGCTGTTTTTGAAGAACAAGGCGCTGATCGAGAAGCGCTGCGGCAAGGCGCTGGAGATGGGCTACATCCTCGATTTGCGCGACTTCCCGGACAGACCCTATGCCGATCTGCTCGTCAAGAGCATCGACCCCATCCTGGCCGACCCGGAGGTGACCGTGGTCGCGGAGTGCATGGGCGGCGTGGAGCCGGCCTTCACCTTCGTGAAGCAGTGCCTCGAGGCAGGCAAGAGCGTCGCGACCTCCAATAAGGAGCTGGTCGCAGCGAAGGGCGACATCCTGCTGGCGACGGCCAAGGCACATGACTGCAACTTCTTCTTCGAGGCCAGCGTCGGCGGTGCGATCCCGATCATCCGCCCGCTGCACAAGTGCCTCGCCGCGAACGATTTTTCCGCCATCGCGGGCATCCTCAACGGCACGACCAACTTCATCCTCAACAAGATGATCAAGGAGAACATGGACTTCTCCACCGCCCTCGCCCTCGCACAGGAGAAGGGCTACGCCGAGAAGGACCCCACGGCCGATGTCGAGGGACACGATGCCTGCCGCAAGATCTGCATCCTGTCCTCGCTGGCGTTCGGGAAGCATGTGTACCCCGAGAGCGTCCACACGCAGGGCATCCGTGAGGTGGAGCTCAAGGACGTGGAGCTCTGCGCCGGTCTGGGCTACGCGATCAAGCTGATCGCGCGCGTCCAGCGCCTCGAGAATGGCAAGATCCTGCCGACCGTCATGCCGATGGCCGTCGAGGAGGACAACCTCCTCTCGCAGGTCAATGGTGTGTATAACGCCGTCATGGTCCGCGGCGACGGCATCAGCAAGGTGATGTTCTACGGCCGCGGCGCTGGCAAGCTGCCGACCGCGAGCGCGGTCCTCGGCGACATGATCGAGGAGGTACAGCTCTCCCACACGATCCCGTCCCAGACGTGGGTCAATGCCGGCACGGACGACTTCATCGAGGACTTCTCCGCCTTCACGGCCAAGCGCTATGTCCGCACCACCTCCGCTGACGTCCCGGCGCTGACCGCTGCGTTCGGCGAGATCGGCGAGCGCACCGTCTCCACCGAGGACGGCGAGACCGTCTTCGTCACCGAGAACGCGATGAACGCCGCTGCGGTCGATGCCGCGGCTGCCAAGCTCGCAGCACAGGGCATCCAGGTGCTCGCACAGTACCCGGTACTGGTGTCCTGACCTGCTAAACATGTGATACATGCTGCCACCGGGTAGCAAAGATGCGGGAGCATCCGCAGTGCATCGTTAGGTCTTTGAAGATGCACTGACGGGTGCTCTTTTTATGTGGAGGAGATCGCGATGCTGGAAAAACTGCGCTATTTCACGCTGTTCGAGTGGATGCTGTGGAGCGGGTCGGTGCTGCTGACGGTGGGGGCTTTCCTGCTCTTCGACCGCGGGAGCTGGCTCTCACTGGCCGCCTCGCTGATCGGGGTGACGTCCCTGATCTTCGCGGCGAAGGGGAATCCGGCCGGTCCGGGACTGATGATCGTGTTCAGCGTGCTGTACGGAGTCATCTCGCTGTCGTTCCGGTATTACGGGGAGATGGTGACGTATCTGGGGATGACGCTGCCGATGTCGGTGTTCTCGCTGGCGGCATGGCTGCGGCATCCGTATGCGGGCGAACGGACGCAGGTGGAGGTGAGCCGCCTGACGCCCCGCGCGCTCGCGCTGACCGCCGTCCTGACAGCCGCGGTGACGGCGGTGTTCTGGGTCATCCTCGCGCGCCTTGGCACGGCGAACCTCGTCCCGAGCACGGTCTCCGTGGTGACCGCGCTGACGTTCCTGCGCTCGCCCTATTTCGCGCTGGCGTATGCGGCGAACGACGGCGTGCTGATCGTCCTCTGGACACTGGCCGTGCGGGAGGACATGGGGTATCTCTCCGTGCTGCTGTGCTTCGTCGTGTTCCTGGTGAACGACCTCTACGGCTTCGTCAACTGGAAACGGATGGCAAGGCAGCAGGCAAAGGGGTGAGACTGCGCCCGTCCCGAAGGGGACGGGCTCTTGCGTTTCGTGGGACATTCCACGTCTTCCCGTCGTGAAGTGGAAAAACGCCGCCCGTGAATGTGAAAGCGAGATGAAAATTCCCCCATCCACCTTGACAACTGCCCTGGAAAAAATGTATAATGAAGAGTATGGTATACAATAAGGGATACATTTATAATGAAAGGAATGATGTGTATGCTGAAAAAGCTGCTGGCGTCATGCCGGGAGTACAAAAAGCCGACGTTCCTGACCTTGTTCTTCATTCTGGGCGAGGCCGTGATCGAGACGCTGATCCCCTTCATGACGGCAGACCTTGTCAACAACATCCGGGACAGTGCCCCGATGTCCACGGTGATCCGCACCGGCCTCATCCTCGTGGTGATGGCGCTGATCTCGCTGGGCTTCGGCGCAGGGGCGGGCTTCACCTCGGCACGCGCGGCCTCTGGCTTTGCGAAGAACCTTCGTAAGGACATGTTCGCACGCGTCCAGGAGTACGCCTTCCAGAACATCGACAAGTTCTCGTCCTCGTCCCTCGTCACCCGCATGACGACCGACGTCGCGAACGTGCAGATGGCCTATATGATGATCATCCGCATGGCCGTCCGCTCCCCGCTGATGTTCCTCTTCTCGACCTTCATGGCCTTCTACATGGGCGGTATGCTCGCGATGGCTTTCGTAGTCGTGATCCCCGTGCTGGTCTTTGGCCTCATCCTCATCGGCCGGAAGGCGATGCCCGCCTTCCGCGCCGTCTTCAAGAAGTACGACAAGCTCAACGAATCCATCGAGGAGAACGTTCGCGGGATGCGCGTGGTCAAGGGCTTTTCGCGTGAGGAGCATGAGAAGGAGAAGTTCGGCATCGCGGCGGACGACATCTGCGGCGACTTCACCCGCGCCGAGCGCATCGTGGCGATGAACACGCCCCTGATGACCCTCTGCATGGACTTCGACCTCGTCTTCATCCTGCTCGTCGGCTCGCGCATGGTCATCCGTGACGGCTCGCTCGACATCGGCCAGATCTCGGCCATGATCACCTATGGCGTGCAGATCCTCATGAGCCTGATGTTCCTCTCCTTCATGTATGTCATGGTCACGATGTCCATCGAATCCATGAAGCGTATCGTGGAGGTGCTAGACGAGACACCGTCCCTGACCGACCCCGCCGATCCCGTGACCGAGGTCGCAGACGGCTCGATCGACTTCGAGGGCGTGAGCTTCCGTTATTCCGAGACGGCCGAGCGTTTCGCCCTCGATAACGTGACGCTCCACATCCCGAGCGGCGCGACCGTCGGCATCATCGGCGGCACCGGCTCGAGCAAGACCACCCTCGTCCAGCTCATCCCGCGTCTGTACGACGTTTCCCAGGGCACGCTGCGTGTCGGCGGACGGGACGTGCGCGAGTATCACCTCGCCTCGCTGCGTGACGCCGTGGCGATGGTGCTGCAAAAGAACCTCCTCTTCTCCGGCACGATCCGCGAGAACCTGCAATGGGGCGACCCGAACGCCACCGACGAGCAGATCGCCGCGGCCTGCCGTCTCGCCCAGGCCGAGGAGTTCATCGAGAGCTTCCCGGACCGCTATGATACCTTCATCGAGCAGGGCGGCACGAACGTCTCCGGCGGCCAGAAGCAGCGCCTGTGCATCGCACGCGCGCTCCTGAAGCATCCGAAGATCCTGATCCTCGACGACTCCACGAGCGCCGTCGACACCAAGACCGATGCCCTGATCCGGCAGGGCTTCAAGGAATCCATCCCGGATACGACCAAGATCATCATCGCCCAGCGCATCGCGTCCGTCATGGATGCGGACATGATCATCGTCATGGACAATGGCGCTGTGGCCGATGTCGGCACGCACGACGAGCTGATGGACCGCTCGCCGATCTATCGCGAGGTCTACGAGCAGCAGACCCATGGGAACGGAGGTGAGGACTGATGCCGAAGCAGATACCGGGCGGCCGCCCGAAGCTCGACCCGTCCGTCCTCGGACGGCTCATGAAGATGCTGTTCCAGTTCTACCCGGTCATGATGCCGGTGACGATCGCGTGCATCATCTTCTCCTCGATCGCTGCGGCGATCCCGGACATGTACATCCAGCAGGTCATCGCCGTCATCACGAATTCCGTGGACAACAGCATCCCGTGGGAGACGGCGCGCGAGCAGATCATCCCGAAGATCGTCTTCCTGATCGTCCTCTACCTGATCGCCATCGCGGCGGTGACGCTCTATGCGCAGCTCATGGCCATCATCACCCAGGGCTTCCTCAATAAGATGCGCCAGAGCATGTTCAAGGGGATGCAGGATCTGCCCCTGCGCTTTTTCGACACGCACAAGCACGGCGACATCATGAGCTACTATACCAACGACATCGACACCCTCCGCCAGCTCATCTCCCAGGGCCTCCCGAACGTGCTCCGCGCGGGCGTGGTGGTCATCGCCGTGTTCTTCATCATGCTGTACTACAGCTTCTGGCTCACGCTGCTGACGATCGTGGGCGTGATCTTCATGTTCCTCGTCTCCGGCAAGATGGGCGGCGGCTCGGCGAAGTTCTTCATCCGCCAGCAGCAGTCCCTCGGCCGCGCAGAGGGCTACATCCAGGAGACCATGAACGGCCAGAAGGTCGTCAAGGTCTTCGACCATGAGGCCGCCTGCATCGAGCAGTTCAACGAGATCAACGACGCCCTCTGTGAGGACGCCTACAAGGCCAACGCCTTCGCGAACACCCTCGGCCCCGTCGTCATGAACATCGGCAACGTGCTGTACGTGCTGATCGCGGTGGTCGGCGGTCTGCTCCTGCTGGCAGGGGTGCCGAACCTCGGCCTGTCGGGCATGGCGCTCGACATCTCCATCGTGGTCGCGTTCCTGAACATGACCAAGCAGTTCACCGGCAACGTGAACCAGGTGTCCCAGCAGATCAACGCCGTCGTCATGGCGCTCGCGGGCGCGTCCCGTATCTTCGCGCTGATGGACGAGGCGCCCGAGCCGGACGAGGGCTATGTCAAGCTCGTCAATGCCGAGATCGGTCCCGACGGCTCGATCACCGAGACCGAGCGCCACACCGGCCACTGGGCCTGGAAGCATTATCATCAGGCCGAGGGCACCACGACCTACACCAAGCTCGAGGGCGATGTGACCCTCGATCATGTGGACTTCGCCTATGAGGAGGGCAAGCCCGTCCTGCACGACGTCTCGGTCTATGCCAAGCCCGGCCAAAAGGTCGCGTTCGTCGGCTCGACCGGCGCCGGCAAGACGACCATCACCAACCTCATCAACCGCTTCTACGACATCGCCGACGGCAAGATCCGCTATGACGGCATCAACATCAACAAGATCGTCAAGGAAGACCTGCGCCGCTCGCTCGGCATCGTCCTCCAGGAGACGAACCTCTTCACCGGCACCGTCATGGACAACATCCGCTACGGCAAGCTCGACGCCACGGATGACGAGTGCATCGCCGCCGCGAAGCTCTCCGGCGCGGACGACTTCATCACCCGCCTCCCTGAGGGCTATCACACGATGCTGACCGGCAATGGCGCGAACCTCTCGCAGGGCCAGCGCCAGCTCATCGCCATCGCGCGTGCGGCCGTCGCCGACCCGCCCGTCATGATCCTCGACGAGGCCACCAGCTCCATCGACACGCGCACCGAGGCCATCGTGGCGCGCGGCATGGATAAGCTGATGGAGGGGCGCACGGTCTTCGTCATCGCGCACCGCCTCTCGACCGTCCGCAATGCGGACGTCATCATGGTGCTCGACCACGGCCGCATCATCGAGCGCGGCTCGCACGACCAGCTCATCGCGCAGAAGGGGCATTACTACCAGCTCTACACCGGCGCATTTGAATTGGAATGACATCTCTGCCCCCTCTTCTCGGAGAGGGGGCGTGCTGTATCAAGAGGAGGAGATCGGATGAAACGCGTCCTCACTGTGATATTATTCGTGATCGTGGCGATCCTGGAGGGGCTCATCACGTTCGCGGTCGGCCTTGTCCTGTCCACGGACTGGACACAGACCGAGCGGCTCGACCCGACCACGCTGGCCATGTTCGTGATGCTCGCGCTCTGCACGCTCATCTCGATCGGGGGGATCGTGTTCGCGGCGTTCGGCACGCGCGGGACGCTCGTCTGCGCGGGGCTCCTCCAGCTCACGGTGTTCGCGGGCGGGATCACGGCGTTCGCGACCCTCGAGCCGCCGTTCGTCCTCGGCGCGAGCCTGACTCTGCTATTGCTGACGGTGCTCCTCGGCATCGGCAGCGGTGCCGCCATTTGGCACTATCGGAACAAGGCGATGCCCGCGCCTGCCAACGAGCCGCAGACAGTCCCTATGTCCAAGCAGACCTTCACCACCCTCAAGGCGAAGTGGGGCTGGGACGATGCCGCGCGCGAGTATTCCGCCCAGACCGGCCGCGACTCTGCGGACTACACAGAAGTAGACAACGATCAGGTCATGCGCTACGCCGCCGCCCCGATCGCGTATCTGCTCGTCTGGCTGATCGACCACTATCTGTATGTGTCGGCGACGGGGGACGAGGCGCAGCTGGACGCCATCCGCCGCCGCGCGGCCGACCCGGTGGCGTATCTGCTGGACGTCAATGACGGCGTTCTTGCCCAGGAGGAGATCGCCCCGCGTGCGCACGATTTTCTGGACTGGTACTGCGGCAGCTGGCCGCAGGCGAATCTACTGCGCTTTACGACCGATCATCCGTCCTACTCGCTCGACTATGCGGCCGTGATGGACGTGCAGGGCGACTGGATGTACGCTGTCCCATTCTCGTGGGACATCGCCGAAGCGATCGGCGCAAGGATCGAGCGCGCGTACCGGCTCTGGCGCGGCGCGGTCGGGCATCGGCTCGTGCCCTATGGAGAGCGGATCCGCCTGCCGTACTTTGAGACGGGCGTCATGATGCTCTGCGAGGAGGACGTGCCGGAGCGGTACCGCGAGACGGTGGCATGGCGGCTCGCGCAGGATCGGCTCCTATTCCACAAGGCCGTCGAGCAGTACGACCCCGCGCTGGCGGAGGACTGGGACACGATCGGGCAGACGCTCCATCCCTCACACATCGAGCTGCCGTACCCGATCGGGCGCGATCCCGCTGCGATCGTCTATTTTGAGACGGAAGGGGACCCGGAGCACGGCTTCGCGTACAGCTTCCGGGGCGACCGACTGGTGAGCAGCGGCGATGCCGCGGACGTGGTGCGTCCGTGGAGCGCGGAGGCCGACCGGCTCCTACAGCAGGAGACCGAGGCGCCGCCGGAGCTCCTGCGCAGCATGACCACGGACGATGACCGCGACCGCCTGATCGCGCGGGGCAGTCTCATGCCGGAGCGTCTGCCGGACGGCGACACCGTGTTCCTGCCGCCGTGCAGAGCTGCGCAGCTCCGGGAGGCGCTGGAGATGTGCGAGTGCCTCACGCGACATGGGCTGGCGGACCCTGCCCGCTGCATCCCGCACACGCGCCCCGGCCATCCTGTCCCGTTCGGCATCGAGGTGACGGCCGACCGCAGCCAAGTGCGCATCTTCCACGACTTCATCCGCATCTGGTGACACATCCAAAAAAGACCGGCCGCAGGGGAGCTCCCGCGGCCGGTCTCGTCATATCAAGGAGATACGGTCATTTTTTGCGATAATAGAAATGTACCCGGAACAGCACGATCAGTACGCAGAGGATGGTCACGCCCGTGTCCGCGAAGACGGAAAGCCACATATTGGCAAACCCCAGGAACGCCCCGATCATGACCGCGAGCTTGACGGCCAGCGCGAAGATCACGCAGAAACGCGCGGTCTTGTTGACACGGTCGGCGATCTCGATCGAGGTCAGCACGGCCTGCGGGTCCGTCCGCAGGAGGACGACGTCGGCCGCCTCCATGGCCGCGTCCGCGCCGCTGCCCATCGCCGCGCCCACGTCCGCGCCGGAGATGACGGGCGCATCGTTGATGCCGTCACCGATAAAGTAGACCGCGCCGTGTGCCTTGCGCACCTGCTCCATGCGGTCGGGCTTGTCGGTCGGGAGGAGGGCGGCGTGGGCCTCGTCGATGCCGAGCTCGTCTGCGACGGCGCGGGTGTGCGCCTCGGTGTCGCCCGTCAGCATGACAGTGTAGAGCCCGCGGCGGCGCAGCGCGGCGATCGTCTCCTTCGCACGCGGCTTGATGGTGTCAGAAAGGACGAGATAGCCCATATATCGCCCGTCTGCCGCCACATAGACGACCGTCCCCGCCGGCCCTTCCGGCACGGAGATGCCGGCCTCGGTCAGGAGCTTGGCGTTGCCGCAGAGGACTCGCCGTCCGTCGACCGTGCCCGAGATACCCTTACCGGCGATCTCCTGCACGTTCGTCGCCTCCGGCACGTCGATGGCCTGTGCCTTGGCATACGCGAGGATGCTCAGGCCGATCGGATGGGTCGAGACGCGCTCGCACGCGGCCGCCATCTGCACGGTCTCCGCCGCATCGCCGTCCGTCACGACCGACGTGACGGAGAAGGTGCCCTGCGTGAGGGTGCCGGTCTTATCCATCACGACCGCGCGCACCTTAGCCAGTGCCTCGAGCGCGAGACCGTCCTTGAAGAGGATGCCCTTGACCGAGCCGGCACCGATGCCCGAGAAGAACGCCAGCGGCACGCTCAGCACCAGCGCGCACGGGCAGGAGATCATCAGGAAGTTCAGTGCCGCATAGATCCAATAGCTCCAGTTGCCGGTGATGAGCGACGGCACGATCGCCGTCAGGACCGCGATGGCCACGACCGCGGGCGTATAGATGCGGGCAAAGCGCGTGATGAAGCGGTCGATGTGGGGCTTGCCGGCCGCGGCGTTCTCGACGCTGTCGAGGATGCGCTGGACCATGGAGTCCTGCAAGGCCGCCGTGACCTCGAGCTCGAGGACGCCGGTCTGGTCGATGCAGCCGGACATGACGGCATCGCCGGGGCGCACGGCCACCGGCACCGGCTCACCGGTCACAGCAGACGTATCGAGCGTGCTCTCGCCCTTGACGACGATGCCGTCGAGCGGGATACGGTCGCCCACGCGCACGAGGATGTGCTCGCCCGGCACGATCTCGTCCGCCGGGACGGTCTCGGTGCCGTGCTCCGTGATGAGCTGCACGGTCTCCGGCCGCAGGTCGATGGCGTCCATGACGGAGCGGCGGCTCCGCTCCACGGCCAGATGCTCGAAGAGCTCGCCGACCCGGAAGAACAGCATGACTCCGGCGGCCTCCTCCCAGCTCCCGATGCAGAGCGCGCCGATCGTGGCGATGCTCATGAGGAAGTTCTCGTCGAAGACATTGCCCTTGCCGATGCTCTTCACGGAGCTGACCAGCACCTCCCATCCGAGCACCAGATAGGCCGCCAGCAGCAGGATCTTCGAGGCGATCCCGAGCGCCGGGAAGCCCAGATGCAGGATCATCCCGACCACGAACAGCGCCCCGCCGACCAGCAGGGTCAGGCGGTCGATGTCGATGGTCTTGCTGTGCGTGCGGGCAGGGGCATGGTCGTGTTCATGATGATGGTCGTGCTCGTGTTCATGATGATGGTCGTGCTCATGTTCATGATGATGGTCATGCGCATGGTCGTGTTCATGATGATGCTCGTGCGCATGGTCATGCCCACAGCAGCACTCCCCATCGTGATGATGGTGCGCATGGTCATGATGATGATGCTCGTGTGCATGATGATGTCCCTTCTCACGGAACACCGCGCCCTCCTCGACACTGTCCGCCGCGGCCTGGATCTTGTCGAGCAGACCCTCCGCAGAGGACGCCTTGACGTGCAGCGTCCCGGCGGCATAGTTCAGCGAG
>CACWPL010000030.1 GCA_902762785.1 uncultured Ruminococcus sp. | reverse complement strand
TCTTGGTTGGATTTTGTGTGGTAACTTTATTCTACCAGATTTTCGTCTATCTCTCATTTCTTTTTTGTGAACTGTCCAACTTCTATTGTAGCACAACAAACAAAAACAGATCTGTTCATATAATGTCGTTGACTTGATCAGGACTATATGGTATAATGTAAAAAGAGCGCGATAGGCGCTGCTTAGAAACAGAAGATGCGCGGTCGATGCGCAGAGGCTTACGGGGGAAGAACATTCGAAAGGAGAAACACCATATGAATAAGATCACCGTATTCTGCGGCAGCGAGCCGCGCCTGATCGACGCGTTTTCCGGCCTCGATGAGGTGGACGTCCGCTTTGCCGCGCGCGAGGCGGACATCGCCGATGACAGCGAGGCCGTCATCCTCTCACAGGACTATGCCGCCGACCATATCGTCCGCATGATCTGCATGTTCAAAGCCAAGATGATCCCCACTGCCGTCGCCACCTTCGACCGCAGCGAGGCGACGCAGGATCTCCTGCTCGACTATGGCGCGGACGACGTCGTCCTGCTCCCCATGAGCCGCCGGCTCCTGCAAAAGCGCCTCGTCGCGCTGTCGGAGAGCTCCATGATGACGACCGGCCCCATCGACTTCGCGGCCTTCGACCGGATCCGTGAGGCCAACCAGGGACGCGGCGCGTTCATCGTGCATGAGCACGATTTCACGAACATCTACCGCTTCGTCTCCCGCATCCTAGAACGCCTCGACAAGACCGCGCAGATGATCATTTTCAATTTCAATGCCGACGATCACGGCTATGTCGAGTCCGATGACATCTACAACTTCGTCAAGATCCTCCAGGCCTGCCTTCGCCGCGGCGACATCTCCGCCATCTGCGGCAAGCAGGTGCTCCTCATCCTGATGGGGACGGACACCGCGGGCGGCGAGTTCGTCGTCAAGCGGCTCCTGAGCACCTTTGAAGGCCACTACTACGACTCCGACTGCACCATCACCTACGAGATGCGGCAGATCAACTCCTGATCGCTGGAACAGCACCGTGCTATGCACGGTGTTGTTTTTTTTTTCGTGGCCTGATCGAACCCGGCGGCATCGGCTCCCATCCTCTTTTGTACGAATGAACAGAGCGATGCACTGGAGGTGTGAACGATGCAAAACAAGATCGAAGCTCTGATCAAAGGTGCTTGTCTTCCAGACCGCTGGGATGCCCTTTCACGAAAGGTACGCATCACCCTCTGCTACAGCGAGACCGGCGCGGAGGAGATGCGAGCGCTCAGCGAACTGATCGGATATCATGCTGCCGGGAACATCGAGTTTCGTAGAATGGAGACCGTCGAGGACGCGCTCCTTTGGGACTGTGAGACCACGCGGGAGATCCTGCTGTGTAGTGCTGGGTCTGACAAGGTGCTGCGAGACTACCTCGCGACGCTCGAGCGAGCGTTCACGGAGGCGGGGATGACCGCCGATCTGACGATCGTGCTCCTCCTCCCGGAGAGGGTCCGCGACGATATGCCGCTCGAGCGGTTCGCCAGAGCGTTCCGGCAGACGGTCGGGGACAAGGACACGTTCCTCATCCCCACGATCCTGCATCTGCCCGCCGGTCCGCCGGAGACGCTGGCCGGCGCCATCACCTGCTTGGCCGGCTCTCCCGAGGAATGGCATGCCACAGGCGCATTCACCGTAAAGCGCTACCCATTCGCCACCATCCGTTATCAGGACACGCACAGATGTGAGCGCCTGCTCCGCCAGGCATTCCTACGCATGATCCGTTCACGCTGCGCCGCTTCCTTCTACTGCTTCAGTGAGGGATGGCGCACCGAATGCTCCGATCTGTGGGGGCTCCTTGGGATGCTGGATCTCGATCGTCCTGCCGAGCTCGAGACGATGTCTGAGATGGCGGTCTTCTGCGCACACCCCGTCAGCAAGGATGTATGGGACGGCAGGGTGCCGCCGCCGATCCCGTCTGAAGACGAGGGCATCGCGCCGACTGCGGCTTATGTCCTCCAGATGATCCCGCCGGAGCGCCTGATGGCATGCTTTGGCGCAGCAATGACCTGCCTCCCTGACAGCCTTTCGTCAGACATGCTCTCGATGGTCATCTCGCAGCGGATCGAGAAACTGTTCTCTCATCCGCATGCGATCTGGCGCGCGCTGCATGAAGCATATGACAAGGCGCTCGACACACGCACGGCGGCTGCGGTGATAGAGGGGTGGCGAGACGCCATCCTGTCCGCCGCCGACTGCCTCGACGACGGCGCACCTCCAGACGGACCCGTGGACGAGGTCGCCGATCGGATGCGAGCGGTCACGGACCAGTGCGGCGCCGGTGTGAACGACGCGGCGCGATACCTGGCCGCACACGCTTCTGCGATGCGCGAGGATGCGGCGTTCTGCCGTGACGTTCGCGTGCTGAGCGGTGTGGATGACGAGCTGTACGGCGACTTCCGTTTTTCCGTCATCCTGCATGGAAAGGAGGATCACCATGGAGACTGAGATGATCCTGTTCGAGCACGAAGAGCCGGTCCTTGACTGGTCGAAGCTCCCGCCCGGCATCCCCGTCAAGGTCACGGACATCGTCCACACGACCGGCGAGCAGCTGACGGCTACGCTCACATCCGGCGTCGGACTGTTTCACCTTGCCGACCGCATGGATACGCTCAAAACGATCGGTCTCCATGAGATCGTCGTGTCCTGCGGAACGGTGCAGACGCATACATGGTCCTACCGCCCGCGGGCGCATGACCCATACCGCCGCGCTGCCGTCAGGATCGAGTGGCGGATGGAAGGGGCGTATGTCCTCGTCCAGATCCGCTCCGAGGTCCCGATGCCTAAGGGGCGGCTCCGCTATCGCTTCGATGGATGCCCTTTGACCTTCGACCTTGGCTACATCCCGCCGAAAGAGACCCGCTGGGCATCGTTCTACAGTGAAGGGATGGAGCCTTTGTTCTACCTTGATGACAGTATGCTGCCGCCGTTCGAGGAGATCCACCCAGAGCGCTTCGCACGGCTCGGCCTCGGTATCGAGCTCCATACCCATCAGATCATACGATAGGAGGATCACTATGGATAAGGTAAGATATTACGATCATTATTGCGCGACCTGTGGAAAGCTGGCCGACCCGCACGACGTCAGGATCTCCATTGCCGGCTACTTTATCGGAGAGGACAGTGAGGGCATCTACCCCTTTATGAACAATGACACGGTGGTCAAGGATAAGGATCTGCTCGCTGTCCGCAGCTTCGCATGTGTCAAAGCCGTCGCAGATCTCTGCGCACCGGCGCGTGTCCGTAAGAGACGCATGGCTGAGGACGAGGATGCCGATCTGCCGCAGGAGGATGTGCTCTCGCTCGAGCAGCTCAACGAGGCCGCAGAGAAGGAGCCTCTGATCAGGGAGTATCTCGACTATCTCCCGACCGATTCCGGCGAGATCGGCATGATCCGGATCAGCACCCCCAGGCATGTCATCCTGGATCTTGACTCGCCCACGAGCGGTGAGTTCAGGCTTTACGTCTGCTTGAAGATGATCGACCGAAAGCTCCGCGAGGCCATGGCCTCCAACAACATGCTGCTCACGTATCTGCTCTCCTTCCGGTACAGCGAGGACCAGTCCGCTCCCTTCCGCATCGACCTCCGTAAGTGCTTCGATCCTCAGAACATCGACGCGCTCGTGCAGCGGATGCGGCCGCTGTTCGCCGCGGACGTCCTGAGATACCACTGCGCGGCGATCTTTGAACTGTGCGACATGATCTCGCCCTTCGAGAAGCTGGTGCTCGATCTGGAGCATTACCGCGACTGCGGCTTCAGCGTCACCATCGAGAACGGTATCCCGATCAATGCCACCTTCGGCCAGCGCAGCAAGGAGATCCTCCGCCGTGTCTGCCCGAACTGCGGCGCACATCTCCATTCGCAGGCCTGCCTGTTCCCGCAGAAGATCATCAGCTTCGTGGGGATGCCGGCTTGCGGCAAGAGCACGATCATTACGGGCATCTTCGATCTTCTGTCCTCGTCCGACCCCTTCTTCGCCTCCGGTTCGTCGTCCTACAAGGATCCCTTCTACGCCTACTTCAAGGCAGCGAAGACGGCGATGAACGAGAAGCGCGCCATCGAGAAGACCAGCGTGGGCTTCTATCCCTACTGTGCGCTCGCGCTCGAGAACGAAGGGAAGAGGTATCTCTATTATTTTGTAGACGTCCCAGGTGAGCATTTCCTTGACAAGCATTCGCAGGACGATGCACGCCAGGGCTACTACGAGATCAACATGAACCGCCTCTCTGTGATGGAGCACAGCGATGTGATCTGTATCTGCATCGCGGCCGAACAGCTCGCAGATGTGACAGCACGGCAGGATGTCGACGCCTCCTCGCTCGCGAGCGCGGCGCCGGAGGATCTCGATTCCTTCACCATCCGCATACAGCAGTTCTATGAGAACGTGCTCCATGCCCAGGCCCCGCCCATCGTGTTCGCTGTCACGAAGGCCGATGCGCTCCCGATCCTTGATGATGATTTCGACGTGCTCACGACGCCCGACAACGAACAGATCGAAAAGTGGAAGCACTCGAAGAAGGACGATTTGATCACGCGCACCGAGATCGGTGACTTCTATGATAGCCTCATCGAAGACAACGAGCTCCTCTTCCCTGGGACGAGTATCGTCGATATGGCGAAGCTGCATCTTCAGCAGAGCATCGCCCGCAGGATGCTGCGTGCAGCCCCGAACACATCGCTGATCGATCGGGTCGCCAATGCAGTCGGTCTTGACGGATGGGAGGATGTGCCTGTGTTCTTCACCTCGCCGCTCGCGTTCTACGCTGTGAGCAATGTCTGGACCATGCCCCTGTCGCAGAAGAAGGCCGCGTATCTGTCGTGGGCAGAGGAAAGGGGCATCTCGCTGTCCGATGAGGCCTGTGACATCCTCGCCAAAGCCGATCACAGCATGTTCTCCGATGCCCCCATGAAGGAGGCGCAGGATCAGATCCATTCGGAGCTGCTCGAGGTACAGCGTTCGCTGCATCTCGCGCGTTCGGATGCCGACCGCATCCTGCGGAAGTCCTATCAGAACGCACACAAGAGCACGCATCCCTATGGGGTCGCGCAGTTCCTCGCCTACATCATGGCGATGACCGCTCTCTATCACTACGGCTTCGATCGGGATGCCCTGGTGCTCGGTATGGACCATGACCATGCGGATGCGTTGGCACATTATTCGCCCGATATGGCCGCCAAGGAGGCGAAGATCGCTGAGCGGCTCGAGATGCTCCAGGCACGGCTCGAGTCCCTGCGAGAGGAGCAGGATCAGCTCCAGGCACAGCAGTCCGAACAGAAGAAGGACATCATCGCCTTCTCCATGAGGAGCATCAGGGACTTCTTCGGTCGGAGCAAGGCTAAGGAGGGCCCTGAGAGCCGGCTCGATGCCGTTAACTGCATGATCGAGGACACGCTGGCAGAGCTGCGCGTGCTCGAGGGAGGCGCGGCCGGCATGTGAGAGATAGATGAAAGGAGACCATGAAGATGAAGCGGTTCCTTTATGGCGATCAGGGCTCAGAGCACCTGATCTATAATGACGGTGCGAAAGCAGCGGATCTGGTCACGAGGTACTATCACGCAACGACCTCGCTCGTGGTCGGCTTCGATCGCCCTTCCCAGGACAGGGACGTCTATTACTGCACGCGCATCTACAACAGCCGCGGCGGCGGCCTCACCTCCGGCTGTGAGTACGCTACGAACGACACGATGCCGGCCGATCGGCTCGCTGCTGTGTCCTTCCATTCGATCGGCGAATTTGAGGCGGCCTCTCGATCCCCCTCGCATACCTTCGGTGGGATGGACGTCATCCGTCCCACCGAGGCGCAGGCGAAGGCCGTCCTGCAGCGGCTGACCGAGGCGCTCATGCGCGGCGGCGAGCGCAGGGTCATCCTGAACTTGGGCGACTGGAACGGCTCCGAGGAGGGCTTTCTCCAGACGGCGCTCGCGCATCTGCGCGGCCTGCTGTGCGTCCTGCCGCACCGGCTGCAGCGTTATGTGACGTTTGCGATCAATACGGCACCGGCCGGTCCCCGTGTGAGCGCGCATACGCCGCTCCTGTGCTTCCAGCGCACCGGCCATCCCGAAGCGATCGACCTGACGAACGTGGGCGAGGCCCCCTACTGTGCTCCGTGGATCGTCGGGATGGCCAAGGCCGCTGCGGACGGCAGCGGATGCAGTCTCCCGGATGACATCGAGGCCGCCATCCGCCTGCCTTATATGACCGGCCGTCCGCTGCCGATCGAGCTCTATGCGCAGCTCGACAGTCTGTGCGGACAGATGGCCGCCGGTCATCCTGATGCAGAGACGATCAAGGCTGCATGGATGCAGATCCGTGACGAGGAGCGTCTCGACAAGGAGGTATTCCTGAAGGCAGCAGCGGCAAGCTATCCCACCGAGATCGTCGCGATGCTGACAGAGGTGGAGGCAGCGATCCAAGAAGAGGAGGCGCAAGCCAAAAGGATCGCCGACGCATTGCGCGCAGATAAGGCAGAGGTGCGCGAACGGATCGAATCGCTCAAAGAAGAGATCCGGCATGCGGATCAGAGCATCAGTACGATGAACGTCCTCTTCGCGGAGAGCAAAAACAAGCTCGCCGATCTTGAAGCCGATCTCTTTACGGCCACGCGAGCAATCGAAACGCTGCGGCAGGAGGAGGAGCGGCTGAGAACGGAGATCGCCGAAAAGCGCGAAACGATCCGAAGGCGTGAGGCCGAGCAGGACGCCCGGGAGGCCGCTGCCGCTGCGAGGGCCCGCAGGATGGGAGAGGGCTTCATCTGGGATGACAGAAAGCCGTATGAATCGGCAAATCGTTATGTTGACTTCCTGAGCGATCATCTGGCAAAGGAGCGGCCAGAAGGACCGAGCGGCCACAGGCTGGGGACCTCCTATCCGAGCAATAAGTACCCGCCGGGGAACCATAGGGTGAGCGTGGGACCGCTGAATTCTAAAGTGCTGGCGATCGTCGACCTGGAAAAGAACAGCACCATCGACGAACGCATCCATCGTGCTACGATCGCTTTGATCCTGTTCTTCCGTGACAGATTGAGCGACGCGATGAAGTGGAGTACGTTCCAGTATTTTTATTGCAAAGGTGAGTATGGGTGCTTCAATATCTCTACGACCGAGCTCGTGTTCCCGATGCTGGCGCTGATCCATCTCTACCATGAGAAGACGCTGCCTACCCCGATGAGGGAGAAGCTCGAGCGGCAGTCCGGGACAGACATCCAGGAGCATATGCTTTATCACGCGATGGTCCTGTTCAGCATGATGTTGGGCAGAGGTGAGACGTGGATCGGAGCCAGGGCGAGGGAGCTCGTGAAGGCCTCGCGCATCGCGGAGCTGCTGGATGCGATCGTCAGACTGTTCCCCGATCCTGAAAAAGGAATGAAGCTCCTCGATGCTGTTGCAAATATGATGGTGATCGACGCACGGATCTTCGCAATCGTGAGAAAGGAGATGAGAGGATGATGCAGACATTCTTGGAGCTGCTCCGTTCCTATGACCCTAGCTATGATGACGACAGGTTCGAGGCCTTCTGCACGCAGATGGAGCAGGATTGGCACACGCTCCGCGGCGGCTGCACCGAGGCAGAGGCAGCGGCACTGATCGACGGCCTTCCGGCGGAGGGCATCCATAAGGACGTCGTCGTTGAGCTGCGGCGGATCGAACGAGACTATCGGCGCGGGACAACAGCGGCACCTGTCCCGCCGCCCGTCCCGGAGGCACCTGTGTACCCGGTGGAGACGGTGGGAACGGATCCGCTCCCGCAGCCGACAGAGGCAGTCCAGGACGCGCTCCCATCCTATGCCGATGATGAGCTCCGCGAACTGCTCCAGAAGGAGAGCGCACTGTTATCCACGCTGGAGGCAAAGCAGCTGCTCATCGAGGAGTATCGCAAGGACATCCTTGGTCTCGATGCTGCGATCGCCGAAAAAAGGAGCCAGCTCGATGAAAAGAACAAAGAAAAATACGAGCTGAGTCAGTCTGTGGCGGGGCAGCGCAGGGAGCACCAGCAGCTCAGCACGCGCTTGCTCGAGCCGCCCTGCAAGGCGCTCCTCTGGCCTGTGGATGGCCAGAGCAGCGTGCTCGAACAGCTCTGTGAAAGCATCTGTGCGCGCACCGGTGTCTCTTCGGCACAGATCGCATCGCTCGGCTTGCTCCCTTACATGGTGCTCCGGGACGAGACCTTCACGATCGGTGATCGGAAGTCGCTCATGGTCCGGCCGGTCGAGGGCGAGCCGCGTGCGGAGCAAGCAGCGCTCGAGATGATCCGGTGGTGTACGGGACTGCTCGATCGGATGCGTGCCGCAGACGGCTCGCTCCCCAAGCAGGTCTCCTTCACGGCCATCGACCTGACAGTACCGCTCTACGGCCTGCTCTGGAGCGTCTATACCGCGATCACGTTCTATGATCGTTGGATGGAGCACGGTGACGCGATGCGTCCGGCCGCGCTCGAGACCGATCCGATCCTGATGAAGGCTGTGCAGTTCGCCGCACTGCGGTACAGTGCCGCGATGCTCACGGAGCAGGGCCAGATGCCCACGGAGCGCGTCCGCGTCGAGATGGCGAGAGCGCGCGGCCTGATCGATATGAACAAGGTCATCTGTCAATGGTATGGTGACAAGGGCGATCCGTATGCAATGTTCAGAGAGGCCAAGAGCCTGTGGCCGGTGCTGGACGGCAGTCCCTGTATCCTCCGCGACACCAGATAACGACGGGAACGAACGATACCGCCTGTACAGGCACACTTGAAAGGAGCATCGTGATGAAGATCCAAGATACGATTCGGGAGCTGATCGTGCCGCAGGCTGTTCCGCTGCTATGGCAGGGGTGGGAGATGGGCATGCCGACAGCGTCCTACTCGGAGGGTGCTGTCTATGATATCTATACGAACGATGCGGATCACGCGCGCCACGCCTCGGCCATCATCAGTGCCTTCCCTGCAAATGACTCGTACCCGAGCGCACGGGCGGAGAAAGAGGCGCTTGACCGTCTCCAGACGCTCGCGGCACAGGAGGGACACGTGCCGGATGGCCTGCGGTCGTGCAGGGGGATCCTGCGTCCGGCGGAACGGCTCTCCGGCATGTATTCCCATGACGGGCGGACGGCGGGGAGCTGGTCGATCATCCGGACCGAGAAGGTCGAACCGATCTCGCATCACCTCCAGACGCATCGCATAGACGCGGCCTCCATCGTCGCGCAGATGGTCGAGCTGGCACAGACCCTTGAGGAGATGCACGAGGCAGGCATCATCCACGGCACCCTGCGCATGGAGCGTCTCTTTGTGGCGGAGGACGGGACGATGCGGATCGGCGGTGTCGCATATGCGAAGCACTATGATCCCAAGACGATCGCCAGCGGACTTGGTGCAAGGGATGTCTATCAGCTGTGCGTCGCGATGCGATGGATGGTCGACCGGGTCGAGGTGCCCGATCGGATCCTTGAGATCCTTCTCAAGGGGACCTCTGCCACGCCGTCCGAGCGGTACCAGACCGCCCAGGCGCTGCGCACCGATCTGGAGAAGGTGGCGGCCGCGATGGTGCCGGCAGAAGGGAACGCAGTCAGACCGAAGAGGCCCGTCTGGATCGCCGTCGTGATCGCGGCAGTATTGCTCATCACGCTGCTGACACAATGCGGGAGGGGCAAGCGTACCGCGCCGACTACGTCTACGGAAACGGTCCCCATCGTGGCAGAGACCGTGTCCACTGAGGCAGAGGACGACGGTGCGGCGGATGTGGTGAGCACGGAGGTGGCCGCAGAAACGCCGGCCGGATCGGTGCCCATGTCTGGGATCGCACAGGTCACGGTCACATCCTGCCATATCCGCAGCGCGCCAAACAAGGACGATCCCGACAACATCCTCACGATCATGTACCGCGGCAGCTACGTTTGCCTGACGGCGAAGGCCGATGACTGGTATGCGGTCAACTATGCAGGCGGCACCGGCTATATCCACAGCAGCATGCTGACGGTGGAGGACTGCTCGCCGAAGGCAGGACATGTCACTGCCACGGACTGTGATCTGCGCAGTACGCCCGATCATCAGTCGAGCAGCAATATCAAGCAGACCCTTCCGGAGGGAACGTCCTTCACGTCTTATGCGTACAACGGCGACTGGTTCTTCGTCGGGCTCGCGGACGGCACCCTGGGCTTTGTCAGCGACACGGCCGCAGTGCTCGATGAATGATGCGTGATCGGATGCCGGGTGGGCATACTAGAGCATGACGAGAAAGGAGGCATCGCATGAAACGTACCGTCATGCTCACGCTCCTGGCCGCCGTGCTCCTCGGTGTACACGGCTGGGACGAGCCCGTCACGCTGCATCTGGAGCTGCCTGCACCGGCCGAGGCCGTGCGGGAGCTCCGGGATCTTGCCGACCAGATCGCGGATCTCGCGTCCGCGCTCGACCGTCTTCTCCCGTCAGGGGAGGGGACGGGCATCCCCGATGAGGCCCCTGCCGCAGATACGGCGGGGGCCTTCTCGTGTCATCAAAAAAGTACATGCAGCCTCTTGCTTTTTCTGTCAGGATGTGGTATACTATGTATAGAGTAAGCAAATGCTAACTATATACAGGAGGAGATACCTATGACAGGAACAGACTACAAGGATCTATCCATCCGTGAATTCACCAAGGCCGCCGCGGTCTACGAGACCGACCGCGCGGGGGTATACAAGATGTGCAAGAAGGACTACCCGGACGTGCTCGCGGAGCTCGAGAAGGAGCCCTTCCAGGATCTGCTCGACTGTGGATGCGGCACCGCGCCCATGCTCACGCTCCTGCACGAGAAGTACCCCGACAAGCACTACACGGGCATCGACCTGACCCCGAAGATGATCGAGGCCGCGCGGGCCAAGCACATGGAGGGCGTGGAGCTGGTCGTGGGGGACTGCGAGCGGCTGCCCTTCGCGGACGAGAGCTTCGACGTGGTCATCTGCTGCCAGAGCTTCCACCATTATCCCAATGTACAGGACTTTTTTGACAGCGTCTCCCGCGTCCTGCGGCCGGGCGGACGGCTCATTTTGCGCGACATGACGATGCGCTCAGCGGCGGTCCGCTGGCTCTGCAACCACATCGAGATGCCGCTCATCAATTTGACCGGCCACGGCGATGTGCGCGTCTATGGCCGCGAGGACGTGCGCGCGCTCTGCGAGAAGGCAGGCCTCCACATGGAGAGCTTCGAGAAACGCGGCTTCTGCCGCCTGCACAGCGTGGCGAGAAAGCCCGTCAAGTAAACGAGAACGGCACTGTTTGTGAGACAGTGCCGTTCTGCGTTAGTCGTCCGTTGGCTTTTTGCCGATGACGGCGATGATGCGGTCGTCGTCCGCGGGAAACTGCGCCTTGACGCGGTCGAAGATCCTCTGCCACGAGGCGGACGGCGCCTCATGGTAAGCCGACGTCAACGCGTCATATCCCCACACCGCCTCGGGCGGCAGCAGGATGGACACCGCCATCCCATACGGCACGCCCTTCTTGCTCTGCCGCCGGCTGAATCCGGCGGTGACGAGGTAGAGCTTCATCATCAGGTCGGTGGTGATGCCGGGATAGTTCTTCTCGCCGCCCTTGCCGAATCCGGCGATCTGCTTGAGGTCGGTGGAGCGGATGCGGTCGGTCTTCCAGACGATCTCGCCGTCGGCATCGGTCTCGGTCAGGACGTCGAGGATGCGCTTGGCGCGGCGGTCGAGGCGGCCGTCCTCCCAAGCGGAGTCGAAGTCGTAGCCGTCGCGGCGGCAGTTGGCGAAGTAGGGGAGCCACCTTTGACTGATGAAGCCCGCCTTCTTGTGGAAGAACTTGCCGTAGGCGACGCGGTGTCGCTCGGCGAGGAGCTCGCGCCATTCCCAGGGGTCCTGCGCGGGGTCGCCCGTCCACCAGCAGTCCGGGCAGACGTGCTCCTCGACCGAGAAGCTCGGTACTTCATTGGCAAAGAAGGGTAGGAACCCCACCTCCTCGATCCAGTCCTCGAGCGCCTCGGGGGTGCGGATCCGGTAGGGATCGTCCCACGCGAGGCCCTTCATGAGAAACATGCCATTTTCGACTTCCATGCGATCGCTCCTTTGCAGTATGATCTCATCTATTATAGCACACCGGACGATCCCTGTCAATGGCACGTCTGCACAAAAAGGCACCGCCTCCTTGCGAGGCGGTGCCGTGTCCTAGTCGACTGTGTTTTGGTCGAAGCCGGGGATGAGCGCGTGGATGTACTTCCAGAGCAGCATGAAGTCGAGGATGTCGTTCGCGGCGTTGCAGTCCACGTCGGCGGCACGCGCGGCGCGTTCGTCCTTGAAGGTGCCGAGGAGACCGCGCTTGGCCATCGCGAGGTCGAACACGTCGACCACGCCGTTATCGTCGATGTCGCCGAGGAGGACGGGCGCCTCCGGCTCGTCGCCGAGGAACTGCCACCAGTCCACATTGAAGAGATAGCTCTCGCCGCCGGAGAAGACCAGATAGAGGTCATGCGTCCCCTCCGCACCGACGACGTCGCAGGTGACCTCCTCCCAGTCCTGCCATCCGCCCGTGACCGGCACGTCACAGACTCCGATGACCGGGCCGGACGCGGCGTCGAGGTGCAGCTCGATCTTGCCGCCGCTGCCCGCAGACGCGATGCTCGCCTTGAACTTGGCCGCGCCGTCCCCAAAGCCCACGCCGCTGACCTTGACATAGTCCTTGTTTTCGATGAAGCCGACATCGCGGCCGCCCGCAGAGCACGCCTCGATCTCGATTCCCTCCGACCAGCTCATCTTCTCCGCCTCATTGCGGACGAAGGGGTCGACGTCCTCGATCTGCCGAGGCCCCTCCTTGGTCATGTCGAACTGCGGGATCTTGCCGTCCTCCGTCCAGGTGAACTCCTCCATGCAGACCGAGCGCTGGAAGCCGTGACCGCCGGGGAGCGCGCCGTTATGGTACGCAAAATAGCTGTGTCCCTTGTAATCGACGATGCCGCAGTGGTTCGTGAAGCTCCCGCCCTGCCGGGGCATGATGACGCCCTGGTACGTCCAGGGACCGGTCGGGGAGGGCGCTGTGGAATAGCGGATGTCCTCCGGGACGCCGTTGGCCGCGTAGAGCATGTAATACGTCTGCCCGCGCTTGTGGATCCAGGGGCCCTCCGTGTAGGTCGTGTGGTCGTCCTTGACGCCGAAGGCCTGCGTCGTCATCTCGAACTGACGGATCTCGCCGTCGAGGGAGATCATGTCCTCGTTCAGCTTGACGTAATACAGCCGCGGATTGCCGAAATACAGCCAAGCCTGCCCGTCATCGTCGATGAAGACGGTCGGGTCGATGAAGTCCCAGTTGGGGCCGCAGAGGGGCTTGCCGATGGCGTCCTTGAAGGGGCCCGTCGGGGAATCCGCCACGGCCACCCCGATCGCACGGCCGCCCGTCGCCGCCGGGACGAGCGTGACGTACATATAGAATTTCCCATTTCGTTCGATGCACTGTGCCGCCCAGGCGGTGTTCTCCTGTGCCCAAGAAAAATCCTTATAAGAGAGGATGGTGCCGTGATCCGTCCAGTTCTGCATGTCGGTCGTGGAGCGGCATTGCCAGTCCGGCATGACGAAATTGTCCGCCCCATCCGCATCGTGGCCGGTGTAGACATAGAGCGTGTCCCCGTAGACCATCGGCGCAGGGTCGGACGTGTAGATGTCCTGCACGATGGGGTTGTCCGCCGCCGCCTGCATCGGCATCATCACCGGCAGCATCGCCGCCGCGAGCAGGAGCGCTGCTTTGCGTAGATGTTTTCTCATGATCTGTTCCTCCTATCATGTCTCCCCGGATACGGGGATACGCCCATGCGCGCCCCAACGGCACGCACAGGTGTTCGATCCAAATGTCAGTTAGCTGCCCTCGTGGAAGAAGTAAGGCAGCGCGTCATAAACATAATGACGTACCTGCCCCCACCAGTGGACATTGCCATCGGCGACGAGGAAGTAATAGTTGCCCTTCGAGAAGTCGGACGTGTAGGTGAAATACTGCGTCTTGGTCTTGAGGTCCTCCATCTCGGGGCGCATGTTGCCGTAGGCCAGATCCTTGGAGCCGGTCGCAGCGAAGATGAAGTATTCGTTCTGCTTGAGGCCGAGGCTGTCGATCTCGCCGGTGAGCTTGCCCATGCCCTCCCAGTTGTTGCCGGAGAGCGGCATGAAGTAGCCGACGATGTCCATATCATGATCGGCCACGCACCAGGTCGAGAGCGCGCCCATCGAGAAGCCGCCATACGCGCGGTGCATGCGCGATGCACGCAGATCCTCGAGCGAGCCGGACTTGGCATAGGTCGAATACTTGCTCTCTACGAACGGCGCCACGTTCTGACGGAACTCATCCCAGAAATTGCCCGCCTCACTGCCGGAGCCGTTGAAGGTCGGCGTGACGACGATGAGCGGCTCGAGCTCGCCGTTCATGATCATGTGGTCGAGGATGCGGCCGAGCTTGACGTCGTCGCTGAAGATGGTGTTCTCGTTCTCGCTGCCGCCGTGCATCAGGTAGAAGATGTTGTACTGCTTGCTCGGGTCGTAGCCGTAGGGCGTGTAGACGTTGAGGCTCTTGGTGCCGCGGATGCCGGTGTAGGTCTCCTTGGTGATGGTGCCGGCCTGCGAGCACGGGTCGAGATACTCGCGCGGTGCCTCATGGTAGGCGAGCGCGGGATCGTAGTTGAACTGCGGCTTGGGCGGCTCCGGCGGCTCCGGGAACTCCGTGCGCACCCCGTGGATGTACTGCACGAGGTAGAAATAGTCCATGACCTCGACCGTGCCGTTGTTGTCCGCATCGGCGGACTGCTCGTCATACCTGTTCTCGAACTGCCGCAGGAGCCCTCGCTTGAAGAGCGCGAGGTCGAACACGTCGATCGTGCCGTCGCCGTTGATGTCGCCGGTCATGGCAGACGTGCGGACGCGGACGTTCGGCTGCCCGGCACCGTCCACCTTGACGCCCTCCTGCGCGATGACGACGTCATCGAGGTAGAAGTCGCCCTTGCCGTTGGGCATCTCGACATAGAGATACATGTCGGTCGCCCCGGCCGGGATCTGGTAGGCGGTGTTCTCGAGCTGCACCCATTCGCCCCTGCGCGCGTTGGCCATCGCGATGTGGTCATAGACCGGCTCACCGGCGGTGTCCTTGTACTGGAACGAGAGGTAGAACGTGTCGGCATCCTCGCCGGTCGGATAGAGCGCCTCGGCGGAGAAGCTGTAGGTCTGTCCCGCCTGGACGGTGCTGTCATCGAGCGGGATGGCGGCCCCGTTCCAGCTCGCAGTGCGGCCGGAGCAGTAGAGCGACTTTGCGCCCGCATAATGCTGGTCGGCAGAGAGCGCGACGGATGCCGCGCCGCGTCCTGCCCAGTCGGACAGGCTCTGCTCAAAATCGAACTGCGTGATCGCGCCCTCCACGGCTGCCGCAGGCAGTGCGCCGGCGGGGATGAGGGCGGTACAAAGGAGCGCTGCCAGTGCAGCGGTCATTTTTCTGGTTCTCATCTGGGTCCCTCCTTATATGCGAGGATCGTGCGTCCCGTCCGATCGGACGTGCGGCATCCGCGGGGCGTTCCGCACGATCGTGTCGTATATCTGTTATTATTAATTATATACATTAATACACAAAGCGGCAACTGCAAAACCATCGAATAGGTGGACAAAATGAAGATGATGCCAAATTAAGGTCAAGAGATCACCATAAATCATAAATAATTAGCATCGAAGGGACAGATCGGCGCAAAAAAAGACCCGCCCCGGCAGTGCGGCTGCCGGAGCGGGCTTTGGGGCCTATATCAGTGAAGGAGCGCACGCTTCATGCGTGCCAGGTCGAAGACGTCGAGCACGCCGTCCTCGTCCATATCGCCCATGTCGGCGTCGTTCAGGGTGCCGACTTGGAGGAGATACTTCTGCATCATCACGATGTCCGCGACCTCGAGCTTGCCGTTGGCGTCCACATCGCCGCGGAGCTTTGCAGGCACGGATGCCTGCGCGACAGGGGAGAGGACGTAGCTCTCGGTCAGGCCAGTGGCGTCGGTGAGGGCATAGCTGCCGTCCGCATTGCAGCGGATGTCGTAGGCGACGGCCTGGCCGTCGGCGCCGATGTACTGGTAGCTGGTGCCGGACAGATGCTTGAGGGTGGCCGTGTCGGTCACGGTGCCGTCAGACGTGCGGCGGAGGCTGTAGAGACCGTCGTTCACGGTCGGATGCACGGGCGTGACGGTGAAGAGCTGGCACGCGAACGCATTGTACGGATAATGCGCGATATTGCCGCCATTTTCCGTCGACCACTCGAAGACATCGAGCGCGTCCTTCCCGCCGGAGCACTGGGAGAGGAACGCATAGCTCCCGTCCTGCTCCACGACCCGGAAACGCTGCGTGGCCGCGCCGGTATAGGCTTGCAGCTCGACGTTCGCCCCGTCCGCGCCGGTCTCGGAATCGACCGTGACGGCCATGCGCTCATCGCCCACGGCGAGGATGCTGCAATACCCGTCCTCCGCGGCGACCAGACGGAACTGCTGTGCAAAGCAGCCGTTCGGCTCCCACTGCTGGAGGTTCGTCCCGGCCTCGGTCTTGCCCTCGGGGAGGTCGAGGGAAAGGCTGCTGTTGCGGTTGATGATGTAGTAGCTCACGCCGGAATACAGCGACGTATCGCCGATCCGGAGGGACGCGCCGGGTGTCTCGTTCGTGACTCCGTCCCAGTTGAAGACGAGGTCATAGTCGGGGTCGGCATAGTCGCCGGACCATGCACGGTCCTGTCCGGTGAAGGCGTCATTGCGGGCGCCCCAGACCGTTCTGTTGTTCGTGCCGACGGCTGTGAAGCTCATGACCTTGGTGCCCTTCTCGTTCTGTCCGGCGTAGAAATAGCCCTTGTAGGTCTTGCCGCCGAGGACGAGGGTCGCCTCTGCGGAGGAGGCCGCCTGCTTCCATGTGCCGGTGACGTCGCCGGAGACCGTGCCGTCCGCATTGAGCTGAATGGACTGGTAGCCGATGATCTTGCCGTCCGTGCCGTTGCCGTGGTCGATGTACTCATACTTGCCGACGATGTCGCTCTCCTCGTAGCCGCCGCGGGAGAGCGTGTCGCCCGCATACTCGAACGGCGATACGACCGGCCATCCGTCCGCATTGAACCACATCGGATGCACGCGTACCTCGTGATACTCGGTGCCGTCATCGAAGCGGGCATGGTAGAAGAGATACCATTGTCCATCGTCATCGCGGAGCACGGAGCAGTGGCCGCACGCCATGTACGCCCGGTCGAGCGTGGAGAACTTGTAGTTGCCCATGACCTTCAGGCCGACGCTGTCCAGATTCGTGCTCGACGCAAGGACGGCCTGATTCCCGGCAGGGTCGGTGAACGGGCCGAGCGGGGACTTGGAGCGCGTCACGCGCATGTTATAGCCGCCGTTCGAGAAGAGGCCGCCGTAGGTCGTCCAGAGGTAGTAATAGCCGGTGTCGGTGTTATATTCGATGAACGGCCCCTCGCCGGACTTGCCGTAGCCGCCGGCGATCTTGGTGCCGAAATAGCTGTCGACCATGCGCCCGTCAGAGGTCGTGCCGGTCTTGGGGTGGATGCAGCGGCCGGTCTTGGGGTCGATCTCCAGCGTGAAGATGCCGCCTGACCAGGAGCCGTAGGTCATGTACATCTTACCGTCCGTGTCGTAGTAGATGGTCGGGTCGATGGCGTTGGGGAAGAGCTGGTTGTTGAAGTCGTGGTTATTGAACCAGGCGTTATTGTAGGTCACCTCACCAGAGGCGATCAGCTCGTCGATGTTGGTGGAGGTGTACTTTCTGTTGACGTTCTTGGTGGCACTGGTGACGTAGCTGTCCGTGTCATAAAAGCCGGAATAGATCAGGGTATCGGCGAACGTGTACGTCCCCTTGATCGACTTCGACCATGCATAGCAGATGACCGAACGCTTATAGGTCGAGCTGGTGCAGAAGTACATGAGATACGCCCCGACTGACCCGTCCGGGCACTGGAACTCCGGCGCTCAGATCACGTCCGGCGCCCAGACCGCGAAGCCGCCCGCGCAGTCCTCGAGATCCTCACCGGCCCATGCGAAGGCCTTCTGGAGATTTTGGGAAAGATTCCCGAACTCGACATTATTGGTCTTGGCATAGCCGTTGGAGAAGCGGTCCCAGTCGATGAGGTTTTTCGAGGATGCCGCGTCGATGTGTGAGCCGAAGACATAATACGTCCCATTGTCCTTGATGATGGATGGGTCGTGCACGGAGACCCTGCGTCCCGCCGCGCCCGCAAGGATGCTGCTCATGCCGGAGACCGTCATGCTGAGCGCCAGCAGGACGGCAGCGAGCCTGTGTTTTCTCATTCTGATTCCTCCCTTATGGTGTCGGATCTCGGGATGTCCGATCTCTATAGATACATTATACCAGATCCTGCGGCTTTGCACAATGATTTTTTGGATCATATTCCTTGCATTTCCCATCATCCTGCGCCGGAGCGGGGACTGTGCTTGACGATCTTCGCCATTTGTTATATAATAAAGTAGACCAAGAGGATGCGCCTGCCGCATCCCATCAGGATAGGAGGATCCACTGTGGACAGATCATCGAGGATCGAGCTGACGAATATGTGCCTGATCTATGACGACGAGCGTGTGCTCGTCCAGGAGAAGCGAGGCTTGAAGGAGCAGTACCGCGGCGGACTGGTCTTTCCGGGAGGCCACATCGAGCCGGATGAATCGCTGCTCGCTTCCGTCATCCGTGAGGTGAAGGAGGAGACCGGCCTCACCGTCCGCGACCTGCAGCCCTGCGGCTTCAAGGACTGGATCAAGGAGGATGGGACGCGCTATATCGTCCTGCTCTATAAGACGAACAAGTTCGAGGGCGAATTGAAGAGCTCCGAGGAGGGGCGGGTGTTCTGGCTCGACCGGCGCGAGATCGACAGCGCGGACCTCATCTGGAACATGCGGGAGCTGCTCCAGATCTTCGAGACGGACCGCTTCAGCGAGTTCTTCTTCAAGATTCAGAACGGGACGTATGAGGGGAAGCTGCTGGGATGAGGCGGGCTTTCCTCATGATAGGAGAGACAAAAGAGAGGCGCTCCTTTGCCAGGAGACGCCTCTTTTTTATGAGATGACGGCACCGCCTAGCGCCCCGGATCCTCGCCCTTCGCCTGTGCGCGGTAGGACGAGAGCGTCACGCCCTCATTTGCCTTGAACTGCTTGGCGAGATGGGCATAGGAGGCGTACCCGCAGCGCTCGGCGATCTGGGAGAGGGTCAGGTCGGTGTCCGCGAGCAGCATCTTGGCGTGCTGGAGACGGAACGCGATCAGGTCCTCGAAGATGCTGCGGTCGAAATAGCGCTTGTACATCTTTTGCAGGTAGCTCCGGCTGACGTGCGTGCGGTCGCAGAGGACGGCGATGCTCCAGTCCGCCTCGGGATGCTGCTGCATCTCGTCCCGGATCGCGGCGAGGCCGCGGTAGAGCGGGGAGTCCTCCACCTCCGGCAGCGACGGCGGACATTGCGCACGCAGACGCCCCTTCTCCTCGAGCTGGTCGAAGGCCAGGCAGAGGTAGCTCAGGAGCGTGCAGTAGACCGGCGCATAGCAGTGCGCGAGCTTGCCGAATGAGAGCGCCGCGTAGCCGAAGGGACGCTCGTCCATGTGCAGCGGCGAGACGTACCATGCGGACGGATGCCCATGCTCCTCCGTCAGGTAGGCGATCAGGTCGGCCTCGCGGAGCGGATGGTCTTCGACACCGGGCGCCTTCCCGGCATGGTCGACCGATAGCACCTCGCAGAGATCCTTGTGCGCGGGCAAAGGCCGTTCCGGGCGTACCGCGTGCAGATAGGACGCGTTCAGGAAGACACGGAATCGTCCCCAATGACAGACCAGATAGATCCGGCTCGCGATCATGTGGAGCAGCGCCTCGAGCGATGCCGTGTGCAGCAGCTCGAACAGCACCTCGCTGTGGAAGGCCCATCCCTCGTACTGCGAGCGCAGGCGTGTCTCCCGGCGGCTCTTTTCAGAGGGACGCGGGGTCGGGACACAGCCGCAGCTCCGTCCGATCTGGATGTGGCTGTGCTTGCCGGGGATCCGGCGGCAGCTCCGCCCGGTGATGATGCTGTAGAGCCGTCGGAACGCGTCGGCACCGAGCTGATAGCAGCTATGCGGATAGCTCGTCAGGGTCACGTCGGTGAGGGCGTCGTTGGGGTCGAGGCAGCCGTCGAAGCCGGTCACGGCCACGTCCTCCGGCACGCGGACGCCGCCTTTCCCGAGCGCGTCGATCAGGGCGTCGGCCATGACGTCGTTCGCGCAGACGATGGCCTCCGGCATCGGGAGCGCCCCGCTGAGGAGCCGCTGCGCATAGGCCACCGGCGCGTCCCGCCAGAAGTCACCGTAGGCATAGCAGGTCTCGTCACAGTGGAGCCCGTGGCGCTGCATCACATGGCGATAGGCCTCGAGACGGTCCTCCGCCTGGGGCATGCCCTTGGGACCGGTCAGGCAATAGATGCGCGTATGGCCGTGTACCACGATCATGTGCTCGACGAGCATCGCGAACGCGTCTGGGTCGTGGGAGACGGTGTTCTCAAAGAACGGATGCTCCTGCGAATCCAGCATCATCACGGGCTTTCCTGTGCGCTTGAGGAGGCCGTCGAGACGCTTCTGGATCGTTTGGTCGGCGAAGGCCTTCTGGTCATAGAGGAACCCGTCGAATGTCGACTGCGTGAGCAAGGAGAACACGTCCGCCTCATGCGCCACATGCGGCGAGATCGGTGCCTGGAAATTGTTCCGCGGCGACAGCACGATCACATTGCACCCCGCACGCGCGGCCTGTGCCAGGATGCCGCACATCGTCTCGGCGGTGTACTCCCGGTAGCATTCCGCGGTGATGACGCCGACAGTGAGCCTTTTCTTCATCCCATGATCCCCCCTTTCCACTATTATAGCATATTGTGGATAGAAATGCAAGACTTTTTGACATATCCCGTCCGCTGGTATGTGCGAACATCTCCCAACGTGATACGAAAGCCTCTTGTTTCTGGGGGCAGATCCGTTTATAATGAAAGACAGAGGATGGTCGCACCATCCAAACGTATCTGATACAGAAAGGAAGATCATCCTATGAAACGCACGACCGTGAGAAAGCGCAGCTTTTGGAGAACGCTCGTGAGTCTGTCTCTGGTGACGTCGCTCCTCGTGCCGACGGCGGGGATGGGCCTCGGCGCCCTCCCGACGGCGGCAGCCGATGTGACCAGACGGACGCTCTACGTCGCCGAGAACGGCAATGACTACACCGGCAACGGCTCCTCCGAGAGCCCCTATCGTTCCATCAAGAAGGCCGCCGATGAGGCCACCGCCGGGACGACCGTCCTGATCCGACCCGGTACCTATATCGAGGACGAGATCCGTCCCAAGGAGTCTGGCCGGGAGGACGCGATGATCGTCTTCCGCCCGGAGACCAGTGCCGACATCGGCAAGGTCATCATCAAGCACAAGGACACGTTCACCGGCGCGTCCGTCACTCCGCAGGTACGCGCCGCATGGCTCCAGGACACGGGTTGGAAGGAAGAGGAGGTGCAGCATTACACCAATGCCGGCATCGAATACTCCATCGCGGCGCGCAAGAACGAGCTGACGGACGTCTTCGACCTCTTCGGGCGCGACTATGTCTGGATCGAGGGCTTCGTCTTTGAGGGCTACCAGTTCGCCCGCAGCACCATCGACATCATGGGAAAGGGCAATGTCGTCCTGAACAACCAGTTCAAGGATCTCGGATGCGTCTATAATGCGCCGTGGAAGTGGACGGCGGGCGGCGTGTATCGGCCGGACGTGACCATCCCGGTCGCAGGCCCGGACAATGTCATCCGCAACAACTACTTCCAGAGCTGCTACGGTGAGACCCTTTGCTACGACGACCACTCCAAGAACTGCATCATCTCCGAGAACACCTTCGTCGGCACGATCGGCAAGAACGCCGGTGCGGGCGGTGCCGAGTCCTCCACCCTCGGCGGCCGCGCGGACGGGAATCGCAACAATGCGTTCGCGTTCAACTACTCCGGCGGCACTGTCAACGGCGGCACCATCTGGCTCGACATCAGCGTGCGCGACTTCACGGCCGTGCGCAATGTGTGCTACAATACGGCCTATTTCATGTTCAACGAGTCCGAGTGTACGCGCAACTGGGCGTATGAGAACATCGTCTACAACCGCCCGCTCGACAACAACAAGCGCATGCCCGCCGACCCCGCGCACTTCACCGATTTCCCGGCGCAGCGCATCGAATCCGGCCTGTTCTCGGCCTTCTGGGACACCGGCTCCACCTGGGACGCGCACTGGGTCAACAATGTGACCTATAACCTGAAGAATGGCATCTCCCTCGACCGCTCCTGGAACAATGAGGTCCGCAACAACATCGCCTATGAGGACGACGCGAGCATGTACAATGCGAACGACACCGCCGGTCTCCTTGTCAAGGAGACGTCCGTCAACGGCTTCCACGCTTGGCACGGCATCGACCTCAAGGGCGGCGGCGACCTCATCGTGCGCAATGACCTCTGGTATTCCACCCGCAAGCCCACCTATGTCCACTACATGGATCCCTCGCAGCCGTCTATCACGGTGGATGCGTTCAATGCGCAGATCGGCTCTAAGACCGAGCTCGCCAAGGATCCCATGTTCGTGGATGCTGCCGGCGGTGACTTCCGTCTGCGGGAGGGGAGCCCCGCGATCGGGACAGGCGACAACGGCGTCGACCGCGGCGCCTATGCTGTGTATCCGAAGACGGACGTGGGCTATGACAGCACGCGCGGCCTGACCGAGCGCGTCAACGTCAGCTTCGCGGCGCTCAACACGATCGCGAACGCCGGGGACGTCTTCGACCTCGAGCTGCGCCTGAGCGAGCCTGCGACCGAGGACATGACCTTCGAGGTCACGCCCGTGGCCGGTGATGCACGGGTCGGCAAGGACATCAAGTTCGTCGACGATCCCGCGGTGACGTTCCATGCCGGCGATACGGGCAAGACCGTCCGCGTGGAGGTCTGCGGGGACTTCGACCTTGACCAGCTCGTGGTGTTCCGCCTCGTCCCGACCGGCACGACGAAGCTCGAGGCCGTCGGTGCGCGCGACATGCACCTCGTCCGCATCATGCGCGAGACAAAGCGCACGCTCGTCGTCAACAACATCGGCGACCGCATGGGCACGGCGCTCGTGGAGCACTATGCCCCCGGTGAGCGCGTGGTCATCGACGCCAAGACCCGCCCGGGCTACACCTTCGACGGCTGGCAGGTCGGCATCGACGCCATGGAGGTCACGCCGATCAGTCCTGACGGGACGGTGTCCTCGTTCATCATGCCCGACCAGAACCAGCGCATCCAGGCGAAGTGGAAGCTGAACGGCACGCGCGTCGGCGTGACGGGCATCGCCCTCTCGTCCGAGACCCTCGCGATGGAGGCGGGCGACACGGCCACCATTCGTGCGAACGTGATGCCCGAGAACGCCACCGATCGCGTCGTCCTCTGGACCTCGTCGGATCCGCTCGTGGCATCGGTGGACAGCAAGGGCGTCGTGACCGCGCAGTCGGCCGGTACCGCGGAGATCATCGCGCGGACGCTCGAGCCGAGCGACAAGCAGTTCACCGCACGCTGCAAGGTCACCGTCACCGGCACGCTCGCGCCTGTCGGCAATGCGATCGAGGCGGAGGAGTTCGATGCGCAGTCCGGCGTCCAGACGGAGGAGTGCAGCAGCGGCGGCGAGGATGTGGCCTATATCGAGAACGGCGATTATATCGGCTTCCGCGGCGTCTGCTTCGGCCGCGGCGCGGAGACCCTGAACTTCCGCGTTGCCTCGAATGGCGCGGCGGCCTCGATCGAGGTGCATCTCGGTGCGCCGGACGGCAAGCTGATCGGGACGATGGACGTCACCGGGACCGGCGGCTGGCAGACCTGGGCGACCCAGCGCTGCAAGATCGACAAGACGATCGGTGTGAACGATGTCTACTTCGTCTTCAAGGGCGGGGAGGGCTATCTGTTCAACCTCGACCAGTTCAGCGTGAGCTGCCCCTACGAGAACGACGACCTCATGGGCGACGTGGATCTGAACGGGACGGTCTCCGTCACGGATGTCGTGATGCTCCAGAAGTGGCTCCTCGGCGCGGCCGATGAGGTCACCTGCTGGCGCCACGGCGACCTTTGCCACGACCGCACGCTCGATGTCTTCGACCTCGCGCTCCTCAAGCGCATGGTCCTGCAAAAGTAAGGATGTCACTATCCTAAAAACAACGCCCGCACCGATCTGTTGGTGCGGGCGTTTCGTTCATAGATAGAGAGTGTCTCCGGCGGTGACATCGAACTTGCCGTTCTTGAAGGCCAGGACGTAGACGCCGCCCTCACAGGCCGTCGTGCAGGTGGTGCCGAACAGCGCCGCATCCTTGATCTCCTTGGCACCGAGCGGCTTGAAGGGGATGTAAGCATCGTTCGCGATGGCGTCGATCCGTGCTTGGATGCGCTCGCCGGCATGGTCGATCCAGACCTCGTCGAAGATGTGGAACTCGCCATAGAGCGGACGGCCGAACACGTTCAGATACGACGGCTGCAGCAGACCGCCCTTGGCCTGCGCCACTCTCGCGACCTCGAACACGGCGTACTTGTAGTCGTAGCGCCGGAGCAGGTCCTCGCGGTACTGGTGCGCCTTCTCAAAGTCGCTCTCGAGCTGCTCGGCACTGACGCCGTCGAAATGACACACGACCTCTGGTTGGCCGCCTTTTTCCGTGTACTCGAACGGATAGAGCACCGCGATCCTGCGGATGCAGTTCGTACAGATCGCCGAATGGCCTCTCATCGAATCGCGCGTCTCCGTATTTCCGCCGCAGATCGGGCATTTGAATATCTCAGCCATGTGACCGCCTCCTTACTCAAACGTCAGGACGTCGCCCGGGAAGATCATGATCTTCGGCGCATCGACGACCATCGCGAAAAACATCCCGGGGTCGACCTTTTGGATGTCGCGTCCTGCTTCATTGGTGAGCCCCCAATGCCACTCCAGGAGCCCGCTGACCGTGTAGTCGAACGTCCTGTCACCATGGGTCACATGGAAGCGGCGCCCGACCGTGATCTGCCCCGAGAGCAGCCTGCCGTCGATGACGAACTGCTGCTTTTGTCCCGTGTACTTGGGCTTTGCATAGGTACCGATGTTCTTGAACAGCGCCCCGGTGCGGTAGACCTCTGCGGTGGGGGCCTCCGTTGCCGCGGCGGCAGACGCGCCGATCGCCTCCTGGAACGCGCGGAGCGTCAGGTCGGCGATGGGGTCGCGTGTCTCCTCGATGATCTCCCAGTCGATATAGGTATCCTGATCCACGGGACTGTCCGGGATAGGCTCCATGGTGCGGCGCCAGCGCTTCTCCCGGACCGTGACGAACGGATATTTTGCGCGTGCTCTGTTGGCACAGCTCCGGCAGATCTTGCTGTCATCGGCGAGCCAGAGATAGTCGCTCTCATTTTCAAACGCCTTTCCGCAGACGGCACAGTCGGTCTGTGCGTCACTGGCGTCCACGGCTGCGATCTCCTGCCGGAACTGCGCCAGGTCATGGAACTGCATGTCATACATCCCGTGACAGCAGCGCTTGTGGTCCTCGTATGCCTGCGCCTTGTTGAAGCACTCCGCGCAGATGTAGGTGTCCAGGATCCGCATGCTCATGTTCAGCAGCTTGAACTTGGATCCGCAGATCGGACAGCACGGCGGCTTCTCGACATGCTCGGCCCTCTGCGGGAGCTTCGGTATGCCGGACAGATCTTGCGCCTTCTCCTCGGTCTTGCTTTGGACATACTTGCGGATGAGATCGACCGTCATCTCTGACGGATCGTAGAGATCCCCGCCATCGAGTCCCTCCAGGAACGGTTCTGCGATCGTTTCACAGTCCGAACAGATCTTGCCGTCCGCGAGCGCGTAGCCATAGCGGGACTCCTTGCCGCAGATCGGGCAGACGAATGCTTCTTTTCCCATAAGATGTCACCTTCTTTTTGTGTTGACCAAGTTGTACGATAGATGTCCGGGGATCAGACCTCGTCCCTCCGGCGGCGGGACAGCGCCATCAGTGCCGCGCCGACACCTGCTGCCAGGATGCCGAGGACATGCAGGAGGAGCGGGCTCTGATCCTGGATGCCGGTCTGTGGGAGGTCGATCGCCTCACCGTCGGACTCTGTGCCGCGGCCGGTCTTGGGGTCGATCGTGTAGGTGTCGAGCACCGCGCCGTCCTCATCGGTCAGGACGATGGAGACCATGCCGTCCTCCTCACGGGTCAGGGCCGCATCCGCAGGCGTCACGCCGGTCTTGACGGCATGATCGCGGATCGCCATCTCGGCCATCCGCTCCTCGGTGGCGAAGTCGGCTTCGGTCGTGGGCTCGGTCGGGGCGTCGGTCGGATCGGTCGGCTCGGTCGGGGCGTCGGTAGGATCGGTGGGGTCGGTCGGGTCGGACGGCTCCGTCGGCTCCTCCGGGGCGGGGGCAGTGGTGTAGTAGACGATCCGGCTGCCGAGCTCGGTGAAGCTCTTGAGGAACGTGTCGTAGTCGATCTTGACGGTCGTGCCGGCGTTCGGGTCGCGGTAGATCAGGGTATCGTCGGTGTAGCCGTTGATGACGATCGCATGCTCACCGCCCGGCCAGCGGACGAGCGCGCCGGTCTGGTAGTCGAGCCAGCTCCTGCGGTAGATGAGCGGACGCATCGGCGCTGTGACGTACCACGCGAGCACGGGGTCGCCGCCGTCCAGGATCGTCTGGATGTCTGCGATGGTGGCGCCGCGCTCGGTCTTCACGCCGCTCTTGAACTGCTCCGCGACCGCGGCGATCGGGTCATTGAAGACGCCATACGACGCATAGCTCCGCGGGTCGCCGACGAACTCGCGCTCGGGATCCGCACCGTAGCGCACGCCGCCCTCAAAGTACGGCTGCGGACCCATCGGGAGGCGGTCATAGATCTGCTCGACGGTGACGTCTACATCATAATAGTCCAGCAGCATGTAGAGCGAAACGCTCTCGCACCCAGTCGGATAGTCCGGGTACTGGCAGAACTCGATGACATCGAGCTCGACGCCCTCCTCGACCGGGTCGGCGTCTGCCGCCTCGCGCAGGAGGTCGAGGTCTGTCATGTCGACCGTGGAATCGCCGTTCATATCGGCCGACGCCCACGCCGGGAACGAGAGCCGCGCGGTGTAGTCGAGGTACTGCCCGAGCAGGTCGGCGTCCGCCGCGGTGACGGTACCGTCAAGATCGACATCGCCGGTGCGCCACTGATCCCACTTCGTCGCGGTCAGCTTTCCGGTGAACTGGAAGAGCTTCTGGGAGAACGCGTCAGCCGCCGCCTGGACGTAGAGCGGGTCATAGTAATACGGCAGCACGGCCTCGACCATCTCGGGCGTGATGCCCGCGGCGATGTAGTCGGCGATGGTGTGCTCATACATCCACTTGGCCGTGTAGCCGCGCTCGCCGATCACAATGGTCGAGGGCAGGGCGAAGGTCGCCATCGCGAGGGCGGCATCGTCTCCGAGGAGGATGTCGATCTCCTCGTCTGTAAAGGGCGTGCGGTAGAGCATGCGGTCGCCGTCGGAGAGGGCGGCGCGGACAGCGGCGGGGTCGATCGTGTGGGAGTGGATGAAGGAGTAGATGTTCGGGTGATCCATGAGGGTGAGGGGCGGCGTGGCGGAGGGGTAGCTGTACTCCCAGCTACTGCCGTCCTCAGTCAGCTCCATGACTGCCTCGGGGAGCGTGGAGAGACGGTCGCCGCAGGGCTTGGCGAAATAGGGCGACGACTGGCTCGCCGTGCCGAAGGGGATCGGCATGGTCGTGACGGTGTCGAACTCCACCGTCGGTGCGCAGTCGACGATCTCGACGGTGATCTCGACATCGCCCTCGGGCATCGTGAAGCAGAACGTCCCGTCACCGAGGTCACAGGCCTCCATGCCGTTCACGCGGACAGACCCGAGCGCATGGACACGGTCAAGATCCGCCGTTACCGTGACGCGCTCGCCATAGGCGGCGGTCGTCTTATCTGCCGTGACCGTCCCGATCTCCGGCTGCACGACGTTGACCGCATAGCGATCGACGGAGAGCGCGGCGTAGCGATAGTCCTCATCGACATCGCCGGTGATGCCGTCTACCGTGCCGTCGCTGCAATACTGCCAGGTGACGCAGAAGTCGCTCATGTCGACGGTCGAGGCATCGTTCGGCCAGAAGGCGAGCCAGATCTCGTAGCCCTCGTCACGCAGGACATCCATGTCCACGCGGTCGCGGAACCAGTTGTAGCTCGAGTAGACACCGGCCTCGTATCCGTTCTCCGTGAGCAGACCGCATCCGTAGCCGATCAGCTCCGTGAGCGCCGCCTTGCTGAGCGGGGACTGCCGGGACGAGGTCATGTCCAGATAAACGGGCATGTCGAGCTGCTTGCCCGCGAGCGTCTGCATCAGCGCCTCGATGTCCGCGCGGAGCTCGCTCTCGGTGACGGCGCTCGTATAAAGGTAGGCACCGACCTTGAGACCGGCTGCCTTGGCGCCTTCATAGTGGGTCGTGAACTGTGCGTCCTCCGTGTAGACGGCATCGGTGTTCGAGGTCGCGCCGGCGCGGATGATCGCGAAGTCGACACCGTCCGCATAGGCCCTGTCCAGATCCTCGACGGTCGTGTTCTCGCTGATGTCGATGCCCTTCATGACAGGCGACTGGGAGTCGGCCGTGCGCTCATTGCTGCGGATGCGGAAGGGGGAGCGGATCAGCTCGCGCGTCTCGCCCTTCGTGTCCGTGACGATCAGGCGGTACTCATACTCGCCCTCCGGCAGTTCATCGAATACGATGTCATTGTCGATGACGCTCAGGTCGAAGGAGCGTCTGCCGCCCTCGACGGTGAACGCGAATCGGTCGTCATAGTCGCATGTCGCGCCCTCGGCCTTGAAGATGCCGGCGGTCACGCTCTCGATGACGTAGGTCGAATAGACACGCCCCTTGATGCCGACGCCGCGCCCCTGGATCAGGGTGCCGGTCGGGTAGGACGCATTGTAGACCTGCATCTCCGAGGGGGCGCTGTCATCCTCGACGACAGAGAACGCCTTCTCGGCGACGGTCTGAACGAGGCCGGTGCTGTCCTCGGCCTCGATCCTGTAGACGAACCCGCCCGCGGGGAGGGAGCCGACGTCCAGATAGTTGTCGAAGCCCGCGTTGAGATCGTAGACGGTGGAATCGGGCGCGTCCTCGTGCCAGACGTCGGTCGGTGCGCCGTCTGCCGTGTAGACGCCGCCCCAGACGCGCGTCAGCGGATAGGCAGACGTGATGAGGCCGCGCACGCTGAAGATCGTCCCGGCGGGGAGCGCGTCGGCTGGCAGGCTCAGCGCGGAGACGGCGATCTCCGGTGCGATGGTCCCGGCCTCACCGGCGGCGACTGCGGCCGACTCTTCCGCATCCGCACAATAGGCGGGAAGTGGGAGGCATACGGCTGCCATCAGCAATGCGGTGATACCGGCCGCGATATGTTTGAAGCAATCGTGTTGCATGTAGATGTCCTCCTTTTGGTATCGTTCTCCGCCGAGCGTGTATCGGCGGGATGGGGCGGGCAGATCCGTCAGTGACCGGCATTTCTGCCTACAGGATCGGCAGGCCCTATCTCCAGTATAGCATAGATCGCCGGGGATGTCAATTGATCTCTTGGCTGATACAGGCTGTGATGTGCCCCTCGATCTGATCGCAGCGTGCATCTGGAGCGCTGTCACGCATTATGTGACGAATATTGCTTGTCATCGTGAACAGGACGCCTTGTATACGTCATTTGATGGATCGCTCCTGTGACAAAGATGCTCTGCGTGTATTTGCATTTGAACGCGAGATGTGGTATCATAGATACAGGCAAGAGAAGGGGGTGATCGCATGAGCAAGTCCACCATCGCCGTTGTCCTCGCAGTCGCCGAGGTCGCGCTGACGATCGTCAAGATCGTCACGAGGAAGTGAGCGTCCGCGCTCTGCTGTTTCGAGGAGGTGAGTGCATGAAGGTCGATGTGATCGTCGAGATCATCACCACAGTCTCTGACTGTGCCGTGAAGATCCTGAAGGCAGTGGCCGAGGGGAAGGACGACTGATCCTTCCCGTGCATGCAAGGAGGTGCGTATGCGCAAGCTCTTGTTTTGGATCCTCGTGGCTGCGGCAGCGGCCATCGGGGCGCTCGCCTTGGGGCTCGTTTGGGGGCATCATCTGGCGGAGGCGCCGGTGCCCGAGCCGGCGATGGGCGTCGTGGAGACGTTCGTGCTCGATGACCGCACGGTTCTGGCGGTGCTCTCCGAGGCATCGGACCTGGTGACGATCCGGGAGAGCTACATCACGGACGGCCATCTGACCTCCCACAAGGACCTGTGGGGCGTGACGATCCCGTTCACCACCGACGACACCTATGTCGCGCTCCACGGCACCATCGGCTATGGCATCGACCTGTCGAGGGTGACGGTGGAGGTGGACGACCGGCATCAGATCATCTACCTCGCCTTACCGGCGCCGCAGGTGATCTTCAACGAGCTCGAGGAGGGCGACACCGTCTCGGAGGTGCTGCACGACTCCAGGCTCACGGAGACGACGATGGAGGAGTACACGGCCTTTGTGGACGGCCTCAAACGGGAGCAGGAGACCCTGCTCATGAACGATCCGGCCTTCCGCACGCGTGTGACGGAGCAGACGCAGGACGTGCTGACGGAGCTCCTGCACAAGGCCGACCCGACCGCGGCCTATGTCGTGATCTATCGCTGATACAGAAAACGGAGAGACGTGAGCCTCTCCGTTTCTTTTTTTGCGCACAGGAGACTGTGCGCTTTTTTTCGTCCCCGCGTAGGGGTGAGTTGCGACGTGGCGTCGTGGTTGCGTGTGTGTCGCACGTATTGTTTTCGTCCCCGCGTAGGGGTGAGTTGCGACTCTACGTGGTCAGCTCAATCCTGCTTACGCCTTTTGTATTCGTCCCCGCGTAGGGGTGAGTTGCGACTGCCGTGCTCTTGCAGTTCGAGCGCCCGGCGGACACGTATTCGTCCCCGCGTAGGGGTGAGCTGCGACGAGCTGAACCCAACAAACGGATCTGACAGCATGACGTTTTCGTCCCCGCGTAGGGGTGAGTTGCGACTCGGCTGAGGTCGAGAAGAAGAAGCATGTTCTAAGGTATTCGTCCCCGCGTAGGGGTGAGTTGCGACCTATCAACGGCAAGGCCCTGAAGGCGCTCGTAGCGTATTCGTCCCCGAGTAGGCGTGAGCTGCGACCAGATG
>CACWPL010000029.1 GCA_902762785.1 uncultured Ruminococcus sp. | reverse complement strand
CATCTTTGCAGAAAAAGCTGTCGAAGAAAAATACGGAATACAATCAGGCAGATAAGAAGTCCCGTGAGCTGTCCGAAGCGACGAGGACGATCGAGGAATATCTGCGACAGGAGCAGAGCCGAGATCAGCAGAAAAGAAAGAAGCGGAATGACCTTGAATGACGATAGGCTCTCTGACGAACGGGAATGCCACTCAGAGCTGTCCGTGGCGATTATGGGGAAACTGATACCTCGAAACAGTAAAACGCTCCCTAAGCGTTCAGAGAGCGTTTTACGATATACAGCATATTTCACCGAGGATTTTTCTGTGATTGCTGCGCCCTGCACAAGAATTATTACAAATAATTCGCAGAGCTGGACTCCGAGATCATTGTAGGCTATAATATGATTACTATGAAATTGGAGGTGCATGATATGTTAGCAATACCCGAATTGGCAATGCTAAGATCACGCAAGGTCACTACCGTCTGCAACGGCAGGCGTGAGGTCTGGGCAGACTACGAACAGGCAAAGGCATATTTCCTCGAAATGATGATGAACGTCGAGGGCGAGGAGCGTGACCGAGCAGAGTGCGTATACATTCAGCTTATACATGGACTGTCGGAATGTTCAGACGAATAATCATCAACAAAGCGAGCTGTCGACAATGACAGCTCGCTTTCATTAAGATATTAGATGTCATAGCAATATGCTCTTTTGAATGTCATTCTATATCCCAAACATCATTCATTGCAGATAAAAGTCCAGCAATCGTTTCTTTGTTCTCTTGAGCAATAGACTCTGCTTCGTTTCTGAAATCATCACTATCATTTTTTTCAAAGACAGGATTTCCGTCCTTGTCAACATATATCTGATAGGACGAGTTTCTGTCACCATTCAAATGAAGAATGACGCCATACTTGTTTTTGTTGAACAATTTATGCCAGATTAATAAAACTGGCTCTGCACCGTCAGATTCAACATTGTGGTCAACAATAGCCATATTACCACCAAAATCAAGGTAATCGGGACATTTTATGGAATATTTATACCCATTTTTAGATAGGGTATATATTGTTTCTCCACCAACAACTTCCTTAGAAAGTGCGTTGCGATAATCCATATAATCTGAATAATGGCAATACCATAAAATGTTTATTGCACCAAACCCAAGTACGATAATTGCAATCAATGCTATAATAAGCTTCTTTATTCCTTTATTCATAACTTTACCACCCTATCAGCTAAATAGTTTAATCGAACATCATGTGTAACCATGATAATCGTTTTGTTCATCTTATGTATATCTTGGAGAAGATTCATGACAACAGTTGCATTATCCCAATCCAAGGAGGCTGTCGGTTCATCCACTAACACGACATTACATTTTTTTAGCATTAACCGAGCTAAAGCAACTCTTTGCTGTTCGCCACCTGATAGCGTATAAACGAGATTGTTTATTTTATCAGCAATCTGGACTTTTTTTAACGCTTCTTCCATCGAAATATCGGTTCTGCATTTGCTATGTATCATATTGAGATTTTGCCGAACGGTTTTGTTATCCACCAATGCGAAATTCTGGAATAGAAAACCGATTTCGTTTTGATAATAACTGCGATTCACTTTTCTGCCGCACTCTAATGAATAACCATTCACCGTTATAGAACCACCTGTAATCGGTTCAAGACCACCGATCATATTGAGTAAGGTTGACTTTCCGCATCCGCTTGCACCTGATAGAATAATAAATTCGTTATCATCAACATGAAGGTTAAAATCGTCAAAAATGGTGTGTTCGCCGAATTTTTTACAAAGGTGTTCAATTTCTATCATAGCGCACCTCCTTTAAGAATTTTCGTCAAATTTCTTATAATATGTTTTTTCACCATACAAATCCACACTATACAGTCAATGAACATTACAATAGAACCACTGAGCACAGCATATTGAATCGTTAATTCAGTTTTTTTGTAAAAATATAGCACTGTAATAATTAGAGCTAATAATGTTACAGAGAAGAACATGGCAAGTATTTTCCTAAATATTGTAAGATAACTATGCCCTAAAATGTGCTTGACCGCTATTTCCTGTTTGCTCGTTGTGAGATATGAACGCAGGAGTGCAACATCGGTAAATACAAGTATAAGTGAAAGGCTAATAATAAGTACGATATATATATTTCCGATACTAAGTGCTTTTTGTTTATAGGAAAGGTAATAATCGTATATATTAGCAGTTTCAAATGTCCAGCCTTCTTCGTTGCCATTCAATTCATTATCAAGGAACGAGTTTAATTCTTGATCGCTTAGGTTATACATAGGCGCTCTGAAATCGAAAATCGGCTCAGCAGGCGATTGAATTATAATTATCGGATCATCAACAAAACCGCTTGGATATGTTGCGTTAAGATCAATGGCTAACAAACGAGCCGAAGAATACAGAGAAATAATCGAACTGTCCCCGTAGAATACTTCAAAATCTTCAATAGTTTCCCTATATTCTTCGGGAACTAAAATCACATTCCTATCGCTGTTAAGAATATTTACAACATCTAAGTCCTCAGAAACATCTATATAATCCTTGTAATATTGATAGGCTTTTTCACTGATTGCTACACCTTCATAATCGTTGATTTTGAACTTTGCAAGTGCAAGCATTTCCCGTTTGTTATTAATACGCAGCTTTTGGGTCAAGTATTGGTACATTTTTAAGTGTTCATCTGCCGATTGGTCTGTAATATTGTATTCTGGAAACCTCAAAAATACATAGGAGTAATCCTGATTGCTTCTAAAAAATTCTTCTTGTTTTGCATACGAGACTATTTGTTTGAGATTTATGGCGCTTAAAGTAAAGATAACAGCGTATAGCAGCATGATGCCAAATCTGATTGACAAAAAGAAAATCGGGAATAATTTGGAAGAATGGACATTTGAAAATGCTTTTTTCACCTGAAATCTAAACAGGAGACAGTAGCATAGCGAGTTAAGTACCAAGAACACAATGAAACATATAACACTATATTTCATGTAACACTGTGCATATATGAAATTCGATAAAATTATATAACTTAGCAAATAAAAGAGAATCATAAAAAGATTATCGAGTAGTAAACGCTTAACAGTCATTTTTAGCATCGAATTGCCATTTATTACATTTATTATAACTTCTTTGTGATACTCATATATGTATACTAACGACATCATAATAATGATAGAGTATACAACTGCCCAAGTTGCCAATATAATACCTATTGGTGCAGACTTGCTTGGTGAAGTCGGATATGGTCCCGCATAAAGATCAATCAGCTCCGACTTAAATTGACTCGCAGAATCTGAGTTACCTGATATATAGAACCGGACTTCAACCATTGTTTTGGCTTTGAAATTTGACAAAGGCTGATATTCAATAATTATATCACTTGAAAGTAATTGTCTATATATACCAGTCTCTATTCCTGTTTCATTTTTGATGTCATCTAATACATTGTCAGTTCCATATATTATAGTTACGTCATCAGCGCCTTTTTTATACTCACCTAAAGTAAAAACTTCAACATCATTATTATGAGCAACATGTTCTATGTCGCTCATCATTTTATCGCTGCTCTGACCGATTTGCAAATAAAAACTCGTCTGGAAAAAGGAATATTGAAAGGAGCGTAAATAGCTTGAATATGTCAAGCTAATAAAGAAAACGCCAAAAAACATCAAGATGAATGATAGACCTATTTTAATTTTATTCATAATCAACCGCCATTCTGATGCGTATAGCATGAAGAAATTATTGATACTAAAGAATATATCACAATAATAAATGGCTCGTGAGGGACAATGTAGAAAGTCATTTTATATCTGCTTTATCGCTACAATCATCACCAAACGAGCCATTTCATACCAGCTATGCTTGAATTATAAATTCTTATATATTACCGTAAGATTCAAAATAATAAGTGCAGGAATAACCGGAGTGTGCACACTTAACAACTGAAGTCCATGTTGATGGATAAGACCAAGCGGATGAGCCTGCAATAACACCACCGCCGGGAGCAACATGAGTTTTTGCTTTATGATCTACAATGTAGCACTTAGCATAGTCCTGATCGCTAAGAATTGCCCTTTTGTCGAAGCCATATACACACTCACCGACCTTAATGACTGTGCTGCCTTCTCTTACAGTAAGATCATCGGTGACTTCCCAATCATCAGAGAAAGAATGTCCTGATGATGTTCTGCCGAATGTTTCGGCGTGGGCAGGTAAAGCGACAGAAACCATGGAGAACGATAACGATAATAAAGCTGCGATTGTTTTTGAAATTTTCATAAGAACACCTATCCTTTCAAATTACTGAGTGTGGATTTGACTTATTCCGAATCAAAATGAATGATACGGAGCGATACTGCTAATGATACAATGGAATCACCTCTGCTTGTTTGAGATAGAGAGCCTTAACAGAAAAGCTACTCTGTTTTTTATAGGCTTAGTTTAGCACACCGAAGAAAGAAATGCAATAGAAAAAATTATTCGTCTCGTATTTGCACTAAACGCCACACAGCAAACAAAAATCAAGCAATATACTCGCATTACATTTGTATACAACATCCAAAAGCAACATGGCGAATAACGATAGGCTGTTCTTATTTATTATTATACTCAATATTGAAGAAAAGTCAAGCAAAATTAGATTGTTTTAGCTAAGGAGTTTAAGGGGTAGGCTTGATATTATCTTCATAATAGTAGGTAAAGTAATAGGGAATACCATTAAGGCACTCAACTAATGGAAATAGAGCTATTCTCAAATATAGAGAACAGCTCTATTTGTTATAGCAAAATCGCCTGTTTATAGCACTTATTGATTGTTCGTAAGGTGTTCGGGTAGGCTCAGCGGCGGAAAAAGCGGCGCCGGCCTGCAAGGCCGGCTATCTATCCCCCCGCCCCTGGGGGCGGGGGGCAGGGGGGTGGGGGCCCCCGCCCGCGTGTCGGCCCCGGAAACGCCCCGGCGCCAAACGGACGCCCCCGCACCGGCGGCAAACGGCCCCGCCGCACCAGCACCAAACGGACGCCCCGCCGCGCGAGTGGCGAACAGGCCTCCCCGCCGCGTCAGCGGCGGAAAAAGCGGCGCCGGCCTGCAAGGCCGGCTATCACACCCCCCGCCCCTGGGGGCGGGGGGCAGGGGGGTGGGGGCCCCCGCCCGCGTGTCGGCCCCGGAAACGTCCCGATTCCGTCCCTTTTAAAAAATATTTCCCCCCGATCACAGGATTTATCCAAAAAGGGGTTGACAAATTCTTAAAATGTTGTATAATTTATAGTAGGGAAAGAAAATGCATCCGTGTGCCCGATGAGGGGGCGCAGTGTCGGGGTGCATTGGACCGCCGGGGAGCTCGCGGGCGTTCGTCTGCCGCAGAGCCGCCCCGAACGACACGATCATACATCATTTGCAATAGGAGTTGAGTGGAATGGGATTCATGGACACGCTGAGCGGCGCCGGAAGAGGTGTCACTGAAAAGGCAAAGAACGCTTCCGAGGTCAACAATCTCAAGCGCAAGATCCTGTACGAGGAGGAGCGCATCGTCGAGGTATTCGCAGACATCGGCAAGAAGTATTACAAGAACCCGGATGAGGACCCGGCCGTGCTGAAGGCGCTCTGTGAGGACATCGACACGCGCCGCCGCCGCATCAAGAAGATGCGTTTCGAGCTCAACAGCATCCGCGGCTACAAGATCTGCCCGAAGTGTGATGCGGAGGTCAACGAGAAGTTCCAGTTCTGCGGCGTCTGCGGTGCCAGACTGCCCGATATGGACGACGAGGATTTCGCCTCTCTCGAGACCAACGATTACTACACCGAGAGCGACAGCTTCTTCAACGCCGATACCATCAAGAATTATTGATCCGGCAGACCCGACATGCAGCAGCCCCCCGGCCACCCCGGGGGCTCTGTTTTTATCCGGCGCTCTAGGGAAGGAGGCAGCGCATGAAATGGAAGCATAGGTTCAGCAGTCCCGCGCTGACGGCCGGCGGGGCCTACTGCCGCAGCGGCAAGGTGCGTCACCTGCGCAGCGAGGGCGGCGGCGTGTACAGTGCGGTCGTCAACGCGGACGGGAACTTCCCCGTGCGCGTGCGCATCTCGCGGGAACGGCTCATGGAGGCCTCCTGCATCTGCCAGCGCGCCAGGGAGGGGAGCTTCTGCGCCCACGAGGCCTCGCTCATGTTCTACATCGAGCTGCACCGGGACGACCTCCCGCCCGCCGAGACGCCCGCACCCGTCCAGGAGCCGGACGACGGCCGGTACCATTATTTCGACATGGCCGCGCTCTGGCGGGAGCTGCGGGTCACCGCGGAGATGCAGGAGAAGGGACGCCGCATGGCCGCCTCCGGGGAGGCCGTCGTCTCCCATATCCGCATCGGCTACGACACGCAGCGGCGCTATCAGGAGCTCATGGGCTCCCTCGAGGTGCGGTTCCCGCAGCTCTGGCCGCCTGTGACCGTCCGTGCCGCGTTCACGAGACGGATGCTGCGGCAGCTCTATTGCAGCGCGCCGGAGTGCCATAATTTCGAGGCCGACGGGATGGGGATCCTCGTCGACCGGCGTCCGTGCGTCCATAAGGCGGCGGCGATGGTGCTCCTCGAGCAGTATCTCCGGGAGAACGAGCCGGGCGACATCACCGACCGCAACACCGCCGACCTCATGGCCACCCTCCGCGGCCTCCGCAAGGGCAGCGCCGAGCGCACGTCCTGCGTCCGCCTCGAGCCGCGCCTCGAGCGCTGCGCCGGGGAGCTGCGCGTGGGGTTCCGCATCGGCAAGGAGAAGCTCTATGTGCTGCGGTCGATCGCCGAGCTGCCCGGTCTGGTCGAGCAGCGGGAGATCCTTGGCCTTGGCAAGAACGCCCAGATCGACTTCGCACGGGAGACGTTCGATGCCGATTCTGCGCCGCTCTACGAGCTCCTGCGGATGAGCGTCGCCGAGGCACAGCGCCGTCTGCGCCGCAGCGCTCGCATGGGCGGCAGCGCCGGTGCGGCCGCCGAGGACGTGCCGCGCACGTCCATCCGCCTCGAGGGCACGCTCTCCGACCAGTTCTTCGACGCCGTGCGCGGCCGGGAGCTGTCCTATACCGACAAGGACTCCGACCGCGCCGGGAGCACGACCCTCGTCTGTGAGGAGCGCTGCCCGAACGTCCATATGACGGTGCAGCGCGAGGTCGGGACGGACGGCGTCATCGAGGGCGCGGTCGTCCGCGGCGAGATGCCGTTCCTGATCGAGGGCGGCCGCAGCCGGTACTGCGTCGAGCCGGGGGCGTTCCTGCGCATCCCCGCACAGGCCGCAGAGCTGCTCGCGCTGCTGGCCTCGTTCAGTGAGGACGGGACCACGGAGCTGCGCGTCGGGCGCAAGATGCTGCCGTCGTTCTATTATACGATATTGCCGGAGCTGCGCCGTTTCGTGACCGTCGAGGAGATCGAGCCGGAGCTGCTGGCCGACCTCCTGCCGCCCGAGGCGTCGTTCTGCTTTTACCTGGATGCGGAGGACGGAGTGCCGTCCTGCCGGATATTGGCTATATATGGGGAACAGGAGCAGTCCGTCATGGACAGGCTCTACACGCCCTACCTGAAGGAGCCCTACCGCGACTCCATGCGCGAGGGCGAGGTCATCGAGACGGTGCTGCGCTATTTCCCGCTCGTGCAGGCCGAGGAGGACCGATTCGTCTGCCGTGACGAGGAGGAGCAGATCTACGAGGTGCTGCGCGACGGCCTGCCGCTTTTGCTGGAGATGGGCGAGGTGCGCAGCACGAACGCCTTCCAGTCCCTCCGGATCCATCGGCGCCTGCCGGTGCAGATGGGCGTGTCGCTCGAGAGCGGCATGATGGACCTGACCATCGGCTCGAGCGACCTGACCCAGGAGGAGCTGCTGGAGGTCCTGCACAGCTACAAGCTCAAAAAGACGTACCATCGCCTTCGCAGCGGCGCCTTCGTCGACCTCGACGAGCGCGTGGCGGAGCTGAGCGAGATGTACGATGCGATGCACGTCACGCCGGAGGAGTTCATCAAGGGCAAGCTCCATCTCCCGGCGTACCGGGCGCTGTATCTCGACAAGATGTTCGAGCAGTGTACGGCGCTCTACCCCAAGCGGGACACGCATTACAAGAAGCTCATCAAGGACTTCAAGACCGTCAAGGACTCCGACCATGAGGTCCCGGCGACGCTCGCGGACATCATGCGGAGCTATCAAAAAATAGGCCATAAATGGCTCCGCACGCTCGAGGTGAACCGCTTCGGCGGCATCCTCGCGGACGATATGGGACTGGGCAAGACGCTGCAAATGATCTCCGTCCTGCTCGCGGCGAAGAACGAGGGGCAGACGGGGACGAGCATCATCATCTGCCCGTCGTCGCTGGTGTACAACTGGCTCGAGGAGCTGCATCGGTTCGCGCCGGAGCTGAAGGCGGCGGTCGTGGCGGGGACACCGGCGGAGCGCAGCGCGGTCATCAAGGATCACGCCGGCCTCGACGTCCTCATCACGAGCTACGACCTGCTCAAGCGTGATACGCCGCTCTACGAGGGGGCGGAGTTCCTCTTCGAGGTGCTCGACGAGGCGCAGTACATCAAGAACCACACGACCGCGGCGGCGAAGTCCGTCAAGGTGCTGCACGCGGCGCATCGGTTCGCGCTGACGGGCACGCCCATCGAGAACCGCCTCAGCGAGCTGTGGAGCATCTTCGATTTCCTGATGCCCGGATTTCTGTATGACCATGAGACTTTCCGTCAGGAGCTGGAGCTGCCGATCGCGAAGCGGCAGGACGAGGCGGCGATCCGTCGTCTGCGGCGGATGGTGGCGCCGTTCATCCTGCGTCGTCTGAAAAAGGACGTCCTCGACCTGCCCGAAAAGCTCGAGGAGACGCGTTTTGCTCGGTTCGACACCGACCAGCAGCACGCCTATGACGGCCAGGTCGTCCGCATCCGCGCGATGCTCGACGGGGAGAGCGAGGAGACGTTCCGTCAGAACAAGCTGCTGATACTGAAAGAATTGACGCGGATCCGGCAGATCTGCTGTGACCCGTCGCTGCTGTTCGAGGGGTATCAGGGCGGGTCGGCGAAGCGGGAGGCGTGTCTGGAGCTGATCCGGAGCGCCATCGAGGGCGAGCATCGGATGCTCGTGTTCTCGCAGTTCACGTCGATGCTCGCGCTCCTGCAGGAGGACCTCGAGCGGGAGGGGATCCCGTACTACCTCATCACGGGCGCGACGCCCAAGCAGGAGCGTCTGCGGCTCGTCAAGGCGTTCAACGAGGGGACGGTGCCGGTGTTCCTGATCTCGCTGAAGGCCGGCGGCACGGGCCTGAACCTCACCGGCGCGGACGTCGTCATCCACTATGACCCATGGTGGAACGCCGCCGCCCAGGACCAAGCCACCGACCGTGCCCATCGCATCGGACAGGAGAAGCGCGTGACGGTCTACAAGCTGATCGCCAAGGACACCATCGAGGAGAAGATCTGCGAGCTGCAAGAGAAAAAGCACGACCTCGCCGAAGCCATCCTCACCGGCGAGAGCATCTCGATCGGACAGATGACGAAGGAGGAGCTGCTGGAGCTGCTTTCGTAGGACTTGCCGCCTAGTTGCGGCTTTTGCCGGCTATCGCCGGCCTAGGAGGGGGCGCTGCCCCTGCTGTGCATAAGCGACCGGCCGCGCTCGCAAGCTCGCTGGCCGTCTGCTTACCTTCTAAACCTCCCCTCGGCAGGGGATGTGATCCCCTGCACCCCGACACCTTTGCCTTAACAGACCCCAGCGATCGTTTTTTTGATCAAACTTTTTTTCGCAAAAAAAGTTTGCAGGGTCCAGGGACAGCGTCCCTGGCCGCCGCCCGCAGGCGGCGGAACTCCTTGCCCGCCGTGCGCCTCATCACGCTGCCGGTCTAGGAACGTCCATACGATACTTGACAAATGACGTAAAGTATAGTAAAATAAAGGTAACGTCCAAAGGGACTGCACACCCGCGGGCGTATACCTATTATTATGAGAGGGGAAATCACCAATGAGAAAGAAGCTGACCGCTTTTCTGGCGAGCCTCGCCATGTGTGCGGCGTCCCTGACTGCTCCGATGCAGTCGGCCATGACGCTCACGGCCGGCGCGGCGGAGACGAATTACGCCGAGGCGCTCCAGAAATCCATGTTCTTCTATGAGGTACAGCAGTGCGGCGTGCTGCCGGACTGGAACTTCGTCACCTGGCGCGGCGATGCCATGGTCAATGACGAGGTGCCGGGCGGCTGGTTCGATGCCGGCGACCACCTCAAGATCACCCATACCAACGCCTACACCTCCGCCATCCTCGCGTGGGGCCTGCTCGAGTACGGCGATGCCGTCAAGAAGGCCGGTCTCTATGACCTCTACCTGAACAACCTCAAGTGGGGCCTCGATTACGTCAAGAACTGCGACCGCGGGGACAAGTTCGTCGGCATGATCGCCGAGGACGGCTTCGACCACAAGTGGTGGGGCTCCGCCGAGGTCTACATGCGCAAGTTCGTCCTCCAGGGCGGCACCGAGGCGCGCCCCTATGATGAGATCACCTGCACCTCCACCGCTGCCCAGATGGCCGCGGCGCTCGCTGCCGGCTACCTCGTGTTCAAGGACAGCGACCCCGCCACCGCCAAGGACTACCTGACCCACGCCGAGAGCCTCTTCAAGCTCGCGGATTCCACCCGCAGCAATGAGGACCAGGGCGTCACCGGGTCCGGCGGCTACTACAAGTGCTCCGACTACTTCGACGACCTCTTCTATGCCGCCAACTGGATGTACAAGGCCACCGGCGACCAGAAGTATCTCGACCTCGCCGAGAAGGACTATATCCCGGAGTTCCCGCTCGAGAACCAGTCCACCGACCGCAAGTTCACCTGGGGCTTCTGCTGGGACGATGCCTCGCAGGCAGCCGCCCTCCTCTATGCCCAGAACACCGGCAAGGAGGAGTGGATCGACCAGGTATACCGCCATCTCGAATACTGGACGACCGGCTACAACGGCAAGCAGGTAGACCACACCCCGGACGGCCTCGCATGGCTCTTCCAGTGGGGCTCGCTCCGTCATGCCACCACGACCGCTTGGCTCGCCAAGCTGGCAGCAGATACCGTGTTCAAGGATGACGCCGCCAAGGCAGATAAGTATAACGCGTTCGCCAAGGACACGCTCGATTATTGCTTCGGTGATAACGACCTCGGCCTCTGCTATGTCCTCGGTATGGGCGAGAAGAACCCGAACACCTTCCACCACAGAACGGCGTCCGGCGTCTGGGACGACAAGTGGACCCAGCTCACCAACGATCCTACCGCCACCGGCGAGGATGCCAAGCCCTATGCCCACGTCCTCTACGGCGCGCTCGAGGGCGGCCCGAACCAGGACGGCTCCTTCAAGGATGACGTCGGCTCCTACCAGAACACCGAGGTCGCCATCGACTACAATGCGGGCTATACCGCGCTGCTCTGCGCCATGATCGACGATTACGGCGGCACCGCGCTCGCGGATTTCCCCGTCGCCGAGACCCCTGACTGGGACGAGTTCCTCATGCGCGCGTCCTTCAACCAGAACGGCGAACACTACACCGAGATCAAGGCCTTCGCCATGAACCACACCGCGTGGCCGGCGCGCGTCGTCAAGAATCTCTCCTATAATTATTATTTCGACATCTCCGAGCTGATCGAGCAGGGCGGCTCCATCGCGGACGTCGGCGTGCGGATCGGCTATGACCAGCACAGCGGCGACGAAGGCTTCGTGACCATCTCCGACCCGATCCAGTACGACGGCAATGTCTACTACGTCAAGATCAGCTTCAACGACGGCCGCGTCGTGATGCCCACCGGCCAGAGCGAGCACCGCTCCGAGTGCCAGTTCCGCATCTATGTCGAGGATAGCTCCGGCTATACCTGGGACGCCTCCAACGACTGGTCCGCCCAGGGCCTGAAGTCCGGCGGCGAGATGGACATGGTGACCACGCCCTATATCACGATGTATGACGGCGATACGCTCCTCTGGGGCGAGGAGCCGGACGGCACCAAGCCCGCGCCCTACACGCCCCCGACCCGCTCCGGCGCCGACGTGACCACGCCCACCGACGGCCCCACCGATGCCCCCACGGATGCCCCGACCGATAAGCCCACGGAGCCGCAGGAGGATCCTGTGCCCACCGGCGTGCTCTATGGCGATGCGGATGTGAACGGCGTCGTGGACATCCTCGATGTCATCGCGCTCAACAAGTCGCTCCTCGGCGGCCTTACCCTCACCGATGAGGGCCGGATGAACGCGGACGTCGACATCAACAAGACCGTCGACACGACCGACGCGCTCAACGTCCTCAAGGCCGTGGTCAAGCTCGTCACGCTGCCTGTGACCGAGGGCTAAGCACGGTATCTCGTTTTTGACGATATATCGGTAAAAATTGACTGACACACATCCCCTCCCTCCGCTCCGGCGGCAGGAGGGGATGTCCGGTATATGGTGCATCTGCACAAATTTTGCAAACGTTGTTTGTCTGATCCGCCAAAATTCAAAAAAACGCTTTACTTTTTTGTGTAAATATACTATAATAAGGTTGATAGGATCATCATGATAGGGTGACCATCCTGTGATGATCTTTGAACACGCACGGCGCGGACCGCTCGCACTGGCGGGAAGTACCGTGAAACACATTTTCAATCTTTAATGGGAGGGTAAAACCAATGCGCAAGAACAACTTCATGAAGAAGCTCGGCGCCGGCGCTGCCGCACTCGCTATGGCAGTTTCCGCTTCCGCTGCTTCTATCTCTGCGATCACCGCATCGGCAGGGATGATGCTCGGCGAGGGCACCTTCGAGCAGGGTGCAGGTCTGCCGTGGCATGTCTGCGAGAACGGCACCGGCTCGATGGCGTTCAACATCAACGATGGTGTGTACTCCATCCTCATCAAGAACCCCGGTGGTGCTTCCAACGGCGGTGACGACAGATGGGACTGCCAGTTCCGTCACAGAGGTCTGTCTATCGAGTACGGCCGCAAGTATCGTCTGACCTACTCCATCTATGCGACCAACGCCGGCCATGCCTACGCAAAGCTGGGCGACATCACCAACGATGATGCTGAGTACTGGCACAATAACGGTAACAAGCTGAAGATGGAGTACAAGAAGGGCATGAGCCTCGATGAGCTCGTAACTGCCCTGAAGGCTGCACCGACGCAGTCCGGCTCCGAGACCACCACCGACCAGAACAACTGGGACGTAAAGTACTATGAGGGCTGGGACAAGTGGAAGCAGGAGGAGATCCCGGCGAAGACCTGGACGACCTATGCTTGGGAGTTCTACATCGACAAGACCTTCATGAACAACATCACCAACCATCCGGACGGCCAGGGCACTGTTGAGTGGACCTTCCACTTCGGTGGTGACGGTGAGTACACCCCGTCTCCTTGCTTCCCGCAGGGCACCATCGTCAAGTTCGATAACCTCGCCCTCGTTGATATGGATGCCGATGACCACAACTTTGTACCCGAGGAGAAGCCCGAGAAGGTCGGCCTCGTAGTGAACCAGCTCGGTTACTTCCCGGCTCTGACCAAGACCGCGACTCTCGTTGTAGACGAGGGCGCTGCCCCTGTATCCTTCGAGATCACCGGCCCGGAGAGCATGAGCGGCACTGCCAGCGCTACCATTTATGATGAGGGCGCTTGGGAGTATTGCCAGGTGATCGACTTCTCCAAGCTGACCAAGGAGGGCGAGTACACTCTGACTGCTGGCGGCAAGTCCGTGAAGTTCACCATCGGCAAGGACATCTACGGCAACATGCTCCGTGACTCCCTGAACTACTACTATCTGAACCGCTCCGGTATCGCCATCGAGGACAAGTACATCCAGAACGGCGGTAAGAATGAGTCCAAGTCTGCACTGGCTCGTAAGGCTGGTCACGATCCGGACAAGGCTTACATCACCGATGAGTGGGTACCGCTCTACACCGAGAAGGCCAACAGCGAGATCGCTTCCCGCTACGCGTCCAACGGCACTGTTGACGTGACCGGCGGTTGGTACGATGCCGGTGACTACGGTAAGTACGTTGTAAACGGCGGTGTTTCCATGTGGACGCTGGCCAACGCCTACGAGCGCAACCCGGAGAAGTTCGCAGTCGGCGCTGACTTCATCAACATCCCTGAGTCCGGCAACAATACGCCTGACATCCTCGACGAGCTGAAGTGGGAGGCTGACTTCTTCGTAAAGATGACCCGCTCCGACAACTTCGTATACCACAAGATCCACGACTACAAGTGGACCGCGCTCGGCGTAATGCCGTATGACGAGTCCAAGGACGAGAAGGAGCAGACCGTAATCTTCCCGACTCGTATCGTGAAGCCCGTTACCTACGCTGCGACCCTGAACTCTGCTGCCGCTCTGGCACAGCTCGGCCGTCTGCTGAAGGATGCCGGCGACAGCTCTGCGGATGCTTACATCAAGCAGGCTGAGGCTTCCTACAAGGCTGCGAAGGAGAAGTATGTATCCCAGTACGGCGGCATCTACAAGGCTGCTTCCGATGCGACCTCCAACGACCTGTTCGCTCCTCTGGATCAGAACAAGGGCGGTGGCCCCTACGGTGATACGCAGGTAACTGACGAGTTCTACTGGGCAGCTTGCGAGCTGTACGTTACCACCGGTGACAAGTCCTACTATGAGGACCTGAAGGCATATCCTGAGGCCTTCACCGTTACCACGAACCTCGTCGGCGGCGAGAACAAGGGTTCTCCCACGTCCTTCACTTGGGGTACTCTGGCATCCCTGGGTACTGCGACCCTGGCCCTGCACAAGGATCTCATCTCTGAGTCCGAGTTCAAGACCGTTGAGCAGTCCTTCCAGGAGGCTGGTGACTTCTATCTGAAGCAGGAGGCGAAGTCCGCCTACAGCACGCCTTACCCGGGCCACACCTATGACACCACCGTTACCGACATCGTCGGCGACGAGTCCTCCGAGCGCAGCATCACGCTGACCGGCGGTTATGAGTGGGGCTCCAACTCCATGGTCATCAACAACGCGATGATCCTTGGTATGGCTTACGACCTGACCGGCGACCTGAAGTACCTCTCCGGCGTTACCTCCGCGATGGACTACATCCTCGGTAAGAACGTCATCGAGAACTCCTATGTAACTGGTTACGGTACCTCCACCACCGAGCACCCGCACCACAGATACTGGTGCAAGCAGATGAAGCCGGATTGGCCGTCTGCACCGGATGGCTGCCTCTCTGGTGGTCCGAACTCCGACATGAACGACCCGATGATCCAGGGCGCTGGTTACAAGATCGGCGAGCTGGCTCCGATGAAGTGCTACTATGACCAGGTAGATGCATGGTCCGTAAACGAGATCACCATCAACTGGAACGCACCTCTGGTATGGGTATCCTCCTTCGTTGAGGATGAGGCACCGGATCCGTCCGGCCAGACCCAGACCGATCCGCCTACTGGCGACGTTCTGTACGGTGACTGCGATGTTGACGGCGATGTAGACATCATGGATGTTATCGCGATCAACAAGGCGATCCTCGGCTCCCTGACCCTCTCTGCGCAGGGCAAGATCAACGCGGATGTTGACATCAACAACGCGATCGACACCACCGATGCTCTGAACATCCTGAAGAACGTCGTTAAGCTCGTGACGCTCCCCGTCAAGTCCTAAGGACGACTTCTCCAACTAGATCCTAACAGATCCGCGGCGCCTGCTGATTGGCAGGCGCCGCGTTTTTGTCTATTCATGGAGAATATCGCGCTCGACCCCGATCTCGCCCTCGACCGTATAGGTCAGGTGGCAGGTGAGGGCGTCGGGCGTTTCCTCGTAGACGAGGTCGCGGTCGAGGATGGTCACGTCCGCGAGGGCGTCCTTCTCAAAGCGGAGGATGTCCGAATTGATCGCGTCACGGAGCTCGTCAAGGGTACGGGTCGTCTGCATGACGGCGACCTCCTCGGTCGTGCGCGTCACGATCGAGAGCGGGAGGGGGCGGCCGAGGAAGGACAATCCTGCCTCCTCCTCGTGGACAGTCGAAATGGCGTAGCTAGGTCGTTCCCACGAAAGAGGGAGCGCCATCCCGAGGACACGGAGCCAACGCTGACAGACCGTGCGGCCGGTGCGCTGACGTGTTTCTTTCGTAAGATATTCGGTCAGCTCGAACGAACGCGTGTAGATGCCGGTGACGGTCGCTTTGGCGTGACGGAGGCGGGTGTGACCGGCATCATCGGAAAGGACGCCGGTCACGAGAGTCTCCCCGCGCGGGACCGTGTCGCCGACGAGATGCAGGAGCATGCCGAAATCGACGGTGATGTCCGTGATGACGGCGTCCTGGCTTGAGACGATGTCGCACGGCATCCGTTCGGAAAGCACCGATACATGGGGTTTTTCCTCCGCGACCTCGACGATCAGCCGGCTCCCCGTCGGACGGATCCAGACCCAGCACGTCTCCGGTACGGCGCGCCGGATCGCACATTCGCAGCGATAGCGGTCGATGCTGGGGATCCATGTCCCACGGCGGACGCCCATCTCCTCGAGCACAGCGAGGACGGTCTCGGTGGCGACGACCTCATTTTTCTGCACCTCGATGGTCGTGACGCTGTTCGACTGCCAAAGGACGAGCGCGACGGCGAGCAGCATCCCGACCGGGAGGCCGATTCGGAGACGATACGCACGGAGCCGTGTGAGCACTGTCCGCTTCTGGTGGACATGGAGGTGCATCCCATGGGCATCGGCGAGGGCACGGAAGGCCTCAAGGTCGCGGGCGGGGATGCGGCAGCGGAACGAATCCCCCTTGACCCGCTGCTCCCCGCAGACGATGGGACTATGTCGAAGGGCGTCGACAAAGCGATAGAGATGGTCACCTTTTGCCGAAATATCGCAGTATTCCCGTATCATCCCCGCACCTCCCGCAGCTCGATCGAGGCGATCGTACCCGTGATTCGCACGCCGGCGTCGGGGGCATCGTGGACGCGCAGTCCCGTCCCCCAGACGGCGACCTCGAGCCGTCCTGCCCGCATCCGCACGAGGACGTCGTTGTATTCCAGGATCTGTCGGCAGTCCTCGACACGCACGTCCCGCCGGCCGTGGACATGGAGCGTCGGCTCGGAAAATGGCCATATCATCGCGTTCATGCTATCACCTCGCTACAGTGTATGCGCGGGGGCGGCGTGATATGTGCATGATCGGGGCGAGCGGCGCATAGCTTGACAGGGGTGATGCCGATGAGAAGAATGATCGCGGCGGGCGGCGCGGGCGCGCTGCTCGCGGGACTATGCGTGTGGAGCGGCGCTGCCGCGGAGGCGGTCCGAGCGGCGGGGGAGCGTTGCCTGTGCGGCCTGGTCCCGGCGCTGTTCCTGTACACGATGCTGGCGGCGGCATGCACGAAAAGTGGCCTCATCGCGTCACTTTCGAGGACGGTGCGCGGGCGTCTCGCGGTGGTGCTGGTGGTGTCACAGCTCGCTGGCTACCCGGTCGGAGCGCAGATGCTCACAGAGATGGCCGCGGCGGGTGACATCTCGCGCGAGGAAAAACGCCGATCCCTCGGCATCTGCATCGGGTGTGGGCCTGGATTCCTGCTGGGGACGGTGTGCCGGGGGATGTCATGGCAGGCGGTCACATTGATGATACTATCCGTCAGCTTGCCGAACGCCGTCATGATGCTGGCAGCGTGGCACTGTCTCCCGCGGCAGCGCCTGTTACGCACGACGCCCCATCTGGATGCACGGACCCTGACGGGCTCCGTCGATGCGGCCGCGGCAGCGATGGTCAAGATCACGGCCATGATCGTCGCGTTCGCGGGGGTGGGCGCGCTCCTGGAGGAGAGCGGCCTCGTTGCGGCCGTATGCGCCGTCCTGCCAGTCGATACCGAACAGGGAACGGCTTGCCTGCGTGCGATATGGGAGGTCAGCAATGTGAGCGGCTATCTGGAGGACGGCGGGGGACTGCCCGGCGCGGCGGCGCTGCTGGCGTTCGGCGGGGTCTGCGTCCACCTGCAAACGGCCTCGATCGCGGGGGAGATGCCATGGCTCCGCTTCTGGGGATGCCGCATCCTCGCAGCGGCGGGGGCATGGGGCATTTGCCGCGCAGGGATGGGCTTTTTGCCGACAGTCCCGGCATTTTCGGCGAGCATGCCGTCCGTGTCCGTGACGGGCGACCCGATGCCGTCCGTCTGCCTGATGCTGATGGCGGTGATCCTCCTGCTCGACCGACGGATGGGTCAGACTGCACAGAAGTCTCCCTGCACACAGAGGGCATCCGTCCTCAAAAAGAAATAAAACAGCACAAAAAAACGCCCCTTGACCGAATGGCCAAGGGGCGGGAGCGTTCCCGAGGTGATTCGAACACCCGACCTACCGCTTAGGAGGCAGCTAACTGTTTATTTGTTGATCTCTTCTATTGCCATCCAGTTTTTATAGACCCCGAAACTGCGTATATTTTCGTTGCCATTACTCCGTGCGATCCAATTTGTTTCGGATAGTCTTTTGTACTATTCCTATGTTTTGTTGGCGGATGTTGGCGCGGAGCAAGCACTTTCTGTTTCAGTACGACCTGAAATGGAGGGCAATTTTTATGTTTCAAACTGGCATCCCCGCCTGTGATGTGCTGCGTGAAATGGCGATCACCGGTAATATCATCCCACAAGTCTGGTACAAGGTCTTTGTCAAGACGGAACTCAAAAACCCTAAACCGCATCTGCTGGCCATCAACATCCTCGCAGATATCGTCTATTGGTACCGTCCTGCGGAGGTCCGGGACGAGAATACCGGTGCTGTGATCGGCTACCGCAAGAAGTTCAGCGGTGATCTCCTCCAGCGCAGCTATGCACAGATCGCGGAGCAGTTCGGATGTTCGGTCGGACAGGCCAAGGATGCCATCGTCTTTCTGGAGCAGATGGGCATCGTCATGCGTGTATTCCGCACGATCGAGGCCAAAGGTATGAACTACAGCAACGTCCTGTTCCTCGATCTCGACGCGAACAGGCTGCGTGAACTGACCTACCCCTCCGCCGATGATCCAACGGAGGTATGTGCAGATCCCGGTGCCCCTGTGCCGGAATATCACCAGAGGGGTGCGGAGATCTCGGCACACCCTGTGTCGGGATCTGACCGGTATACAGAGAATACGATACAAGAGAATACTACAAAGATCTCTGCGGAGACTTCTGTCCGTCAGTCGGACAGGCGTGTGCGCGAGAAAAACGATCTTGCGGATGTGGAAAACGCAGAATATCTTGTTGCGCTGATCCGGGATCGCGGGAGCATCCCGGAACTAGATCTGAAAAGGAGCAGAATGCTCGTCCATTGGCTGTGCGAGTATCGTTTTTACACAAAGCACGACCCCGCCCGGACCGAGCTTCGAGATCATGACCACTTGAAAGCATACGAGTTATTTACAGAATGCTTGTGCGGTATGCTCTGCTCCAGAGGTGCTCAGACATACTGTGAGGGATCCGTGACCGCTGCAGATGTTCGGGACGCCGTGCAGCGGCTGGCACCGCATCTGGCCTGCGGTGGACTGGATGCGTTTGCGATGGAGGTCGTTCGTGCGTTCTGTGAAGCAATGGAGACACGCGATGTCCAGAACGTCAAAGGCTATATGAAGTCTGTGATCTGGAATGCGTTCGCAGAATTCCCGCTCAACAGTGAGGGCTTTTATGCCCCTATCCCAGTATAGCATAGACTGCGACAAAATGCAAGGGGTCCGGGGGCTTTCCCGGTCGTGCGGAGCAGAGATGATGTCGGCAGAGCTACAGGGGCTGTCCCCAAAATGCAGCGTCGCGGAATGGTCTGTCATGCTTGCCCGATGAGGGCGTGCATTACAGATATTGGGTCTTCATATCCTTAGTGTTTTCCTAGAGGTAGATCTAGCATATACGAGACCGATCTGAAAAGAAAGGGAGGACGAATGGATACTTTCAGCATCAGTTTTACACTTGGTAAGGCGAGTGATCCGCACGGTGCGGACCTTGCACATAACGACCGGCAATTTATCGCGCCGAACGTAGATCTGCAAAGGACGTACCAGAACGTCACCTACGTCAAGGAGGATATCGAGGATGCATATGAAACGCTGTTCGGTGAGGCTCTCGCAGAGTACAATGCCAGACAGAAACAAAAGTGCCGCCGAATCGAGAACTACTACGACCATATCCGGGACGGCGACCGCGAAGAGGCGTCTACGAGATCATCATCCAGTTCGGAGACAGCAAGACTGCCCCCTGTGGGAGCGAGCGCGGTGAGATGGCCAAACAGATGCTCGATGAGTACGTCCGCGGTTTTTGGGAGCGAAACTCGAATCTGTATCTGTTCAATGCGGTGATGCATTTGGACGAGACGTCTCCGCATCTGCATCTGGACTTCGTTCCGTATTACACAAGACCCCGGCAGCGTGGTCTGAGGTGCGGCGTTTCGATGAAACAGGCACTCATCGAACAGGGCTTCGTGCCGCAGGGAAGACGCGCGAATCAGCTCGTAGCGTGGGAAGAACGTGAGCGAAACGTTATGGAGGCGATCCTGCGGCGGCATGGCTTTGCGCGTGAGGACAAGCAAGCACACCACAAGCACATGAGCGTAAAGGCGTACAAGGATCTTTGTGAGACGAAGAAAGAAAAGGACCGTATCGCGCATATCCCGGAGGTGCCCGATCCTCAGGAGATCAGGTACTTGTACGAACATGTACATGAATTGGAAACGGAGAATCGAACGCTGAGAGCAGAGAGGTCTTCTCCGTACAGAGCGTTCTATTACTTGGATGCAGACAAGCAAGCGTTCGTGCAGACAAAAATGACGGAGGCATGCATCCCGTTCCGAGAAACAGAGAATGGGTTTGAGGCGCAAGTGTGTTTTGTTGACCGTGTACGGCGTATCGAAAAGCAGTACAGACCGCCGTACATGTCATACCGGGAGAAGCTCCGGGACGATGTGGATCGGATACTGATGCAGTCGCAGGATCTGGAGGAGCTTTTGCAGCGAATGGCGAAGATCGGGTATGAGATCAAACGCGGAAAGTACCTTGCAGTGCGTCCTAAGCGAGGGGAGAACTTCATACGTCTCCGATCGCTCGGCGAGCATTACAGCGAGTTCGCTCTTAAAAACCGACTGCGTGCAAAGGCGAGAGCTGAGCATGACCTTGTCACAAAGATCACAGCAGAGACCGATCAAGACACGCCTCGTGCGGTAGTTCTGCGAACGATGCGTTTCTACACGGTGACATTTGCAAAGGGTGCTCTGCCGATGCGCCGTAAGGTCGCGGAAAAGCCGTTTTCATGGACGAATGATGCAGAGCTCGACAAGCTGCTGCGGCTGAATCGTTTGGTGAACGAGGGGGCGACGCTCGATTCGCTCCGCAGAGATCTTGTGGCAGCGGAGCAGAGGTATGCAGGATATAAGGCATCGCTGGAGGAGCTGTCGGAGGAACTGCGATTCGATCTCCGACTGAAGGACGCGATCGGTGTCGTATTCGAGGGAAAATGCTCGACAGAGTCCTCCCCGGAGCAGGCAGCCGCGATGCTGCGGCGCTATCCGCAGATCCGGCGGGACAATTATCGGAATGTAGACACGATGATCGCGAGTACGCAGGCGAGATACCAGACTGTGGAGACGGCAATACAGGAGGCAGAGCAAGCGCGAAAAGAAGCGGCTGATCTTATGACAGCGATGGAGCGAGTCATGGGCGGGACGTATGTCCAGACGCTCGTTGCGGAGGAGCAGCAGAGGCGGGTATCGGAGCTCTTGCCCAATGGAACAACAATGGTGTAAGGAGGATCTTGGATGGATCTTTTACGATCATTGTATGATGCAGGCCCTGATCCCGTAACAGCTGATGCAGCTAATTGCGCAGGGCAACCTGCACATTGATCTTGTTGATAATAAGCTCTCTGTTTTGAAGTATATCTATCGCAATACCCCTACGAGCCACCACTCTCTGCTCACAAAATTGATGGATCTTGTCAACCGTATGCTTTGGTACCGCAGTTTAAGCGAAGGCAACTCCTATATGGGGTATACGAACGGCGGTGCGGATCTGACAGAGGTCATCTACCAGCATGGGAAGAAACAGGGATTTCAGGATCTCCTTCAGAAAAACGGACTTGAATATGAATTGGATCTCAGATCGGAAAATGGGATGCATGTTCTTTACGCATTTTATCATGATCGAGAAAATTGGGCTCGATTCATTGACGTGGCATCGACAGGAACGATGGCCTTGATGCTATTCTTTGTGTGGAGCATCGTTGCCTTTGACAACATCTCATTTCTGTTCATTGATGAGTTTGATGCCTTCTTTCACTACGAGTCGGCAGAGACACTTGTTGAACTACTGAATATGCACCCTAATTTCCAGTCTGTTTTGACCACACACAACACCTATCTGATGCAGAATAGATCGACAAGACCTGACTGCTGCTTTATTATGACGAGATCAAAAATAGCGAATCTCTACGATTCTACTGACCGCGAGATTCGTGAAGCCCATAACTTGGAGAAAATGTATATCAATGGCGCATTTCAAGAGTAAAAAGAAGATTCTGCTCATTGTGGAGGGAGGAACGGAAAAAGATTTTTTTGAACGGTCGTTCAAGGTCTTTGGACTTTCATTTGAACTTGTTGTTGCAAGTGATCTATATTCTCTGTACAGTAAAATGGAACAATATGATCTTGCGTGTGATGTGAAGGATGTTTTGGCAGAACTTGTCACTTCTGGCACGGTGAAGGAAGTGCTGAAAAGTAAGTTTGCCTACACATATCTGGTATTTGACAGTGATCTGCAGAATAAGACGCCAGCGCAACGCGGTACGGATATCCCTATCGAACAGTCAGCTGAGGATGATCTTTTAAAGGTCAAGAAGATGGCTGAATACTTTACGAACGAAACAGACCCCTCGATAGGGAGGCTGTACATCGATTATCCTATGATGGAATCGTTTCGTTATTGTGATAGTTTTAATGATGCGGCGTTTTTAACAGAGTTCATCCCTATCTCGATGATGAAGGGCTTCAAGAAGGCGGCCAGCAAAAAGAAGCTAGCCGGTCACTACATAGCAGAATACACAAAGACCAATTTTAAAAATCTGATCCGATCGAATGTAAAAAAACTGAATACGGTCTCTAAGACTGCATTTGAGGGTATGCCATCCTATGAGATCTATCAGGTAGTTTCCAAGGGGGCATCTATCGCGGAGAAGCAGTCTGAAATGGTGCGGTCTAAACGGATGCTGAGCGTGATCAATACTTCCTTGTTCTTGCTTCTTGATCATTACGGTAACAAAAATGCGTTCTATGATGATCTGTGTTCCGATGCAGAGGAGGGCGCTGTGGACGATAACGCTCAAACGCCGTGATAACGGCCTTTGATAGCTGATCTGTGAGATCGATATAGTAAGAGACTCGTCAAGCGATAAAGCTGCTTGACGGGTCTTTCTTGTTTTGAAAGAGGCGGGTCAGTGACTTCGATCTTCTTGCTCATGCGATCTGTCTATCAAGGCTGACAGCTCCCACAAGGGTGATACCCCATCTCGATCAGTTCCTCCCATGTTCCGATATGCTCGGCACGATCATCGTTCTTGATCTTCGCCACTTTAAAGGATGCATCTTTAAGATCTGCAGCAAAAATGGTCGTCACTGATCGAATTTAACTGCCAGTAAAATTGAAGAAGTATATTGACAAAGAATAGGTAAAGAAGTATAATTGAGTAAAAATGTGATCTTGCCGATCATGGATGGAGGTATGACCATGCACGATACCCCTCTCAATAGTTTGATCAAAGAGTATTACCCGTTGATCCTGAAATACTGCGTTTTTAAATTGGCCCCTGACTATCATGGCGCAGAAGACTGTACGCAGGAAGTCTTTTATGTACTTCTGAAAAAACATCGTTCGATCGATCTCTCAAAAGATATCAGACCGTGGCTATATGCAACTGCCGACAGGATCATCTATCAGTATCGTCGAAAAAAACCAGAAAGTGTGGATATAGAAACGATACCAGAGGAAACAGAGGACTTTCCATACCCAGAAAGTATACTGGACGTACTAGATGATGCGGATCGGCAGCTGCTCCTTGCCTATCTCAACAGCGAAGACAAACATGCGCTGGCAAAGCAGTATCATCTGACACTCGCGGCTTTATATAAGCGTATTGCGAGGATCAAGGAAAAATTACGCGCCAGCTCCGAATAGTTAGTGCGATTCCAACAATTAGTTCATTGTCTGTTTGTACGATCATACAAATATCAAGATCAATCGTCCAAAATGGACCTCTATCTGACAGGAATAGATAGAGGGAATAATAAGAGGTGAAACTTATGGATCAGGACCTACATGATCTCATGAGTGGTGGCTTTGAAAAAGATGCCCTCAAGGAAATAAGAAAGCTGTTAGATGAAGAATTGGAAAAGCCTGCTCACAAACGTAATTATGACAAAATTGAGGAGTTGACTGATGTTTATTCTGATCTGACAGGAATGGAGAGCTTCATTCAGGAAGCAACGGAGCGTGGTGTTCAAAAACTAACGGGATCCTCTGATAAAAAGCCTGTAACTCGTATGCGCAAGCGAATGAAAGTGCTGATCATTGCGGCATGTATCGCAGCTATGATCGCTATCGCGAATGTGATCACAGCTGCGGCTTGGAACATGGATGTGTTTTCGGTGATCATCCATTACTATCAAAATGGGTTCTCAGTTGATTTTGATGATACTCCTACTGCCCAGCTGCCAGCGAGTGAAGGTGATCCTTATGGAATAAAGGGGGAATGTGCGAAATACGAAATATCGGTCGAAGCTCCATCCTATTTGCCAGAGGGCTTTGTGTTGGATGAATACGGCCACACGGATCGAGATAGCAGTATGACCTGTACATTTCATTTCAGAATGGGTAAGCAATACATCAGTATCGTCTATGAAGCGTTCGATGATGAAGAACGGATGCATGATGTCAAGATCCCAAGCGATACTTTTTCTCTTTCTGAGACTGAGGTGAATGGAAAAACTGCGATCGTATCCAAGGAAGATCATCAGTACACGATATTATGGAGAGATACACTGCTTTTGTGTTCACTCATGATGAAGGATGTGCCTTATGAGGAGTGCGACAAGATCGTGGATTCTCTTCAGTGAAAACTGTTCTTCGGGAGCAGATGCCGTGAAAGTGTATGATACTTATGAACAGTAAGGGGGATAGTGATCGCAAAATGGTTTGTTGTGTGCTATAATATACTTGAATAATTTTATTGAGGTGGCAACATGAAACAACAGAAAAACACAAACGAGATCACGATCAACCATCATCCTGTCAATTATTATGCTTATTGCTTTGCTGCTATTATTATCTGGGCGGTATTATGTTTAGCCGTGCTTATGATATCCAAAAATAGCGTGATGCAGATTGCAATGATCGTGTTAATTGTGATAGGAATGACTGCCATAGTATATACGTTCTCTAAAATTGAAAAGCGCACAATTACTGTGGAATATAATTCCTACACGATCACAATTTATTCTGCAAGAAAAGAAACGATCATCGCACTTTCAGATATTACTTGTGCTAAATATCAAATCTATGAGGAGTTTAATGGCTATCGTGATATCGTAAAAAAATCAGAGCTAACACTTACTGTTGGGAAGAAAGATTATTTCTTGAATGATAGAATTGAAGAAAAACAGATAAAGAGTATCAAGTCCGGCAGCAACAAAACAGTGCCGCTTATGCGGTTATACGGCTTCATTGCTGCGCATTGTTCCGATGTTGCTGTTGGTTATCAGGAATAATAGGAGACACTATGCCAAGAATTATTGTGACGAGCTGTTACCTGAAACCCGGCTCCAATAAAAAGCTGTCGAATTATATGAAACACATCGCATGAGAGGTGGGTCATGAGACAGACATTCATGAAACAGTTCGCCCTCGCCATAAGTGCCGCGCTCGTGGTGGCGTCCACGGGATGTGCCAAGCAGGGGGACCCGCCTGGTGCGACGCTGGCTGTCGATATGGCCTATTCCTACAAGGGCGAACAGATCGGCGGCGCGGCGGACGCCCTCGCTCCCACTTCACACGGCAGCACGGCTGCCGACCAGATCCTCGCCCATGTCGCGGGACATCTGGTCATCCAGCGCGGCGGCCGCCTGTACGCGTTCGATCCCGATGCCGATGGGATGACACCGCTCGAGCTGCCCGATGTGACCGAGTGCTATTATAGCGTCATGCCTGCGCCGGACAAGGGGCTCACCGTGATCGAGATGCCGCCCGATGCGGATGGTACCGTCATGAATCGGTTTTATGCCCTCGATCGGCAATGTAACTGTATTGCGACCGGGACGATCCCGCAGGAGGTGTTCGCAGATCCTCTGACCGAGATCTGCTGCCGGGACGCGGAGGGCTTTTGGTATGCGATCAGCGCGCAGGCACAGATCAGGGTCTATACGGAGACTTTCGCGCTCGTCAAGACCATGGATCTGCAAAACGGCGGGACGATCGACCGCGCCTTGATCGGCCATGACGGCGGCGTGTACCTGATCGTGACGGATGCCAGCGGGAAGGCAAGGCTCTATGCGGTCGATCGCGCGGAGGACCGTATCACGCAGGTATCGGCTTTTGGCACGGTCGATCGTGCGCTCCAGGCCGGGAATGACGAATACCCTTTCACCTATCATGACCTGACCGGGATGTACGGCATCCGTGCGGACGGGACAAGGGAGCGCCTCGTCGACTGGGACGCCTCCGATCTGGACGCGACGCGGATCCTAACGCCCTTCCTGCTCGACGACGGCCGCGTGGCGGTGGACAGGATCGCGATGTCCGGCGCAGTCAGCAGCGGGACGGAGCAGTGGATCCTCACAAAGCGGACGAAAAAAGAGATCCAAAGCATGAAGATCCTGACGCTCTCGGTGGCCGGTCAGCAGGCATATGGCTTGTCGGAGGCGATCAGCGAATACAACATGCAGAGCGAGGACGTCAAGATCGTGGTGTACAACTACGACAAGCAGGATACGTCCGGCGGTGCGGTCGGGATCACGCAGTTCCAAAAGGACATGCTCGACGGGAGGATCGCGGACATCATCTGCACCGACCAGCTCCAGACCGATACGCTGCTCGATAAGGGCGTGTTTCTGGATCTGTCGCAGTATCTCGCGGACGATCCTGCCATCACGGATGAGACGTATGACACGAATTTCTTTGATGCGTTCCGGCAGGATGGGGCGCTCCCGTTCCTCGGCTTTTCCTACACGCTGCACACGACCCTCGCCAAGCGGGCACAGTTCCCGGACGGCACGCCGCAGACGGCCGCCGCATATCTGCAATGCCTGTCGTCGCTCGATGGGGGCGTCCAGCCGTTTTTCGATGTCCAGGCGAGCGACATCCTGTCTGCCTTCTGCACGGATCATCTCGATGCCTATGTCGACCCCGTCAATGCCGACTGCCATTTTGACACCCCGGAGTTTCGTCAGCTTTTGGCGCTTGCTTCGCAGTACCGCGACGATCACGCGGCCTGGCAGTATACGGACGGCGACCCGAACACGATCCAACGGGACCTGATCGCGCACGATCAAGTCCTCCTCACCCAGATCACCGTGGCGACGCCGCTGAATTGGCACGACGCGCAGTTCTTTTTGTACCAGGACGAGCCGACCGTCACAGTGGGCTATCCCCTCGAGCAGGACTGCGTCGGCGCCTACTTCGAGCCGGCCTACACGCTGGGGATCTATGCCGGCTCCAGGTACCAGGACGAGGCATGGGGTCTCTTCCGCTATCTCTTATCAGAGCCGGTGCAGCGGCAATTGACCGCATCGCTGCCGGTATGCCGCGCGGCATTGGCGGCATCCATGGAGGATGCGGCCGATCCGCAGGGCAGGCACTCTGACCGTGTGTTTTGGGATGGAGAGCATGAGATCATCTCAGGAGAGGCGACTGCCGCGGAGATGGAGGCGCTCGCGCAGGAGATCGCCCGCACGACGCATATCGCCCGCCCCGATCCCAATATCCGCTCTGTCATCGAGGAGGAGAGCGGCATGTATTTTTATGGGGATCAGTCGCTGGACACGACCTGCGAACACATCCAGAGCCGGGTCGAGCTGTATCTTTCTGAAAAGAAATGAGTCGATGCTTTGCACACAGAGGACATCCGTCCTCAAAAAGGACCGAAACAACACAAAAAGCGCCCCCTGACCGAATGGCCAAGGGGCGGGAGCGTTCCCGAGGTGATTCGAACACCCGACCTACCGCTTAGGAGGCGGTCGCTCTATCCAGCTGAGCTACGGAAACATCGTATACTCTATTATACCACATCTCGCCGGAAAAAGCAAGTCTTTTTTACAGCCGCCGGGACGTCTCGCCGGACTGCCCCTCGAGGAGGGCGAGGACGGCGGCGCGCAGGTCGGTGCGGCCCTCCGGGAGGACGTCGAGGCAGCGCAGGAGGACGTCGCCGCCGAGGGGGAAGTCCCCATGGATGCGGCGGAGCGTGTCGACATCCCCGACCTCGGCGCACGCGACGGCGGCGGGGGAGGCGGCGCGTGCCAGCTCCCCCACCGCAAAGGTGCCGGGGAATCGCCATTCTGCGAGCAGGGTGCAGCGGGCATGGAGGCCCTCGTCGTGCTGCATCAGGCGGAGCATCTCGAGGCATCCCTCGCGGTCGGTGACGCGGAGGAACCGCACGACCGGGTCGATCAGCAGCATCCGGACGGCCGCTCTTGCCGGGACGGTGAACGTGCCGCCCGCCCAGCGCAGCGTGACATCGGTGCCCTCGTCGGTGCTGCCGGCGTACATCCGGGCGGTCACGGGGACGGACAGCTCCCGCAGCGAGGTGCAGCGTCCGAACGCCCCCGGCCCGATGACGGTGACGGTGTCCGGGAGGACGGCGGACTCGAGGGCGGTGCAGCCGGAGAAGGCCGCGCTCTTGACGTCGGCCAGACGCGCGGAGAATCGCACCCTGCGGAGCTGATCGGCATCGGCGAAGCAGCCGTGGCCGAGGACCTCGACGCTGTCCGGGAGGTAGACGTGCTCGACGCCCTTGTTGGCCATCGACCCATAGCCCAGGAGCACCTCCACGACCCCGTCCGGGATGCGCAGCTCCCGCGCGGGTACGGCCGAGAGCAGGTAGCGGCCGCCGCAGACGCGCAGCTCCTGTCCTAGGTGCGATTCGACCCAGCGCGTCTTCAAAAAGGCGCCGTTCCCGAGCGTTTCGAGCCTTTCCGGGAGGCGCACGTCCGCGAGGCGCTGACAGTATTTGAACGCCGCCGCGCCGATGTGGCGCAGGCTGTCCGGCAGGATGGCGGCCTCGATCTGCGTGTGACTGAACGCCTCATTGCCGATGGCAACGAGCCCCTCGGAGAAGCTCACGCCCAAAAGGCGGACGCCCTCGAAGGCGTGGTCGCCGATCGAGCGGAGAGAGGGCGGCAGCTCCAGATAATGGATGCTCCAGTGCTTGCGGCAGAGCCCTTCTGCGATGGCGGTGACGCCGTTCGGGACGACGAGCGTCTTCCGCGGCGTGAGGATCTCGGTCAGGATCCCGTTCTCGATGCGCATAGCGGCCTCCTTACTGCGGACGCCCCCTGTCGTGACAGAGGGCGTCTGCGTCGTTATTTCGTCGAAGTATCGGCGTTTTCTGCGGACGTGTCATCGCCTGCGGCGTCATCAGAGGGGGACTCGTCCGCATCCTCCTCCGACTTGTCCTCGAGGGTGACGTCCTCAGCGCCGGGAGCAAGGATGGCCTCGGCGGGGGACTTGTCCTTTTTCGCGGAACGACGTGCTTTTTCCTCGGCGGCACGGGCGTCCGCCTCGGCGAGGAGCGCCCTGGACTCGGCTGTGTCGACGTAGAGCTTGTATTCCCTGCCGAGCCGCTTCACGCGGGACAAATTCACGATGAGCAATATCGTGCCCACGACGACCATCACCGCGGCCACGGCCTGCGAGACGCGCAGGGTGCCGATGGTGAGGCTGTCGGTGCGCAGGCCCTCGATGAAGAAGCGCCCGAGGCCGTACCAGATCATATACATGAGGATGATCTGACCGTCGAATCTGCGCCATTTATGGAGCGCGATGAGCAGGAGCACGGCGCCCAGCAGGCACCAGACGGACTCATACAAAAAGCACGGATGCACCGGGATGCTCGGGTCGAGGGCGTAGCGGACGGTGGCGGTGGTCTGGTTGGCGATGATCCACGCGCGGACGCGTCCGCCGGTCATGCCGAAGAGGGAGTCCGTATTGCGCCCGAAGGCCTCCTGGTTGAAGAAATTGCCCCAGCGGCCGATGCCCTGACCGATCAGGAAGCCGACGCCGCAGAGGTCCATCATGGGCAGGAATTTGACCTTGCGGATCTTACACATGATGCCGCCGACGAGCACCGCGCCGATCAGGCCGCCGAAGACGGCAAGGCCGCCCTCGCGGGTGTTGAGGATGGAGGCCGGATTCGCGCTATAATAGTCCCAGTTGAGGATGACGTAATACGCGCGGGCGCCGATGATGGCGCCGATGATGCCGGCGATGATGGCGTCGATGGCGCGGTCGATGTCGAGGCCGACGCGCCGCATGTTGCGGAAGGCGACGACGAGCGCGAGGAGCAGTCCGATCACGATGATGATGCCGTACCACTGGATCTCGAAGCCAAAGACGGTGAACGCCGTCGGCGAGACGGTGAGGTCGATGCCGAGGCGGGGGAAGATGATCTCATCGAGGGCAGGAGCGCCGTAGCCAAGGTCACTGATCGTCTGCATGGGCTGCCTCCTCCTGGTGGACCACGCAAAGGGTGGTCTTGTCGAGATCAATCTCATCGCGGAGCATCGCGAGGGCGTCCTCATAGGTCAGCGTTTCGAGGATGCGGCGGGAATCGCCGGGCGTGGTGCCGAGCATCCAGGCCATCATCATGGACGACGCGGCGGCCTCGGGGATGCAGAGCCCGCGGACGATCCTGCCATAGCTGACGCGCTTGACGCGCTCGAAGCAGTCGCGGTCGAAGCCCTCCGCCTTGGCACGGCGGATCTCGGCGAAGACGCGGTCACGGACGGCCTCGGGGCGCTCGGTCTCGCCGGAGACGCTCACGAGGAGATAGCCGTCGCCGCACATGGCGCCGTCGCTGCCGAATTCGTAATTGATGAGGCCCTCCTCGAGCATCTCATTGAAGACAGGGGCGCTGTTGTTGAAGAGGGTCTCGAAGAGGAGGCGGGCGCAGAGCTCGGCGCGGCGCTGCTCGATGCCGTGGGGACGGGGCGGCAGCTTGAAGCCGAGGGTGAACACCGGGATCTTGATGGGCCGGATGATGTCCACGCGGTCGGCGGCGACGGTGTCCGGCTCGTCCGCGAAGCGCTGCTCGACCTGCATGTCCTCGCCGGGACGCAGGAGCTCGTCGCAGATGGCGAGGACCTTCTCCGTCTCGACATTGCCGGCGATGCACAGCGCCATGTTGTGCAGGTCATAGAAGGCATGGTAGCAGCGATAGAGCAGGTCGGCGTCGATCTGGTGGATGCTCTCGACGGAGCCGGCGATCTGGATGCGGACGGGGTGGGTGTGGTAGAGGCCGCCGAGGAGCCCATAGAACTCCGCGGAGCCGACATTGTCGAGCCCCATGCGGATCTCCTGCTCGATGATGCCCATCTCCTTATCCACGTTCTCCTTCGTGAAATAGGGGTTCTGGACGGTGTTGAGGAGGATGCGCAGGGAGTCGTAGACGTTCTCGGTGCAGTCGAAGAGGTAGGCGGTGTGGTCGAAGGTGGTGTAGGCATTGGCATCGGCGCCGGTCTGGGCGTAGAGCTCGAAGGCGTCGCAGTCCTCGTTCTCGAAGAGCTTGTGCTCGAGGAAGTGCGCGATGCCCTCCGGCACCTCGCTGAACTCTGCCTCCCCGCGCACGCGGAAGCAGTTGTTGAGCGAGCCGTAATGGGTCGCGAAGAGGGCGTGGGTCGAGGTGAATCCCGGCATCTCCTTGACATAGATGTGCAGGCCGGTGTCGTGGGTGATATGGCGGCAGACAGAGCCGTCGAGTTCGTCGCGGATGAGTTCGATCTTGCTCATTTTTCTTCCTCCAGCAGATAAACGGTATCGAGGCGATAGGCGGCAGCCACGGCCATGACGTCCTCGCGTGTCACTGCCGCGATCCTTTCGAGATACACGGCGGGACTCAGGTCCTCGCCGAAGCGGAACTTGTCGAAGGCGTTGGCGACGATGGCGCCGGGGGTGTCGCCGATGCCGCGGACAGCGCTGGTGAGCGCACGCTTGACGTTCTCGAGCGCGGCATCCTCGAAGCGTCCCTCCGCGATGACCGCGAGCTGCTCACGCACGGCCTCCTCGACACGGCCGGCATTGGCGGAGTCGATGCCGCTGTCCACGATGAGGCCCTGCTTCTCGGCATAGAAGGCGGAGACGCAGTAGTAGCACAGGCTCATCCTCTCGCGGACATTGGCGAAGAGCAAGGAGGTCGGCATGGCGCCGAAGAGGGCGTTGAACACGCGCAGATGGACGATGTCGAGGGGCGTCTCGGACTTGAAGCCCAGGAGGAGCTTGCTCTGCTGGATGGGCAGACGTTCGGTGACGCGGCGCACCTCGTCCTTGCAGGGACTGGGGGAGCGGAGCGTGAACGGCGCAGGTGCGCGGTCGGTGAGCGCCGCGAAGCCGTCCCGCAGAGGGGCGAGGGCCTCGGCATCGGCATCCGGCCCGACACAGTAGATGCGGACGGACGCACGGCGCAGGAGCTCCTGATAGGCGGCATAGACCGACTGCGGCCCAAGCGCCTCGACCTGCTCGATCGTGCCGGCGGTATCGAACGCCGAGGGCTCGCCCTCGAAGAAGGTGCGGTGGAACCTCTGGCGGGCGAAGAGCCGGAGGTCGAGGGTATCGTTGCGGATGGCGTCGATGGCCTCGCGCTGCTGGATGGCGAATTCGCCGGGATCGAACGCGCCGTCGGTGACATTGGGGTCGAAGAGGCAGTCGGCGGCGATCTGGGCCGCCTCCCGGAGGAGCGCCTCACCGCCGAAGGCATAGCGGTCGGCGATGCAGCTCGCGCTGAACGTCAGGCGCAGGGTGTCGCCATAGGCCACGGTGCCGGTGCCGATCGAGAGACCGTAGAGATGGTCGAGACGGGCGGAGATGGCTTTGTTATTGGGATATTTCCGGCAGGACTGCGCGAGCATGGACATCGCGAGGCAGTAGGCCGGACTTTTTTCAGGCTCATACGGGAGGAGCAGCATGACATGGAGCACGTCCGTGGAGAACTTGGGCTCCTGGATGGTCACGAGCTCGACCGCATCGCCAAGATGCTGGGTCGTTTCCTTCAAGGGATCCACTCCTTTCTAAAATACTCTTCTATTATAGCACGGCGGAGGGAAAAAAGCAAGTGGGAAAGCCGCCCCGCGCGCTTGACGTCACGGCGCCGATATGCTACAATAGAAGTACCAAAAAACGACCGTAAGGAGGTCTTGTCCATGAAAACGATCACGAACCCCTTCCTCCCGCTCTGGGAGCATGTCCCGGACGGCGAGCCGCATGTCTTCGGCGACCGCGTCTATCTCTTCGGCTCCCACGACAAGGAGGGCGGCGAGACGTTCTGTATGCTCGACTACACGGCATGGTCCGCCCCTGTCGGCGACCTCACCGACTGGCGCTGCGAGGGCACCATCTACCGTGCCGCCCAGGACCCCGACTATCCTGACCGAAAATACATGTACGCCCCCGATGTCGTGCAGGGCAATGACGGGCGGTACTACCTATTTTATTGCATGTCCGGCGACTTCGGCGTCGGCGGGTATCACGGGCCGATCTCGGTCGCGGTGGCGGATGCGCCGGCGGGGCCGTATCAGTACCACGGCTTCGTCCGCTGGTCGGACGGTTCGCCGATGCTGCGGTATGTCTGCTTCGACCCGGCCGTCATGAACGACGGCGGCACCATCCGTGTCTACTACGGCACACAGTACGACTTCGAGGAGCGCCCCGATTTCCCCGGTCAGGACGAATGTCTCCTGAAAAGCGAGATGGACATGTTCCACAAGACCCGCGAGGAGATCCTCGGCACGCCCGAGAGCGTCATGGGCGTGAACATGCTGACCTTGGAGGACGACATGCTGACCGTCAAGACCGGCCCCGTCCGCATCATCCCGTACAAGGTGAAGGGGACGAGCTTCGAGGGGCATCCGTTCTTCGAGGCGGCCTCCATGCGGAAGGTCGAGAGCAAGTATTATTTCGTCTATTCTTCGCAGAAAAATCATGAGCTGTGCTATGCCGTCAGTGACGCGCCGGACGGGGGATTCACGTTCGGCGGCACGATCGTGTCCAATGGCGACGTCGGCTATCACGGCCGCGCGGACGCCGACCGCCTCAACATGACCGGCACCACCCACGGCAGCATCATCGAGATCGCTGGCCAGTGGTACGTTTTTTACCATCGCCTGACCCATAAGAGCGACTACAGCCGCCAGGCCTGCGCCGAGCGCATCGAGATCGCGCCGGACGGCAGCATCCCGCAGGTCTGCATCACGTCCTGCGGCCTGAACGGGGGGCCGCTCCCGGCCGCAGGGACGTACCCTGCGCCGACCGCCTGCTGCATCACCGATGGCCACATGCCCCACGGCTCCAACAAGATCTATGGTGAGGTCTTCCCGCATGTGACGCACGAGGGCGCCGACCACCTGATCGCCGAGATCACGTCCGGCACGCGCATCGGATGGCGCTGGTTCGCGTTCGAGGGGGATGTGACGCTGACGCTGACCGTGCGCGGCGCGGCGGGACATTGGACCGTCACGGATGAGGACGGCCAGGTCTTCGGTGAGACGGACGTCCCCGCGTGCGCTGCCTGGACGGACATCGCCGTCCCGCTGACCGTCCCCGCCGGGACCCACGCCCTCTGGCTCCGCCGCGAGGGGGAGGGGACGGCGGAATTGAAGGACATCGCGTTTTGACGTTTTGCCGCCTGACGGCGGCTTAGGAGGGGCTCCTCGCCCCCTCGTCGAAAAACGCCCTTTTATCATTTGGAGCTTTTTGATACCGCCGCCGTCAGGCGGCGGAAAAAGCGGCGGCGGCGCGCAGCGCCGCCTAAAAACTCCCCCCGCCCCTGGGGAACTCCCCCCGCCCCTGGGGGCGGGGGGGCAGGGGGGTGGGGATAAGCAGACGGCCAGCGAGCTTGCGAGCGCGGCCGGTCGCTTATGCACCGTAGAAGTCACCTAGAGAAACGACTTTTTGACACGCGAAAGCGACCGGCCGTGCTCGCTGGCGGAACGCCCCTAGGGTGAATCTCGCCCAAAAAGGCAGTCCCGCATTGTCAAAATGCTGTCAGATCGTGCAAGATCGTGCCGTTTCAAAAAAAATCGAAAAAAAGACTTAACAAATCGAGAAACTTGTGCTATAATATAGATGTATGACCATGCGCCCCCGCGCGGGGCTATCAGAGCGAATCACCGAAAGAAAGGGAGAAGCCATGCAAGAGCAGAACATCCGCAAGCGCAAGTTCCAGGAGGCGGACAATGGGCGGCGCAAGAAAAAGAAGTCCCATCGGGGATGGAGGATCCTCCGAAAGCTCGGATCCATCCTGTTATCGACGCTGCTGTCCATCTTCCTGATCTGCATCATCACCAGCACGATCGTTGCCACCGCCGTGGCCGTCTATGTGCTCGACTTCATGGACGAGACCTCCAGCATCACCCTCGAGGAGATGGAGCTGTCCTATAACACGAACGTCTACGGCACGGATGAGAACGGCGAGCTCGTCACGCTCTATCAGGTGCGCAACGAGATCCAGCGTATCCCCGTTAAGATCGAGGAGATCCCGCAGCATGTGCTGGATGCCTTCGTCTACACCGAGGACGAGCGCTTCTACACCCACGATGGTGTCGACTACCGCAACACCATCGGCGCGATGGCCAACCTCGCCCTCCACTTCTGGGACTCCGAGCGTGGTGCATCGACCATCACCCAGCAGCTCATCAAGAACGTCACCGGCGATGACGACCCGTCTCCGTCGCGTAAGGTGCGCGAGATCTTCCGCGCCATGACGCTCGAGAAGAACTACTCCAAGGCCAAGATCATCGAGACCTACCTCAACTACATCGGCTTCGGCGGCCCCACCAACGGCATCGAGATGGCCTCCATCCGCTATTTCGGTAAGGACGTTTGGGACCTGACCACCGCGGAGGCAGCCGTCCTCGCCGCCATCCCGCAGTCGCCTGAGACCATCAATCCCTTCGCCTACTACATCGACGACGAGACCGGCGAGAAGGTCATGTCCGGCCGTCAGCGCAACCGCGAGCGTCAGGAATATGTCCTCTGGCAGATGTACGACCACGGCGCCATCTCCTATGATGAGTACCAGGAGGCGCTCGCCCAGGAGCTGATCTTCACCGATACCACCAAGTACAAGCGTCTCCATGCCGACGAGCTCGCCAAGGAGATGGAGGAGAAGGACGCCGATATGACCTGGCCGGTCGAGATGGCCATGCGTGAGGTGCAGCAGTACCTCATGGACACCTACGGCCTCTCCGCCGAGGACGCCATGCACCGCATCAATACCGGCGGCTACCAGATCTATACGACCTATGACCCCGAGATGCAGGACTATGTCGAGGAGAAGTACCTCGATCTGAACAACCTCATCAATACCCGCAACTCCGCCCGCTACAACAACGACACCAACGGCGACGGCGAGGTCGACAAGAACGATGACCCCATCTATCCGCAGTCGGCCTTCATCGCCATGAACTACGAGGGCGAGATCCTCGCGTGCGTCGGCGCCATCGGCGAGAAGCACGGCTCCCTCATCATGAACTACGCCACCATGGAGAAGCGCCAGCCCGGTTCGACCATGAAGCCCGTCGCCGGCTACGGCTACGGCATCTATTCCGACCAGTTCCATTGGGGCTCCAAGATCCGTGACTACGGTCTGACCATGCCGGACGGCACGCTCTGGCCGCACAACTACTCCTCCAATTCCACCTCACTGAACTACTCCGGCAACAACCTCAACATGTACTACGGTCTGATGAAGTCCCTCAACACCATCTCCGCCCACCTGGTCGATGACCTGACGCCGGAGGCCGTGTTCCACTTCTCGACCGAGAACCTCGGCCTCGACCTCTGCGAGATCGACGCGAAGGGCAACACGGATATGGCGCTCTCGCCGCTGTCCGTCGGCGCTCTGACCTATGGCGTCACCATGGAGGACCTGGTCAACGCCTACATCCCCTATGGCAACGGCGGTACCATGTACCAGTCGCACATCGTCTCCCGTCTCGAGCAGGGCAACCATGAGCTCATCTACGAGAACAACGGCAACCCCTATGCCGCCATGGACGAGGAGACGGCCTATGTCATGAACCGCATGATGAAGAACGTCGTCTCTGCACAGGGTACTGCGGGCTATGCACAGCTCAAGCACAAGGACGTCGTCGGCAAGACCGGTACCACCCAGGACTGGTGCGACCTCTGGTTCGTCGGCCTGACGCAGGACTTCGTCTCCTCCGTCTGGATCGGCTACGAGAAGCGCGAGAAGCTCGACACCTCCATCTCCTCCGCCCGCATGTGGGCGAACGCGATCGGCGAGTATGCCGACAGCATCGAGTCCGACAACGAGTACCCCGTCCCCGAGGGCGTCGTCGAGGACTATGTCTGCGTGAACACGGGCCTGCGTGCCGGCAAGAGCTGCCCCAAGGGCGAGAAGGGCTACTGGAAGTCCAGCAATGCGCCGGTATGCCAGAGCTGTAAGTCCGCAGTCGTCAACACCGAAAAGAAGAAGAAGTCCACTAGCAATACGAATTCCAATTCCAACTCCAACTCCAACTCCAACTCTAACTCCAATTCCAACTCCAACAGCAGCACCGGCGGCAACACCGGCGGCGATACGAGCTGGAGCGGCGGCAATACCGGCGGCAACACCGGCGGCGATACCGGCGGCAATACCGGCGGTGGTGATACCGGCGGCGGTGCCGCAGAGCCGGTGATCCCGAACCCGCCCGCACCGGTGGCCCCGGCCGATCCTGCGCCGGCAGCACCGGCAGCACCGGCGGAAGGAGGCGGCGAATGACCGACCCGATCCGTTTTTCGGCACCCTGTCATTTTGGATTGGAGAAGATCCTGCGCTTTGAGGTCACGCGCATCGGCGGTGAGGACATCACCGTGGCGGACGGCCGTGTCTCGTGGTCGGGCGACGCGCTGACGCTCGCGCGCGCGAACATCGGCCTGTCCGTGGCGGAGCGCGTGCAGATCGTCCTGGCGGACTATCCCGCCGCGACCTTCGAGCAGCTCTTCGACGGCCTCGCGGCGGCACCGCTGGAGCGGTTCATCGGCCGTGAGGACGCCTTCCCGGTCAAGGGACATTCCGTCAATTCCAAGCTGACGAGCATCCCGGCCTGCCAAAAGATCCTGAAAAAGGCCGCTGTCAAGCGCCTCCAGCGCGCCTACGGGACGGACGCCTTCCTCCCGGAGACAGGCCCGGTGCATCAGCTCCAGTTCACGCTCCTCAAGGACCGCGCCACGGTCTACCTGGACACGAGCGGCGAGGGACTGCACAAGCGCGGGTATCGCCGCAACGCGAACCTCGCGCCGATCCGTGAGACGCTCGCGGCGGGCATCCTCGACATCGGGCGGACGCGGCCGGACACGGTCGTCTGCGACCCGTTTTGCGGGAGCGGCACGTTCCTGATCGAGGCGGCGCGGCGTGCGTGCAAGATCGCGCCAGGTCTGGACCGGCGCTTCGCCGCGGAGACGTGGGGGAGCATCCCGCAGTCCGTTTGGCAGGACGCGCGTGCGGAGGCGCTCGACCGTGTCGACCGCACGGCGGCGTTCGAGGGCATCGGCTACGACGTCGACCCGAACGCGATCCGTCTGACGATGGACAATGCGAAGAAGGCCGGCGTGGACAAGCTCATCCGTGCCGAGGTGCGGGACGTCAAGGCGTTCCGGCCGACGGCGGGCGCGGTGATCTTCACGAACCCGCCCTACGGTGAGCGCATGCTCGAGCAGGAGCAGGCCCGCGCCGTCTACCAGACGATGGGACGCGTCCTCTCCCGACCCGCCTACATCATCTGCGGTGACAGCGACTTTGAACGCAGCTTCGGCCAAAAAGCCGACAAGCGCCGCAAGCTCTATAACGGCATGATCATGTGCCAGCTTTATATGTACTTCTGACAAAAAACGTCCCGCCGCCCGGTGGGACGTTCTTTTTGGGATACGAAAACACCGCCCCCTGATCGATGTCAAGGGGCGGTGTGTATCAGACAGATAGGGTCTTACTCGGCGTCGTCGTCCGCAGGCGCGTCCTCAGCGGGGGCATCCTCCGCAGGGGCGTCGGCCTTGGGCTCGTCCTTGGGCAGGAGCGCGGCCTCGGCGGCATCGGCCACCTCGATCACGGCATCCGCAACGGAATTGGTCGCCTCACGAACGAAGTCGGCAGGGGACGTCTCGGGCTTCTCCTCGACGGGGGCCTCCGGCTCCGGCTGCTTGGTACCGCAGTTCGGGCAGAAGCGCTGGCCCTCCTGGACATATTTGCCGCAGCCGCTGCAAACGACCGCACTGTCCACAGCCGCGAGGTCCGCACGGGACACCTCGAGGGACGCCTTGGCCTCACGCACCTGCGCGAGCAGCTCGGCGAAAGCCTCGTCGGTGCTGTCAGCGTAGAGCTCCTCATACTTCTTGCCGATCTCGAGATACGCAGCGTTCAGCTTGCTCTCGGCCTGGGAGATGGCGTTCTTGATCTTGACCTTCTCCGCGACCTTCTTGGAGCCGTCAACGGCGTCCTTGGCCAGCTTCTCGGCCTTGTCCTTCAGCTCGCCGCCGAGCTGGAACAGCTTGTCCTTCAGTTCCATGATCTGTTACCTCCTATATGGTCGATGTGTGCGCCGGCATATTGCCTGCGTATAAGATGATCATACCACAAAATGCGCGAGATGTCAAGTGGTTTTTGTGAATTTTTATCAGTCTTCGGGACGAGCGGGGTCGTCGGTGGGGATGCCGCCCTCGTCGAGCAGGCGGGAGAACTCCTCCATCTGGAGCGTGTCCGTGCGGAAGACGAGGACGGCGCATCCGTCCTCACTGGCCTCGGCGACCTCACGGAGCCTGTCCTGCGGGGCATGGGCGTCGAGCAGACGGAGCGCGAGCTGCTCCTGCGGCGTCTCGGGGAGCTCCCATTCGCGTCCCTTCGCGGAAAAATAGACGCGGTAGCCGTCCCGGTCATACCGGCAGACGAGCTTGATCTTCTCGGGCGCGGCGGTCTCGTCCGGTACGAGCGGCGTGTCCATATCCATGCGCGGCCTCCTTTCGGCGTTCTCGGTCAGCGGAACCGGTTCTGGGCGGGGTCGTAGGTGTAGCCGATGGCCGCGAGCTTGTCACAAATGGACTGCGGGTCGACGTCGGCAGTCTTGCAGAGCTCCTCGAGGGAGGGGTAGAAGTCGCGGAGCTGCGTGTTGATCCAGCTCAGCAAAATGGCGGGGTCGTTCGGGATGTTCATGCGGATGTGCCTCCTTTTTGGTACTATCCTAATCATAGCACATAGGACGCGAAAAGTCAAGCGGCGGGGAGCCCCCGCTGGCGAGTCCCATTCGGGCGGGGAGCCCCCGCTGGCGAGTCCCTTCGGGCGGGGAGCCCCCGCTGGCGTCCTCCATTCGGAAGGCACGGCGCACTTTGCTTTTCACCGCTTGCCCCCAATGGCCTAGCGGGCAAAGGGGGCAATGCTCCTTTTGACTGAACTCAAGGCGGAGCCGTGAGACGCGTTCTTGATACTAGGCTTTGACATGCGACGTTCGTGTGGTCGGCGTCCCCACGTCGCGTGTGGAAGGGGATGGCATCGTCACAATGCATAGTCGAAGCTACTTAACACGCCCCATCTCTGTTCATCCCTCCAAAAATGCGCAGGATGCCCCGTATCCCCTTGACAAAGTAGCAAAAATATACTATCATAGATACAGTAAGTAGTCCAGAACTACTAAGAAAGGAGGCGGACGCGATGGCAAACGACCGCGCGTTCCTCGAGTCCTACGATCCTGCGGACTATGACCGGCCGTCGGTGGCGGTGGACGTGGTGCTCTTCACGATCCGCGAGGGGACGCTCCAGGTCCTCATGACGCACCGAACGGAGCCGCCGTTCGCCGGGTGCCGCGCGCTGCCGGGCGTGTTCGTCGGGATGGACGAGACCCTCGACGAGGCGGCGTCCCGCGCGCTGCGGACGAAAGGCGGCCTCTCGCACGTCTACCTCGAGCAGCTCTACACCTGGGGGGCGCCCGCCCGCGACCCGCGCATGCGCGTCATCTCCGTGAGCTACTATGCGCTTGTCCCGGAGCGGGCGGCGATGCTCCCCGAGGGGACGGACGCGGCCTTCTATCCGGCCGACAGCGTCGCGGCGGCAGGGGACATCGCCTTTGACCACGCCGAGATCATCGCCTGCGGGCGCGAGCGCATCCGCACGAAGGTGCTCTGGTCGGACATCGCCTTCTCGCTGCTCGAGGAGGAGTTCACGCTCCCCCAGCTCCAGAGCGTCTACGAGATCCTGTTGGGGCAGAAGCTGTATAAGGCGAATTTTCGCAAAAAACTGGCCGACCGCATCGAGCCGACCGACAAGATGACCTCCGGGGACGCGCACCGGCCGAGCCGGATCTACCGCCGCCGCGGAGACAAGGAGGAGAAAGCATGAGCTTCATCATCGAGACGTCCGCGCGGCATGTCCACCTCGACCGCGCCGCCATGGATGTGCTGTTCGGCGAGGGCGCCGAGCTGACCAACAAGAAGGACCTCTCCCAGCCGGGGCAGTACGCGTGCGAGGAGCGCGTCACGGTCGTGGGGCCGAAGCGGGAGCGTGCGAACGTGACGCTGATCGGGCCGCTGCGGCCGCGCGTGCAGGTGGAGCTGTCCGCCACGGACGCGCGCGAGCTGGGGATCCCCGCGCCGCTGCGGGATTCCGGCGATGTGGAGGGCTCTGCGGGGTGCAAGCTGATCGGGCCGGCCGGGGAGCTGACCATCCGCGAGGGCGTCATCATCGCCAAGCGCCACCTGCATCTGCACCCCGATGAGGCCGCGCCGCTGCACGTCAAGGACGGCGACCGCGTCTGGGTGCTGTGCCGTTCGGAGGCGCGTACCGGCATCCTCGGGAACGTCCTTTGCCGTGTTGCGGAGGACTACCGTGCGGCGCTCCACATCGACACGGACGAGGCCAATGCCCTCGGCGTCGCGGGCGGCGGCTTCGGCGACATCGTCGCGCTGCCGGACACACTGGATACTATTTAAATAGGAGGGATCATCATGGATATGCAAAAAATGACGGCATCTCTGCAAGACTGGACGGCCGCGCTCGCCGCGCTCGAGGCCGTGCCCGCCGCCGACCTGCGGGACGGACGGACGGGGCTCGTCATCGTGGACATGGTCAACGGCTTTTTGACCGAGGGCGTGCTGTCCTCGCCGCGCAGCGCGTCCGTGCTCCCGGCGGTGGTGCGGCTCGCGCAGTTCGCCAAGGAAGGCGGCCTGCCGACCCTCGCTTTCCGGGACTGCCATGAGCCGGATTGCATCGAGTTCGAGACGTTCCCGCCGCACTGTGTCCGAGGGACGACGGAGGCGCAGCTCGCGCCGGAGCTCGAGGCCATCGGCGGCTTCACGGTCGTCGACAAGAACTCCACGAACGGCGCCCTGACCCAGGGCTTTTGCGACTGGCTCGACAGCCGGCCGGAGCTCGCGCGGCTCGTGGTCTGCGGCGTCTGCACGGACATCTGCGTGATGCAGTTCTGCCAGACGGCGAAGAAGCGCTGCGACCAGCTCGACCGCCCCATCGAGATCCTCGTGCCGATCGACACGGTGGAGACCTATGACGCGCCCGGCCACGATGCCGACCTCTGCGGCGCGATGGCGCTCCAGCTCATGCAGCAGGCAGGCATCAAACTCACGAAGGAGGTAGCTTACGATGCTCGATAACAGACAGCTCTCGATGCTCGTGGATTTCTACGAGCTGACCATGGGGAACGGCTTTTTGCAGAACGGATGCGGCGAGGAGATCGCGTATTTCGACATGTTCTACCGCAAGGCGCCGGACGGGGCGGCCTACGCCATCGCCGCCGGCCTCGAGCAGGTGATCGAGTACCTCAAGAAGCTGCACTTCACCGAGGAGGACATCGCCTATCTGCGCGGGAAGAAGCTCTTCTCCGAGGGATTCCTCGACTATCTGCGGGATTTCAAGTTCGCGTGCGACGTTTGGGCGATCCCGGAGGGGACGCCGGTGTTCCCGCACGAGCCGCTCGTGACCGTGCGCGGGCCGGTGATGCAGGCGCAGCTCATCGAGACGATGGTGCTGCTGTCCGTCAACCACCAGAGCCTCATCGCCACCAAGGCCAACCGCATCGTGACCGCCGCACAGGGGCGGCCGGTCATGGAGTTCGGCTCGCGGCGTGCGCAGGGGTATGACGGTGCGGTGCTCGGTGCCAGGGCGGCGTACATCGGCGGCGTCGCCGGGACGGCCTGCGCCATCGCGGACGAGGCGTTCGGCATCCCCGCGCTCGGCACCATGGCGCATAGCTGGGTGCAGCTCTATGACACGGAGCTCGACGCCTTCCGCGCCTATGCCAAGGTCTACCCGGACGACTGCACGCTCCTCATCGACACCTACAGCGTCCTGAATTCCGGCCTGCCGAACGCGATCACCGTCTTCAAGGAGCTGGAGGCCGCCGGTCACAAGGGGCGCGGCGTGCGCATCGACAGCGGCGACATCGCGTATCTCTCGAAGATGTGCCGCAAGAAGCTCGACGAGGCGGGTCTGGAGTATGTCGGCATCGTGGCGTCGAATTCGCTCGATGAGTACATCATCCGCGACCTCATCATGCAGGGCGCGCAGATCACGAGCTTCGGCGTGGGCGAGCGTCTGGTGACATCGAAGTCCGAGCCGGTGTTCGGCGGTGTGTACAAGCTCGCGGCGGTCGAGAAGGACGGCAGGCTCATCCCCAAGATCAAGCTCTCGGAGAACGCCGTCAAGATCACGGAGCCGTCCTGGAAGCAGGTATGGCGCCTGTACGACAACGAGACGGGCAAGGCGATGGCGGACGTCCTCACGCTGCACGACGAGATCATCGACGACACGCAGCCCTACGAGATCTTCGACCCCATCCACACCTACAAGCGCAAGACCCTGACGAACTTCACGGCGCGCATCCTACAGGTGCCGGTGTTCAAGGCGGGCGAGTGTGTCTACGAGACCCCGACGCTGCCCGAGATCCAGGCGTACTGCAAGGCGCAGCTCGAGACCATCTGGGAGGAGACGCGCCGTTTCGAGAACCCGCAGGAGTATTACGTCGACCTGTCGCCGGAGCTCTGGGAGCTCAAGCAGCGGATGCTGCGGATGGCGTCGAGAGGCATGTGAGCGCAGTCTCACCGCATCCGATCAGGACCGTTATTTGATCCAAGCCGCACACCACCCCTAAGGAAGGAGACCATGGACAAGATCGACAGCTTTCGTGACGACTACTTTTTCCTGAGCAATTTCTATGAGGCGTCCGTGACGTATGACGGCATCACCTACCGCAACAACGAGGCCGCGTTCCAGGCGCAGAAGACGCTCGATCCCGCGGCGCGGGCGCGGTTCGCGGAGATGGATCCGACCACCGCCAAGCATGCGGGACGGCGCGTGTCGCTCCGGCCGGACTGGGAGGACGTCAAGGTCTCGATCATGCGCGAGATCGTCCGCGCGAAGTTCACACAGCACGAGGACCTCAGGGCCGCGCTGCTCGCGACCGGGGACGCCCCCCTCGAGGAGGGCAACACCTGGGGCGACCGCACCTGGGGCACCGTAAACGGCAAGGGCAGGAACCTGCTCGGCCAGATCCTAATGGACATCAGAGAGGAGTTATCGAAATGAAGACCATCGGAATCATCGGCGCGATGCCGTCGGAGCTCAAGGACATCCAGTCCGCACAGCAGGACGCCAAGACCACGGAGATCGCAGGCTATACCTTTCAAGAGAGCACCCACGGGGCGAACCGCATCGTGACCGTGTGCTGCGGCATCGGCAAGGTGAACGCCGCTGTCTGCACGCAGATCCTCATCGACCGCTTCGGCGTGCAGGAGATCGTGAACACCGGCATCGCGGGCGGCATGCACCCGGAGGTGCATGTGCTGGAGATCGTCATCTCGACCGAGGTGATGCCGCACGACCTCGACCCACATTTCCTCGCGGACTACCCGCCGTACTGCGCGGTATACCCGGCAGATCCGGCGCTGATCGAGGCGGCGGAGGCCGTGTGTGCGGCGGAGGGCGTCAAGAGCTGGCGCGGCCGCATCGTCTCCGGCGACGCGTTCGTGACGGACACGGCGCAGAAGGCGTCCATCCGCGAGCGCTTCGACCCGTGGGCCGTCGACATGGAGACCGCCGCCATCGGCCAGACCGCATGGCGCAATCAGATCCCGTTCGTCAGCATCCGCTGCATCTCCGACCTCGCGGACGACGACGGCGCGATGTCCTTCGATGAGTTCGAGGTGCGCGCCGCCAAGCGCGTTGCCGAGATCGTCATGGAGATGACCAAGCAGTAAGACTTCGCCCCCTCCCGTGCGGAGGGGGCAGCTTCATGTCTCCGTGAGACGCTCGCGGATCGCCTCGTACCATTCCACGCACTTGAACCGCACCTCGTAGTCCGTGGGGGACGTGAGGAGATCGGCGGTCTCGGCGTCGAAATAGGCGGACGTGTCGGCGGCACCGGGCAGGCAGAGGGGCGGGTACATCACGCACCACCAGTTGTGCCCCCGTCCCTCGCCGATGACGATGCGCAGGGCGGTGTAGCGTCCCGCCGGCATGGTGAAGGTGTCGTAGACGCGTGTGTCGAACGGCATGTCCACGACCTCCGCGGAGACGGTCTCCTCCCGCCCGAGCGCGTGGAGGACGCCGCGCGCCGTCCGGCAGATGTCCTCCCGGTGGGACACGGCCGCTGCGGCGGCGTCCTCTGCCGACTCACAGGCACCGAACCAGTCCTCCGACCGCGCCAGCAGCACGTCCCGGACGGCGAGCTTGCGTGCCTGGTCGGCGTCGCTGTCGGAGCTGGCGAGGATGTGGAGCCGGAGCACGTCGTCACGCATGGCGGCAAGGGTCGCGGCGGTCTCCTGCGTCCCGCCCAGCAGCACGGCGCACGCCAGTCCCAGCGCCGCCGCGGCTTCGATCTGTCTCATGTACATCACCTCTGCCCTAAGGATGGACCGGCTGGCGCACGGCTATGCGGGCGACTTGACATCTTTCCGAAAATGTGCTATAATTGTGTTACGCCGCTGTGGTGGAATTGGCAGACACAAGGGACTTAAAATCCCTCGAAGCGATTCGTACGGGTTCGACCCCCGTCAGCGGCACTCAAAAAAAGCTCCCATATAGGGGGCTTTTTTGCTGTGGTGGGATCGGCAGACACAAGGGACTAAGATCCCTCGAAGCGATTTGTACGGGTCCTGACCCCCGTCAGCGGCACTTTCCCAAAACAAAAGAGCCTCCCTTATCGGGGGGCTCTATTTTCTGCCCGCCTTCCTCTTCCCAGCCGGAAAAAACTTCTCCCTCCAGATCCTTTACATTTCATGCGTGATATGCTACAATAATGATGTATGCGCATGTGGCGCGTACATCCCAGAAAGGAAGGCGATCATGCTAGAGATCCAGCATATCAGCAAGCAGTATATCACCGGAGACCTCGTGCAGACGGCGCTCGACGGTGTCTCTCTCGGGTTCCGGGACAATGAGTTCGTGGCCATCCTCGGCCCCTCCGGCTCCGGCAAGACCACGCTCCTCAACATCATCGGCGGCCTCGACCGCTACGATTCCGGCGACCTCATCATCAACGGCATCTCCACCAAGCAATACACCGACAAGGACTGGGACTCCTATCGGAACCACACCATCGGCTTCGTGTTCCAGAGCTATAACCTCATCCCCCACCAGTCCGTCCTCGCGAACGTCGAGCTCGCGCTGACCATCTCCGGCATCCCCAAGGCCGAGCGGCGGCGGCGTGCCAAGGCCGCGCTCGAGCAGGTCGGCCTCGGCGCCCAGATCCATAAGCGCCCCAACCAGATGTCCGGCGGCCAGATGCAGCGCGTCGCCATCGCGCGTGCGCTCGTCAACGACCCCGCCATCCTCCTTGCCGACGAGCCCACCGGCGCCCTCGATTCCGAGACCAGCGTGCAGGTCATGGATATGCTCGCGGAGGTCGCCAAGGACCGCCTCGTCATCATGGTCACGCACAATCCCGAGCTCGCCGAGCAGTACGCCACGCGCATCGTCCGCGTCAAGGACGGCAAGGTCCTCGAGGACTCCGCCCCCGTCTCCCGCGACGAGATGAAGGGCGAGGGGCGCCACGAGAACATGGGGCGCTCCTCCATGTCCCCCCTCACCGCCCTCGGCCTGAGCTTCAACAACCTGCGGACAAAGAAGGGCCGCACCCTCCTGACGTCCTTCGCCGGGTCCATCGGCATCATCGGCATCGCGCTGATCCTCGCCCTCTCCACCGGCGTCAATGACTACATCACCGACCTCCAGAAGGACACCATGACCGCCTACCCCATCACCATCGACGCCCATTCCATCGACATGACGAGCCTGATCGAGATGGGGCAGTCCCAGCAGCAGAAGGGCGACAGTGAGGACGTCGACCACGACCGCGATGCCGTCTATGCCAACAGCGCCGACCTGCGCACTGCGTCCGCCGTCACCACGTCCATCCGTGAAAACAACTTGACCAAGTTCAAGCGCTATCTCGAGGACCCGAAGAGCGACATCCAGGAACACATCGGCGAGAATGGCGTCGTTTACAGCTATGATACGCAGTTTTGCGTCTATACCTATGACGACGACGGCACCCTCGTCAACACCGACGGCACCACCCTCCACGGCCAGGAGCAGCGCAGCTTCATGACCATGATGATGCAGGGCGCCGCGATGTTCTCCTCCTCGAAGTCCAACAATTTCGAGCAGCTCATGCCCGGGACGGAGGGCCTCCTCGTGAGCCGCGCCGTCACCGACAGCTATGACCTCGTCTACGGCACCATGCCCCGCCGCTATGACGAGCTCCTGCTCGTCCTCGACGAGAACAACGAGCTCCCCCAGACCATCCTCTATCAGCTCGGATTCCTGCGGACGGCGGAATACAAGGAGTACGCCGCCCTCCTCGATGAGAACGCCGAGATCGACCCCGCCCCCGTCAAGCTCGACTACAAGGACCTCTGCAGCCGCAGCTTCTACATCGTCCCCGCGTGCGACCTCTATTCCAAGAACGACGACGGCACCTTCTCTCGGGCGGAGAACAATTCCCCCGCCGTCGAGGAGATGCTCGATGACGCGCTCGAGCTGCACATCGTCGGCATCATCCGGCCGAACGAGGACCTTGACCGGCCGTTCATCGTCTCGCCGATCGGGTACACCACCGCGCTGACCGAATATCTCATCGACTACACGGAACGCAGCGACGTCGTCCGCGCGCAGGAGGCCTCCCCGGACGTCAATGTCCTCAGCGGCCTGCACTTCGAGGCCAAGAGCAAGGCCGACAAGATCGCGGACGTCCGCGCGTACATCGGCGAGATGGGCGTCTCCGAGAAGGCCGCGACCTACCAGAGCATCCTCATGCTCGAGCAGCTCACCGGCACGGCCCAGGACCCCACCGAGACCATCGAGGCCACGACCGAGGCGACTGAGTCCACGACAGAAGCAACGGTCAAGCCCGTCCTGCACTGCGCAGGGGAGGGGACGTCCGTCTCGCTCGGGATGCACCGTCCCGCGGGGCAGATCCGTCCCCTCACGGACGAGATGCCCGTGACCGAGCCGCAGGTGCTCGCGGGCGTGGGGCTCACGCTCGTTCAGTCGCCCGACAAGACCCTCTACAAGGTCGGCGAGCCGCTCGACCTGACCGGCGGCGTCCTCCATGACACGGGCTATCTCATCCATGAGACCGGCGACATGGAGCTCATCGACAGCGACCATGCCCTCGACGATCCCGGCTATGTCGTCGTCGCGGACGCCTTCGATTCGAGCCGTCCGGGCATCTACCCGATCTACGTCCTCAAGCGCTACACGGACGCCGACGGCCTCCCGCAGACGGCGAGCGTGGTCTTCTATGTCCTCGTGCAGGAGGAGACCGTGCTGACGACCGACCCCACCGAGCCGCCCACCGAGGAGACGACCGAGGCGCCCACCGAGGACACGACCGCGCCCTCCGTCCTGCCGACCTGGCCGACGGACTGGACGCTCCCGACTGGCGGCGGCTTCACCTGGCCGACCTGGCCGACCGACTGGACGCTCCCGACCGGCGGTGAGTTTACCTGGCCGACCCTGCCGACCGGCGGCGGCTCCATCCTGCCGACATTGCCCTCCGACATCACGCTCCCGACCCTCCCGACCTCCGGCTTCCAGATCACGCCGGAGATGATCCAGCAGTACCTTGCGAGCCTCGGCGGCACCGGCGGTATCACCGGCGGCGGGACATCCGGCGGGACGACGCCCTCGCAGCAGGACCTTGCGGCGCTCTACGCGATGCTCGCGGGCGGCGGCGGTGGGACGGACCTCTCCGCGCTCGCGGGGCTCATGGGCAGCGGCGGGCTCTCCCTGCCGACGGGCGTCTCCGGCGCCGGTCTCTCCCAGACCGACCTCGCCTCGATGGCGGCCGCCGCACAGGGCAGCACCGCCGGCCTCTCCCAGGCCGACCTCATGAAGATGTACGCGGCGATGGGCGGCATGGACCCGTCCGCGGCCGTGGCGGCAGGGGCAGCGACCGGCAATGCCGGCGACCTCGCCTCGATGTATGCCGCGATGCAGAACGGCCAGATCCCCCAGCTCTCCGAGGACCAGATGGCCGAGATGTACAGCCAGATGTACGGCAATTTGAAGCCCGAGGACTTCGAGCGGATGCTCTCCGCCGCGAACATGAACGAGACGGAGCTGGCCGCAGCGCTCGATGAGTACATGAAGTCCCCCAACGAGGACACGCTCCTCCAGATCTACGACCGCTTCATCGCGTCCGGCACCTATGACTCGAACATGGAGACCTTTGGTCTGGTCAGTCTGGATGCGCCGTCGTCGATCAGCATCTATGTCGACAGCTTCGAGGCCAAGGAGTCCATCGCGGACTGCATCAAGGCCTACAACGAGGATGCCTCCGAGGACGACCAGATCACCTACACGGACTACATCGGCCTGCTGATGAGCTCCGTGACGACCATCGTGAACGTGATCTCGTATGTGCTGATCGCGTTCGTGTCGGTGTCGCTGATCGTGTCGTCGATCATGATCGGCATCATCACCTATATCTCCGTCCTCGAGCGGACGAAGGAGATCGGCATCCTCCGCGCGATCGGCGCGTCCAAGCGGAACATCTCGCAGGTGTTCAACGCGGAGACGTTCATCATCGGCCTGTGCTCCGGCCTGATCGGTGTCGGCGTGTCGTGGCTGCTGCTGATACCGGGGAACATGCTGATCCACCACCTCGCCGACTCGAAGAGCGTCAGCGCCGTGCTCCCGATCCCGTATGCGCTGGTGCTCGTCCTCATCAGTGTCATCCTGACGCTGATCGGCGGCTTCATCCCCGCCACCAAGGCCGCCAACAAGGACCCCGTCACCGCCCTGCGCACGGAGTGATCCGGCCGACTGTCCATAGATACGAGAAGGCTCCCGCCGTTTTGACGGGAGCCTTTTTCTCTTAAAATATCGCCATTTAAAGCGGGATGACCTTCGACACGAGCCTTCCCTCGAGGCGGTAGCGGAGCTTCAAGAGCCCGCCGGAGATCTCGGCGCTGACGACCTCTGCCTCACGCAGACGCAGCATCCGCGCAAGGAAACGCGACTGCGCCTCCGTGTACGATGCGACATCGTCCGAGGTGAAGAGCACGCCGCCGGTCAGGGCATTGACCGTGCCGAGCGCTTGCTTCTGCTCGCCGGTGAGGGACGTCTGCCCGTCCCGCAGGAGGAACACGTCCGGGTCGTTCCAGAACATGCGCCCGTTGAGCTGGCGGCGGAAGACGGAATCGAGGATGGTCGTCCTTGTGGAGACGCGCTCGCGGTGCATCAGGCGCATGTGCGGCTTGTCGTCCCAGTCGAGGGAGACGTCGCAGCCGATCCGGCAGTAGTCCACCCGACCGAACGCCGATGCCAGCGGCACGCCGCAGCCGAGCAGGAGCGCATCCCCCGCGATCTCGCGCAGGAACGCCATCGCGTCCGCCATGACCTGCCCGCGCGTCTTGTCGTGACGCGGCAGGATGCACGCGGCATAGAGGAAATCGAGTTTCAGCAGCCCATAGCCCCACGCCTGCGTCACCGTGCGGAAGACGTCGCGGAGGTACGCGCGCACCTCGTCGTGGTAGATGTCGAGGCAATAGAAGCCGCTCCAGTTCGAGCCGCCCTTAAGGGGCTCGCCGTCCGCATCCTTCACGAACCAGTCCGGGTGGACCTGGAAGACGACGGACGTCTCCTCAGCGGCGAAGGGCGCCATCCAGAGGCCGGGCGTCATGCCTGCCGCACGGATCGCGGCGGCCACAGCGGCCATGCCGTTCGGGAACTTGCCGGCGTCGACCGAGAGCCAGTCGCCCACGGCGGTCTGGTAGCCGTCGTCGACCTGGAAGACGTCCGCCCTGTGGGGGAGCGCCTGCATCGCGGCCAGGTCGCCCAGGAGGATGTCCTCGGAGATGTTCGGATAGTGGCGGTACCAGCTCGTGTAGCCGAAAAGGGGCTTGGCCTCCGGGCGGATCGTGACGCCCAGCATCGCCTGCCAGCGGTCGAAGACCTCCGCCTCGCTGCCCTCGCAGGTCAGGAGGCACAGGCCCTCCCAATGCCCGGCGACATGGAGACCGGTGCAGTCCTTCTCGGCGGTCAGGAGGCCGCGCTCAGTGTCCGTGCGCAGGATGGTGAAGCCGCTGTCCTCGCTGAGGGAGCCGACGAATCGGAAGCGCCGCCCGCTGCGGACATAGCCATAGCTGAAGCCGTGGAGCATGCCGCGCGTGTTCGGGTAGGTCACGAAGCCATAGTCCCCGTAGCGGTCGAAGGCGTACTTATCAATGATGAATCGGGGCAGATGGTCGAGGCCGCGCATCCTGTCGCGGATGCCGTGCTCGTAGCTGTCCGTCCAGCTCTCGTAGCCGTTGAGGAAGATGCGGTCGTCCTCCCCGTAGACGGTCTCAAAGACGGCATAGAGCCGCTCGATGATGACCTCCTCGTCCGTCTCGACATCGACGGCCGTCGTCAGGACGCCGTCCTCATAGCGGACGGTCAGCGCGATGCCGTCCGCGCGGACGTCTTTTAAAGTAGAGACCGAGAACGGCGCACCGCCGATCGTGCAGGAAAAACGGATCTCCTTGAGCTTCATGGTCGCTCCCTCCTTTTTGGTCGTTATGATGCGGATGATGTGTACACACAACCCAATGCCCGCAGCGACGCGCGCATCCTCTGGACTTTTTCATCCGGGAAGCGGCGCCCGATGCAGTCCTCGAGCAGCGTGACCTTGACGCCGGTCTTGACGGCGCCCTTGGCCGTGGCACCGACGCACCCGCACTCGTCCAGGCCGCAGAGCACGACCTCCTCGTACCCCGCGCGCGCCATATGGTCACGGAAGGGGCGGGACGAATAGGTGTCCGGCAGATTCTTCTCGAAATAGAGGTCGGAGACGATGTCGAGGCCGCCGAAGAGCGCCGCGCCCTCCGTCCCCTTGATCGAGAAGCCGATGATCCAGCGGTTCGTGATGAGATCCGGGAACATCTGCGCGATGTAGATGACGTCATCGCCCGCCGCCTGGTGCGCATGGATCGCGCTGTTCACGGACGCCACGAGCGAGGGCGTGTCGTAGGAGAACATCGCCCTGCGGGCGTCCCAGAGGTAGTCGTTCTGCATGTCGATGACGAGCAGGGCGCGTTTCGGCTTTGCCATGGTGTCCTCCTTATCGTGTGGGATGTGAGACTTCTCGTTACTTGTCCGCGCCGGTCTTCCCGAGCGCTTCGCCGATGCGGCCGAGCACCTTGCGCTCGTCATACCGCAGGAACACGAGCCCGCCGAGCACACAGAGCAGCGCCGCCGCTGCCGCCGTGATGCGGTAGCCGAGGCCATAGCCGGGGGCGCCCATGGGGACGTCGGCCCCGATCTGCGCCATGCGCGTGAAGAGGAGCATCGCCACGGACTGTCCGAGCTTCATCGCGAAGGTACGCGCCGCATAGAACATGCCCGCGCGGCTCTCGCCCGTGTCGAGCTTGTCGGCCTCGGAGATGTCCGCCACGACCGCCTGCGGCAAAATGCCAAGGATCGCCATGGGGATGGCCGCGAGCACTGCGATCATGACGCCGTAGACCATCCCGGGGATGGGCGTCATCCCGGCGAAGGCGGTGATCAGGAACGTCAGGGCGAAGAACAGGAACGCGAATGCGATGAGCTTCTTTTTGCCCATCTTCTGGGCAAAGATGTTCACCGGCGTATAGAAGACGAGGCTCATGACCGTCATGACGGCGAAGAGCGGGAAGGTC